>JAKATN010000004.1 GCA_021818715.1 Thermoplasmata archaeon
GACGTGATCCCGAGGGAAGTCAGGGAGTATGTCACGTAGAAGCTGAATCCCCAGCTTATCACCCCCACTATGACATTCAGGGACATTGCAAAGCCAAGTACCCTGTTCTTACCGATGGCAAAGACATCCTTCAGCATCCTGATCATGGTGAGGGTGCCCCTCTTCCCGTCCTCAAGTGGTATCCCTTCAGGGATCTCCCCGTAGACGGACTGCAGGATTTCCCTGGCCTTCCGGTATCTTCCGCTGTAAGCCAGCCATATGGGCGTTTCCGGGATCCTGTATCTCAGGATTATGATCACGGTTGCAAAGAAGCCGCCCAGTATGAAGGGCACTCTCCAGATCAGGTTGTCGCTGTATGTGGCGTAATAGAATATCATGCTTACAAGCACTGCAAGAATCGCCGTCGCTGAGAACGCGTATGCCCAGAGGGAGTAGAATTTTTTCCTCTGGCTGTCGCTTATGAACTCATATATGTATGAGAACCCGGTTGCTACGTCCGATCCGAGGCCGAACCCCATTATCGTCCTGAAAATCGTGAACTCGTAGATGTTTGTTGACAGCGCCTGCAGGAATGCGGTCACCACGAAGATTATCATGCTGTAGATGAACATAGATCGCCTGCCCAGCCTGTCCGTGAGCAGCCCACCGAAAATGGCGCCGAAGACCGCACCGATGTTCGCGGAGCTCACTGCCAGGGCCAGCATTGCCGATCCGGGATCGAAATAGTTCCTGAAAGGGGTGAGGACTATTCCCAGCGCGGTAAGATCCCACACGTCAATGAAGATGCCTGCAGCAGCCAGGAATATGAAGAGTTGCATCCTCAGGTTTTCCCTGGTGAAGACAAACTTCGCGACCGCTAAACGTGGATCCCCTTCCATCCCAGCGAAGAAGTTGCCTTTCATTATAAATATTGTTAATTCCTCTCGCTCGAGGGAGCATATTATTAACAACTTTGTTATAGTTAAGACACAAATGAACGACAGTAGCAATTCCATACTCACAGCCAGGCAGTGGCAGATCATCGAGCTCAGATCGGAAGGAAAGAGCACCAGGGAGATTGCCACCCTGATAGGGACGGGGGTGCAGAACGTGCTTGTTCTTGAGAGCAGGGCGAGGAAAAAGATAGAGAGAGCCAGAAATACGCTTGAAATTATTGGCAGGATGAACTCTGCCGCCACCATCCTCATAGAGAAAGGCACCCACCTCCTCGACGCGGCAAAAAAGGTGCTGAGTGAATCCGATCATGCAGGCGTGAAGCTGTCGGGCAATGTGGTTGACCTGATGAGCTCGATCAGGGCGTCGTGCCATGACATTATTGATAATGCAGTTCTCACCCAATCCACTGCCGTTTACGTGGACAGGGATGGCAGGTATTCAGTTCACAAATTTACAGATCTGCGCAACAGGGGTAAGTGAGATCTTCCCTGACCCGGACTCTGGCGCCTGGCCAAAGGCTGCAGCTAAATGGTGATGCATTCTACGCCCCCAGCTGTTCCGGTCCGCATGAAACATCTCCGGAGAATGATCGCCGATCCCACACGTCACCAATGCCAGGCTGGAAACATTATGAACGCCCACCCGATCAAGTACGATGCAGCTTGAAAACCTGAAAAAAATTGGCGTTGTCGGATCAGGCGTCATGGGGCATGGGATTGCAGTGACCTTCGCCAGGCATGGTTACCATGTAATCATGAACGACATTAGCGAGGATTTTCTCAGGAAGGGAATGGATTCAATAGTCAGCGGAAGATTCGGACTCCAGAAGCAGGTCGAGAAGGGCAGGATGACGGAAGCGGATCTGAAACAGACCGTTTCCAGGATATCCACATCGGCCGATATCAAATCCCTCTCGGAATGCAGCCTAATTGTTGAGGCGGTGACCGAGGACCTGAAAGTAAAGGGGGAGATATTCTCCAGGCTCGATTCCATATGCCCGCCGGAAACCGTGTTCGCGTCCAATACTTCAGGGATAAGGATTGACGACCTTGCATCATTTGTGAAGAGGGGTGACAGGTTTGTGGGCATGCACTGGTTCAACCCTCCCCAGGTGATGCAGCTTGTCGAGGTGGTAAAGGGGCCGCAGACTTCAGAGGAAACGCTGAAACTTGTCGTTTCCGTCTCTGAAAAAATGGGAAAGATCCCAATCACGGTGAACGACGGGCCCGGATTTTTCACCACCCGCTTCATCAACTCATGGTCAATGGAAGCATACCGGCTTTTCGATATGGGGATCGCCGGAATCAGGGAGATAGACCAGATGTCGAAGCTGGCATTCGGTTTCCCCATGGGCCCGTTTGAGCTTGGGGACCTGATAGGGCTGGACACCATGCTGCACATAGCCGAATACATGTTCAAGGAAACTGGAAATGCAGCCTATGCCCCTACCCCGTCACTGGAGAAGCTTGTGCACGAGGGCTATCTGGGGAAGAAGGCCGGGAGCAGGGGGGGCTGGTACGATTACTACCGGATCGCGCCACTGAAATAGCCGATCCATTCTCCTGGCTGATCATTGATATGATGCCCTCATCTTCCTCCCTCATGGCAAGCGGTCTTTATGGATGCCGCCGGCGATCAGGCTGCCTCGTCAGCGTTCAAGAATGCGGTTGTAGGGGATAAAGCAGATGATCACAAGGAAAAACGGGCCATGGATTTTTTCTGGGCCAATAAGCCGATCGGCGCAATGCATACCTGAAACCTTAAATCTCTTCTATGTCATGAATTGCGGAATGGTGAAAGGTTACCTTCTTGCACACAGTTATGTATGTGATGAATTTGAAGGTGCTGAATGAGGATTTCTGAAGCCTATCGGAAGCTTGACAGGCGGCTGATAATAGCGGTGAAGCAGAGCGAAGGCGTTTTCAGGGTAATCTCAACGCTTCAGGGCAGGACGCCTGCCTACATTTTCGAGGAGAACGGCGAGGGATATCTCCAGATGTACTTTGACAAGGAGATGATGCCCCATGGAAGCCTTGCGGCCATTGTCGCAAGGAATGATGTGACGGACAGGACATACTATTACACGCTTGCAGAAAAGATGGAGAATCCTGAGTGCATCGACACCATTCACCGCATTATGGCGACCCGATCCGTGACAATGAATGACTCATACCTGATGAGGGGAGAACTGTTCTTGGATTTCAGGTTCCACAACAGCGTTGCGGCAGACATCATCGAAATCCTCTCAGGGAATGGCGAGAATCCCCCTGCATTCAGGCTGGAAAGCATGAGGGAATCTGAGGGTCTCAGGGAAAGGATGATGGGGATACATCGCGAATCCCAGCTCTCGCTCGTCAGGTACTCTGTCGATATGCCGGACAGCATCGGCCTTCTGAAATATCTGAAGAGCGATACCGGGGAGGTTGTGGCTGAGGTGGAGAACCGCCACATACCCAAGGGGGGAGCACGGATTATTCTCTACTCCACCAAACCGCTGGACTTCAGTGGCTTAACGGAGATCTCCAAAACAGACAATGTGTACGAGACTTATGCCGACGATCTTGGAATCCTGCGCGGAGGTGGCAAGGATAGGATGCTCAGGATCCCGAGGCTAGCCTTCTTCCTGACAAAGGAGCACGGAAGACTGGTGGATACCACCATCGTACAGTCAACGGGGGCAGGCGATTACGTGTCCTACATAATGTCAATGAGCGGCACGGAGCACGATCTCAAGCCCGTTGTCGAACACTATTCAGCCCTGGATGAAAAGGTGTGGGAGTGGCTTTGACGACCGGTTCCCGGGCGTTCACATCCCACAGCCTGCATTTCCCCGGTCGGATTTCGCTGCCGTTCCCAAAACCTGGGCAACCCGGATATTGAATGCCCGCAACGCATTTCCCTTGTCCACGCCGCGAAAGCTTATGCACCGGCATGCCCTGAATGGCACGTAACCGTATGACAGGCGTGAAACTTGTTCCCGTGGATGAGGAGGAATTCAGGCGATACATGGAATTTTCTGTGAAGAATTATGCCGAAGAGAAGGTAAAATCTGGTAACTGGCAGCCAGAGGACGCCATGGAGAAATCAAGGCGGGCATTCTCTGAACTGCTGCCACGGGGAAAGGATACCCCCGGGCATTCTGTGATGAGCATCGTCCCGGAAAATGGGGAGAGAGCCGGCATTCTCTGGTTCGAGGCTGAGAACAGGGAGTTGAAGGGCGCCTACATATGGGACATCGTGGTCTGGCCCGAACACAGGGGAAAGGGATTTGGGGAGGGCGCAATGCTTGCGCTTGAGGAATTTCTCAGGGCAAGGGGGATTAGGTCGATCAACCTCCACGTGTTCGGCCACAACAGCGTTGCCATTTCCCTGTACGAGAAGCTCGGTTACAGGCCGACAAACATGAACATGCGCAAGCTCCTTTAGCAATCCGGTTGAATGCGTTGGTCAACGTTTATACTCACGGGCGGGCTGACTCCACGATGATTGAGATCTATGAGAAGGTAGCCGGCCAGATTGCCATGTCCGATGATCCCGGCATGGCAATACGCAGGTGGAGGGAGGAGTTCAAGATCGCCCAGGGGGAGCTTGCCAGGTTCCTGAACGTGTCCCCGTCGGTGATCAGCGACTATGAATCCGGGAAGAGGCGGTCGCCTGGCGTTGCCACCATAAAGAAGATTGTGAATGCATTTATCGAGATAGATTCAAGGAGGGGCGGATCCATCCAGAGAAGGTTCAGCAGCGGCGTTCCCATTGAAGCACTGATCGACATAAAGGACTACGACAGGGATGTCGGCCTTTACAGGGTGGTTTCAGCGATCAGCGGCAGTAACATGTCCACTGTGGACCTTAACAGGCAGATTCGCGGATACACAATCATTGATGGCATCAAGGCTGCCCTTGCCTTCTCCTACCCGGAATACACCAAGCTTTACGGATGGTCAAGCCAGAGGGCCATCTTCCTTACCGAGGTGAAGGTGGGCAGGAGCCCCATGATAGCTATCCGCGCTCATCCGCTGAAGCCGGCAGCGGTTGTATACATACAGCCTGGAAACGTAGACCAGCTCGCCCTCAAGCTGGCAGAGCTCGAGAACATACCGCTGATAACCACAGAACTGCCAGTTCAGGAAGTGGTGAGGATAATGGCCGGCCTAAGGTAGGATCTTTGAAAGGTACCAGTCCGCGTCGAATTTCTGAAGGTCTGAAAGACCCTGCCCTACCCCGATGTACAGGACGGGCTTTTTCAGTTCGTTGGTGATTGAGAGTATCGCGCCGCCTCTTGCATCGGTGTCCATCTTGGTCAGCACTATGCAGTCATAGCTGACCTCGCTGAAGAACGTCCTGGCCTGTGAGACCGCGTCCTGGCCGATCATGGCATCCAGCACCAGCACTGTGAGATCCGGCTTTGAGACCCTCCTGATCTTCTTCATCTCCTCCATGAGGTTCCTGTTGGTCTGCATCCGGCCTGCCGAATCAATGAGCACAAAGTCCAGGTTCCTCGCCCTTGCATGCTCGATCGCGTCGAACGCAACCGCAGATGGATCGCTCCCCTGGGCATGCCTGATCAGCGGTACACCGACTGCCGCAGACAGTTCTGCAAGCTGCTCAATCGCGCCTGCCCTGAAAGTATCCGCTGCCGCTATAACTGTTCTCTTCCCGTTTCGCTTAAGATATTCCGCCACCTTGGCAATTGTGGTTGTTTTTCCGGTGCCGTTGATGCCAAGGAACAGAATGACCGAGGGCTTGCGGTCAAAAGACAGCAAATCAGGCTGGGAACCTGCCGAGTCTATTATCTCCGTCATGGCCGCCTTGAAAGCTTCCCTTGCCTCCTGTATGGCTATCTTCCTCTGCCTGGGAAGCCTCTTCTTTGCCTCCTCTGAAATCTTCTGCGCAGTGTCGTAGGAAACGTCTGCAGTCAGCAGTATCTCCAGTATCTCAGGTTCTAAGTCAGAATAAAGGATGGAATCGGTCCTTCCAGAAAATACCGCCTGGAATCTCTTCTTCAGTGACTCAAACATTTTGCTGTGTTCCGGACTGTTGCTGCAGCATCTGGTTGTAGATCGTTCCCAGGGCGTTGATTCTTCCCTCAAGCTCTTTTCTTCTCAACCGCAATGTCTCGGAAGAGGCGGAGAGTTCCTTCAGGTTGGCGTTCAGTTTCTCAATTGCTGCCTCACTCTTTTCATCCGTGAACACCCCTGATCCGATTGGGAATATCACCGTATCCGGGTCCTTGATCTCGGCTCTCACAAAAAGGCCGGAACCAATGGAGATCTTTCCTTCGGAAGCCGCAGCGGACTTGAGGTTCGTAAGCACGTCAATTGTTGTCACAATCTCCGCCATAGCCATCTGTATCCTGTCCAGCTGACTGCTGACCGAGGAAAGAAGATTCCTCGTGTACTCTATCTCCTCGTCGATGCTTACCCGGTTACTCTCTTCAACCATGATACTTTCCCGCAAAGAATTTCTTGCTGGCCTTCAGGGCCTCCAGCACTGGCATCTCCTCACCCGATAAATAGCTTATCAGAGCTCCTCCCCCCGTGGACGCGTGCGAGATTTTACTCATGAGGTTGAGGTGCTCCAGCACGCTCAGGGTGTGGCCGCCTCCGGCAATCTTCAACCCCTTGTTCCTCGCAATTGCACGCACAACCTCAAAGGTCCCAACGGAAAAGTCCTCAAATTCATACATGCCCATGGGGCCGTTCATGAAGATGGCCTGGGCCCTGGAAATAGTGTCTATGTATTCCACTATGGTATCCACCCCTATGTCAGCCATTACCTGATCATCCGGCACGCTTTCCCCTACGATAAGCCTCTGCTTTGAAGGATAAAGGACTGCATCGGTGGGAAGCATCACGGATTCCGGGTACCTGTTGATCAGGTCCCTGCACACATCTATGAGTTCCCTGTAGTTCTTGTTGTTCTTGACGATAAATTCCTGGTTCCTCTTTCCTATTTCGATGCCTTTTGCCCACAGGAAGGCGTTGGCCACCACGCCACCGGTGAGTATCCTGTCTATGGTTCCGTTCTTCAGGAAGCTGGAAGCTACAGAGATGGACTCATTTATCTTTGCCCCGGCGAGAATGGCGATCTTTGGCCTCATGTCTCCCCCCATGAAACTGCTCAGCGACGATATCTCCCTGTTGATGAGTTCACCGGCAATGTTGGGGACAAGCCTCTGGAAACCGACAAGGGTGGTTTGCGGCCTGTGGATGGCTGGGAACGCATCGTTCACAAAGTAGTTCATCAGCGGCACGAGCTTTCGTACCAGGTTCGACTGCTCCATTGCAGCAAGGTCCTTGCCGTCAATGTTCACTTCCTCCGAATAGAACCTGGTGTTTTCCAGCATCATAATTTCACCGCTGCGCATCTTCTTCACCTTTGAGGTGACGTAGTCCCCAAAAAGCGAATCCACGAAATCCACATTCCTGTCGAGCAGCGACTCGAATATCCTTGCATGCTCCCTCAGGCTGGTGAAATCCTCCTTGCCAGGCCTGCTCTGGTGGGCAAGGATTACCACCTTGGAGTCCGAGAGTTTCCTGATTGTATCAAGATGCGAATGAAACCTCGTAGTGCCAATGATCTCCCCTGTTACCGGGTTCATGGGTGAATTAACGTCCACCCTGAGGAAGACCGTGGATCCCTGCAGCTTGAAGTCGTCAAGAGTGAAATACTCCCTCTCTCCAGAAGCCATGCAGGGCTATCCGTCTTACGTATTATTTGTTTTTCTGTTCAATTGATCATGGTGGATTTGCCCGATGTGGCAGCATTACCTGTACTGCATAATGATGGTCTACGGAACGGGATGCGCTTTCCGATCGGAGAGAGAATGTTTCCAGGCATTATCTGGTCCAGATATATTCCGGCGGCAGAGTTCCCGGATACATAAATAAATTGGCTCCCGGAAAGACTGAACCCGCATCATTATTATCGTTGAACTGGTTCTGCTACCTATAATGCCGTCCACTGCCATGCGGATTGTGAAATGTGTCACGGAATCAACGGAATGTGCCTTCCTGAGTATTACATGAGGGATATGAATGATTGAGGCGATCCTTTCTCCCGGCGAGGTCCAGTCATTGAATTTTGGATTTGCCACTTTTTTTCCTGCGGGATATGAAGTTGAAAGCATCACAGCAAGGCATCATGATGCCGTGTGGCCCACGGTCAGGTACGAGTTTTCCGGCGATCTGTCTGGAAGGGTAAAGCAGTTCTTCATGGACTGGTTCTACTACGGTTTCCCGAAGAACCTGATGTCTTCGCTTGTGGATTCATATTCCAGGGTCGAGGCGAGGATGGGCAGGAACCCCGTATATTATGGCAGGGATTACAAGGGGATTGAGGCAGCGACCACGGCGGTGAACGGGACTCACATCGAGGTCGAGTTCTTTGCCGGGGATCGCCAGGAACGGGAAGATTTCATGAATTCGCTAAGTGCGGATAGCAAAGATCTTCATAGGGTCTCAGGACTCAGGTATCACGAGAGGGGCTACCATACCATGGGCAATCCCGGCCAATGGTACGAGGATTTGAGGATCTCGCGCCTCAGGTGGGTTCCCTTGGATGACCCCCGGGATTCTTTTGGAAATGCGTTCAGGGGAAGCTCCGAAGGATCGCTGGTGCATGAGGGAAAAACGGTGCAGAGATACCGGATATACCAGGAGTCCAATTTCCGCCGGGTCATATCGGTTGACGTCTGGAGGAAGGATACAACGGTTGATCATGTCAGGTACAGGATAAGGAAGGGGGGACGGTTCTTCGATATCCAGGTTGAGAAACCGGCTCTTATCCTTTACAAGAGCAGTTTTGGGCCGGCAATGATGGGGATCACCCACAATGGCCTGGAGGGGGTGGTCTCCGTCTCCGGTCCGGTTGGGTTTGATGAGGCTGCCAGCATATATGATTCCGCCCTTGAACTTATAAGAGACGGGTTTCGTTTCTAGATGCCCCATTGACGGAATGAATGCAAAACCATATCTTCAGCCTCAGTAATTCCTGAGGGTGTCCGTGGGTTTTACTGTTGAGTTTCTGAAAATTTTCATCCCGCTTTTCGTGGTAATTGATCCCTTCGGAGCCCTGGTGATATTCATTTCCCTCACGTCTTCTATTGACGATCATGCAAGAGCTGCCATTACGAAGGACGCAGTTACCTACGGTTACATCATACTCCTCCTTTTTACTGTCGTCGGGGAATACCTGCTTTCCCTTCTCGGGATATCCATCCAGGCCCTTGAGATAGCGGGAGGCACGATACTGCTCATTATGGGGATACAGATGGTCAGGGAAGGCGACAGGCCAAAATCCGCTGGCGGTTCGGTGGAGAAGGACATAGGCATAGTGCCTCTTGCCACTCCTCTACTGGCAGGCCCTGGCGCTATTTCACTAGTGATAATACTGTCCAACGGCGGGCTCTATCCGATCCTGTTCACGGTGATATCCCTGTCAATCCTTTTTGTCATAATTTACTTAAGCTTCACCTTCGCTAACAGGATATTCATGGTGATGGGTGAAAGAAACCTGAAGGCCCTGACCAGGATATTCGGCATACTGGTCGCAGCCTTTGCAGTACAGTATTACATTTACGCGGTGCAGGCAATAGCCTGAACCGCTCCAGCTGATCTGCTTACCTTGCAGAGGCCGAGATCCTCTCAATTTCCTCCTTCTTCGAAACGGCAAACGACGCACCGTCGTTCTTGGCAGCCAGAATAATCTGATCCGCAAGACAGTCCTCGATTGCCTTCCTGTTCTTGTACGATGTGTTGGATGCTCCAAGGGCAAGGTTCCTCAGGGCTATGTCCACTCTCCTGGATGGTGCCACGTCGACTGCCTTCGGTACAGCTATGCCGCCGTACTTCAGTCTCGTGACTTCTTCCCTGGGTGCAGAATTCTCTATCGCGTTTATGAAGACCTGTACCGGGTTTTCCTTGGTTTTCTCGCTTATCTTCTGGAACGCGGTTCTCAGAATCCTGTATGCGCTGTATTTCTTGCCCGTCCACTTCTCGGTGCGCATGATCTTGTTGAGGAACCTTTCCATGGTGTTCATGTTCCTTTTGCCTGCTGCATAGTTCGAGTACCTCCCGCCAGTATGGAGGTTGATTCCTGACGTGAGGTTGATGTATGATGTCAGGCTGACATCGTGAACCTGCACTTCATTGACCGGATAAATACCAAAAAGCTTGAGATCCATTATCTCACCGTCTTCTCCTTTCTTCCCTTGACCAGTTCCCTGAGGGAAATGCCGTTGACCTTGATAACCTTGTACCGAACTCCCGGAATGTCGCCCTTGCTTCTACCCATCCTTCCGCCTATGCCTTCCACAACGACCTCATCATGCTCGTCTATGTAGTTTATTGCCCCGTCCCCGGGAGCAAAGGCAGTAATCTGCCTGCCATTCTTTATGAGCTGGACCTTCACGCACTTCCTTATTGCAGAATTTGGCTGCTTTGCCTCAATTCCTATCTTTTCAATAACTATGCCTCTTGCCTGGGGTGCTCCCTCGAGTGGATCGCTCTTCTTCTTGAGCTGCAGTACCCTTCTCTTGTAGTCCCTGTCGGACCATCTTTTCTTGGATCGGCTCTCAACGAGATTTGCCCCTGCGTTTTCTCCATTTGCCAATTTATCACCTGAACAGATAACTGTAAAGTGACCCATAAAGAAAGAAATGTATTTAAGCTGTTGGTCGGGTTATTCAACGCAATGGTGATCCGTCACGGATCACCATTCCCTGAATAATTGCATGAACCACCCAGACATGCAACAGTTTGCCCCTAATTCGTTGCTCCCCACTCAATTCTGGATCTAGCATGCAGGTAAATGATTCCCAGGAGGATGTCGGGGATTGCAGCGAGCAATCCATAAAGGGTTGTCTGGCTCTGTGCATTTGCGGATATCGTCGCGAAAGAATTGGATCCTGCACTACTGATCATGTTGGAAATTGAGCCGGAAACCAGAACGAAAGAAGTGATGGACACCGCGACCATGATGAAGAACGCAACGATCAGAAGGGTTCTCCAGCCTCTTTCCAGAAGAGCATATGGTATCAGGACATAGGTGATACCACCTATAAATGAGACCACGATCAGGGCTCCAAGATATGTGTTTAAAGCCGCTGACAGTTGTTGAAGTGCCTGGGATTGGGTTATTGTGCCCGAATTAAGAGACAAAAGTGTTGAATCGATGGAGAGAGCAAAAAAAACAGCAACCGCAATCGCTATAATAATCATCAGCACAAGCAAGACAATCGCCATGTTGACGTTCCGAACATGGGCATCGCTGAACCCATTTCTGCCGAAGAAAATCATGAGAAGTCCAATAAACAGGAGGATATCGCCGACGAACAGGATATACGGTATCCATGCAAGGAAAAGCCCAATTGCAAACAACAGAAAACCTGTGCTTGACCGCTGCCTATCTTCGTCTACGGCTCTGCGAAGATATTTTGAATCATCGCTGAACCTAGACTTTTGTTCCTCTGCCATCAGATGATCAAGAATTCAGATATATTTATAATTTCCTGCGTGTTTTTAACGATTTCCTGTTAGATTCTCAAAGGCTGTTTGTTTGAACGGCATAGATTGACAAGCTTTGGGGATTTTGTTATCCGGCATTCAAAAGGTTAATCAGCAATACCGCATACTTCTCCATTCCAATGGGAATGCTGCAGCTTCACCGGAGCATCAGGGTCATAGGCGCGATCAGGTTCATCGGCGGTTTTGCCAGATTCCCGTTGATGACGCTTGTAACCCTCTATTACTATTACATCTTCGATCTCTCGTATCTGGAAATCGGCATAGTTTTCACCCTGCAGGCCGCATTCTCTGTGCCTGCAAATCTCTACGGCGGTTACTTCGCAGACAGGATAGGAAGGAGACGCATGATTCTGCTTTCCTCAACACTTGTCTTCCTGGCTTCTCTTGCCCTGTTTTTCATTTCGTACCTCAATCTCTCCGTGATCCTCTTCATCACTGCATATATTGCCATGGGAATTGGATCTTCTGTACAAAGGCCTGTGGTCAACAGCGCAATAACAGATCTCAGCAGCGAATCCGACAGGGTGGCTGCGTTCAGCCTCAGCAGAATCACCTCAAATGCAGGCATTGGGGTGGGGCTCATTGTGGCAGGCTTTTCCTGGGGGATAGACCCGGTAATATTCTTCCTTGTGAATGTTGCAGGCGCTGCTCTGGAAACCTTGCTTTTCCTGTTTTTCGTGCCTGAATCTTTTAATTTCAGGGAAAAACCGCGGAAGGAAAAGCGAGTGATCTATTCAAGGGACAGGTTCCTGCTGATGATCTCCTCCTATCTAGCCATCTCCATTCTTTTCTCCCAGCAGTGGCTCAGTTCCATCTTCCCGCTGTACATCACGGGCCATGACGGGCTGCCTGTCTTTGACGCTACGCTCATGTACAGTTTCAACACTGCGGTGATTGTCGTTTTCCAGCCGGCAGCGAACCGTTTTCTGGAAAGGATCGGCGAGATTCCGGCATTCGTGATCGGCACGGCGATCTTTGCGTCCGGATACATATTCTTCGGCCTGACTTCCTCTCTTATAGTGCTTTTCGCCGTGGTGTTCGTCATTTCAATAGGTGAGGATCTTGTGCTGATGATACCGCAGATTATTGTGTCGAGGATAGCTCCCATGGACCGGAGGGGTGAGTATTTCGGGACGAATTCTGCCCTGCTCAGCATTTCATTCTCCCTGTCCCCGATTGTCGGCACCTCGCTGCTCTACATTTTCACCACCAACCAGCAGTGGGCCTGGTATGTCATCTCAATAGTCTGCTTCATCACCCTTCTCTTTTCCCCCTATGTGGCAAGGAAGCTGAAGGGAAACCTGGTTCCTGCGGAAAATCCTGCCGTGGTGGAGACCAGCTGACGGAAAACTCTACGGGCCCGGGGGGATTTGAACCCCCGATCACCGACTTAGAAGGACGGTGCCTTATCCAAACTAGGCCACGGACCCAGCTTGAGTGAATTCACGAACATATTTTAAACCTTATCAGATGGAAGGGCGTGAAGTACAGCGTCAGGATTTCCTTTCCCCGTTCGGAAACCAATGTAGCTGACATCCTGTCTCCGGAAATCAGGCGCGATACGGACAGGGCAGCTGTGAGGATGGAATCCGATGACCGGAACTTCCATATTTATATAGACGCCATGGATAATGCGGCATTGAAATCCGCACTAGGCGGGATAACCAGGCTGCTAGTGCTGATATCAAGGTTCATGGAGGAATGACGATTGGAAAACAACATCAGTAATTCGGTTCAGAATCAGTTGAGGCAGATGCAGCAGTTCGAGGTCCAGCTGGAGGATACGGCATCGCAGAAATACCAGCTGGAGATGAAGTCAAGGGAGATTGACAAGACCCTTGAGGAACTGGAAGGCCTTGGTGATTCCCCGGCGCTCTACAAGATGGTCGGGAACATTCTCTACAAGGTGGAAAACAAGTCAAAGCTAGTCGAAGATCTCAAGGAGCAGAAGGAGCTCAGCCAGATCAGGATTAAGACCCTTGAGAGGCAGCAGAAGGCCCTTGAGGATAAACTCAAAGAGCTTGACCAGAGCATGAAGAAAAGCTACGAGGAAATGAAAAAACGAGCCCCACAGTAAACAGAAAGGTGCCGATAGAAAGCGCCGGCATTTCCGGCTTGGTAATGCCCATAGAAATTGCGGGCTTGCGGGATGGCAGGTTTGATTCATTCGGTGTGAACACCTGGGTTTCCGTGCCGCCCGATGTGGGCAGCGCCAGTTTCGGAATGCTGAAGGATTCGGCGGTCAGGTCCTTTTCCGGGACGGTCTCCCTCGATACGGTATACAGGAAAATGGACGAGTGGGCTTCCGGCGTTCTTTCCGCTGCAAAGTCCGGTTCCTGCCGCCTTGAGCTCTCATCGAGGTATGTTCAGACCGTCAGCGGGAATAGTCAAAAGGACCTAGATTATATCGACGTTGCTTTCGCGATTTTACGGTCCGCAACAGGTGGATCAAAATACTTAATGAGTGTTGCGGTCAGCGGCTTCAATGCGTGTCCATGCACAATGAGCCATACCTCGCAGATTCTTGGGGTCTCCCCGGACAGTACGGGCAGGAGAATCTCCGTAACGCATAACCAGAGAACCAGGCTGAAGGCAAGGATTGAATCCCCTTCCGTTCCAGAATTTGATTTCAGGAGAATTGGCGACTTGCTGAGAGATTCCATGGGCGGCAGGCTGAGGGAACTTGCCGGTGATGTCGAGGAGGCAAACGTGGTGATTCATGCGCATGAAAATCCCGGATTGATCGAGGACGTAGTGAGGAAGGCGGCAATCGGAGTTTCCATGGAACCGTTAGTTGACGGCAGTGCGGTTCTGATCGTTGAGGGCAGGAGCCTGGAGAGCATCCACCACCACAACGCCTATGCAAGAGTGCGGCAGAAGGTGAGCGATCTCAGGTCACTTTCCGCGTGACTTAATCGCCTTTACCATTTTCACAACGCTTTCCACGGCATCCTTTCCCTTTTCAATCCTCTGCATTGCCTGCATCCTTGTCTCTCCCGGTCCGCTGATGCCAAGCGCAACGGGCTTGCCGAAATCAAGTGAAAGATCTGCCAGCTTCCTGGCCGCGTTGTTCATTATCACCTGGTCATGGTCAGTCTCACCCTTGATGACCGCGCCGATCGCAGCTACCCCATCTATTTCATCTTCAGAAAGCAGGGTCTTCACGCCCAGAGGTATTTCAAAAACCCCGGGAACTATGATCTTCCTCTCAATCTGGACTCCGAGGAATTTAGCGTGCTCCTCTGCCCGAGCCATCATCATCGTGGTGATATCCCAGTTGTATTCCGATACTACTAACCCTATTTTCATAATGCCACCTAGTGTCTTCCCCCTGTGCTACCATGATCACCCTGAAGCGGACCTGCGTCGGGAAATCCCTGTCTGAGCCCCTGGCCTGCATCCCTGGTGAGCCTCTGCTGATAGAAAAGGAGATTGAACGCATTCCTTGCATGTTCCCGTGCCCTCCTGTCCATCAGGCGGGCAAGGGTATCCTCGTCCTGGGCCTCATCCTCGTGGACAAAGACCTCGATTATATGCCTGCTCTTTTCAAGCTGAACCTGCATTAGACCGGATGATGCGATGTGCGCTGAGGTTTTGTCAACCGGTTTCGGCCCTGGCATTCCAAGGGCGATGACCAGGTCGCAGTGATCCCTTTCGAAAAGTATCTTGCAGGCTACAGGAAGATCCTTTATGCCTGGAACAGTGTATCTTGAGATAACAAATCCGGTTCCCAGTGAAGACAGTTCATCGATTGCCGATGCTGCCATGTCGTACCTGGCGAACGTGGTATCGGCTATCCCGATTGCCTTCAAATGTCTTCACCGATGTACTGAAGGATCTTGGATCTGACCTGGCTGGAGCTGAGCATGCTGGAATTTTCGAATTTTGAAATGCGCACAACCTCCACCCTGACCCCTTTTTCAAGGGACCTTTTCCTTATAGTATCCGGATCGAACTTCTGGTTGAATCCCAGCGTTATTACGTCGGGAGAAACGTCGCTGACGGTTTTATAGATGTCGCCCTCATGACCGAGAATTGCGCGATCGACACACTTCAGGGCAGATACGATCTTGAGCCTGGACATCTCGTCGAACACGGGTTCCTTTCCGTTGCGTCTGGCGGTTGAATCCCTGGCAACCACCACCACAAGCTCATCACCGAGCTTTTTCGACTCGTTGAGAAAGTGGAGATGCCCGGGATGGATGATATCAAAGACCCCCGTTGCCATTACGCGTTTCATTGGACCACGAATCTATTATCTCTGAACCCTCTATAAAGATTAGGGAGTGGGACTCCGCGAATTTTCTCGCCTCCTCCGGCTGCATGGAACGCCCGTCGTCCCCAAGCATTTCCACTATGGTTGCAGACCTTATCAGGCCAGCCTTCTCGAGCAGGTACGTGGAAAGTTCCGTATGCCCCCTCCTTCTGCTGAAATAGCCGTCGCGGGCAATTATCAGGGGAACGTGGCCGGGCGTCCTGAATTTCCTGGCAAATTCCGAGGGAGCATTTCCGTTGTATTCCCTGGCGGAGGAAATAAATGCGGCGAGATGGCGCACCGTGGCCGCCCGGTCATTGTCTGAAATGCCGGTGAAAGTGTCCCTGGAGTTTATCCACAAGGAGAAGGGGCTTGTCTGATCATACCTTACATCGCCGGAATATAGCAGGTTCCTGTCCTTCAGGTCAAGCAGCCTGTCTATGTAATCCAGCCCGAACGCCTTTGCCTCAGCTTCCCTGATTGTAACGCAGATCAGGCCGCCCCCGTTCTTTCGCATGAATCTTATCGTCTCGGGTGTCACGAACTGGGAAGGCACCACTATGTCCGTCTCATTCTCCCTGGACAGGGAATCGTGTATGAGCACCGGGTTGCCTGAGGACAGTTCCCTGATTGCCTTCTCGATCATGAGAAGGGATCGGAATTGGACATATTAATTTGATTGTAAGTACGCAACATTGAGTCAAACGCTGACCTTAATATTGCTCTAGTGATGTATTTTGAGTGATCCTGAGAAAGTTCCAGTTTTCTGACCTTGAAGAGATTGCATCGCTCGAGAGCCGGGCTTTTGATGTCGGCCCCTACGACGTCCGGGAGCTGCAGGCGATTTTCGAAATGGAGGGCTCTTTCAATTACGTTGCGGTGGACACGGAAAGCGGCAGAATATCCGGATACGTGGTTGCCTGCGGAATTTCGGATTCTGTCTGTGACGTGGAAAGCATTGCCGTCGATCCTGATTTCCAGGGGAAGGGGGTGGGAAGAGACCTTCTTTTCGCGATTGAGAGGGAGATGGCCGCCCGTGGGTTTGCTGTTTCGGTGCTGGAGGTCAGGGAGAAGAACGACAAGGCAATTTCCTTTTACTCGAAGAACGGTTATTCACTGACTGAATCTGTGGTAAACTATTACAGGGAGCACCTGAAGGGATCACGAAACGCGCTCAGGATGACAAAAAGGCTTTAGGCAGTCCCGAGGTGATCAGTTTTCCAACCCTTTCTGAGACCCCGCTATCGGCGGTGACGTAAATGCTGCGTGCGGAAAAAGCCTGATTCAGGGATCGGGAAAGCGCTGAGACCTCGTTGAGCGGCTTGAATGTCCTTCCAATCTTAACCCTGAGATCGTCCTTTATGCGATCTGATCCGCTGAAATCAAGCGGAGGGATTACATCCACCATGGCCTTTCCGGAGTCGATGTAGCTGCCAATAAGGTCTCTTATGGCAGTTTCGCAATCTGCGGAGTAGGGCAACTTTATCACCGTCTTGTACAATTTCCTGGAAAGCACAGAATCCACCATCCCTGCCGGGTTCCCTTCCTCACGCAGCATTGCTATGAGATCACTGTCCGTCCTCATGAAAATGCCCTTGTCGATTCTGCCGGAAAGGGAAACCGCCAGGGAAAGCATGTTCTGGGCAATTCTTGCAGTCTTGTGCCAGTACACCGACCTGTACATCATCAACCTTGCCACAAGGAGTTCCTCTATAGCCGGGATGCCCTTTTCCTCGATGTATATGCTGGAGTCAGCCATTATGGTTTCGAGTACCCTCATGTAGTCCACGATCCCCAGGGTAGTGCCGCAATAATATGCGTCCCGCCTGAGATAGTCAAGCTCATCGCAATCTATCGTTCCGCTTATGATCTTTCCTTCCAGGGTCTTGTCCATCCCGGCGGCTATGGACGCGACCCGCGAGGGATCAAGATCGTTCCGGGTGATCAGATCAGGAAGTGTGGATTCGCCAAAGGGTTCCCTGCCCATAATCATCCTGTACCCGGTTTCCTGATGGTTCATCCCGGTTTTTTTCTCGATGATTTCCTCAAACGTATGGCTGAACGGCGGGTGACCGACATCGTGAAGGAGTGCAGCCGCCATCAACTCATTCCTGTTCTGCACCTTGAGGCTCTCGGCCATCAGGCCGCCAATGTGCATCGAGCCCAGTGAATGCTCAAATCTGGTGTGCTGGGCGCCAGGGAAAACCATGTAGACCAGCCCGAGTTGCCTGATCTGCCTCAGCCTCTGCATTTCAGGAGAATCAAGCAGGGCAATCAGTCCTGGCCTTACTTTTATTGGCCCGTTCACAGGATCCTGGATGATCTTGTATCTCTCGCTCATATTGATCAGTGCCGGGCACGTCGCCATTGGGCCGGACGTCCTGGTGGGTGCCCCCCGGGTCCACTCCACCCCGTTTGCCTTCAGCATCGTTGGTCCTAGCTACCGTTGCCCCCTTCCGGTTCTGGCGGATTCCTATGCGAGTCTGTGCCATGCCTGCCTTTGCTGGCAGCACACAGAGCCCACGATCCAAAGGGACAGAGTATCCTCATTTCACCAGGGCCCAACAGAAATCCGGTTGATCTCTGGCGACTGTCGCCCCCGCGTGTCGACTTCGGGTAACAGGATGTGCCTAGTATCCCGGCCAAGCCCGACTGCTGAGCATCTGTAACGGATATAAATCCTTTCTTGAACACCCCGGGTTTCTCCTGGAGTGGCGCTCCTGATCTTTATTTCCAAACTGCCTGCGGCGGCATCTGCAGTTCCTTGCACCTGGATTATAATGTGTTGTTCATTTATGTGCACAGGCCTGCTTTCCGGGACTTTTTCAATGATCTGATGCTGTGGCTCAAAGGCGATCCTGACCACAGTTATAAGGAAAAATTGTCTTCATTCTGGCACCATTGGTTCAGGGGCATATCTCAACCCAATGGTGACAGGAGGTACAGTTTATGGCTTTCAAGCACATGACAGGCGGTACACCGTAAATCAACCATATCCCTTTATTGAAGATCATGCCTTGAAGTGATGGATTGTTGATCTGAGTGAACAGCTTTCACTTCGATTATAAAAAGGTCATTCCATGAGATGTTTGACGATTTAAGAAGCCTAAAAAAATAAAAGTTGGGAGATTAGGGTTTCAAAGGCATCATGCGTTCTCCTGGCGGAGCCTGTTATCGCCTGAACTCTCCTCAAGATTCATCCCCTTGGGCTCAGGCAAAAGCACGACTGTGAGGATTAGCCCCAGCACAGCAAACATTGCCAGAAGCAGGAAAAGCCCGGAGTACCCGAAGGCAGCGATTATGAACAGGTCCAGGAATGTGCCTATGAAGGCGCCAGTCTTTCCGCCTGCAGCTGAAGCTCCAGTTCCCAATCCCCTTAAGGAGGTGGGAAACACCTCAGGCGGGTAGATGAAAGTCGTCACATTGGGTCCGAATTCTATGAAGAAGTAACTCATTCCATATATGACCAGGAACTCAGCAGCATATGCGGCGCTCTGTATGTACGGTGCCAGGCCGAGCGTGAAGAATGTCGCCGCCATGAACAGGAAACCGATCGTCTGTATCGGCTTCCTTCCAATCCTGTCGATCGTGAAGGTTGCGATCCAGTATCCGGGGAAGGCGGCAAGAGCAAAAATCAGCAGGGTGTAGAATGTTGAGGTCTTAATCTTTGCCAGCCCGGTTACGCTTGACGGTATGAGCACTCCGGCTATGTTCTGTGACATTATGCTGTTTCCGTAAAGAGCCCAGTCCATTAAGAACCAGGTCCCGGCTGTCCCGATCAGGGTGAGCATGAACGTCCTGTCAGTGAACAGCTTGGACCACTTTGCCTTGGATGGTTTTATCTGAGAGTCTTCGTCAACCTTCAGCCCGGTGTACTGTTCCCAGGTCTTCGCAGCCTCCTTCGTCTTTCCCTTCACGTTGAGCGTGTATCTTGGTGGTTCGGGAAGCTTCCTTCTTCCATAGATTACAAACGCAGCCGGGATTGCACCGAATGCCAGCAAAAGCTGCCATACCAGGGTAAGTGAAATCCCGCTGTACATGAGCCCAAGGGCGATTGCTGGACCCACCACCAGGCCAAGGGACTGCATGGAGAACACCATTCCGACCAGTTTTCCCCTGCTCTTGGTGTTGGAGTATTCAGCCATTATTGTCGAACTCGTGGCATAGTCGCCCCCGATACCTATACCGAGCAGGAATCTCCATGCAATGAGTATGAAAGTACTGTTGACAGGGGTCAGGAAAGCGCTGCCCAGGGCACCTATCACCAGAAGCACAAGTTCAATGCCGTAAATCGCCTTTCGCCCCAGCATATCCAGAAGCCTTCCGAAAAGAACTGCACCGATTATCGCGGATAGGAGTGCTGTGGAACCTACAAGGGCAGTGTAGTACTTCCCTGTTGCAGTTGCCGTATTCAGCGTGCTCCATCCTACAAGAGGCATTATTGCCAGTACCGTTCCTATTATGAAAAGATCATACGCATCCGTAAAGAACCCCATACCCGCAAGCAGCCACGTTTTATAGTGGAACCTGCCTACAGATGCATTGTCCATCGAATCCATAAGATCTGGTAGATCCGATCCTTCTTTGTTAGACATCAGGATTGAATAATCAATACTTAGATAAACATTATACATATACTATATGTAATAGTATTTAGAAATATATAGCATATATTTAACTCTATTACTCAATAGTCAGGTCATGCAAACCGGGAATCATTCAGATTGCTTCAGGTGTCTCGTTGGTCTCGCCAGCTATGACGTACGCTGTCATCGATCCCATGGTCATTCAATGTGCAATTTCCATTCAGGGGTCCGGGGTACCGGTAATTTTGGAGAAATTATGGATACCAATGTTAGAGGTGAAATACCCAGGATATGGACTGGATTCTGTGCCTGATTTTGACTGCTGTTCCGCATGAGGCAAAAATGATCCCTCTGCGAATGCTGGTTGATTTAGCACAGTGGCGATACTTGCAGGGCGATTCCTCTCAACCATGAGATGGAAAACGCACCCCAAAACTGGATTTCCTGGTTTCCAGGACCACGCTGTCGCCTGCAATCGGAAGGGAAAAAAGATATATGCAATATTCTTTTACGGTTGTAAAAACTATTTGCAGGTGCATCAATGGAAAACAGAATGATCGCAATAATAGTGGCCCTGGTGCTGGTTGCATCGGGCCTTTCTTTTTACGCTGTCTCGAACGCTGGGAATGTTGCCGGGTCCGGTACTTTTAATGCTCCGGCTCCAAACCTGAAGGTGATAAAGGTCACCGATTCCGCCGGCAGAACGTTTTATTTCCCAGGTCCGGTGAAAAGGATTGTCAGCCTGGACCCGTCCGCAACTGCCACTCTTTACGCAATCGGGGCATACAATTACTTGGTGGGGGGCAATGAATTTGATTCATATCCGCCAAATGAAACCCTGCCAAACGTGGGGAACTCGTATTCCGTTAACTATGAAGAGCTGGTAAACCTGCAGCCACAGGTGGTTCTCGGTTATGGCGCAACCATGCCCACTTATGGCGTGTACATAAACAACACGCTGCACATCCCTTTCCTGCTTGACAACCCCAACAGCTTCTCTCAGATTGAGAATGAAACCCTTATGCTGGGGAACCTCACCGGGTGTTACCACAACGCCACACTGGTAGTGAACTGGATGCAGAAATCCCTTTCATATCTTAGGAACAGCACAGCTTCGATCACTCCTGCCGAAGAACAGACGGTCTTCTATTACCTTGACAACTATGGCGGATACTGGACTGCCGGAAACAACACCTTTTTCCAGAGTTACTTCAATATAGCGCATCTCAGGAATGTTGCTACTCAGAATGGATATTACACCATTAACCCGGAAATAATAGTGAACTCGTCCCCGGACATTATTCTGCTTGACCAGTACGTGCCATATTCTGCAGTCAATGTGACTCCTTTCAACACGACCAACGCATACTATTCGAATCACGTTTACGCAATCTTCAACGACAGTTTCTTTGACGAACCTGATTTCAGGGCTGTTTATGCAGTGGCATGGCTGATAGAGGAAACGAGCAACCCGCTCATCCTGAACAATTTCCCGATCTTCCCGATAAATCTCCCCTATCCGCCTTCATACGGATGGAACTGAATGGATATCCTGAAGTCCACCTTGGGAACTTCCTCACAGCTGATGTCCTCGTTAAAATGGATCACGGCCGTCGGGGCCCTGGTGCTGGTCACCATCTTTTCCCTTTTCCTGGGGCAGGTGAACATCCCATTCCAGGACGTTCTCAGAATTGTGGAAGAGCAGATCTTCCCTTTCAGCAATGCCTATCCCAGATCAGGGGCATACTGGGTAATCGTTGTTGAGCTGCGCGAACCGGAGATACTTGGTGCCATGGTAATTGGATCCACGCTGGCTGTGGGCGGTGCTGTCATACAGAGCGTGTTCAGGAACCCCATAACAGAGCCGTACATAATAGGAATTTCCAGCGGTGCGGCCCTAGGTGCGGTCGTTGTTCTGGATTTTGGGATCACGATTCTTGGAATCTATTCGCTTCAGATCATAGCATTCACGTTTTCAGTGGCCACTGTCATGGTAGTGTACCTTGGGGCATTCAGGAAAGGCAGGGTCCCCCTTACATACCTGCTTCTCACTGGTATCGCTGTTTCCCTGTTCATATCCTCATTTGTCGCATACCTGATATTTACGAACCTGAAGCTGCAGAATATGGTCTGGATGTGGCTTATGGGATCGCTTGCACAGATCACCTGGACAGAGCTGGTGATAGCCTTCGCAATAAACTGGCTCACGATCTTCATTGTAGCCCTTTACTGGAAGGAACTAGATTCCCTGCAGCTCGGCGAGGAGTACGCCTCATCTGTGGGAATAAACGTGGAAAGGACCAAGCTCATGCTTATCCTGCTTGTCACGCTTTCCACGTCAATCTGCGTTTCCATATCAGGCCTTATAGGGTTTGTTGGCCTCGTCATACCGCACGTTTCAAGGATCATTTACGGCGGTTCAAACAGGGTGACAATACCGGCTGCCATGGTTATAGGGGGGATATTTCTCATCCTCTGTGAGGATATAGCCAACATTGCCATTACCCAGGAAGTACTGCCAATCGGGATAGTGACCGGAGTTATAGGGGCTCCATTCTTCCTCTATCTGCTGTCCAGAATGGCGGGGGGAGGATATGCAACTTGAAGCCTCGGGCCTTAGGCTGAACAGGGGTAGGTTTTCCCTCTGTGTGGACAACTTTTCAGTGAAGGGGGGAGAAATTGTGGGAATCGGCGGACCCAACGGTTCCGGGAAATCCACCTTCCTCAGATTGCTCTGCGGCATAAGCGCCCCAGAATCCGGGGTGGTCAGGTTGGATGGAAAAGACATGCGCAGATTCCCGAGAATTGAGATCGCCAGGCATATCTCGCTTATGGGGCAGGAGATTCCCATGCCCTTTGCCCTCTCGGTTAACGATATACTCAGGACATCCGCCTATTCCAATCCGCAAAATGAAGATCGTGTGGAAGAAATTCTTGATATTTGCAGCATATCTGCCTTGAGGTACCGTGACTATAACACGCTAAGCGGAGGGGAGAAGAGGATGGTGCTCTTCGCCGCATCGATTTTGCAGGATGCAGTCATTCTTCTTATGGATGAGCCTGGCACCTACCTTGATCCGGACAGGGAGAGGATTATCTTTTCCGTAATAGAAGAACTCAGGGATAAGGGGAAATCCATAGTCCTCGTGCTGCACGACATCAGTGCGCTGCACAGGTATTCGGACAAGGTCTGTCTGATGAGAGAAGGTAAGACTGTGGGTTTCGGGCCAAAGAATGAGATCATGACGGAGGAAAACCTGAAAACAGCCTTCGGACTGCCTTTCAGGACCTATGATTCACCAGAGGGCAGAAGATTCACCTACACTTTCTGAGGCTTGAAGAAGGTGTTGTAGAGGTAGACTATCGCAATGAGAATCGCGCCGATGATGATCATGATCAGACTGCCATAAAAGGAGGTCTGGTTAGTGATAGCAATAGTTCCGGCGAGAATATATATGCCTATCACAAGCAAAAGTAATCCCAGCACCGCCAGCAGAATATTGGTCTGCTTTGCACTCAACCCGGCTGCCATATTATCTTGGTTACGAGATGCAACAGGTATATAAATTATATTGCGGATTTTAAAATGAGTTCGAAATATGCTTCATGTGGGATTTAATGGTTTAATCGGACCAGTCAGGCGTGGAACAAAGTGAAAATAGGATTTGAGATATCATGGGATGAAAGCACTTGATCAGAATATCCTATGTTGACGAGCGGATGGATGATCCGCGGAAGTCGACAATGAGGAAGCTTTCCAGGTTCGGGATGGCATACAGGATAGATGCAAGAATGATACGTGGAAAGGTTCTCTTATGGCCATTTTCAGATAAATACCTGACCGCCAGGGACAAAACTATTGCCGAAAAGTATGGTCTGTGCGTTATCGAGACCTCATGGAAACGAATCGAGGACAGGTATTCCCAAAAATCCGGGAACCAGAGAAAATTGCCGCTAATTCTCCCCGTCAATCCCGTAAACTTTGGCAAGCCGGGGATGCTATCTTCGGTAGAGGCGATCGCGTCTTCTCTCTATATCATGGGTGAAAATTCTCTTGCAGATTCCCTCCTTTCAAAGTTCCCATGGGCACACACTTTTCACGAGACGAACATGGAATTGCTGAATGCGTATTCCTCCTGCGGCAGCAACGAGGAGGTTATCTCGGTTCAGGCCGAATTCTTCTGAACGTTGACCCACTGGTCCCCCCTGAGTTCATATTTTCCCTTCGCGTATTCATTGACTATTGCAATGATCTTTTCCCTGACGGGTGGATCGATGCGCTCAAAAGGAACCTTTTCACCGGGAATTATGTGTACACCCTCAATGTGCCTGGCGCTTCCAAGAGGCCTGTCCTGCAGCACTGAGATCAGGTAGGCGACCTCGTCCCTGTCAAGCCTTATCCTGTCGGAAAGCAGTGATTTCGCGGCATTTTCTACAGCCTCATGGGTATAATTGATTTCTTCAGGATTTCCGCCTGCTGCAAGGATAAGTGAAATTACGCCGATACACTTTGAGCATCTGCCGCATGGGATCACCTTTCCGTTTACAATCCTTGAGCTGTGGCACGACCTCTGCAGCCTGAAGAGGTCGGGATATCTCCTGACCAGTATTTCCTCGACCTTTGATGCGCTGATCGGGTATACCCCGGACCTCAGCCTGATGCCTATGCCCTTCTGCCCAAGGTACGCGTTGAACTCCCTCTCGAAGTCGGCAGTCTGGTCGTATATGCCGTAATAGTGCCTGATCCCCCTGTAAGGTACCATTTCCCGGGTATCGTCAAACTCATTCCCCATGTAAACTGCCCCGATTTTCCTCTCGATCATCAGGGGAAGCAGGGCCATCAGGTATACCGGGAATATGAAGAGCTGGACCGGGTATGTATCAGCTACCCCAGCCACCGCTGCCTGGTCAAGCACCTTCATCCTGCGGAGAACCCACCTGTAGAACCTGTCGGTGTTTGTCCACACCTTGAACGCGTGGCCGTTTCCATCCAGGTGCCTGTAGCTCGGTAGGGCAGGGAACCAGTGCGATCCTGATTCGTTGTAGAAGAAAGCGTCCGGGTCCTCTCCTGCTTCCGTGAGCATGCCGAGGGTGGTCAGGCTCTCCTTGCCGCCGGAAAGCAGCACACCGGTCCTTTTCCCTGAATATTTCCTTGGGAAACGTGCTTCCCCCTCGGCTTCAAGGATGTTGCTTCCAATGGCGTTCTGCAGGGTGATCTCGCCTTCCTCCGGCAGGAATTCCCTCCTGTAGAATTCATACCGCCTCCTGCAGATCTTGTTTACGAACACCTCCGTATTGTTGATCGCGAGCATCTTCGTGAGAAACTGCAGGTCTGCCTTCTCCATTGGGAATTCTCCCCTGATACGCCTTGTGAAAAGGCCGAAATTGACCATGGGAAAGAGCGAGATTAGACCGGCAATGTTCCTGTCCATCTCTGGAACGTCATGACTGTAGGAAAATATGATCCTGAACTTTTCCCCGTCAAGATCCACGGTGGAAACAATCCTTTTCCCGGTCACTTCCTCAGGGTGAATACTTGCTGTGTCGAAGCAGGCAATTCGCGAAAGGTAATCAGACATTGATTTCAGGCGAGATTGTCTCTATATATTTTGTTATCTCTCTCAGATCGGAAAGGGGATCGAACACAGGTATCCCAATCCTCTTTGCCATGGCCGTTATCTCCTGTTCCTTCCTCTCCTGCGGAATGTTTTCAAGATTCAGTGACACTGCAATAACCGGTTTTCCGGAGACAAGCTGAAGGATCTTGATGTACTTTTCAATGCTCTCAATCTTGAAGTCAGGAAAACCGTCATAGTATAACCTGGATGGTGAATGCTGCAGGATAATGGCATCCGGCCTGCAGGCAGCTATTATCTCGAAGCTGCCGGGATACGCCGGATGAAGGATCGATCCCTGGCCTTCAAGGAAAATGAAGTCCGGGTGTAGGTCTTTCCAAGCCCTGTAAACCGTATCTTCCAGATTTCCTGAGATGAAATCATTGATCATGGCATCTATCACAACAGTATAGGGGAAACCCTGCATCCAGGCAGTCTGTCCGGTTCCGATCATAACACTTGTCCTGTTGTTCTCCTGCATTGATCTGTTCAGGTACACTGCAGTTGTACGTTTTCCTACGGCGCTGTCAGTGCCCAGCACTGCAATCTTGAATGACCTGACTTCCCTGATCTTCCCGGTGTAAGGGATCTTCATGTCCCTGAACATTTTCCTGACATCGGTTATGGTGCAGCCGTACTTCTTCGCCAGCGCTGAAAATTCCGAATCGTCTGAGAGAAATTCATGAAGCCCGCATACGACGTTCAGGCCACGTTCGAGCCCTTCCCTGATTGCCGGCCTGTATTCCTTGGGCAGAAAACCGCCGTCGCTGGCAATTCCAACCACCAGGGTAGAGGGGTGATAGACCATCGCGTCCTGCAGAGAAGCTACTATTGGTATCCCTTTCCGCCTGCCTTCAAGCACTTCGCCCGCATCCATTCCGGCTTTGGTAGAATCTATCACTGCCACGGGCCTGAATCTTGTGCCGTATCTGATTAGCCCGTTCGCGGTCTTCCCGTAAGTTGTGCCGAAAACTCCCTCGCTCAGGATTACTGCGTTGTCCACGGCTTTCCTCTTCCTGTAAGAACAACCACGCACTCTGGATAATCCACGAATTTCCGCATCACCCTGACAGCAACGGAAAGTGCAGAGGAAGAGGCGGGCAGTGCCTGCACCTTTTCCAGCCTTTCAATGAAGGATGAGGTGCGGATCATCTCCTCGTCGGAAACGTATCCGGCGAATCCCCGGCTCTCGTAAATGGCATTGAGCGCCTTCTGTCCGTCGATTGAATGATACGATACCAGCGGCTCGTTCGCCCTGCTTTCCTTTAGGCGCAGCGGATCAAGGTCAACTATCTTCCTGCTCTTCATCTTCCACGAGTGCACAATCGCGTTCCCGCCGTCGGTAGAGGAGGCGATCAGTCTTGGAATATGATCGATCTGCCCCATCCTGTAGGCTTTCTTGAATCCGGAATATATGCCGGTCATCGTGGTTCCATTGCCCACGGGGACGGCTACGAAGTTGGGTGCATGCCCCAGCTGGGAAATGATTTCAAACGCTATGTTCTCGTACCCAAGGAAGTCGATGAATGAGTTCTGCGAACCTGGGTTGCAGTCGTACCAGCAGTTATCGTTGCCAAGGTCCCGCATCATGTCTACAAGATTTTCATACTTCCCGTCCTCACGCAGGAGAGTTCCGCCATACTGTTCAATCTCCGCGTTTCTCTCCCCCGAATATCCACTCGGTACCGCCACTACGCTCCCAAGCCCTTGCACCCTGGCATAATACGAGACTGAAGCTCCATAGTTGCCGCAGGAAGCCAGCGACAGGGTGTCATATCCCAGCGCTTTAGCCCTTCTTGCATGCAACCTTGAGATCCTGTCTTTCTGAGTCCCGGTTATGCTCGCCCCTTCAAACTTGATGTACAATTTCTTGAGTTTGAGGGATTTTTCAATATTGCTGGCCCTAAAAAAAGGAGTCGTATCCGGAGGTTCTTCCTCCTCACTCACTATCTCCATTACCTTTTGTTCCCCTCAGGAGAAACCTGTTAAAAATGTCAGGTTTCTATTATATATAAATGTTGTGTCTAATATCTTACTACAAATGTAAAGGGGACCCTGAATTATCCGGCATCCGACAAAATTTTAACATAAACATAATTATAATATTATTTATTGTTATGATTAAATTTCAATCAGCTCCAGGCCCATATCGGCTGCAACTGCCCTGGCAGTGTTTCTCATCTCAGAGTTGCATCCCTTGAAGTCCATGATGAGCCCTCTGCAGTTTGGAGTCATTTCCACCGCCTGCCTGATTGTCTGATCATTTACGTGATCCCTCTGGTACTTCGGGACTATGTGGCCGATGTTCGCTTTCTCAGACATTACATATTGCGTGAATTTTGGCGCATAATGGCCTCCGCCGATGCCTACGAAGTTCGGGTATGTGTTTCCCTTTGCTTCGACCAGCGAGGACAGGACGCAGTCGAGGATGGCCTCATTATTCCACTCCTCCTCGGTTGTCCCTATCTCAAGATAGAATGCCGGTGTCTGGGTGAATGGTCCATGGTGGGTGGCTTCAAACGTCACCTCCATCTCCTTTACCGTATTCCTGGCCTTGAGATTCCTTAATGTATCGGTCATCCTGTCCGGGAATGCACGTGAAAGCCTGCCTTCAAGGCCTCCAAGTAACGCTTCAGAGAAATTTCCGACGGGATGCACTGTCATGGACCTGATTTTTGCGCTGGAGCTGTGTTTTGAAAGGAAGACTATTCCTTCCGGTGGCCCCGAAGTCTTCGCACTGCGGATGATCTCCTCTGTGTCTGAATACAGGTGTGAAGCGTCGATTATCTTGAGCGTCAGGTTGGCCTTCCTGAATGTTGAGATGTCGATTCTGTCCAGCCCGTAATTCTCAACAAGATATTCCCCCATTCTCCTGCTTGCAGGATCTGAAACGGATGAAACTGCTATGATCATCAGTATTATTTCTGTATGATTTCGTCGTAGATTATCTCTGCTTTCATGCTCGCCTTCTGCAGAACCTCAACCACGGACTCCTCTGCCGATCCAATTTGGAATCCGGCTTTTCTTGAGATTTTTTCTGCACCTTCGTAAAGCTTCCTCTGCTCACCTGTCATGAAACGGAGAATACTTGAGAGACTTCCTGAATCCGTTGATTCCTGTGGCGAAAGATGATCTGTGGCGTGTATGTCCGTATGCAGGTCGATCGGTACAGCAACGCTCTCCTTCTTTCTCAGGGCTGTCAGGCAGCTTCTGTTTATGCCGATGAAAAACTCCAGGAACTCCCTGGCGTTCCCCATGCTGGTTCGCCTGTACAGCGAATTGTATTCGCTTATGCTTTTGGCGAGCATTTCCGCAATCCGTTCTCGCGGATCGATCCGGTTCCCTGACATCTACCCACCATTCCTGACCGGGGTTTAAAAGTGACTGTTTTTTAGCAGACCCGACAGAATTCTAATTATATGGAAAAAAAATGCAGACCGATGGATCTGGACATAAAAGCGGTTGAGGAGAAATGGAAGGACCGCTGGTATGAAGGGGGCATATTCGAATTCAAAAAGCAGTCCGGGAAAGGCCTCTATTCAATCGATACCCCTCCTCCTACCGTGTCGGGTGCCCTGCACATGGGGCATGCCTTTTCATATCCGCACCAGGATTTTGTTGCCAGATACAGAAGGATGAGAGGTTATCGCGTGCTTTACCCGTGGGGACTGGATGATAACGGCCTGCCCACAGAAAGATATGTGGAAAAGGTGCTGGGAAAGAGGGGGAGCAGGGAAAACCTTTCAGAGTTCAATGCAGAGTGCTTCAGGATAAGCACTGATCTGGAGAAGGAGATGACGGCAATGGCAATGAACATGGGATTGAGCGCTGACTTCAGGCATCCCTACCGCACCGTGGAAAGGGATACCCAGAGGATTTCCCAGAAGCTGTTCCTGGATCTCCTTAGAAGCGGTACCGCTTACAGGGCAAGGGCTCCGTCTTACTGGTGCCCCACTTGCGGGACTGCCATCTCCCAGAGCGAATTGAAAAACAAGACAAAAGAAACGGACTTTGTGGACATAGAGTTCAGGGGAGATGATGGAAACGTGGTCATTTCCACCACAAGACCGGAACTGCTGTTTGCATGTGTGGCAATCGCCGTAAACCCTTCCGATGAGCGGTACAGGCCAGTTGCAGGATCAAGCGTCAGGGTTCCTATGGCCGGGTATGAGGTACCCGTAATCAAGGACGAGTCCGTGGTGATGGACAAGGGAACCGGGGCAGAGATGGTCTGCACCTTCGGGGATCAGAACGATCTCGAGATCTGGAAGAAGTTCAGGCTTCCGCTGAGGGAAATTGTGGGAGAAGACGGAAGGATGAACTCCCAGGCATTGTTCCTTTCAGGCCTGCGGATAGGCGAAGCAAGGAAGACAATCATCTCGAGGCTTGAGTCTGAGGGGTACCTGAAGGGGAGCAGGAAGATAGTCCACACCGTGAATGCGCATGAAAGGTGCGATACCCCGGTTGAGATCTCTATAAGCACCCAGTGGTTCGTGAAGAGCCTTGATCTCAAGGAAGATCTGATTAAGCGGGGAAGGGAGATTCTCTGGAAACCTGATTTCATGAGAATCCGTTACGAGAACTGGGTGAACGGCCTCAGGTGGGACTGGTGCATTTCCAGACAGAGATTTTACGGGATCCCGTTCCCTGTATGGTACTGCAGGAATTGCGGATCTGCAGTCCTGCCAAAAGACGAGGAACTCCCGGTGGATCCAAGGCTCGGTTCTGGGGGCCAAAAATGTGAAAAGTGCGGATCGGGTGATCTTGTTCCGGACACGGACGTCATGGACACATGGGCCACTTCCTCGCTCACTCCCGACATTGCAATGAACAGATACGGGCTGGGCGAGCCGGAGTATCCATTCAGCTGCAGGTTCCAGGCACATGACATAATTTCCACCTGGGCCTTCACCACCATACTCAGGGCGCATCTCAACCATTCAGGCATTCCCTGGAGGGAAATTTCAATCAGCGGAAACGTAACAGATCCTGAGGGCAAGAAAATGAGCAAGAGCAAGGGAAATGCCCTTTCCCCATCCCAGATCATAGAGAAGTACGGTTCAGACGCGTTGCGATACTGGAGCGCGTCCGTTTCCCCCTGGGAAGATGTCACCCTGAATGATCAGGAGCTGGTGAGGGGGCGCAGGCTTGTGGTGAAGATCCACAACGTCGCCAGGCTGCTTTCAATGCTTGCCGACGGGAAAACGGTATCCCCTTCATATGAAAGCAGCGCGCCGTATGATTCATGGATACTTAATTCGCTGAAAACCGTTGCTTCCGAGATGACTTCCGCTATGGAGGATCACAATTTCTACAGAGGCAGGCTGGCCCTTGACACCTTCTTCTGGGGCAGCTACTGCGACAACTACCTGGAGATACTGAAGAGTGAGTCCAGGGCAGGCAAGGATCCCGATGGCAGCAGCCTGGGTGTTGCATATTTCGTATTTCTCAACGTGCTGAAACTTTATGCCCCAATAATGCCATTCATAACCGAGGAGGTTTACAGCAATCTTTCGGTCCCGGGAAAGCTGGATAGCCTGCACATGGAAAGATGGCCCGATATGGATGGCATTACGTTCAGGGAGACCGATTTCGAGAATACCCTGAAAATGATAGCGGGGATAAGATCCATAAGATCATCGAGACAGATTGCCCCCTCTGCCACGATACCAAGGGTGGCCGTGCGCGGCCCGGAGGCGTCAATCAAGAGGGATGCAGGGCTCGTATGCAGATTGCTGAAGGTCGATGATCTTGTCTTTGCGGGCAGTGCCCAGGAGATAAGCGTGGAAACCTGACAGGAGATCGATCATTATTTTAACGGATCGGCATTAAGTGGATATGGCCATACCCAGCCCGAGGATGCTATTCAGGATCGGGGCGATCGTTGTCGCCGCCTCGCTTGTTTTCCTTGGGATCTCCCTGTCCGAGATAGGTTCCGGAGGAGAGGGATTCCCAGTTCAGAGCATTGCGCCGCATTCATCCGGATCGCTCACGTTCTCCAGGTACGTGAATGCCGGGGATGACCTGGAATACATTGTGACCCCTGAATATTCCGGGAGCAGCGCAATCAGCCTTACCGTATATCTGGTATCCCCCGGGAACCAGAGTATCGCATATACAAATGTGACCCTCTCCGCATCCGTATCCGATGTTATTGTGGCGCCTCAGTCCGGAACGTGGCAGATAGGATTCCAGAACAACGGCAACAGCAATCTGAATTTCACCGTATACATGTCTGTGGTGCCCTTTGTCTCCCTTGTTTTACTGGATCTTGCTCTTGCCCTGCTGGTCTCAGGTGGCGGAATACTGATTCTCGCATATGTGATAAGGAGGAGGGAGATCAGTATAGCGCTCAGGCGCAACTACTGATCCTGTATCCCCTCTTTCCGGTAAATCTGGGACTTTCCCTTGAAGACGTCGTTAAGGCGCTTTGCTGCCCTTATGAGACCAAGATGGCTCATGGCCTGCGGGAAATTCCCGATGGGCTCAAGGGACTCCAGATCCACTTCCTCGGACATCAGGTAAAGGTGATTGGAAAACTTCTGCAGGTGATCGAAGACCTCCCTGGCCTTTTCGTATTCCCTCATGAGGACCAGGTCTTCCACATACCAGTATGAAAGAAGGAGAAAGGCGTTGTCCGGGCATTTCAGGCCGTCATCGTTTGTGTACCGCCTGAAAAGGAAGTCCTTCGTCATAAGCTCATCCTCTATTCTCTTCACCGTCGACTGGATAATCTCGTCGTTTGGGGAGAGGATTCCAAAATGAGGGATCCTGAGAAGCGCCCCGTCCGTATTCTGCGACCCGTAATACTGGACAAAGGAGTTGGTCTTCCTGTCTACGGCGTTCGCAAGTATGCTCTCCCTGATCAGGTCGGCATTTTTCTGCCACTGAGAATATGGAGCGGTGAATCCAATCTTTCTCCCCATTTCTATTGCCCTCCTGAAGGCAACCCATGCTACTGCCTTGGAAAATGTGTAATGCCTGGGTGCGGTCCTGAACTCCCAGATGGACGAGTCCTCCTTCTGCCATATCCTCGAGAGGTGGGCAAGCGTCTCCCTGACAAAGTCCCAGAGGAAGCTGTTAACAGTGCCGCCTGCATTTGCGACAAAATAGATTGCATTTATTATGCTTCCATATTCGTCGATCTGCAGCTGTGTCGCTGCCTGGTTCCCCATCCGGACAGGCTGAGAATCCATGTAACCGGAATAATCTATGGTTTCCTCCTCAAGAGACCCGTGTTCGTTGATCTGGTAGATTGTCTTCAGCTTTCTCTGCTTCTTGACGGTTTCCATTATATCGTAAAGGAACTTTATGGCCTCCCTCTTGTATCCCAGGATGGCAAGAGACTCTACCACATAGGCCGTATCCCTGATCCATGTGAACCTGTAGTCCCAGTTGCGCTCGCCACCGATGCACTCGGGAAGGCTGGAAGTCGGAGCGGCAACCATCAGCCCGGTGGGCTCATAGAAAAGCCCCTTCAGGACGAGGGCCGATCTCACCGTTTCCCGGTTGTAAAGGGCCGGATAACGTCCCTGTGAAACCCAGTCCTTCCAGTACTTGGAAGTCTCTTCCATCCTTTCCAGGGTCTGGTAGTCCGATACCCTCTGCACATCCCTGACTCCATGAAGAACGACAACCCTGGCATCTTCCCCCTTTTTCATCCTTATGCCGCCGGCAAGGCTCCGTCCCCTGATTTTCAGGGGGAGATCCGACGATACACCCAGGGAGTGGCTCTTCGCCCGGAATACGAAACCTTCCTTCATCTTGGAAATCGCAGGTTCGGTCCTCCCGTAATCAAAGACCGGTTCGACTGTGACCTTCACGTCAATGTCCCTGTTCGGTGTTTCGAGGTACCTGTGTATTTCCGGAAAGTTGATCGTGCTGTATTCCGATGTCGGCAGGAAGTCCGTGACCCTCAGGGCCAATACCAGATCGTCGTAGAATTCGGTGATGAGTATGTTCGTGTGATCGTGATAATACTGGATCACCTTCAGGTGATCGGTGGCCATCGGGGTAACCTGGAAATGCCCTCCCTTCCTGCTGTCAAGTATGGAGGAAAACACCGGATCAGAATTGAAGTGCGGGAGGCAGGCCCAGTCTATAGTGCCGTTCATTGAGACAAGTGCGGCAGTCCTGTTGTTGCAGATCATCCCGTGGTTCCTGATCAGGGAATAGCCATCCCTGTCAATCTTCCCGTAAGGAGTGCCGCCTATAGATAGCATCTTTTCTCCTTAAATGGCGCATGGTATTAACTTTTAACCGTCCATGCAATGCAATCCGGATATCCATTGCAGACATGCAGCTACAGGATCGAAGGAATGGAGACCTCAATTTCAATAGGCTACAGGATCCTTCGTGATCCCGCAAACGCCGCTATTAAATCCTCCCGGATAGTCTTTATATCCGCCGGGTTGCCTGGCAGGTACCAGGATTATCTCGCAGATTTGTTCCAGAACTCAGAAATAGTGAGAGTCAAGGACGGGGAGACCCTGAAATCCCTTGACGGTGCTGTCTCAATATTTGATTCTCTGGCAGGCAGTTCCATCGGAAGAGGGGATTCAATAGCATACGCAGGAGGCGGAACCCTGGGAGACGTAGTTGGATTTGCGGCCTCCACTTTCAAAAGGGGTGTTGGCCTTGTCTCGATACCGACCACTTTCCTTGCGCAGATTGACAGCGCCATAGGCGGGAAGAACGGCATCAATTTCCGGAATGCAAAGAACATGATCGGATCGTTTTACCTTCCGGAATTTGTTTATTCCGACAGCTATTTCCTTGAGGGAATGACGGATAAGCTTTTCCTGAACGGTCTGGGCGAACTCCTCAAGTATTATATCCTGAACCCGGAGGAATTCAGGTGGTCGCTTCTTGGCGGGGGGGCGGATGACATGCGATGGAATATGGAAGCGCTCGATCAGGCTGTCTTCACCTGCACCAGACTGAAGATGGACTATGTATCCAGGGATTTCCGCGACCTGGCAGGAATCCGCAGGATGCTGAATTTCGGTCATACGATTGGTCATGCGCTTGAATCTGCAACAGAATTCAGGATTTCCCATGGAGAGGCCGTATTCTGGGGAATGATGCTTGAGTCTCTATGGGTGCAGGCTAAGGGAATAAATGCATCCCGCATAGTGTCGCTCCTCAGGCCTTACCTGCCATTCTTTGCGAGCTCAAGAAAACTCCTTGAACCGGTGCTTGGCGATCTGAAGGGTTTCGTGATGCAGGACAAAAAGATCACCCGGGACACCATTGCACTCCCTTTCCCTATGGAACCTGGCGTGGCCGGCAGCGTTGACATGAAGATTTCTGATCTTGAATGGTTCCTTTCCCATAATCCTCTGGAGGGTGAGGTTGAGTAGCCTTTACGGAGTGCTTGGATCCCCTATTTCCAGGTCCAGCAGTGCACATCTTTTCAATGAATACTTCAAGAAACACTCAATTGATGCGCTGTACCTGCCGCTTGACTGCGATACTTTAAGGTTTTCCCACATTATGCCCGCAGTGAAACATGCATTCAGCGGAGTCAACGTAACCTCGCCGCTGAAGAGGGAGATCTACCGTGAGTGCACGTCTCATGACGAGGCCAGCAGCGTTACAGGTTCCGTCAACGTCGTGAAAATCAGCATGGGGAAGCTTGAGGGCTACAACTCGGATCCCGCCGGCTTCAGGTATCTCATTGATTCTAACGGGGTTGAGGTATCAGGCAAAAGTATCGCCGTTCTTGGCAGCGGAGGCGCATCCGCTTCTGTTGCATATGCATTGCGCAGATGGTACACCCCCGGTTCTGTTGCCATTGTCAGCAGGCGCGCTGGAAAGAGTGATGGGAGTTTGACAGATTACGCGAACCTCAGGGAAAGGTATGACGTTTTGATAAGCACCATTCCTTACCAGCATCAGGAGAGCTTCTTATCGCAGTTTGAAATGGTGATAGGCAGGATCAGGCCAGCAGTGGTGATAGACATAGTGTACAATCCGAAGGTTACTCTCTTCATGAAGGCAGCGGCACTCAGTGGGATAAGAACTGTCGGCGGCACGGACATGTTTCTCGGGCAGGCCAGCACCGCTTTCGATTTGTGGTTCAAAAGGAAGGCTGACATGGAAGAACTCAGGGAAATACTTCTATCAGGGGAGTGAACAGTTGTCCATCATAAGCGTCAATGGCGGGATAAGCGTGATTTCGGCCTTCGCCAACGGGATCGGTTCGGCTGTATCGATAGACCTTTCCATGAGAATCATGAGTTCCAGAAGCGGGGAAACCCCTGATCCAATCGTCCATGATCTTGCAAGCTGGTACTGTGATCGGTTTTCGCTGAAGGAAGTGCCTGAAATCTCCATACACAGCAGGATTCCAAGAGGGCAGGGACTGAAAAGCAGCAGTGCGCTGGCTATTGGCATTCTTGAACTTCTCATCATGGAGAATGGCGTCAGTATTCCAGATGAGGAAAAGCTGTCCGCTGCCGCAATTGCGTCAAAAGAACACAAGCTTTCGGCCACAGGAGCTTACGATGACCTGACCGCTGCATACTACGGAGGGCTCACCCTCACCGATAACAACGAGAACAAACTGTACCTGAGAAAAGAGGTTCCGCTTATGCCCGTAATGATTGTGTACGATCCCCTGGAGACGAGAAGTTCCTATCTGCTGAAAGATGCTTTTGCTGAAACTCCTGCATCAGATATTCAGACCATGGCAGAGAAGGTGAAGAAAGGGTCATTCCTGCCGGTGGCGGTTATGAACGGGCAGATTATGGGGAGAAAGACCGGCATCAGGAACGACTTGATAGATCAGATCAGGAAGTTCTCGCCACTTGCAGTTTCTCAATCCGGAAAGGGACCATCGATCTTTGCATTCTTCAAGAACACAATTGAAATGAGGAAATGTGCCGCTTCTCTGGCCAGTAAGAAGGGGATCAGCATAATACTGTCTAGAACTTCCAACGATCCGATCCAGAGGTCAGAATGAAAGCCGTATTCAGCTGCGTGTCTCCCTATGGGGAAATTTCCATCCCCGGCTCCAAGAGTTACTCCCAGCGCCTGATCCTGCTTTCGGCACTTTTCTCCATTCCTCTCTCGCTGGAAAACATTTCATATTCGGAAGATGAGCTCAGGGCCGTCTCAGCAGCTTCACAGTGCGGAATGACCGTCAGGAATTCCGGCGGCCGGTGCCTGATCTCCGGAAAGTTCAGATCGCCAGGAAAGCTCTTTGTAGGAGAATCAGCAACGCTGTTCCGCCTTGCTGCAGGAGGCCTCGCGGGCAAGAGGGAGACTGTTGAGTTCAGGCTTTCTGACTCCCTGCTCCACAGAAATCATGGAGACCTTTTGAATGCTCTCGCCTCACAGGGTGTGCACTTCGAATCCATTCCCAGAGGTTTTCTGATGGATGCCTCTTCTGCAGTCACTGGCCCGGTGTCTGTAACCGGAAGAATAAGTTCACAGTTCGTTTCCTCACTTATTGTCATGAAGGCGTCAATGGGTGATTTCGGTTCTGAGGTGAGCGTTACCGACGGCCTTTCCTCTGCCGGATATGTTCAGATCACCATGGATGTCATGAGGAAACTGGGTTTTACCATAAGGTCGAGAGCTTCCTCCTTTTCCGTTGAGTCATTCAAGCCCACAGACTCCGTGAACTTATCGCTTGAGGGGGATTTCTCCTCTGCAGCATATTTCATGGTGCTTGCTGCGCTGAAATCTGCAAACGGCATCGTTCTGAGGGGACTCGACCCCAACACTCTTCAGCCGGACAGGAAAATGCTTGATTTCATGAGACAGGCGGGGGTAAACATCACCATAGGCATGGACAACGTAACCATCAGGGAATCCGGTCTCAGTGGAGGGACTTACGAAGTGGACGGCTGTCCTGATCTCGCCCTTCCACTTACCGTTATGTCCCTCTTTTCTAAGGGAAAGTCAGAGATTACAGGCGTTTCACGGTTAAGATATAAGGAAACTGACAGGATAGAGTCCATGATCAAGCTTGCCCGTTCCTTCGGCGCTTCTGCGGAATATTCAGACAACTCGGTTTCAATCACTCCCCCGGACGTGATCAGGGCCCCTGATGATCTTGAATTCCTGGAACACAGATCCATCATGGCAGGAATCATAGCGTCCATTGCCTCGGGAAGCCGGGTAGTAAATCAGAACGTCGAAAGGATTTCCAAGAGCTTCCCGGGATTCACCGGAATGCTGGAGCAGGTCGGCTGCCGCATAGAGAGATTATAGTAACAAAGGCGTAAACAGCGGATCCCTGGATTCTGGTCGTACCCGCAGGACATGAAAACGCATTCTCTGTCCTGAGATGCGGCGATTGTCCTGGTGGAACTTATCCGGTTCCCCATCGAATCGCGTGGGCGTTTGAATTGCATTCCATATGCCGTCTTCATGTGTAAGGGGCGTAACCTTCCATCGTATAGCGCCACAAGCTTGCCAGCAAATGTTAAATCGGGATCACCAATAAGTGTTCCCAATGCTTCTTTATGACGATTTCAGGAAGAAAATAGCAGATTGCACCTCAGGTGGAAGGATAGAACTTCACAGATCGGATATAGAGATCGACACCAGAGGCTTTGCTGATTTCGTAGTGAAGACATTCAGGCACAAGGATCAGGCGGCAATAGGTGAACTTGTTGAAAGGATAAGGGGGCTTGAGTTCGTTGAACGCTGCGATCATTCCGGCGATTACGTTAACGTCAGCATCAGAGCGGAATCGCTGTTCTCTCTCCTTGACAGTGCGATATCCTCCACCGGGATCTTCCCGGATGTCTTCCAGGACCCTGAAAGGGTGGTGGTGGAACATACCAGTGCAAACCCTACCGGCCCGATTCATGTCGGAAGGATCAGGAACTCGATAATAGGGGATTCCATGGCCAGGATATATTCCCGATACGGGTATCGCGTTTCCACCCAGTATTTCGTCAACGATTCCGGCAAGCAGGTCATGGCGATGTATGCAGGCTTCCAGAGGTACTGCGCAGGGCTTCCGCTCTCAGTGGAAAATCTCCTGCATGGTTATCAGGAGATTTACAGGCACATGGATGCACTTGGAGGAGAGGATGCGGTTATATCACCTCTTCTCAAGAGGTACGAAACCCCGGATGAAGCCCTTCTTGCCGAAATAAAGAATGCCTGTTCCGTAGTGCTGAAGGACATCAGGGACACAATGAGCAGGCTCGGCATTAGCATAGAAGATTATGTCTGGGAATCAGGATTTCTTCAATCTGAAGAACTCGTCGAGGTATTCGAGTCCCTCAAGCCGAAATTGAAGGAGGACGGGGATGCGAGATATGTACAGATGCCATGGGGAAAGAAGGAGTATCTTGTAAGATCGGATGGTACCAGGCTTTATCTGGCACGGGACCTGGCATACCACCTGTTCAAGGCACATCATTTCGATGTCATTGTTGACGTGCTTGGCGAGGATCACAAGGATTATGCCCGCACCATAGGCCACGTACTTTCTGATCTCATGGAAGTCGACAGGCGGTTTGAATTCCTGATCTATTCCTTCATTTCGCTGGAAGGTGCAAAGCTATCCACCAGGCAGGGCAACATTATCACGGTGAATGATCTCATTGAGAGGGGGAGAGAGGAAGCTTCCAGAATAGTATCCGGGAAGGAAAATTCGTATGACAGCAAAACCCGCGAATCAATAGCTGAGGCTGTGGCGGTATCGTCAATCCGCTTCAACGTCATCAGGGTCAATCCGCAGAAGGCCATAGTATTCAGGTGGGATGAGGCGCTGAGCACAGAGGGTGATTCGGCACCATTCGTGATGTACTCCTTTGCAAGGTCGACTTCCATACTTGACAAGGGAACTGCTTCAAATCTCAGGAAGAGGCAGTTCGACGTGGAGGAGAAGTCACTGCTGTGGAACATGTACCTTTATCCTGAATCGCTTGAACGATCGCTCGCTTCCAAGAGGCCTGACCTGATAGCAGCTTATGTGCTTTCTCTCACCAAGGCCTTCAACGACTTCTACTCTTCCTGCCAGGTCAACGTGCAGGATGATGAGGTGAGGGGGACCAGAAGGAGAATAGTGGAGATGTACCGCACCATTGTAAAAGATGCTGCCGATCTGATTGGAATAAAGATGCTTGAGCGGATGTGACCCATCAGTTGGTTGTTAATGCAGTTCACGCAGAAGTGTCCTGCGAAGTCCTCCCCTTTCTTACCGTCCAGGTGTAAAGGAGGGAGGCAAGCACAACAACTGCACTGAGCAGGAGCAGGTAGCTGATGAAAGACAGGATAATGGCAGATGCCAGAAGCGAGATCCACGGAAGCGCCTTCCTCCATCCTCTTTCCCTCAACAGCTTGATTGCGGATGCGGATCCTACGACGTAGACGAGACCTCCAATGCCGCTTACCACCAGGAATGCAGTAACCAGGTCAATGCCGAGGAAGTAGAATGCTGCCAGGTTTGCAAGCCCGAGAGATACCATCAGAATTATTGATCTTCCGGGTGCACCGGTCCGGGGGTTGATGTGGGAAAGCCAGTGGGGCAGCCCATGGGACCTTGCCACGGAGTATATGACCCTGCTCATGCCTGCAACATATGCATTGGCGGTGCTGAATATGGCAACCACCGCGATAACGGAAGTCGCGATCCCCCCATATGAACCCAGGAAACTGGACATCAGGACAGCAAAAGGGGTGATACCGCTTCCAGATTTGTATGATGCGGTCCCTATGGTCACAATTGAAACGGAAGTATACAGTATCCCCACCATTATTACGCTGAAAAGAATGCTTTTACGGAATATGTTTTCGGGATCGGTAACTTCACCCGCAAGGTTTGGGACATTCTCGTATCCAAAGAATGCCCAGATTATCAGGGCAGAAGCGACCCCAATGGAATAAAAGCTCCCGCCGGGTATTATTGGCACGTAGTTTTCATAATTCAGGTGCGTGGACGATGTTATGATTGCGGTTATTATTACCAGTATTATGGATGCAATGACGAGAAGCTGTACCCTGGAGCTGAATCTGATCCCAAGATAGTTTACCAGGCAGGCAAGGAATATTATCGATCCAGCAACCAGGTAAACCTCAGGTTCTGTCATGCGAATAGAGAAGGAGAGGTAATATCCGGCCGCGATTGCATTGGCTGGGGCCCCGAACATGAACCATGCCAGAAACAGCCATCCCACTGCATTGCTGACATAAGTGCCGAATGCTTCTCTTGAGAAGGAATATATACCTCCAGATTCCGGTTTTCTCATGGCCAGCCAGGCGAATGTATAGGCGAAGGGGTAGCTGAGCAGGGAGAGAAGCACCCATGCAATTATGGAGCCCTGTCCAGCTACGCGGGCTGCGAGACCCGGGGCAATCAGTATTCCGCCCCCCAGCACAGATGAGATGTAAATGGTAATCGCATAAGGAAGGGTGATGACCCTCTTCATTCCGGTATCAGGCATATTCCGCCCCATATTCTCTTTGCCTGCGTTTCATGGTGAGATCGCAAGTCGTTGATCCGGCGCTGTTCCTGGCAGATCCGGTGGATGCGATCGCCCTCATGCCATCAAAGAGGGAAAACGCGGAACACGCCATTTTCCGGAAACCTCTTCGGGTGCTTAAGCCAGTCGGGATGGCTGTTTCTCTATTCAGGCAATGCCGTAAACTCGTGCTGTAAATTGCAAAAATAAACCGCTTAAGACCGCTGCAAAAAAAGGTGGTTGACGGGGTTACCGTCAGTAAAAAAAAGTTTCATGGTTTACTTGTTCTGCTTCTTTTCCTGCAGCTTTTTCTGCTCCAGGAGCGAAAGCTTGTCGGAGGTTGCACCCTTCTTTCGGAATCCGCCAGTCGAGATCTTGTAGTACACGTATCCTACGACTACTATCACCAGAATTATTCCCCCGATTATCAGCGGAGTCACGTAGCCTGGCGGGTTGACGGTAACGCTCTGCGTCACTTCGCCAAGAGTGGCAAAGAATCCGGCTCCCGAGCTGTCCTCCGAGGTGTTGCTTCCTGTTATGGTTATTGTGAATGAGCCCGTCTGCCTTGGGGTCCAGTTAAGGGATACGTTGGCGTTTGCATTGACCTTCAACTGCCTTGTATAGTTCTGGTCAGCGACAACCTTTCCGCCCGCCCATATCAGGAGGTAGAAGCCATTAGCGGTAATTGTTCCCTGGTTGGTGACATTGACATAAATCGTTGTCTGCACATTCTGTGTAAGGGTACCGGGTATGTACACACTGTTCACCGCAATTCTCGGGGTTACCACGGATATGGTAAGGGTGAGGTTTGCATAACCGGTGAGATTTGTGTACTTATTTGTCACGTTCAGGGATATTTCCATAACATTCAGGGTTGTGAACTTGATAGTAATCCAGGTTCCGTTATCGTATGGATCATTCTGGGAATCGTTCACAATAGTGTATATGGAGGCTGACTGGTTTGCTGGCGCTATGGTGCCGTTGTTCCCGTACCTGACCGTCCAGTTGAATTTCAGGTGCCCGAAGTTGCTGTCATACGGATCCCTGCTGTTTTTGCTGATAACATTGTTCTTGCTCAGTGCAGTGAAGTTCACTATCTGTCCGGCTACCGGGTTGCCGATGGCCTTCCCGGTGGCGTTGTACATATTCACATATGCTATTGGTTTGGTGGTATCGTTGACGTGGACAAAGAATTCCATGATCCTGGACTGGCCCGTGACGGTCATCACTGTGACATTGGCGTACTGATAGCTGTTGTTTTCAAGGTTCGGCTTTGAGAATGTGTAGGTGGCATTCACAGCCTGCGTGGTGAAGTTTGTGAATTTCCACTTGTAAAGCAGCGGGACAAAATACTTCCCAATTCCTGCAGAAGAGTTGTACACCGAGAATATTGAAAGTGTGTTCTGAGGAACGGACACAATCGGCGAAGTGCCGTTGTAAGTCCCGTTGAAATGTATTTTACCGCTGTAGTTCACGGAGTAGTTCACTGTCAGCGTGCCGCTGAAGGCATAAACATAAAAGGTCGTCTGGTTGGTGCCGTTCGACGGGCTGGTGGCATTTATCACTACAGAGTAGTTCTTTCCTGCTGTGCCGAAGGAGAATGAGTTGTTGTAGGTTTTCCCGCTGGTGAAGTTGCTCACAGATTTGCCATCCACAAACCAGCTGAAATCAGTAAGCAGATAGTCGTTCGTTCCAGTGACCGGGTTGAAGTAAGCGTTGGAAACGTTCATGTATACTGTAGTTCCGGTTGGAACCACGAAAGCGGTGTTGTTCATCGAAGTGTTGAGCACGTATTTTGAGCTGTTAAGGCCATTCCAGAAAAATTTGATATACTGATCTATGAATTTTGGGCCCTTGACGGCCGTAAACTTCATGTTAACCCAGTGCGACGAGGCCTGCGAGGAAATGTCTATCGGCGACTTGAAAGTGGATGTCGGGAAATTGGACGATTCCAGTGCCAAGCTGGTGTTTGCATAGGCAAAGGAGTAGGTATAGTTTACCTGCCCAGATGTGAAGTTGGTTGCCGTGGCGAATATTGACACGTTGTTTATTGTGGAAACATTGGAGAGCGCGGAGTTGTTGTAAGTTGCATTGACCTCTGCCGTGAGAGTCCATTTGTTCAGTGCTGTGGGCTTGACAATGCTCAGGCCAATTGATCCTGATCTCATCTCATATGCATTTCCATTTATCTTGAAGCTGCTGTTGGTGTAAGTTTCTAGATACGATGAAAAAACGGTATAGAGGTTGACTTTGTCCAGCTTCATCTGCCAGTATATTGACCCGATGGTGCTGTTAGGCAGAAACGGAACGGCGGTTCCGTTGTTGAATGTAAAGTTCACGAATTCGCTTACTCTGCCAAGGGAGTAGTTGACTGTGTATGTTGTCGCCACAGATGCATTCTCCGAAACGAGCGAGGGCACTGTGACTGCCCCTGCAGACTGCACATTTACTTCGCTGGGCGCGTAACCCGGCGAACTGATTATGAGTGCGGTATTTGATAATTTGTTGACATCCGTGAACAGCGAAAACGTGTTTCCTGTGAATGAGAGTGTAGAGTACCTGAGTGAGGTTTCATTGAGTATTGCAACGTTTACCTTGCTGATCTGGGAGCCGTCAAGTGCGTTCACAACCCCGAACAGGTAATCAGTCGAGAGATCAATAGTGATCGTGCTGTTTGCCGGAACCGTTTCCGCGTAAATATGAGATTCCCCTCCGTAAATCACGTTGGCAAAAAATGACACCCCGAGCGGGAGTAAAGCGTGGAAACTGTTTGATGTGTAATTCGCTGTCTTTCCTGAAATGAAGGTGTAGCCGGCATTTGTGGTGAAGCTAACGGATGCAGTGTTTCCCGGAGCGATCCCGATCAGGTTCACCGTGGTGTTTGCGGTGAGTTCCACGGGAATGGTGATGTTCTGGGTCGGAATACTGGAAGTTGTGATGTTGAGGTATTCAGTGTATGCCGATGATAATATGTCACTGCCAATACGGGCATTGAAAGAATACAGTTCCGGTATGGTGACCTTGTATTCCCCAAACGGGAGCGTGGTTGAAATGGAGTAGCCTGTAATCGGTCCCCTGACGGTCTGCCCAGATATCGTGGAAAAAGTCACCGCCGTAGAAGAGGATGCGAATGAGAAGGGGCTCGGACCCTGAGTGCTGTTTTCATAATATAGCACCAAATTTACATTGGCCGTGCCGGGTTTGAATGCCTGGGAATTGACTGTCAGCGCCATTGAGCTGAACAGTAGTGCCATCACGATGAGCACTGAAATTGCAAGATTCTTGTTCACTGAAATCTTCCTCACAGTAGCGGTGAAAGGAATATCCCGATATAAACATTCTTTTGATGCCTGGTGGGAAAGAGCATTACGGTAGTTTCCTTCCAAACAAATTCCGTGTATTGCCAGAAAAACCGCTGTTTCACTGGAGTTTCACGATTCTTTTTTTCAGAGATTGCCCCTTCGTGACCACTTCATATGAGGATAGTACTTCGTTTTCGAACAGTATTGCCTCAGATCCTGGTTCAATTTTTCCCCAGTTTCGGTTTTCAGTCCATGGGTTCCTAAGTGCAGTTTCTATGATTTCTTCCGGCGAGATACTTGATTTTGAACGTTGTATAAGGTAGAGGAATGCCATTTCCGAAAACAGGTCAGGCGGAAATGACATCCCGTTATCCGTGCCAAGGCAAACGTTTCCATGGGCTGATAAAAAAGTTGAGTAGTCAGCCTCCAGCCCATAGAATCTGTTTGATCTCGGGGTGATGCATATCGGTATCTTTTGTTCTTTGAGCCTTGCAAGGTCATCCTTCCTGCAGTAAATCCCGTGCACTACCAGGGAGGGGTTAAGGGAGATCAGTCTGTCGATATCCTCCCTCTTCCTCTCGGAGAAGTGGATGGCAAAAGTTTTCCCATGCTTTCTGGCTATCTCTGACAGATCTTCGAGGAATCCGAAGTCGTGATCCGAAATGGAACTCATCCCGAAGCCATCTGTGAGGCGGATCATTTCCTTCCCTTCTTCCACTGTCGCCGGTCTTCCCAGGATCTTCACCACAATCCCGGTTCCCGTGCTGGCTTCCCTGATCATCTTCGCTCCGCGAATTCCACCTTCCCTGAAGTCTGCCAGCAGGCCGGTTCCACTTTCTCTCGCAATATTCAGGCTTCTTTTGAGCCCTATCTCTATTTCCTGATCGTTCGCCTTTTCCAGGTTCCGGTGCTTGAAACCGCCAGGTCCGACGGATTCCTCAAGATCGTTCGGAGGCTCCTGCTGAATAAATGAGTCTCCAAGATGTGTATGGCAGTTTGCCAGCACTGGCATGAGGGTGCCCTTGAATTTTGCCTCCGCCTCCAAGCCCCCAGAGATGCGGATTTCTCCATTCTTTTCATGGATGGTCGCGCGGACAAACCTGCCTTCAGAATACAGATGGCCCGTGAATACCGGAATGGTCATCCCTTTACCACACCCAGGGGCCTCAGTGATGCCACAGGCCTGGAAAGGCCGGCACCGATTACCGACTCTATGACATCCTCTATCCCCTTGTAGCTTTCCGGCGCTTCCTCAAGGATGGCCCTGCTGGAGGCGGTTTTAAGCATTACTCCCAGTCCCTCGAGTTCTGCGGCAACTTTCGATCTGCTAAGCGATTCCAGTGCCCTGTGCCGTGAGATTGATCTTCCGGCGCCATGGCATGTTGACCCGAATGAAAGAGGGAGGTTTTCCCGCTCGCCAACAAGTACGTAAGACTTTGTGCCCATGCTTCCCGGGACCAGGACCGGGTGCCCGGTTGCTACAAATTCCTTCCCGTTTTCCTGCCTTCCAGCCGGGAATGCCCTGGTAGCTCCCTTCCTGTGGACAATCAGCTTCTTCCTGCTCCCGCCCACTGAATGCTCCTCCACCCTCGCCAGGTTGTGGGAAATGCTGTAAACAAGCCGCATTTCAATCGGATCGATGTTGAATGATCGCGCAAATACTTTCCTGACCTGGTCAATTATGACCTCCCTGTTCACGAATGCAAAGTTTGCAGCCCCCTGCATGGCAGCCATATAATCGTCGAAGACCCTTTCACCAGACCTGGCATAAACAAGCTGCCTGTCGGGAAGATCCTCAGTGCCGGAATTAAGGAGCTTTTCTATGTAATCCGTTGCGACCTGGTGTCCCAATCCTCTGGATCCCGTGTGAACCATCACCGTTACAGTTCCTTTCGACAGGCCGAATGCCTCTGCTGCCTGAAGGTCAAGCACCTGATCCACGGCCTGAATTTCCAGGAAATGGTTACCTGCGCCAAGGGTCCCTATCTGCCTGATTCCTCTCGCCCTTGCGCTTTCCGAAATCTTTGATGCATCAGCGCCTTTGAATGATCCGTACTCATCCGTGCGCCCTCTGTCCTCAGGATTACCAATGCCGTTTGCAATGGCCCACTCGATCCCCTCTTCCAGGATGGCGGAAAGCTGCCCGCCTGTGAGGCGAATCCTTCCTTTTGTCCCCACCCCTGATGGTACGCTGTTGAAGAGAGCGTCAATGACCTCCTTTCTTGATTTCAGGAATTCATCTATTGTAAGGGGTACGCTGACAAGAGAAACCCCGCAGTTTATGTCATATCCCACGCCTCCGGGCGATATTATTCCATCGTCGTAGGCAAAGGCGGCTACACCGCCAATGGGAAACCCGTAACCGCTATGGATGTCCGGCATGGCCATTGCCGACCCCACGATCCCGGGCAGCTTGGAAACATTGATAAGCTGGGCTATGGATCCGTCCTTCCCGGCACGGTCGACAAGATCCCGGGAGCCGAAGACCAGGGCATCGCAGTTCATGCCGGCGCTGATATCCCTGTCTACCCTGTAAATGAAATCAGTTTCCCTCCGGAGTTGAGGATTTCCCACGCTCTTGAATTGCTGGAAGCTCTATTATCATTTGCTGAGGTTATCTTTTTAATCTGAAATAGATAAGGAGGCATGGATATCTCTTCCCTGCCTGAGGATCTCAAGTTTGAGATCAGGCTGCAGGTTGCCCTTCTGAGAAATGCAGAGAGGATTCGCGATGTTTCCAGGAACCCTGAAAAGTTCTCTGGTTACATTGCCAAGAGAAAGGAGGCCATAGCGGGCCTCACCGGGAATGAAGCTGAGATACTTTACGAAGGGAAGAAAATCTATCCTTGAGGTCTTTGATGATCAGAAAAAACGCCTTTGATGCCATGCTGCTTGAAATGGGAAAGTCGCTGGAGAAGATAGAGAGGACCCTGCGCATCCTGCAGGTAATTCTGAATTCCCAGCCGATAGGGATATCGAGGCTGTCAGATGCCACCGGCCTCCCGGTTCATGTGGTCAGGTATTCCCTCAGGCTCATGCAGAGAGACGGGATAATCGAGCCTTCAAAGGCAGGAGCGATAGTTTCCCCGGAGTTCCTGGACAGGAGATCGATCCTCATTGACAGCATCAGGAAGATGAGCGAGAGGGTGGATGCGCTCAAGACTATGTCCGAGACGCTCCTTTCGGGTCACGTGGAGAGGAAGAGGGTTGCTGAGAAAGAAGATCCTTAAGCCTGATACCCCCCAGGTTTTGGTTAGGAGGGGAGAACCCTCCGATGCATCTGGCGTGATAGGGTGCATGCAGTCAGTCATGGATGAGGGGATCTATCTTCTGGGTGATTATTACCTCATGACTGAAAGGGCAGAGAGGGAAAGGCTCAGTTCCAGATCTGATCTTACTCTCGTTGCGGATGCAAGCAGGGAGGTTGTGGGAGTGTTGACGCTCCAGAGGGGGGCCTACCGGAAGAACCGGCATACTGCCACACTGGGAATAGCAATAAAAAAAGAATACAGGGGTGCCGGCCTCGGGAAGAAAATGATCACTGAGGCTCTTTCATGGGCGAGAGCCGAGGGCATAAGGAAAGTGAATCTTGAGGTCTTTTCCTCTAACCTGAATGCAATTGGACTATACAAGAATCTCGGCTTTTCCTATGAGGGCGTGAGAAAAGGGCAATTTATGATAAATGACTCTTTAGTCGATGACGTATTAATGTCTGTATGGCTTGACTGATGTGTAAGGCCTTGGTAAGCCTCTTGCATTACAGTGCTGGTCAAAGATCATCATTTTCAGGCGATTTTGTTTCTTTCTTGTCACCCAGAAAAAATTCCGCCATCAGATCCTCTTCTCTGGATCTGCTCAGTTTGGAAGAGTAGAGCCTGAGTTCCAGGATTATCAGAGGTACTAGTGTAAAAATGTACAGAATTGCGAAGTAATAATCAATTACAACAGGCTGCGATGTGAAATATGGAAGATAGTACAGCACAACGGCAATAAAGTAAAGGAATAGAGATGGGACGCCTAAAAAATCAATTATTATGATAAGTATCCAGAAGGTCCAGCGGGCAAACGGGCCAAACAGGTATCTGTAGCGGAGTTCCCTGGGCAATTCCTTAAGGGAGATCTTGTCCAGATCTCTCCTTATCAGCGGTTTCTCAGTTATTGGTATAGATCTCGGCGCCATGCTCTTCCTTTGTCTCTGCCTGGGCGTCGTAATAGTTGTAGTTGTATATCAGGCAGGAGACAAAATGCCCTCTCTTGACTTCTTTCAGTCTCGGTATATCGGGCTTGATCATGGTGAACCTGATGGCATTTTCACCCTCCGCTCTCTCTACTGACTTTATGGCCTTGAATGCTGCGCCTTTCGCAAGGAAAGTTTCCTTTTCTATCAGCCCTTTGATTAGCTCCATTGTGTCGTCTCCTGTAACGTGACCTTCCTCGAAGACCAGGTCAAGGTAGTTGTTCTCCTCGTCTGTCTGGATTTCCTTAATGCCGGTGATAGCCTCCGCCTCCGGATTCCGTACAGGATCAAGCATTGATTTGATGAGTTCCGACATATCCCTGGGAGACCATCCGCAGTTTGGCATGGCGACAGGGCATCTGGGGTGGAAGTGGCATCCCTGCGGAGGATCGGCCGGATTCGGTATCTCCCCTTCAAGAATGGTCCTCTGCACCTTCACTTCTGGGTCCGGGATAGGTATTGCCGAAAGCAATGCCTTGGTGTACGGGTGAAGCATCTCGTTGAAAAGCTCTTCCGTCGTGGTGAGTTCCACCACCTTGCCGAGATACATGACTGCTACCCTGTCTGACATCATCCTTATCACGTTCAGGTGATGTGAAATGAACAGGTAAGAGAGACCCATCCTGTTCTGCAGGTCCCTGAGTATGTTAAGGATCTGGGCCTGAACGGAGACGTCCAGCGCTGAAGTGGGTTCGTCCAGCACAAGCAGTTTTGGCTCTATTGATATGGCCCTGGCAATACCTATTCTCTGTCTCTGCCCGCCGCTGAATTCATGGGGAAATCTGTACAGGTGATCTTCTGACAGACCGATTTCCTCGATTATCTTTCTTTCTCGTTTCAGGATCTCTAAACTGCTGAGCTTGAGCAATACGGCCATGGGCTCTCCTATGATCTGTCTGACAATCTTACGCGGATCAAGCGAACTGAAAGGATCCTGAAATACCGGCTGCATGAATCGCCTTATCCTTCTCAAGTCCCTCTGCTTTAGCCTCAGGAGCGAGTATTTCTTCCTGAACCTGGAGATTTCCCCAAGGAGATTCTTGAGGTCAGCATCGGTCTCCTCATCTGCGCCTGCGTTCAGTTTCTCGTCAACTTTCTCCTCGAGTTCTATAATATGGAGCATTTCTTCCCTCGGGATGTTGAAATAAACGTCACCGTCGGTAGCAGGTATCAACCTCAGGATTGTTCTGCCCAGAGTTGTCTTTCCACACCCAGTTTCACCCACAATCCCGAGAGATTCGCCCTCCCTCAGGTAAAATGTGACATCGTCCAGTGCCTTGACGTATCCCTTGACTCCGCCCATACCTCCGTATATCGGAAAATATTTTTTCAGGCCATGAACGTACATCAGGACGTTTTCGTCAGCCGATATCTTAGTAGTCATGGTACATCCTCCTCAACTTCCTCTTCAACCTCGTCCGAATACAGGAAGCATGCTGCCTTGTGATTCTTCTCTATCTCGACCAGCTTCGGTTTCTTCTCGGAACATATGTCCATCTTGAACTTGCACCTCGGGTGGAATCTGCAACCGGAAGGGGGGGAGATAAGGTTTGGAACGCTCCCCGGTATTGATTCCAGTCTTGCCGATTTCTCGTACCGCCTCTCAGCCTTGGGTATGGCGTTCATCAGGCCGGTGGTGTATGGATGCTTTGCATTGTAGAATATCTCCTTTACGGGCGCCTCTTCCACCAGGTTGCCCCCGTAGATAACGCCGACCCTATCGCACATTTCTGCTATTACCGCAAGATCGTGCGTTATGAAAAGTATGGACGTGTTGTAGGTTTTGTTCACTTCCCTCATCAGATCCAGTATCTGTGCCTGGGTGGTCACGTCAAGTGCAGTGGTCGGTTCGTCCGCTATCAGGATCTTTGGGTTCGACGAGAAAGCCATCGCAATCATGCACCTCTGCAGCATTCCTCCGCTGAGTTCGTGGGGATAGGCGTCCATTACCCTCTCGGGACCTGCAATGTTCACTTCGGTCAAAAGTTCAAGAACCCTTCCATCTGCATATTCCTCAAATGGCCTATCCATGAACCTCTTCAGGAATAACCTTTTCAGGACGAATAAAAGATAATCGGATCTGATCTGCGACTTTATCTGATAGATTTGTTTCCTGACCTCATCAATTTTCACTTCGTCTTCCTGTTTCTCGGCCTCAATCAGCTTCAGGTATAGGTCATGCTCCCTATCCTTTAAAAGGAAGTAATTCCTTGCCTGTTCCAGCTCTTCAAGATTGAGTCCGACCTTCTTGGTTGAAACCAGAGCAAGGCTTTCCTTCATTATGAATTCCCTGTCAGTTGAATTTTCATACAGATCAGTGAATGGTTTTGCAAGATCGGGGATAGCATACTGGCTGCACATCCTGGCAATCAGCTTCTTTCTGGTCTGGTTGTCCGGCTGTGCCATCAGAGTGTCAACCATCTTTGCGATGTCGTCTTCATTGAGTGTTTCCCTCTTGATGATGGAGTTGGAAATTTCGACCCTGCTGTGGAGCAGTATGGCCTCCTTGATCTGCTCCCCGATTGTCATAACCGGGTTGAGGGAAAGGAAGGGCTCCTGAAAGATCATTGAAACTTTGTCTCCCCTTATGCCTGACATTATGTAGTTGTGCCTCTTGATCAGCCGCTTCCGTCGCCTTATCCTGACATCGTAGGGACTCCTCACCTTGATGGTGACAAGCCTCTCAAGATCGTTCAGAATGTTGTATCCGTTTATGAAAATCCTTCCCCTTATTATGCGCCCTGGGGGGTCGGGTATGAGATCCATTGCGGCAGTTGCTGTCACGCTCTTTCCGCTCCCGCTCTCCCCGACAAGGCCGTATGATTCTCCTTCCTCTATGTAAAAAGAGAGGTTGTCGATTGCTTTCACTATGCCTTTGCTGGTAAAGAACCTCACCTTGAGGTCCTCAACGATCAGTTGTTTCTCTTCTTTTCCTATCTGTATGCTCTGTTCCATTACGTTTTTCACTTCCTGAGTTTTGGATCAAGCGCATCTCTAAGCCCGTCTCCAAAGAGGTTAATGGAGACTGTGAAGATAAGCAGGAATATGCCAGGTATCACGATGGGCCACCATATTATCGCAGTTCCCAGTATCTTGTTTGTGGACCACGAGAGCATGAAAACCTCTCCATTACTTATCAGCCCGCCAAGTTCCGGGAATGTATAAGTTCCATTGGGGAAAAAGCCCCCAACACCAAGGAAAGAAAGGGTCGCAAATATCAATATGATCGATCCCAGATCCAGCGATATCTGCACGAATACTGGCGAAAGCACATTCGGGAAAACATGGTAGAAGATGTTCCTTATCCTCGAAGATCCGGCAGCCGTAGCGGCTTCAACATAGTTCAATGACTTTGTTGAGAGGGCCAGGCTCCTTGTAAGCCTTGCATAAATGGGCCACCAGACTATTATCAATGCGAGAAGCATGGCATTTAATGAGCTGTGAAGCGGTGCCGTAAATGCCACTGTAAATGCTATTACTATGATCAGGAAAGGTATGCTGAAGAAGATGTCCGTGATCCTCATCATCAGTTCGTCCGCCCATCTTCCCAGATATCCAGCAGTGACGCCGACGATTGATCCTGCCGTAGCACCTATGGCCACTATGAGAAATGAATATCCGAGATCAAATTTCAGTGAGGCAAACATTGCTGGGAGGAGCGGATAGTTGTAGATGGTTCCCCCAAACCAATATATGAAACCGTGACTGAACCCTGGTGCGAATGGTGAGGGGTATGTCTGCTGTGTGGTCGCGTACTGCGGAGCATAGGTGTTTATGTAAGTGTATGTCGCAGCTGGTATCCCGAACAGGGCAGGATCGAAGATATCAACCATGGTTATTCCAACATATATCAGAACGATTATAAGCCCTGCAACTGCGGATTTGTAGAACAGGAAACTCTTCAACGTTGCTGTGAACTGTTCGACTCTGGGACTATACCTCTTGCCTGTTTGCAGGCCTGTCTGTTCAAATCCTACTTCTTCAACCAAACTTGATCACCTTCAGTACCTTATCCTCGGGTCGAGGAACGCATAAACAACATCCACTAGCAAATTTGTAATCATAAGTATGAGTCCAAACACAAAGGTGAGCGCCAGTATTCCCCATACCTGAACACCCAACGCAAAGTTCACCGCCAGATATCCGATGCCAAGATAGTTGAAAACAATTTCAACCGTGACCACACCACCCAGTAGGCCGGATATCAACAACCCCAGCACAGTCACCGTAGGCAGCAGGGCATTCTTTCTGATGTGTTTCTTTATCACTAGCCTTTCTGGAACTCCCTTTGCCCTGGCTGTCTTGATAAATTCCTGTCCGGCAGCGTCGACCATACCGGCACGGATAAATCTCAGTATGCCGGCAAGGATGCCGTATGTGATTGTGACGACTGGAAGCACGAGATGGGCGACAGCGCTGACGAAAAGACTCAGGTTCCCGGCAAGCAGGGAATCTATGAGAAGGATGTGCGTCGGGTCGCTTAGGCCAAACTCCCCTATGGGAACGCCTGTAGCTCCTGCTACCCCAGATCCAGAATAGGGGAACGCTGAGGCCACCAGGCCAATTCCGTGATTGGCGAAGAGTGCTATCAGTATATATCCAAGCCAGAATGCGGGCAGCGCATAACCGCTGAGAGAGAATATTCTTCCCACTGCGTCGGCAGGCGTATTCGGCCTTGCTCCAATGTATGTCCCAAGCGGGATGGCGATTATTACTGAGAGTATTGTTGCTCCCAGAGCAAGCTGTATAGTGTTGGGGATGAAAACTCCGATTGCGGTCATGGTGGAAACACGAGATGGAAAGGTAACCTGACCCCAGTTACCCGTGAAAAGGTCTGCTACGAACCTAAAATAGCTTCCAATCGGGTTGGTGAACTGCAACTGCCCGTTTATAACTGCTGCACTGAAACCCTGCTGGTCAAGGTAATTGGCAAGAGTCGCCAGACCGTGATTACCGTGCAGATCCGGGTTAAATGCAACTGCAATCTGATATGGCCCAAAGGCCCAGAGCAGAATAAAAACCAGAACCGTCAGTCCCATGAGAGTCGGGATAATAATGAGGCCCCTCCTTATGATGAAGTACTTTAGCTCCATGGCTTGATAGGATGTAAAATTACATATTTAATGTTACTGTGACTGCACGCGGTTAAGGTCATCCGGATGGATTTCAGCGCATCCATTCGCCTGGTTTCCTGCGTATCATCCTGCTTTTACTTTCAGCCCACTCCTGGATAAGTATTTTAACTGATCATGCTGCACCTCATATCAAAAAGAAATTACCCATAAACCGGGCTGGAATTCAATAGTATAGGAAAAACCATGGTGCGAAGCTATTTCCAGTCAACGCCTTGCGGCGGTGCGTTACTCCAGATTTAAAACGTTATGCTGAAATGACCGCAGCATTAAGATGTGAGCAAAAGGCCTTTATTGTTAAACGGAAAGAAACTTGAATGTAAACAGTGAAAAATCAAAAAGAATAAAATTAAAAAAATTAATTAAAAATAAAAAAACTTCTACGTTGTGTAGAAGTAGTTGTAGAGCCATCCCATCGATGATATCATGACGTTCTCCATGTACTTGTACACAATGGTGGACGGCACATGCGTGTTCACAAGCTGGAACCCATATGCCTGGTAGAGGTACACATAGAAGGTCATGTTAACCAGATTCTGGTTCATCTGATGGAATGCGGCTTCCTGCTGAGCAAGAGTCCTGGAGACGTTTGTGCCGTTTGCATACTCAGACAGCATCTGGTTCATTACCGCTGCCTCGGTTGCATTTGGCGTCGGATTGTTTGGATTACCGTTGAACCAGTAAGGAGTGAAATCGTTCGGTCCAGGATATGTGCTTGCATTGATCGGCTCTGCCATCGGGCCAAGGTAGTCTGTCGGGTTAGGATAGTCAGGTGCCCAGCCAAGCTCGTAAACAGGCATCGGGTTCAGGCCCTGCTGCATGTATCCAAGTTCAGTGTTGAAGTTGATTGGATGCACAGGGAAGTTGCCGTTGTCCGAGGTTGTGCCGAATATGACTTCCGACAGGTTGTAGGCCCAGTTCTGCACAGCGAGCTGATCAACCGGATCAGGGTTGAATATCATGATCGGTATGTTCAGCGGGCTGCCATTGTAGTTTCCGCTCGCGGTTACGCCCATGACCTTGTTTGCAGGGCTGTTAAGGAACTGGTTCCAGTAGTTCTTTGCCATCGTGAGGTCAAAGTACGGAACGCCCGTAGTGGTGGAGTTAAGGTCTGAGATTGTCTGCGCGTATGCCATACCAGCCGGCAACATTCCCGCATATGACTCTGCGAATATCGTGTTGTAGACTACGTTTCCGACCAGATAGTTGATGTAGTAGTTGTAGGCGAATGTGTACGCAAACACGTTCCTGACGGCGAGCGATGTGAAGAAGGTCTGTGGCACGTTAGATCCTGGATAGGCGCTTGCAAGCATCTTTGTGTTGATGTTGGCATTCAGGTTAAACCAGAATATGTTGAGCGTTGGCAGGTGATAGATGTTGATGATGTTCTTGGACTGCATTGCCTGCACTGTTGACCAGTAGGTCGTGGGAATACCTGCTGCTGTCTGTGCCTGTCCAGACTCAAGATCGAGCACCGCGGTGTCCGGCGTAGCTATGTATTTGATGTTGACTGTGGTCTCCTGGGGTTTCGGGTACCATGGTCCAGGTGACTGGAATGCCGGGTTGGCAGTGAAGATTACTTCCTGGTTGGGTGAGTTGTAGCTTATCTCGTACGGACCGTTTGCAAAGGCGTTGAACTCTACGTATGTGTTATAGTACTGCTCAACGCCCTGCTTCTGGTAAGCGGCGAAACCTGCAGGAGTGAAAGTTATTCCTGCGCCATGCTGGATCAGCCACTTGGAACTCATTACAAAGTCACCGCTGGCCGAGAGCAGCTGGAACACGTAAGTCGGTGTCTCAGAGGCCACGAAGTGGAAGGTTATCTGGTTTGTGGCATTGTCATATGTCAGGGCATGGGTGATGTTGGCATATGTGTTGCTGACGTAATAGTTACCAGGCAGCAAAACCTGCGCTATGATCCATCCTCCAGTTCCCGGGGAGCCTGCATCAAACAGCAGAGTTCTCACAAACGAGTAGTAGACGTCGTATGCAGTAACTGGGGTACCGTCCTGCCACGAGGCGTTAGCCCTTATGGTGAACGTGTAGTTCATGTAGTTGCTGCTGATTCCGCCATTGGCCACTGAGGGGAGTTTTGCTGCCAGTTCAGGGAAGAATGTGCTGTTGGAAGACCCGTTGTACTGCACCAGATACTGGTATACGTTGCTCAGAATTTCGTCACTCACCGTATCATAGGCAATAGCCCCGTCGAGTGTCTTGTATCCACCTGCGACAACTTCGTCGTTGGTGAAGACATGGGTTGTTGACTTTGATACCAGACCGCCGTTGGCGAAGACTGCAATGTCAAAACCAGTCACGGTCGAAGTGAAATTGGCATATCCCACAGAGGCGTTTCCCGTTGCACTAGTCGTGGTGACCAGTACCGCGTATAGCCCGGGTGCCGCGTTCGAGACATTGTAGAATGGATAATTCAGATTGACCTGTCCGGCCAGATTCCAAATGATTCCACCGCTGCTTGTCAGGGTTTGGTAGGACTGCGAGATGACTGTATATCCGCTGCCGTTTATATCAGTGTAACCGATGAAGTAGCTGAAGTGTGACCCAGGCGCAAAGATGTTGGTTGAGTTCACCACAACTGCGCTTGATGCACTCACGTTAAGCGACATCAGTGCGGTTGACTGACCAGTAATAGATGTTGTCTTAGCGGCAATTACCGGTAGCAGACTCCCGGCATTGTTAGCCGAGCTCCCGTCACTGTACGTTACAGTGTAATAGATGTAGAAACTGCCCGATATCTGGTACGTGTGCGTTACGTGAAGTACGCCGTTGCTGACCGATGAGGAATTGTATGTGGCGCTCTGCCCGTCGCCGAAATAGAATGTAGCAGATTCAAAATTGCTGGCCACGCTTGCGTCAAACCCATAGCTTTGCCCCACAGTTGCAGTGTAATTATTGCCCGAAATTGTAGGTAGGGGCCCTGTCCCTGGTGTACTTGTGCTTGGCGATTTCAGAACATACGCGACCGCAAGTGCCGCAACCGCAAGTATCAAAACGACAGTTATTACCTGCCATTTCGTTACCGAGGAAGCTTTCCTTGGGGGAACGATAGGCTCTGATCCGCCTGTTCCTTTAGGTGTGTTTTCCGTGTTACTATCCATAGTAACCTCCGTTCCGTCCATTGGAATACATGTATTTATTTGTTTGCGCGATGTTTTAAATACAATCCATGTCAGGCCGCGTATGACGGGCAACGGGTGGCTGGCTGGACCACCTGTGACATCACCCATCGTTTATTCTGTGATCTCGGGTTTGGCACCATGCACAGATCAGAAGACTCCCTGAACGTTTTGCCAGTCAGGTAACTGCGAGGTAATATTGAGCCCTGAAACCTTTCAGAGGAATTCCTCAAAGTCCTCAGGCTTCAATTTCCTGTAAGGTCTTTCGGCAAGCGGGGTCTCTTCTGCGGTCACGGGATCAAGGTCCTCATAAGACTGGCTTTTCACCTGGTAGAAAATACCTATGGGGATCCTGTCGCCCCATTCCTGGACAGCCCTGTATGCCTCCTCAAAGTTCGATGGATCCTTTGCCTCGTACTTGTAGACCCTTTTCCTGAAGTAATCATATGTGTTGGTCTTGTTGAATGTCACGCACGGACTGAACACGTCGATGAAGGAGAAGCCCTTGTGCTGTATTCCTTTCTTAATCACTTCCTGCAGATGTTTCGGATCACCGGAAAATGACCTTGCAACAAAGGTTGCTCCAGCTGAAAGCGCAAAGGTCATTGGATTTACCGGCTTCTCTATATTTCCGTCGGGGGTCGTCTTGGATATGAAGCCTATTTCCGACGTAGGAGAAGCCTGGCCAGTGGTCAGCCCGAAAATCTGGTTGTCCGAGACGATATAGGTAAGATCGACATTCCTCTTTGCAGTATGGAAGAAGTGCTGCGTTCCCTCAAAAAATCCGTCGCCGTCCCCGCCGTAGCCAATAACTGTGAGCTTCCTGTTAGCCCACTTCACCGCGGATGCAACCGGCAGAAGCCTGCCGTGCAGGCCGTGGAAACCGTAAGCCCTTATGAATTCAGGCAGGTTGCTGGAGCAGCCTATCCCTGATACAACCACAGCATTTTCCGGCTCAATTTTCAGTTCGGCCAGGGCATTCTTTATAGCCGAAAGCTGCGCGAAGTTGCCGCACGCTGGGCACCAGTCCGGCCTGATTTTTCCGCTGTAATCATTGACTGTCACCATATTTTCACCTCAATCATTGCCGCAAGCTCAGACGGGTAAAACGCCTCACCGTTGTACTTTCTCACTAGCACCGTTTTCAGCCCGAGTTCCGCCTTCAACAGGCGGTTGAACTGCCCGCTGTAGTTGTTTTCCACCACGATGATCTTCTTTTTCCCGGAACATAATTTCCCGATGTCCGGGTTGACCGGAAACACCCTGTTGACCTTTATAGCGCCTATTCGATGACCTTTACCGCGAAGGATGTCTATCGCCTCTTCGGTCACACCGGCAGTGGAACCCCACTGTATGACCGCATATTCTGCATCCGCGAGCATGTATGTCTCTGTGGGAGGCATTTTTCTCAAGAGTGTATCGAGTTTCCTCATCCTCTTGTCCATCATCGCAACCCGCTTGGTCGGATCGGTCTCGGCATCGCTGACCACGTCACCATATTCGTCGTGCTCATCAGAGTCCTCATTGTGCATCAGGCCTTTCTGGCCCGGGATAGCCCTCGGGGAGATCCCGCTCTCCGTGATCAGGTATCTCTTGTAATCCTTCTCACCGTCAACCGGTCTGCGACCATCATCTATCCTGAATTCCGGATCTATGCTGTCCACGGTTTCGTTGTGTTCCGAAAGGTAGAGATCTGACATGATTATGACGGGCGTCTGGTATTCCTGTGCAAGGTTCATTGCCTCTGAGGTAAGATTGATGCAGTCCCTTGCGTCTCTTGGGCTCAGTACTATCCTTGGGAAGTCCCCCTGGGAAGCGCCCAGCACAAGATTCAGGTCTCCCTGCTCGGTCTTCGTTGGCAGGCCCGTTGACGGCCCAGGCCTCTGTGATTCGTATATAACTATCGGTATTTCCATCATTCCAGCAAGACCGAGCGCCTCCACCATAAGGGAGAAGCCCCCTCCTGATGATCCTGTCATTGCCCTTGCGCCAGCGTAGTTTGCACCTATTGTCATATTTATGGCCGATATCTCGTCTTCCGGTATCTTGACAAAGACCCCGAAATCCCTGGCATGGGCTGCGAGGTAATGGAGCGCGGAAGAAGCGGGCGTCATAGGGTACCCTATATACATCTTGAGACCACCGCGTACTGCTCCAAGCCCAATTGCTTCTCCTCCCCCTATGAGGTACTTCCTCTTGCTGCCGAAGGAGAGTTTCTTGCCGGTTGGTTTATGGTTCGAAAGATAGTAATCGTAACCTTCTTTCGCGGCGCTCACGTTCTGTTCTGAAACTTTACCCTTCTTGCCGAACACGTCCAGGATGACCGACGAAAGGGTGTCGAAATCCACTCCCGTGGCAGCCATTGCAGCGCCTATGGCAACCGTGTTTTTCATAAGGGCAAAGGAGCTGTGCTTTGACGCCAGGTCCGACAGAGGCATGGGCACGTAGGTGACCTTCCTCTCCGTGTAACCCGAGATGGACTTGTCGAAAATCGCAATACCGGACAGTGGCGAGGCCCCTCCCTCATTAATATCCGGGTTGGTGTGACGCTCCACCCCGTCCTTGTTGAGCGCTATCAGGATGTCAAGCCCGTCTCCCTGCGACCTGACCTTTCCACCTGATGCCCTGACCTGGTACCAGCTTTGCCCCCCTCTGACTATGTCCTGGTAATAATTGTAAGTCATCACGTTCAGTCCCTTTCTGGAAAACGTCTTGGCAATAATCTGCCCGGCAGACTGGACCCCGTCGCCGGCTGCCCCTGCAACCCTAATAATTATCTCGTCATCCCTCATTGCACTCTACCAGTTCTGCTGCTATCCCTAGTCTCTATAATACATTTTTGAGATTTGTGGAACAACTCATGTGGCGAGTTGCGTATATACTCAAAAAAGATACCTGATAATGGCACGAAAAGAACGTGACGTACTGGGGGAAGTCTCCCTTCCCGAAGGCGTTTTCTACGGTGTGAATACGTACAGGGCTATGGACAACTTCAGGATATCCGGCCAGGTTGCGGACGCCGATCACATAACCTCAATGGTGACCATAAAGAAGGCTGCAGCCCTTACAAACGCCAAGGTGGGAAAACTGCAGAAGGAAAAAGCCAATGCAATTGCCGGCGCATGCGACAAGATAGCAGGCGGTTACCATCTTTCCGACTTCAGGATTGATATTTTCCAGGCTGGTGCCGGAACCTCTTTCAACATGAATGCAAACGAGGTCATAGCAAACGTCGCGCTGGAAATTTCCGGCAAATCCATCGGGGATTATTCGTACATACATCCAAATGATCATGTGAACATGGCGCAGAGCACCAACGACATCTTTCCAACCATGATTCGGGTTACTGCAATGAAAAAGGCCCTGAAGCTGATCTCTGAGGCAAAGAAGCTTTCGGAGTCCTTCAGGAAGAAGGCCGAGGAGATGAGGTCTGTGGTAAAACCTGGCAGGACCCACCTGCAGGATGCCGCCCCGGTTACACTCGGGCTTGAGATGGCTGCATATGCATACGGGATGTCGAGAGATACGCGGGCAATCGAAGAGTCCATAGAATATCTCAGGGAACTTAACATTGGCGGAACCGCGGTAGGCACCGGTATAAACACGCCAAGGGGTTTTCAGGCAGAGGTCGTGAAAGCCCTCTCCACTCTGACAGGTATTTCGTGGATCCCTTCCCCCAACCTGCCCGGAATAATGCAATTCCAGTCAGATTTTTCAAGAGTGATGAATGCAGTAACGGATCTGGCGCTGGACCTCAACAAGATATCAAATGACATAAGGCTTCTCTATTCCGGTCCAGGTGCCGGAATCCACGAGATCAGGATACCCGCAGTTCAGCAGGGATCTTCCATTATGCCCGGAAAGATAAATCCGTCCATAGCTGAGGCAATGAACATGATATGCCACTCGGTTGTAGGAAGCCAGCAGGCGGTGAACATGTCAGTCCAGGCAGGACAACTTGAGCTAAACGTCATGATGCCGGGAATTGATCTGGAGCTTTGCAGATCCATGGACATTCTTGCGAACGGGATCAGGATGTTCAGGGAGAAGCTGGTTGACGGGCTTGAGGCAGAGGCCGAGATATGCAAGCGCCACCTCGAGACCAGTTTTGGGTCTGCAGCGCTGCTCAATCCGTATCTCGGCTATGACACGGTCGCCAAGGTTGTCCAGGAATCCATCCACACTGGAAAATCGATCAAGGAACTTGCCCTGAAAACCGGCAAGATCACTCCAGAGGATTATGAGAAGGCAATGAAATCCGGTATCCCGGACTGAATCTGGGCCTCAGCTGACCGGGAAGATCCATCGCGCATTGAAAAGCCGGGGTACGGCGGTGAAAGCCGCCGGACGCTTGCCCCTCTGAACTTGCAAGCGCCTGGTGGCTCGCTGGCCATTTAAGGATCGGCGACTACCCATGCCTCTGTCGGCTCATACCCTAAGCGGCGTCAACGAGTTGGACTTATGAGGAGATCTTTTCTCTCAGCGCCTTTTTGTCAATTTTTCCCGTGCTGGTTTTTTCGAAGGTCTCGATGTAATGGAATTCGTCAGGTATCCAGAACTTGGCTATCCTCCCGGAATTGACGTACTCCATCAGGTGGGTTTTCATCTTTTTCGGGTCTATTTCCTTCAGCCCGGATATGAATGCAATCGGCCTCTCCCCCCACTTCTCGTCCTTCTTCCCTATGACTGCCACTTCTGCAACACCTGGAAATGTGCTGATGGCGTCCTCGAGTATGATGGTGGGAATGAACTCGCCGCCCGATTTTACTGCGTCCTTTTCTCTGTCAACCAGTGATATGTAACCGTACCGGTTCATTACGGCAAGGTCTCCGGTGTGCATCCAGCCGCCATTCCAGAGTTTCTTTGTCCCCTCTTCATCGTTCACGTACTCGCTGGTCAGCCATGGTGCTCGCACCACTATCTCCCCTATAGTCTTGGAATCTCTGGGAACCTCCTTGCCGTCCTCCCCTATTATCCTCATTTCCACCAGTGGCACAGGAACCGACGAAAACGCTGTCATCCTTTCCTTTGCGGCATCGTCCAGTCGCATTATGGAATGGTTGATGTTGCCGTATGAGAGGACGGGCGCAGTTTCAGACATCCCGTATCCGGAAACCAGTTTCAGCCCGACTGCCTTGGCCCTGTTCGAAAGGCCCTCCGGTATCGCACCTCCGCCGATGGTTATCCTTACGCCGAGGCTCTTCAGCGCAGCAGCCCCTTCCGGGTTCGAGAGCAGCAGGTACAGGATTGACGGCACCATCAGGGTGACAGACACCTTCTCCTTTAGCATTATCTTCGGTAACTCCTTGAAATCGTATCTTCCCGGAAGCACGTACTTTATCCCGCGGAAAAGCGCAAGATACGGAACTCCCCATGAGTGGACGTGAAACATCGGAACGAGAGGCATCATTACGTCGCTGGACTTCACGTTGGACGGCATGTCAGCCAGTACACTGGAGAGAACCAAAGTGTGGAGCATGACCTGCCTGTTGGTAAATTTCACTCCCTTGGGCAGGCCTGTGGTTCCCGACGTGTAAAATGTCGTCACCACGTCGTCCTCCTTCATCTCAGGCAGTTCGGCTTCTGCGCCAGCCTTGATCATTTCCTCGGCGACCAGGGCTCCGTCCAGCATGGCAGAGGGCTTCTCCTGATCGCTGGTGACTATCCATTTCGTGACGAAATCGAATAGCGCGGTCTTGTCACTGATCATTGGGACGAACTCATCCCGGAGGATGACGAACCTGTCGTCTGCATGCCTCATCGTATAGAAAATGAGTTCTGGAGAATACCTTATGTTGACGGTATGCAGGATTCCGCCTGCCATGGGTACCGCATAATAAGCTATGAGGTATGTGAGGCTGTCCCAGTCCAGTACAGCCACCTTTTCGCCCTTCTTCAGTCCTGCTGCGACCAGCGACCTGGCAAACCTGTATACCCTGTCCCTGAATTCCGAGAAGGTGATGCTACCCTCCCCCCTGTATGATATAACCTGTTCCGGGTTGTTGCTGACACTGGTGAGCAGAATCTTGTCCAGTGTCAGTTCGTATCGATAGTTTTCCATGAAAGAGTAGCTAAGTGAAATTATATTATTCTTTCTACAAATTCACGTGAAAGTTGCCTGACTGGATATATGCATCCTGCGCAAGCCTCCATGCCGACGGTCAAACAGCCCCTGGCGTTGCCCTGAAAGGGCATAGGCCAGATCGTTCTTGCGATCCTGCGGTCTTGCCAAGAATAATTACCGCACCCTTTTAAATGCGGTTTGCATGGTTCGGAATGGCTGATAAATGGATCCTGGTAACGGGAGGCAGCAGGGGAATAGGAAAAGAGATCGCTCTTGAGTGCTCGAGAAGAGGGTACGACGTCGTCCTGACTTACAACAGCGGGAAGGAGGAAGCTGAAAACGCCAGGCAATCCATCGTTTCCCAGGGCAGAAAATGCGAGGTTTTCCAGATGGATGCAGCTGATCGGCAGAGTTACAGGAGGTTCATCACAAAGTACCTTTCTTCCGGCATCAGGGCCGACGGGATAGTCAACAACGCAGGAATTTACCGCGGGGAAACACTTGCGGACGCGACCGACGAGATCTGGGACGAAGTGATTGCAGTGAACCTCACAACGCCCTTCAGAATAATAAGAGATCTGCGGTCGAACGTGAACGAGGGCGGATCGATAGTGAACATATCATCGGTCTACGGAATCAGGAGCGATCCGTGGGGATACGCTTACCAGGCTTCCAAGTCCGGCCTGATCCACCTTACCAGGGCTCTGGCCAAGGAATTCGCCCCAAAGATAAGGGTGAACTGCGTTGCACCTGGGTTCATCCGGACAGACATGAACTCCGATGGCTGGACCGACGAGAAATTCAAATCCCATGTGATCAGGAATACTCCGCTTAAACGGTGGGGAGAGGCGGAGGACATAGCTCCTGTGGTATGTTTCCTGCTTTCCGGGGACAGCAGATTCATCACCGGGGCAACAATTTCAGTAGATGGGGGAATAGGGCTCTAATCTTCGCTTTTGCTGTCCTGCTGTTCCTCCCTGTATTTCTGATAATTTTCATCGTCCATCTCTATGACGAAGCTGCCAACGTACCCGCAGTTAGAGCATCTGTATTGCCCGGTAAGGAAAGACCAGCTGCCGGTGACCCCGTCAGTCCTGCATTCCGGACATATCAGGTGCATGGCACCTCTACTGCCTGACAGGTATTAACCGTTGTGGAACCGGATCACGATTTGGAGACTATCTTTATGACATCGCCGTTCGAAAGCAGGTGATCCTTTCCCAGGGTTCTTCTGGTTTTTCCATCGATTGCCCTGATGAAGTTTTCTCCTATCTCCGTATGGATGCGGAATGCCAGGTCAAGAGCGGTGTCTCCCTCCCTCATCAGGAATGCGTCTGGAAGGAGCCTGCCCTGCCTGTCCTCCCATGTGGACTCATCGTAAACAGGGAACACCACAATCCTCCTCAGCTTGTTGAATACGGTTATTTCAAGGGCTTTTCTCACCCCAGTATAGAATTTTCTCGAAGACGTTTCCTGCAGCTTGATCAGTGCTGATCTCTGCTGATCCGTGGCCTTTTCGGAGATTTCGAACGGGAGATCCTCGTTCCTCAGTATACCCGCCTCTCTCGCCTTCATCAGGATAAGCTCGGTTTCCCCGCTGGTCAGGTAGAGATCGTTCCTGAGCGTGGCTATCTCCTCCGCCTGCCTTTCGTCCAGAAGGTCTATCTTGTTCCCGAGATAAATGCCGGGTTTTGTCCTCTCAATAATGAGGGAAGCAAGATCTCTGAAATCTGATTCCCCCCATATGGAAAGCTGGGAAGGGAAGACGCCGGAGGCAAGGATTTCCGATGTATCATGCTCAGTCAGCCTGAGTTGCGATAGTTTTGTCTGCAGCGATTTTCCAGGCCGATCCCCGCTGCTGTCAGCCTTCTTCGCAAATCTCTCCCAGTCCCTGGAAATGAATGATGACAACCACTTCCTCAACTCGTTCCTGACCATGTCGATCTCTTCCCCTATGACAGGTTCAGGTACCGGGAGGGGGTTACCCATCATGTCCGTTCTACCGGACGCGTCAAAAAGCTGGATGATGGCGTCGGAGTCCCTGACGCTCTCCAGGAACTGGTTTCCCATCCCCTTTCCCTCGGAAGCCCCTTCTATAAGGCCGGGAACGTCGACTATCTGAACCGGGATATACCTTGTTCCGTTCAGGCAGTACCCGTCAGCCGGGTTGCATTCCCTCCCCTTGTCCTTATGCGGACATGGAAACCTGATAAAAGCGGTTCCCATGTTAGGTTTAACGGTTGTGAATGGATAGTTGCCTATCTCCGCATTGTGCTTGGTCAGCGCCGAGAATATAGTACTCTTCCCGACGTTCGGTTTTCCTATAAGTCCAACCTTGAAGCTCATTTCGCCGCGCGGGAATTACCTGTAACTTACTTTAAGCCGTCTCATGTCGAATCCTGCAGGGCATTCCAGTTTGCCTTCAACCTTCTCGATCTTGGCCTTTATGCCCTCCCTCATGAAGAGGAGGTTGCAGGTCTCAAGGTTTGGGCATGCAAGCTGACCGCATTTCATGGAAGTTGTGGTTATTGTTGAGCCTTCCTGCACCGAAAGATCGTACCGGGTGTTAAGGTGCTCTTCCACCTCCTCGACCTCTACCGCCACGGCCCTGTCGCCCAGGAATACCCCGCATGGATTGGTTTTTTCCCTGACCTTGGCCACCCTGTATTTCCTTCCCGGTTCAAGGCTGAAACAAACATTCTTGACTTTGCAGCCGGAGCACTCCTGCAGAGATCCCGCGAAAACAAACTCAAGTCCTTCCCTTGCTATCGATGTCCCTATGAATGAAACTTTTGGCATGATTATTCCCCAGTTCAGATGATCTCCGTGATTTCCAGGGCCCTCTCAGCCGCACTGTGGCTGAGATCCGACTCCCCCAGGATTGTGTAGCGTTCCGGCCTTATGCTGTGCGCTGTCGACAGTGCATGAATAACGTCCTCGCTTGTCAGCCCGTAGTCCGCGGCCCGTATTGAAATATTGATCTGTTTAAAGACGGAGGCCAGTTTTTTCCAGTCCCCTCCATGGAGGAACATTGTTGCAACCGTGCCCAGTGCGCATAGTTCTCCATGAATGGCGGTTCCCTTGCCGGTCATCTCTATTGCATGCGAGAACAGGTGTTCGCTTCCGCTGGCAGGCCTTGAAGATGATGCGATTGCCATGGCTGTGCCTGAAGCAAGGATCTGCTTTGTGACCAGCCATGCGGATTCCTCGACTCCTGGAAGGATCATGTGAGCCTTTTCCATCAGCTCGGTCGCGGCATATTCAGCGAGCGTGGCCGCACTGCTGCTGACCTCTTCCCCCTTTATCCTGTTTGCCAGCTTCCAGTCCAGGACTGCAGTGACGTTTGAGATCACGTCTGCAGCGCCCGCGGCCAGGTATCGGTATGGTGCCTTGATCAGCACGGACGTGTCCGCGACGATAGCCACTGGCATCCGCGCATTTTCAGAGAGAACAAGTGAACCTTTCTTTATGGTGGCCCTGGGGGATGCTATCCCATCATGGCTTGGTGAAGTTGGAACGCTTATGAAAGGAACGTCGAGATCGAAGGCGCTCTTCTTTGTCAGATCTATTTTCGAACCTCCGCCTACCCCGATCATTATCCCTGGCTTAATCCCCCTGGCCTCTTCCTCGCACTTAACGAGATTTTCGTAGGTGGCGTCGCCTGTCTTGATTACCTGCGTTTCAATGCGGGCATCCTTAAGCATGGACTCCACTTCCCTGCCTGTCACCCCGTAAGTTATATTTCCGGTAATGATCAGTACGCCTTTTCCCCTTGAATAAAGCGGTACGAGAGAAGGAATGTTGTGCAGAATGGAATGCCCCACAATTACATCCCTCGGGAATTGCATCACCTTGAATTTCTCGAATTCCATCTGAATTACCAGCCTTTCTTGAATTGATAAGATTTGCAACCACTATATCTTGTGGCTATTTAAGGACATTAATGCCCCCACAGATCAGTTTCCCCTTTCCGGCCTTTCAGAATCATAGCCTTTCACGCTGAACGAGAAACCAGTCTCGGAGACTTTGCTGAAAAGCCTCTCTGCGTGTTCCCTTCCCCTGACGTTCACTGTGAATACCACGGTCTGGAACCCGACGGGCGTTTCCTCGTGCAGGTTGTCAACTTCTGCATGGTAGATGTTGCCTCCTGCCTCGGAAATCGCGTGGGCGATTCTGTAAAGAGTTCCGGGCCTGTCAGGTATGTTGAATTCTATCCTGACAAGTTGGCTCTCCCTCTCCATGGATTTGTAAATGATCTTTGACAGGAGCAGGAGATTTGCGTTTCCTCCCGACAGGACCAGCACAACGTTCTTGCCCTTCACCTCGACCTTGTTCTCGATCAGGGCGGCGAGGGTGGAGGCACCCGATGGTTCAACCAGAACCTTGTTTCGTTCCAGAAGACGGAACAGCGCGTATGCCATGCTTTCGTCAGATACTGTGACAACGTCGTCAACGTATTTCCTAGTGAGTTCAAACGTCAAATCGCCTGGTAACCTGATTGCTATCCCGTCCGCAATCGTTTCTCCGCGTACGCTAGCCGTAATCTTCCCCTTCCCGATGGATTCTTTCATTGAGTCAATCTTGTCGGATTGGACGCCGATCACCTTTATTGCCCTCTTCTTCTCCTTCATGGCGAGCGCTATACCGGAAATGAGCCCGCCACCGCCTACGGGAACTATCACCACGTCTGTTTCGGGAAGATCAGACAGGATTTCCAGGCCGATAGTTCCCTGACCGGAGATTATCCACCTGTCGTTGAACCCCTCTATGAATACCCTGTTTTCCTCCTTCACAAGGTTAAGGGCATGATCTCTCGCCTCGCTGTAATCCTTCCCCTTCAGTATGACCTCTGCACCGTACCTTATCACTGCATTGATCTTCGCAGGGGTGGTGTTCTGTGGCATGACAATCTTCGTACTGATATTCATGAGGGTTCCGGCGTAAGCGACACCCTGCGCATGGTTTCCTGCGCTTACCGCTATAACTCCCTTTTTTCTTTCCTCGGGAGAAAGAGAGTTCATCTTGAAAAGCGCACCACGTGCCTTGAAGGAACCGGTCTTCTGCAGGTTCTCCAGTTTCAGGTATATGTTACAGCCAAACTGCTCGCTCAGCGTGGCAGAATAATCCAGGGGCGTCCTGTTTATCTTGCCTCTTAGGAACTGTGCGGCTTTTTCAATGTCCTCCAGTGTCGGAAGGAGGGTATTCCCCATTGGTGGCAATTTATAGTAGATATAATTCATTTGCCTTGCAGAAACGTTGCTGGATCCTGTGCAGATCCAGTGATCGATGATCGCCGCCGAGCATGGTGAAACCCGGGTAATCTGGGGAATCATGCGCAACTTTACCGTTAACTATAAGAAAGGTCCGGCAATGTTCAATATATGGGACTGATCAGCGAAGAGAACAGGAAGATTATACTGAAGGAATTTGGGGAGCATCTCAAAGACCCGGTAGAACTCAAGGTATACGTTGATGATGATGAGAACTGCCAGTACTGCGCACCTACGGTTGAGATTGTTAGCGAGCTGAGCAGCCTGGATTCCAGGATCAGCCTTAAAGTCATAAAAAAGGGAGAAGCCCAGGCAGAGGAAGGGGGAGATATGCCCACTAAGTTTCCGACCGTAATCGTGTCTGACGGGAAGAAGCTTGGGAGCAGGGTGAGATACTCCGGAATACCTTCAGGGTATGAGTTTTCCTCTCTTTTCGAGGATATCAAGACGGTTTCAAGCGGAAACATCCAGGTACCGGACTCCGTCAGGGAAAAGATTGTGTCGATAGATAAGCCTGTAGACATCAAGGTATACGTTACCCCCACTTGCCCATACTGCCCACGGGCTGTAGGCACAGCTCACAGGTTCGCGATGCTCAACAGCAACATAACCGGGGAGATGATCGAGGCGACAGAATTTCCCAAGGAGGCTTCTGAAGCGGGCGTATCCTCTGTACCGCACATTGTCATCAATGACGATGCATCGTTTGTGGGTGCACGCCCGGATGCTGATTTTGCTGAGTTCATTCTGGATGCCATAAAATAGGGACGCCACAGTTAATTTAGCTGTGGCCTCAACAGCCATAACCTCTCAAGGGCGCTGCTGCAGCTGGATGTTTCTTTGATAAGCCATTTCCCGTTCTGTTGCAAATAAGTATGCTTAGGCTCAAAACCTATAAGGTCTTAGTGCATGGCATTTCATGACCTTTAAGGAAATGGTTTCCAAAATGCTGGAAGGCGCGAAGGGCAACAAGGAAGTATCATCCGAACTTGAAAAGCTGAACAAGTCTTTTCTTTTCAACATAGCAGGAAGCGGTACCTTCAATCTGGTGCTGAAACCTGGCGAACTTCGGCTCAACGATGGCCCGATTCCTGGCCCATCCGCAACGATTTCCGCCAGCGAGGAGGTGCTCAACAACGTGTTCTCTGGGAAACTCGACGCCGTTAAGGCGTTCATGAGCGGACAACTGAAGGTTTCCGGGGACATTTTCGCCGCGCAGAAGCTAACTGAACTTGCAAAGAAAGCAGTTAAGTGAACGGGTGCAGAAATGGCTGAAAAGATAGGCGTTGTGGGATCAGGGCAGATGGGGCACGGCATTGCTGAGGTCTTTGCCCTGGCCGGCTATAATGTGACTGTATCTGACGTATCATTTGAGATACTCACCAGAGCCAAGAGTTCAGTGTCTGCCAGCCTGGACAGGATGGTCAAATCCCAGAAGATAACCCAGCAGAAAAAGGATGAGCTGATGGGGATGATCAGCTTCACGACTAGCCTGAAGGACTGTGCTGCTGATTCCATACTGATAGTTGAGGCGATACCGGAAGTGCTTGAGATGAAGAAGAACCTGTTCTCGAGCCTGGAGAACTTCGCGCCACAGGATTGCATTATCGCATCAAATTCTTCGAACATCAGGATCACGGAAATTGCCTCTTCCATGAAGAACCCCTCAAGAGCCCTTGGTCTCCATTTCTTCAACCCGCCCGTTGTGCTGAAACTTGTTGAGGTGATCAGGGGGGAGAAGACCTCGGATGAGGTGTTTGAGAAGGCTTTCGAACTCGTGAAGAAAATTGGGAAGGTACCCATCAGGGTTCTAAAGGATTCTCCCGGATTTGTCGTGAACCGGGTTAATGCACCGGAATCCCTGTTTTTCTGCCTTCTTGTGGAAAAGATGGGATACAGGCCCGAGGACGTGGATGCGTTTGCCAAGGGGCAGGGGCTTCCAATGGGCCCATACGAGCTTATGGACTATGTGGGTCTTGACACGCTTGTACACTCCCTCGATTATTTTGCGAAGGAGCTTTCTCCAGATTATGGCTCCTGCAAGGCTTTCCATAACCTGGTGAGCCAGAACAGGCTGGGCCTGAAGTCCGGCCAGGGGTTCTACCTCTGGGAGAATGGAAAGGCGAAGATTCCCCAACCTTCCGGATCCACTGACCTGACCCTGATGGACATACTTGCCATAGAAGTCAATGAAGCTTCAAAGATTGTAGAGGAGGGCATTGCCTCTCCTGCTGACATCGAAACGGGCGTGAAGCTGGGTATGAACAGGCCTTTCGGGCCTATATCCGTTGCAGAAGGGCTGAGCGTTGCAGAAATAAGGGAGAAGCTTGGCGAGATCTACAGGAAAACAGGCCTGGACGTTTTCAAGCCAAGCAAGTCCATCGAAAACGGCACTATGAAGGATGCGTTTTCCGGAAAGGCGGCGAAACCGAAAGGCGCAGAGACGGGGATCATCACTCCCGCAGGGCCTGCGCCGGCTGGCGAGGGACTCGTAGACCTTGTTTTTGACGGAAGCGTTGCAATAATCAGGCTGTCTAACGGAAAAAACAACCTTCTGAATGGACAGGTTCTGGATCAGTTGGAAAGTGCGATAGTCCGGGTGGTGCAATCCGGTAATGCCCGTTCAATCCTGATTGAGGGATCGGGAGAAGTTTTTTCGGCAGGAGCGGAACTCTCACAGTTCTTTCCGGGAGTGGTGGATTTCATGAACTTTTCCAGGAGGGGGCAGGATCTCTTTGAAAGGATATCTTCGCTGCGGATACCTTCGATTGCTGCAATCGACGGATACGCGCTTGGTGGGGGGTTTGAGCTCGCACTTGCATGCGACATAAGGATTTCCACCGAAAGGGCAAAGATCGGATTCCCTGAGGTCACCAGGGGGATAATTCCCGGCTGGGGAGGCACTCAGAGGCTACCACGTCTCATTGGGGAGTCACTGGCTTCCTACCTTATCCTCACCGCAGACAGGATTACCGGGAAACGCGCGCATGAAATGGGAATCGTTTCCCTTCTGGCAACGCCTGAAACGCTGAAAGAGACCGCTCTGTCAATCGCCAGGAACATTGCGGAGAATTGTGCGCCGGTGTCTGAAAGGCTTGCGAAGGAACTAATCCACTCATCCCTCGAGTCATCCCTTCACGTGGGGCTGGAAAAAGAGGCGACCGCGATGGGCGTACTATATGGGACCGATGACATAAAGGAGGGTGTGGGCGCTTTTCTGCAGAAGAGGAAGGTGGAGTTCAAGGGGAAGTGACACTTTCCCGATCTCCCTGACTTTAGTTTCAGCCCAGTGCATTACCAACGTTGTCCACTGCTGTATCCGACCGCCTGCAGATTGCCCTGATCGGGCCGTCCATATGCTTCGGCGAATGAAAGATAACATTTTAGAAAAGGCGGCAAATACCTGTCAATGATTGGTGCTATTCTGGCTGGAGGTTATGGAAAGAGACTGAAACCTCATACTGACAAGGTTCCTAAGGGCCTCCTTGAGCTGAAGCCAGGTTACACTATCCTGCACAAGCAGTTGGACGATTTCTTCTCTGCGGGTATAAAGAGGGTTGTTCTGCTTACCGGCTATCTTTCTGATAAGATTGAGGAAACTTTCGGGAATGAGTACCATGGAATCAGCATTGAATATCAGCGGGAGGAAAAGCCCCTTGGCAAGCTCTTCTCCATGAGGAATCTGATCTCTGTCTGTCATGACGACGTTGTGGTCAGGAATGGGGATACAGTATGCGACATAGATATCGGGAAGATGGCCCGGAGCGCCAGGGAGAGCGAGTGCCTGATCTCTGTCTTTGTAACCAGGATGAGAAGCCCTTTTGGGGTTGTTGATTTAGACTCGGATCGGATTACTGGGTTCAGGGAGAAGCCCGTACTTGATGTGTTCATAAACGCCGGGATTTATTACATCAAAAAGGAGTCTTTTCCGCTTTTCCTTGAAGAATACGATTCTACAGAAGTTGAGACCTCTGTTTTTCCCACACTTGCAGGCAGGAGGCTAATGCTCGCGTATCTCGAGGAGGGGCAATGGATCGGGATTGACAGTGAAAAGGAGCTTGAAGCTGCAAGGAATGAGTTCCAGCAAAGGGAAGAATTTGAATGGGGATACAGGAAGCTAATCTCAGGAGTCGATAGGAAATGGAAATACAGGATAAACTCCGGAAAGGCAATAGAGGTTCCGTTTGAGAGCGCCCTGAATGTCCTTCAGGGCAGGTTGATCGCCTATGACCGTACGCTTGAGGCTGGAATGCACTTTAACGCCAGAAAAGGGGCCATTTTAAAAGCCGCCGACGTAACTGCTTTTTATTTATCAGAGAAATAGAGACCCACGGGCTGGTCTATTCAGGCGTATCTAAACTATGCGCTGGCAGTATCCTTATGACCTGGTGTCTTCACTCTAACAGACATTGTTCGTGAGAACGAGTTTTGCCAGTGCATTTGCTCTGCGGGATGTTGGTGAACACTAGTTAACAGGAAAACCGCCCTTATATGGCCACTGGATAATCGGTGAGGCCTTTTGCAGAAGGTCGGAAAGAAGATATTGCATACGAGAATTTTGTAAACGAATGAGTTTTGCGTGCGTCAATGCAAACTGGAATTCTGTCCGCAGTTGAGTTCAAAGTGCACTTTTGCTTGGGCAAATGCACGTATTTCTGGAGCTTTGAACCCAAAGTATGAGGGTCGCACCTAAATCATGACAAATAGAGGCTTTTGCATACAAACCCTATTTCTGGCAAAGATTATTATATAAAATGAAATCAAGAGTCTCCGATGGCAATCGTCACCAGGGAAGTTCTGATTGCGGCATTAGAGAACGTGTTCGGCAGCAAGGGCATGGATCGGGGTGACATTGAGGAGCTTTCTGATTTCGTCTTATCCTTCTTCGGTTACGAGGATTACGTTCTAGACAATGTACTCACTTCTGCTGAGAGAGATATTTTTTACAATCTGGAGGAGTGCGGGCTCCTGAACGCACACAGGGAGGAGGTAAACATAGCCAAGGGAAAAGCCTGGAGGGTTAACCAGTGGACTTACAATAAGAACAACATTGACAAGGCTGCAAGCAATGATGCCCCTGCCGTGCCCGAAAAAAACCCCTATGACGATTATTTTAAGGAGATAGACCAGAACGGATCGTAACGGCGGGGGACACAATATGGAAAGGATCCTGCTCCGATCAAGAAAGATTAAGGAACTCGTGCTCGACAGCGGTCTTAGCGATTCCATGGCTGATCAACTTGCCATGATAGCAAACGACTACTCGGTATTCCGCAACCTTGGATCGCATTCCTTTCCGTTCCCCTACCGCAAGCAGGATGCCTTCGATTTCATTCAGAGGAACAGGGAGGTTGGGAAGGAGGTTTTCGCCATTGACTTTGCGATGTTGTATTCCGGAATGCTTGCAGGGATCATCGGACTGTCAGACATAGACTGGATTGACCGTTCAGGAAGGATCGGTTACTACGTTGGCAGGGCATTCAGGAAGAGGGGGATTGCGACTGCAGCCCTCTCCGCTGTGGCCGATTTTTCCTTTTCTGAGCTGAAGCTCCATAGACTGCACACAAAGGCTTTCGCTGACAATATTGCGTCAATAAAGGTGCTGGAAAATTGCGGGTTTGTAAGGGAGGGACTCGAAAGGCAGGCCTTCTTTCAGGAGGGGCATTACAGGGATATGATCGCTTTTGCCCGCCTTGATGGCGACCGGGTTTGAGGATACCATCAACTGGCCGCAGCATAAATCGCGTCGAATTGTAAGCGTCCATCCCGGGACTGTCAATCTTAAATTGCTTATACCTGTTAGGAATAAGATAAGTTATTGCCTCTGAAAACCTCCTTCAAGATCCCGGCCGAACTGTGCATCAAGTGCAGATCGACCAAGCTCCTTTGCGGGCTCACGTACTGCCCCATCTCAATTTCAGAACATCTGGAGATCAAAAGCAGGACGATTCCCAGGGATGGGGTTGCCGGTGCCTCCCCTCCTTCAGTTTTTGTGGGCAGATATGGCTATCCTAAGATACAGCTTTATCCATCCACCCCTGCCGAGAGCGGTGATACCTCCCTCTATGAGAGCCCTTCGCAGTGGCTTTCCATGGACATGGAGAAGTTTCTCGAGATGCGCCTTTCACTTTTGCGGGGCGGAAAGCTCGTTTCGGTGTCTGATGCCTCATCTCCAGGCTATTTCCTCCAGGATGTCCAGATCATGACTCTTTCTTCCACCCCTGTGGAGGTTGAGATGAAACTTGAGGGTTCTCTGAGGGGATCAAGGTATCTCCTGTCCGAATACACTCCTCCAATGGGGCCGTCCGCTCCACTCCAGTCCATGAAAATCGGGACAGCCAAGCCGGATGCGCTGGCAGAGAAGGTATATTACGACACGGATCTGAAGGCTGCTGAAGGCATGTATTCGCTGTACAGGTCGAGCATAGACGTCTCAAGGATATCCAGGATACTGAGCGTGGGCTCTCTCGGAGTCGGTAAGGGCAGGAAGCTCGTCCCCACGAGGTGGTCAATAACGGCTGCTGACAAGACCATTTCCGATTTCAATGTGAAGAACCTGAAGCGGCACCCTTCCGTGGATGATTTCCATGTTTTCGTCAGGGCCGTGAGCGGAAATCTCTTCATGGGGATCGTTGGACCGGGAAGCTGGAGATACGAGTGGGGTGAGGCGTGGTTCCCCGGAAGCACATGGAACAGTTTTGGCGACAGGGTTCAGGTGATGATAGACCATGAGGACTTTGCCGGCAGGAAAACCTATCCCGATATAGGCGGGTGCTATTATTCATCCAGGCTGGCCGTTTCGGAATACCTTGACTCCATACGGAGATCTGGGGTAGCCCTCCTGTGGAGGGAGATATATCCAAATTTCAACATCCCGCTTGGAGTCTGGTATGTGAGGGAGAACATGAGGGAGATGTTCAGGGGCAGGCCCCTGCATTTCGACTCCCTTGAAAGCGCAACCGCCTATCTGCAGCGCTTCACAAAGGTGCCCATCGGGCTGTGGAAGGCGAAGTCCTGGGTAACCTCGTCCATGAAAAACCCAACTCTTGACAGGTTTTTTTGATGCGCGACCTGAGGGTATCTGAAATACTTGTAAAGTCAGCCCTGAACAGGAGCGGACTTCCGGAATATGATTACGTTCTCAATCCCTACTCCGGCTGCTTCCATGGCTGCATCTACTGCTTCGCCCCGGATTTTACCAGGGAAAGTGAGGCCCGGGAGAGATGGGGTTCGACTGTATTCGTAAAGGCAAACCTTCTGGAAGTACTGAAAAGAGAGATTTCCTCGAAAATGCGCGGCCTGGTTGGAATTTCCTCGGTGACCGATCCGTACCATTTCATTGAGGGAAAATACAGGCTGGTCAGGGAAGGCCTGAAACTACTCCTTGCCAACGGTTTCAGGATAAGCATTCAGACGAAGTCCCCCCTTGTCCTCAGGGACATGGACCTGCTTGCAAGATACAGGAAATCCCTCGACGTCGGCTTCACGATAACCACTCTGGACAGAAATCTTGCAGAGATACTGGAACCGTACGCCCCCGAACCTTCTTCCAGGGCGGCTGCCGTCCGGAAGCTTTCCGAGGCGGGGATAAAGACGTGGATCTTCCTTGGCCCAATAATTGGAGGGATTAATGATTCACATGCCGGGATTTTACCTGTGCTGGAACTTGCCGCAGAAACGTCATCAAGAGTGATATATGACTGGTATACCCCCTATAGGGGATCTACGCGGATGATGGCTTCATCCTCTGGTGTTAAGGACGGTGGACGGTTGGTACCAAGTGCCGCCTTGAAAGCAGAACTTCGCGGTTGGCTGTTCGAAAAGGCGGCTGAACTGGGAGTAGAGATAAACTCACAGGAAGACGAGTGGCTCCGCAAGCCGGAAACGGGAAAGCTCTTCTGACCTCAATTTAGCCTGCTGGCAACGAATTCTGCAATGTCCGTTATGTGCATCTTCTCTTCCTTGCCCATCACTCTTCTTGCATCGTCAAGCATCACCATGCAGTAAGGGCATGCGGTAACGACTGTTGTGGCATTGATCTTGTCGGCCATTTCCATCCGCTTATGCGAGATCTTTGTACCGACGGTCTCGTTCATCCAGAGCCTTCCACCGCCAGCGCCGCAGCAGAGTGCCTTTGATTTGTTCATTTCCATCTCCTCATAATTGTCAGTGACCGCCTTGATGATGGTTCTGGGTTCCTCGTATATCTTGTTGTATCTTCCGAGGTAGCAGGAATCATGGTAGGTGAACTTCTCCTTATCGTCAGATTCAAGGGATTTAAGATCCAGCTTGCCAAGCGAGACCAGCTGGTTTATGAATTCCGTGTGGTGGATTACCTCCATTTCCAGTCCCATAGCCTTGTAATCGTTTTTCAGGGAATTGAAGCAGTGTGGGCATCCTGTTATGACCCTGTGAACCTTGTGCCTGTTGAGGGTCTCAATATTTGCCGTAGCCAGGTTCTGCGCAAGGTACTCGTTTCCGGTTCTCTTGGCAGGGTCGCCCGTGCACTTTTCTTCCGAACCAAGGATCGCGAATTTCACGTTTGCCTTCTTCAGGATGCTGACGATGGATTTCGCGATGTCCTGATTCCGCCTGTCGTAGCTTGCGACACAGCCCACCCAGTAAAGGATGTCAAAATCGTCGTTCTGCGTTTCGGAAAGTATGTTTATCCCAAGATCCTTGGCCCAGTCTCCCCGTGTACTCGGGTCGTTCACCCATGGAGAACCGTAATTCTCCATGTTCGTATATGTCTCTATGGTCTCCTTGGGCGCCTTTCCCTGGTTAAGCACCAGGGATCTGCGCATGTCAACGATCTTCTCCACATGATCAATCATCACCGGGCACTGCTCCACGCATGCCATGCATGTGGTGCAAGACCAGAGATCTTCCTCGCTGATCGGATCACCGATGACCGGGGTCAAGATTTTGTCCCTTTCCTCAATTCCGGAATGTCTCGCCTTGGAACCCTGTGCGATGACCACTTCCCTCAGGTCCCATATGATGTCCCTGGGTGAAAGCGTCTTTCCGGTCAGGAATGCGGGACAGTTGTAGGTGCATCTGCCGCACTCCGTGCATGAATAGAAGTCAAGATAGTCCTTCCATGAAAAGTCCCTGATGTCTGATGCACCGAACCTCTTCTGGTTCTCAAAGTCGATTGGGGTCAACTGTGCCGGCTTGGTATCCTTTGAAAGCAGTACATTCAGGGGAGCCGCAACGAGGTGAAGATGCTTTGAGGTTGGGATATACACGAGGAATGTCAGGAAGTCTATAGCATGAATGCTGTAGAGGACCCAGTATAGGTCAACGGCCCCACTGCCTGATGCAGCCGGGAACAGGGAGGCAAAGAATCCGGTGACTGGCGTGAATGCCGGAGGGATCCCTTCCATTATTGCACCGGGTATCCCTGCGCTTGCTCCATCCATTCTCAGGACGCCGAGGGCATAATAGGTGACCATGAGCACGGAGACCAGAAGGAGGATGAATGCGGCTTCGAATCCGTTGTACCCCTGATATCTAGGGATCTTGAGTATCCATCTCCTTGATACGGCATATATGACGTCCACGATAACTACGATGGCGAATATATCCACCGTCAGGAAGATTACATCCTTGAAAAGTCCAGGAGAAATCAGTTCATATGAGGGGTCTATCCCGCGGGCAAAGAAGGTGGCGGAATAGCCGGCAAACGCAACGAACCCCCAGAACATGAGTGCGTGCATGATGCCTCCAGAGAGGTCCTTGAAAAGCTTTCCCTGGAGGGCCACATTCCTGATAAGTATGTAGATCCTCCTCGGCAGTGAAATTTTCATCCTGATCTTCTTCTCCGGTATTTTCACTGCGTTCCAGAAAAGGGAATATAACGTGTAAAGGAATGACGCGACAGCTACAAGCAGACCTATGAGCAGAAGTACCGAGGACAGATAGATCATTCACCATTCCTCCATTGCATCGCATATTCCAATCGGACGCGGATATTTAATAAGTCCGGCAATTTCAAAGCTAAGCTCATTCCAATCAGGCTGTTGCGGGGCAGTAACCTGCACCTTCAGGCGATGGGATTCCTGGCCAAACATTGTGACCGTTTGTGGGGCAGATCAGGACGTGAGAGCCGTCACCAGTTTAGGCACGATCGTATAGAGGTCCCCGATAAGGCCGTAATCACACTCCTCGAAAATGGGGGCGGACTTATCCTTGTTGATGGCCACCACAGTTCTTGATCCCCTCATTCCGGCAATGTGCTGAATCTGCCCGGAAATTCCAAGTGCAATGTAGAGCCTTGGCCTGACCTTCTTGCCGGAAAGGCCCACCTGGCGATCCTCGCTTAGCCAGTGATAGTCAAGGCAGACTGGCCTCGATCCAGCTATCTCCCCTTTCACTGCACTCGCCAACTGTTCCACAAGCTTCAGGCCGTCCGGTTTTCCCAACCCTCTTCCTATGCTTACAATCACCTTGGCTTTCTCGATATCGGCGCCGCCCGTGCTCTTCTGATCCTCGCCCTCAACGGTGACAGGGCTTTGATCCAGGGAGATTTCTGTTATCTCTGTTTCGTTTTCAGTCAGCGAGGCCTCAGAAATCCCAGGTGCAACTACGAACAGGTTGGAGTCGCTCTCTTCGGTAAGAACTGATTTGCCTCCGTAAAGATAGCGGGTAGTGGTGGCCTTGCCGTTTGAAAATTGCACGGAAGTAACCTCGGAAAGCGGTTTAAAACCTCCTGATCCTGCAAGCAGTCCTGCAGTGTCCCTTCCGATTGCGGTTGATCCTATAAACACCAAATCTGCAGAGTTCTGGTCCTTCAGTTTCTTAAGTGCCAAGGACAGGCCAGAAGCCGTGGGCTGACCCGTAAATATAAACATTGATCGCGCTCCTGACCTTCTGCATTTTCCCTCCTCGCCTTTCAACGTTACAATTGTATTCTCAAAGCCTTCCTTGAGGTAAGAAGATATTTGAGCGGCAATCTCTCCATCATCGGAGAATATCAGGGTCTTCATCTTATCTCCTCCTTGATGGCCCTAACGACCGCAGCAATTCCCTCTTCGGGCTTTTCGTAAAGTTGCCTCTTTCTCTCGCTCCTGGGTGCCTTGTTGGAGATTTGAAGCGTGCCCGTCATGGTTTGGGGTTGAGCCGCTTCCGTCACAATCTGTTTCCTTCCCGCTGCCATAATCTGCATTACTGGTGGAAGCCGTGGCTGGTTGGTTTCCTGCGTAACAGATACAACCGCGGGAAGGGTGGCGTTCAGGTTCTGGATCTTTTTCTCCAGAGTGCTCTTAACCCTTATCTTTCTCTCCTCCAGCGCTATGGTAAGTGCGTTACCAAGCAGGTTTATGCCAAGTTTTCCAGAAATTATTCCTGGCAGAAGCCCCGTATAGGTATCGGCCGACTGGTTGCCTGCAATGATCAGGTCGTACTGCATTCCTTTGATCTTTCCGCACAGCACTTCGGCCGTATATACAGGATTGTTGCCCTTGTATCCTGTGATCACTATTCCGTCGTCGACCCCCATGGCGAATGCCTTCTTCAGCATTGGAGCGCTCTCAGGCTTCCCGAAGATCAAGCCAAAGACCTTTCCTCCATATTTTTCCTTAAGCTGAACAGCGGCCTCTATCGCGTTCTCGCTCAGGGTTTCCAACCGCAATGGCGTCCGGTCGGTCACTATTTCCCCAGTTGTAGGATTGGGTTTTATCTGCTCCAGGTCCGGGATGACCTTGATGAGCACTATTATGTTGTATGGCAATTTTACACCTTTCAGTGTATGGAATAATAGGCTAAATTCTTTATTATTTTATCATCAACATGGCAATAAATATAACCGGTGCCGTCATTCTTGCGCATGGAAATTGCAAGGTACGATCTGAAAATGTCCGTGGATTTTCCAGCCAGAGAATATTCCGCCAACGTCCTGGTAACCGGTACCTTCGACCATGAAATCTCATTGGATGCGGTGGATTTGACTATCGGGGCCGTAAAGTTTGACGGCGCGGCACTCCCGTTCAACTACGATCAAAAGGTATTGAAAGCCTCTCTTGTTTCCAACGGAAAAAAAGGAAAGATATCCATTGATTTCAAAGGGAAGGTCACCAACCTTCTCCAGGGGCTTTATTATGCGAAAGATAAGTCGGGAGGAGAAATATTCACTACCCAGTTCGAGGCTACAGGGGCGAGAAGAATGTTTCCCTGTTTTGACAGGCCCGATATGAAAGCGGTTTTTTCCCTGGCAGTTGAGGTGGATTCGGATCAGGACGTTGTCTCCAACATGCCGGCGAAATCGACACACACCAGTGGTGGCAGGAAAACTGTGATTTTTGACGATACCCCCAGGATGTCCACATACCTCCTCTATCTTGGAATCGGCAAGCTGGAAAGATACTTTGAGAAGCATAAAGGAAAGGAGTTTGGCCTCGTTACGCTGAAGGGTCGGATGCAGAATCAGGATCACCCGATATCCGCCTCCAAGTTCGCGCTGGACTATTTTGAGGAATATTTCGGGATATCGTATCCATTGCCAAAACTAGACGTCATTGCTGTTCCGGAATTCGCGTTTGGTGCAATGGAAAACTGGGGTGCCATAACCTTCAGGGAGGCCCTTCTTGTACCTTCCTCGGGAACATCGGTAAGGATGAGGAAGAGATCGGTGGAGGTTATTGCCCATGAAATTGCCCATCAGTGGTTCGGTGACCTTGTCACAATGAAGTGGTGGAATGATATCTGGCTGAATGAAAGCTTTGCCACATTTATGTCGATCAAGAGTACGAGTTCCAGGCATCCGGAGTGGAAGTACTGGGAATATTACCTAATGGATCGTGGTGTCTCATCCCTTAACGGGGATTCTCTGAAGTCCTCTCATCCAATATCCGTCGAGGTCCGGGATCCTGAAAGCATAAGCCAGATATTTGATGAGATCAGCTATGGCAAAGGATCCTTCGTGCTTCGGATGACTGAAAAGTTTGTTGGCGAGGATAAGTTTCGCGATGGCCTGAGGGAATACCTGCCAAGGTTCATGTATGGGAATGCTTCGGGAATCGACCTGTGGGAATCGATAGAAAAGGTTTCCGGGAAACCGGTAAGGAAGATCATGGGGGAGTGGACTTCAAAGCAGGGTTATCCGTTGATTCGGGTGTCAAGAACTGCTGACAGGGTGAGGATAACGCAGGAAAGATTTATGCTCGATGGTTCAACGGACAGGTCGGTCTGGCCGGTACCTATCACAGTGCGCACAAACTCCGGAGAGGAGAGGATATTTCTGGACGGTAAATCAGCCGAAAGGGAGGGGTTGGATTTCCTAACATTCAACTCCGGGGAAGCTGGTTTTTACAGGGTGCTTTATGATGAAGAATACTACCATAATCTCTCGAAGACTTTGCCTTCTCTCTCTGGCGTGGAGCAGTGGGGCCTTCTGAACGATTCCTTTGCTTTCCTACTCTCTGGAAGGATAGGATGGGATCAATATTCCAGGATCGTTTCTCTCGCAGGAAATATCCGGGATCGCATCATAATAGAGGAGATCTCAAGGCAGCTGCATCTCCTGATTCTCATAGCTCCGGACTCCGAAAAAGTCAAAACCGTCGCTTCGGGATTTTTCTCCAAGTGGATAAGGGAATTCGGGGAGCCGAGAGAAGGAGAGGAGGAGTGGGTTTCAGAGTCCAGGACCAACCTTTATGCTTCGATGATCCTCATCAGCCAGGATTTTGCTGAAAGCCTTTCCAAACGCATTGACGGAATCTTCCGTGAGAGGCCTGAGTTGAGAGGGGCCATAGGGCTTGCCTATGCTATGACATCCAACGATTTTGCGAAGCTTTACGATAAATACAATGAGGCTGACAACGACGAGGATAGACAGCGCTTCATTGCCTCAATGGCATGGCTAAGCGGAGAAGAGAACCTCACAGCATTCATCAACCTGATCAAGAATGGTGAAATCAAGAGGCAGGACTTTGGCACAAGTTTCATAAACCTTGCAACCAGCTTACGCGGAAGGGAATTTGCTTTCGAGAATTATCAGTGGATGGTCAAAAAGATAGTTGAGGTATTCAGCGGCAGTGTAACCGCTTCCAATGTAGTTTCCACGCTAATTACTTTCTGCGGCCTTGAGAAAGGGAGTTCCATAAACGAGGTGTCAGCATGGACCGAACAGTTCAGCGAAGTTTCTACGGGCCTGAACAAGGGAAGGGAGTACCTAAAAATATATGAAAAATTAAGATCCTCCTTCCTTCAATAGGACTATGAGGGGGGGAGGGGTATTTCCAGTGGAAACATCCTTGGCTTGGATATCATTCCCCTGAGAAATTTTCCAGCATGTTTTACCTGAACTTCCTGCCCAATTTTAACAGATCTGTCAATAAATCCCAGACCTATCCCTCTGGCAAGAGAAGGGGAATAACTTCCACTGGTTAGGGTGCCAATCTTTTTCTCACCCATGAACAACTCATCCCCAGTCCTAGGTATGCCTCTCTCCAGAAGTACAATTCCTCTGAAGATTTCCTTTGGTCTGGGATCTATTTTATCCTGTCCAATATACTTATGAGAATTATCTATTATAAAAGAGATAGCTGCCTCTGCTGGAGTTCTATCCGAGTTAAAATCGGTTCCGGATAGAAGCATTCCTTTCTCCATACGCAAAGTGTCTCTTGATCCAAGCCCGCATGGCTTTCCCTCATATTTTTTCAATTTGGATACCAGCGCCCTCCAGATTTCAACAATTGTTTGATTATCAGCAATGATCTCCACTCCCCTCTCCCCAGTATAACCAGTGCCGGAAATAATCATGATATCTTTCAGTGATTTCTTGTGGTCTTTCCATTCAAAGTTTATCCATTTGAAGAATTCTGCTTGCGGCAATCCACAATCCAGGAGAAGATCATAACTTTTAGGACCTTGAACTGCGATACAGCCATACTTGTCTGAAACATCATCTACGTTAACATTGAATGAACCTTTGTTGAGTTTCATCCATGAAAAGATTTTGTCTTTTGTAGCTGCATTGGGAACGATAAGATACTCTTCCTTGCTGAGTCTATATACAATACAGTCGTCAATCATATCTCCCTGTTCATTTGTAAAAGCTGTATAAGCACATGATCCTGGTGGAAGCTTGGAAACCATTGTCGGGAATAAACCGTCAAGATAAGATGAAGAATCTTTCCCTGTAACGATAATATCTCCCATATGCGATACATCAAAAATTCCCACTTTATTCCGCACTGCCATATGCTCTGAGATAATCTGATCATAGTAAAGAGGCATTTCCCAGCCATGAAAATCTACGATGTGCGCTTTTAACTTTACATGCTCTTCAAAAAGAGGCGTTTTCATATAAATTCCTCCATCACCCACTTTCTCTTTGGAGTGGAAGCGTACCCCTCCCTCCCTATCGTTTCAATAAAATACTCATGCACCCTGGTATCTCCAGTTAATTCAGGATGGAACGTTAATCCAATCACCTTCTCCGACCTGACCATAACCGGCAATCCCCTGTGCTTTGCAAGCACAAGAACGTTTCCAACTCTCTCGATGACCGGGGCACGGATAAAAACGGCGTTGAACTTTCCTATACCTTCTATGTCAATATAGTCCGTGAAAGAATCTATCTGCCTTCCATAGGCATTCCTCTTGATGCTTACATCGAGGATGCCCATCCCTCTTACCCTCGAGGCGGGATCATCTTTGGAAATCAGGATAAGGCCGGCACAGGTACCCATCACGTGAAGGCCCCTGGAAACCATAAGCTTGATGGAATCAAACAGGTCAAAATCCTTCAGAAGCTTGTATATTGTTGTGCTTTCGCCGCCAGGAATAATCAGTCCGGCAATGGACTTCAGGGATTTTTTCTCTCTTATCAGGACGGGATCAATATCCCTCCTGCTTTCTCCAGAAAGCTTGTGAAGAATCTCGACATGTTCGGAAACATCGCCCTGATATCCGATTATTCCAATATTCACCATTTAGGAGCGCTACCTGTCTCTTTAATATTTCTTTGCACTTGCAGGGATATGACTGCCGAAACAAAAGATCCGGCTTTCCACTATAGGCAGGCATTCCTTAAAAGAGCCTCCGGAGATCTCAATGGGGCAATATTGGACCTCGAAAAAGCAGTGCAGTCAAAAGACTCACAAATTTCCTACGTATGGAAACTCACCGAGTTGTATTGTGAGGGCGGACAGTATGAGAAGGCGATTGAGAGAATCGACGGGCTACTTTCGCATGACCCCGGGAATCAGGAATACCGGAAGAAGAAGATTGAGGCATTGAGGCAGCTTGACAGGAGCTATGAAGCCTTTGAGGAATTCGAAAAGGGTAACGAACTGAACCCGCACGACCCAGAATGGCTGATGGAAGAGGCCGAATTCCTGCATGACGCAGAGAAGCCAGGCGAAGCCCTGGATCGGATTGCAAGGGCTATAAATCTCAACCCAGAAAAGCCGGAATACAGGATCGCGAAGGCAGACATCATGCTTGAACTGGACAACATTCACGGTGCGTTAAACGAGGTAAATGAGGCAATTAGAGTAATGCCATGCAATCCAGACAATTATGTGCTGGCAGCAAAGTTGATGGACGAACTCGGTATGCATGAAGATGCGGAGAGACACCTGCTGAAGGCAACCGAGTTGCGGCCGCATGAAATTATCAGATATCAGGATCTGAGCGAGCACTTCGAGAAGTTGGAAAACTTCAGGAAGGCAATAGAATGCCACGACAGAATGATAGAACTGAATCCTGAAAGAGCGCAACTCTACTTTGAACGGGCTGGTCTTAAGGAGGAAACGGGCGACGTACAGGGGGCGCGCGAGGATTACAGGAAGGCATTGAGTCTGGAACCCAGAAATCCTCAGTACCGAAAAAGGCTGGAAAGGCTTACGGGAAATCCTTAATTTTATCTATATGTTAACTTTATCCAGCGCTAGGGCCGGTAGATCAGCGGTAGATCGCCTGCTTTGCAAGCAGGAGGTCTCGGGTTCAAATCCCGACCGGTCCATT
>JAKATN010000025.1 GCA_021818715.1 Thermoplasmata archaeon
GATGGATTGGCAAGAATGCTTATTGAGAGGAACGCAATTCTCTTCGGGAAGTTCACCCTCACTTCCGGAAAGGAGTCCTATATATATGTGGATATCAAGAAGGCCTATACTTACCCGGAAGTGCTCCAGAGGATAGGTACAGGCATCGCGTCGCTGGTGAAGACACCATTGATAGCAGGTGTGGAACTTGGCGCAATACCCTTGATTGCTGCCGCTTCAGTTATCGGAAACATGCCGTTTGTGATGATCAGAAAGGAAAGGGAGCATGGGACAAAGGAAACCGTGGTTGGTCCGGATGTTTCCGGGAAAGAAGTGACAATAGTGGAAGACGTGATCACGACGGGCGGTTCGGTGGTTAAGGCAGCCGAGGTCCTGCGGAGCAGGGGTGCCAAGGTCAGCAGTGTCATCTGTGTTGTGGATCGTGAAGAGGGTGGGCAGGAGAAGCTCTCAGCAAACAATCTCAAACTCAGGCCACTGGTAAAATTGTCCGATATAATGGTTTCATGAAAGTGCTTCGTCTATCCTACCAAGCTCAATAGGCGTCGTAGTAGTCCCTACAATCACGCCGCTTGAGTTGGCCATCATCGCAGACCCAACGTAGATGCTTCCGAAATTAGCTGTTGCCTGCTTAATAGGTACCTTGAAAAACAGCGAGAGGCGCTTCATTTCCTCTTCGCCCGCTGTGGGGGTGACAAGCATTCCCTTCGGAGTGAGAACAGACACGCTTCCGACGGTTTTCACCCCTCCAATATCGCCCTTTATCACTTCAACATCCAGTGCATCCTGAATGGCCTTCATCGATGACTTTCCAAAATTTTTATGGATAATTGCCCCTCTGTCGTTGGCCAATATGTCATTGCCCATAGCATTGACCTTGTCCTTGAGGTAAACGACGTTCCTTCCGCCAAGCTCGTCTGATTCAATCCTGGATTCCCTCGGCATTATGATCCCGTTCGAATTCATTGAAACAAGCGATCCTGCCAGGTTTATGCCGTTCAGGTCTGCCCTGACTGCCTTCACTTTCAGGAAGAGTGAAATATCGTCTGCCGTCTTCGAATCGAAAGTTCTGGAAAAAATTGCGATATCGTCAGCGACCCTGGCAAACAACCCTACAAAGTCACTGCTGTCGATATCTATCTTTTTAATCATCTGGTCTACGGCATGATAACTTCTGTTGTTCCATCCTGGAGCTTCAATATTCTGACCCTGATCTTGGATGGTATCTTCTTCTTTCCTTTCTCCCAGATGGTTTCGTTGACCTTTGGATCGATCCATACGCTCGCGAGTTCCGACTTGGTTTTCCTTGCCACTTCCTCCCTGATCAGCCTTATTGCAGTATCCGTTCTCCTTGAACGCGATACTAACTTTGCTTTCCTCAGAGGGATGTTCATGAACACTTCTTCCGTTGCCTGTTGCTCTTCCATCATATCCCCCCTACAGTTTCAGGGAATTCCTTCTCCAGTTCCTTCTCTTGTTGTTCTGCACGAATCTTCGGTCAGTTCGCATCATGACCCAGCCAGGTACTCTCCTGTTGGAATTGATGCGCTTCATCAATCGTATTTTCCTTCCCAGTTCCTTGTTTCTGCTCATCCTTATCTCCTTTCTATTCTGGTCTCTTTCTTGGTTGAAGTCAGTTTCTCCAGTATGTCCTTGACGTCCTCGTCCTTCACCACCCGGTTCAGTCTGCCCATCCGGGCCAACTGTATCAGCTGGTTCTCAACATCCTCTGCGAGATCCGGTCTTACCAGCCTGACATTGCTCAGTCGATCCCTCGCTTCAGGCGAGAGTATCTGCCTGAGCAAAGCCTGTCTTTTAGCTCTTTCTGTCTCGGCAGCCTTCTTCTGCTCTTCATACTGCTCCTGCGAGGCACCCCTTTGCATCTCCTCGAGTTTGCGTCTTCTCAGGGCTTCCAGTTCATCATCATTGTCCATGGCAGCATCACCATTTCACTTTGATTTATGCGAGTTTCGCCCAAACTTCAGATTCCTTTGATCTTTCAGTTATGATATCCTTTGAAACCTTGGTCAGAAGTGAAATTCCAGCCGGAGAAAGGAATCTGCCCTTTTTGTCCTTTTTCACATACCCCAGACTTTCCAGGGTTTGCAGCATGTGCCTTACTATGAACCTGCTACCTTTTGCAGGGTGATATCCTATGGAACCTCTGTCGACCCTGCCGCCGTAATATGCACTCAGCCTGGAAATCCCAATAGGGCCGTATTCCCCTATTTTTCTGAGGGTCGAAGCAAGCCTTGTCTCATACCAGTCGCTCTGTGTCCAGGCGGATTCCCTGTGGATGCCAGCCTTCAAGTACGTGGTCCATTCCGGAGCTTTTATCCTCTTGTCTTTCTTGAATTCCGCAGCAACAGCGTTAATGAGCAGATCATTCGGTATGTTTCTAAAGTCCACCATCAGTATTCACAGCAGCAGCCCATATTTATTCTGTTTATATAAGTTTGTCAACTCACAGACACCTTTGTGTATTCAGGTTGATCAAATCTCTTACTTAACCAATCCCTATCCCGCCGCAGAATACCATCGCCTAGGGCACAGTTTGCCTGTTCAGATGCTGGCTGACAGCTTTTTCTGTCTCCTGACGGCCAGAACCACGACAAACAGGATTGCTGCCTCCAGCAGCAGATCGATGAATACTTCCTGCGAATAGTTAGGCACCCCGAGAGCCACCGAAAATGGCCTGTATATTGCGGCATACAACTGTGATCCAACGAGTGAAGGGATTATGGTGAGCAGGAAGGTTGTGAAGAATGTGTACATTAGGCCTATGTTGCCGCCGAAGGAATCCGGGGTTATCCGGGTTGCCTCCTCGGGTATTTTGAGAAAGAACCTGCGAAGGTTGATCACGTTGGTGTAGGAAAAGGCAAGAAAGAGGGTGGCTGGAACCAGAAAATAGTATACCCAGCCGGCTGATACAAAATAAAGCGCAGTAAACGTCAGTGGAATCATGAAGACAAGGAAAACCAGAGAATCGAAGAAGTATTTTGTATAGACCAGTTTCCTGATGGTGACAGGCGTGGTCTTCAGTACGTTTATCCCTTCTGATTCAGAAAGGAGGGATGCAAACGCAAAAAACGAGGCACAAATGGAACTCAGGGAAAACATGGTGAGCATGACTCCAAGCGGATCCGAACCGGCGTATCCGCCATTCACGTAGGGAATAATCAGCGGAACCGCAACAAGTGCGGGTATGACAAGTATCATTGCACTGTAACTGTTCCTCAGTGTATACGCTAGATCCTTGGATAAGACGGCCCTCAGTATTCCCTTCCTGGCGGGTGATCTGACCTTGCCGCCCTCTCTGTGCACTATAACCCTCTCAGACACGAGTTTTTCTGAAGCCTTTTTCGTGATTATAATTGAAAGGTAAATGAACAGAACCATATACGCGAAGGAAGCAGTAATTCCAAGGAAAGTGGCAGAAATAGTGTTCCCGGAATAGAACAGGATATACGGTATCCCGATTACGAAGAGGAAATATGATCCGTAGCCGAGATCAGGCAAGCCGGTGAACTGGGTTCCTGGTGCGAAAAGAACCAGCTCAAGGAGTGAGAAGGCTGCAATTATCAATCCTAGTCTCGCCATCGAAACCACCCCGGAGTGCCGGGATATCTGCGTTCTGCCCGACCTCGAGGAGAAGATGCCGATCCCGAGCCCAACCGTCTGGCCAATGAATACCATAGTCACCGCCCACATAATTGCAGAAGGTAGGAAAGCAACGGATCCAGAAAAGTAGTAATCCAGTATGATTACCGGCATGGACACAAAAATAGATGCAGAGCCATAATAGAGAAGATAACAGTACATCATCACTTTCCAGGCGTACGATGATTGCATTGCTTCAACTGGTTTGAGGAGCCCGTTGTCCATCACTGAGTTGTACAGGAGGAGGGAGTTGTATATGGAAATGAAGAAAGAATAAACCATTGCGAGGAATGTAATGCCGGAAAGGCTCGCCGGACCATAATTCCCGTCGGTTTTGAACAAAAATATGAGAATCGAAATAGAAGTGAATGAAATGACAGAAACAATGTAATTTACGCGGACATACCTCCTTAAGATCCTGCCGTCGATTAATGCAGCCTTTCTTCCATCCTTCCTGTGTCCCATGTATCCCTTCAGGGAGAGATAACGCTGCTCCATCATCACCTGGGTGGCTATCCTTGTCTCAATTCCCCGAGTCATTGAAATTCCTCATGACATCCTCCTGCACCGAGGACATGTCAGATCCACCCGTCAGTCTTATGAACATGTCCTCCCCGGAAAGGCCCTCTTCTGATGCCAGCCTGCTGAAGGATGAAACGCTGTCTGAAAATATTATCCTGCCGTTGTAGAGAATGGACATCCTGTCGCAAAGCGACTCCGCAATTTCCAGTATGTGCGTGGAAAAAATAACAATCCTGCCTTCCTGGGAGAATGATTTGAGCAGGCGCTTCAGAAGGGTGAAGGAGTGCGGATCCAATCCCTTGTATGCTTCGTCCATGACAATGACCTTCGGATCATGGATCAGGGATCCAACAATGGCAGCCTTCTGCCTCGTTCCGAAGGAGAAAGACCCTATGAGGCTGTCATAGTATTCACCCAGTGAAAAACCACTTATCAGAGACTCGGCTCTCTTCCAGGCCACATCGAATTCGAGTCCCCTCATGGAGATCAGGAATCCAACGTATTCACGCAACGTCATAGAGTTGTAGATAGAAGGGTTTTCTTCGACAAACCCGCATATCTTCCGGATCTCTGCTTTCTGCGCCATGGGGGAGAATCCGAGCACACTCACGTCTCCGGAAGTCTGGGAGGACAGCCCCCCTATTATCCTGAGCATCGTCGTCTTTCCTGAACCGTTAGGGCCCAGGATGGAATGAATCTCAAAAGGTCTGAAGGTAATATCAATACCCGCAAGAGCCTCCTTCTGGCCGAACACTTTTCTAACGTTCCTGAAGGTGATCTCACGTTCCACACACCAAAAGCTCATTTGGGCTTTAACCATTTCCTTCAGGCCGATGGATGAGGAAATAGGCAGAGAATGCGGAATTGATGAGGCAGGGCGAGGTCCGGTTCTCGGGCCCATGGTGATATCCATAGTCTGCGGCGATCCGCACGCTTTCAGGTTGATTGGGGTAAGGGACTCAAAACTTCTCTCGCCCCAGAGAAGGGAAGAGCTCTTTGCGAAGATACAGGAGTTGGCTTGCAGTATCCACACAAAGATACTGGAACCTGAACTGCTGAACCGTGATATGAAACGCATCTCCCTGAATGAAATTGAGTATGCGGCGGTAGTCGATCTTCTGGCATACGCCGACAGCGTTGTGTATATTGATTCATTTGACACCGATGAACTACGGCTCCAGAGAAGGCTGACGGAGGATACCGGGAAAAAAGTCATCAGCAGGCACCGGGCGGATTCCACTTATCCGGCAGTCATGGCAGCATCGATAGTCAGCAAGGTTACCCGGGACAGAATGATCAATGACCTGCACATGGAATTTGGAGATTTCGGTTCAGGATACCCGTCGGATCCGAGAACTGTTGCATTCCTCAGGCACTCTGTATTGACCGGAAGGGACATTTCAGGGATCGTGAGGACGGAGTGGAGCACATACCAAAAGCTGATTTCAGGCAGGAAGAACGGCGGCCTTGACAGGTATCAGTGAAAGTGATCGTCAGGCAGGAACCATGAATTTTCCGTTGAGATGCTAAACAACATTCAAATAAGGCACCTCATTGTAGATCGATGGCTCAAATCCCGTTCCCAAAGGACAAGACAGATCAGGCTGATGATTATAACGAAAGGGGCATTTCCTTCTTCAACCTCAAGAACTACGCTGAAGCCATAAAGGAGTTCACGAGGGCAATAAAGATAATAGGAAATGATCCTGACTACTATTACAACAGGGGTCTGGCATATTACTCGATGAAGATGTACAGGGAATCCGCTGCCGACTACACGAAGGCGGTCGAGATGAATCCGGATAATGCTGATTTCAGGAATGCCCTCGGATCGGTCCTTGAGGACATGGGCGATCTGGACGGCGCTCTCTCTAATTTCGAGAAGGCAATTTCGCTGGAAGATGATGTTCCTGACTACTATTACAACAGGGGAAACGTCTATTACAGGAGGAAACAGATTGATCTGGCATTGAAGGACTACTCTAGGGCAGTGAGCCTAAACAGTGCAGACCAGATATTCCTGTTCAGGAGATACAAGCTGTACGACGAGATCGGAGACAACAGCAATGCATTGAGTGACCTTGATTCTCTCATACGGCTCTCACCGTCGAATACATTCTATCTCAAGAAAAGGATTGAAACCCTGATAAAGATGAAATCCAGGCGCGATGCAGAGAAAACCCTTGAACTCGCACTCGAGATGTCGCCTGGTGACGGTGAACTCAGGGATCTGCAGGTCCGCGTTGCCGGGATCTAGAAATAACTCTCAGGCGACCCGGCGTAAACTATGTCTTCAACCGTGCCAATTTTTTCCTTCAAACCCTCCAGAGACCGGTCAGTCAGGTTGACATGTCCCACCTTTCTCCCCTTTCTGGCAGGCTTTCCATAATTGTATACCACGGATTCCGGAATGGACTGTATGTTTCTGGTAAGTTCCTCAGTTATATCGATGCCTACCACATTCACTATCCCGGCAGGGATGTACTGCCTTGGCTGGCTTATCGGGTATCCGGCCACGGCCAGGATATGCTGGGAGAACTGTGATGCCGAGAAGCCCATCAGGGTATGATGGCCCCCGTTATGTACACGTGGGGCAAATTCGTTGATCAGGAAATCACTGCCGTCATAGAAGAATTCAATGCCCATTGTTCCCACGTAATCCAGTTCGTCGAGCAGCTTTGCGGCAATTTCACCAGGTCTCTTCGCCCTTATGGGCGAATATGAATTTCTCAGTTTCCCCATGAAATTGTAGTTCAGGGAAGGGGGGAAAGAAAATATACGGCCGGAAACGTCCCTTGTGGAAATCACCGAACATTCATAGACAAAATTGACGTATTTCTCTACGACAAACTCCTGGTCGGGAAGTGGATCCCCCTGAAGGACGCCGTCCTTCACGACAGCCTGCCCCTTTCCATCATATCCGCTCTCGGAAGTCTTTATCACGGCATTGCCGAACTCCCTCGCAATCTCCAGGGCGCTCCCGAAACTCCCGGCAGTCCTGAACTTTGCTATGGGAAACCCCCTATCATTCAGGAATCTCTTTTCCAGCGACCTTCTCTTCTTGATCCTGATGGACTCAAGGCCAGGCCTCAGCTTGTTCTCGGAATCCGCAAGCTCAAGCGTTTCCATTGGAACGTTCTCAAACTCGAATGTCACAACATCGGAGTCACGGACAAATTCGTCCGCTTCCTCCGGCCCGTAAAAACGATCGGCTATCCGGGCTGCAGGGCCACTGGATTCATCAAAGACATTGAATTCGAACCCAAATTTTCTTCCCTCCAATATCAGCATCCAGCCCAGCTGGCCTGAACCCATAATGCCTATCTTCATGGAATTCTGTCCTTCAAAACCTCGGATGTCTGCCTTTCCATGTAGGCTTTCATCTTGTCCCTCAAATCAATGTATTTAACGGAGAGTATCCTTATTGCCAGAAGTGCCGCATTTAAGGAGTTGCCTATGGCAACCGTGGCAACAGGGATGCCCTTCGGCATCTGGACTATGGATAGCAGCGAATCAATCCCGTTCAGGTTTTTTGATGGAACTGGGACTCCAATAACCGGGATGGCAGTGCATGAAGCCACCATGCCGGGAAGATGCGCAGCGCCTCCAGCAGCGGCTATGATAACCTCAATGCCGTTCTTCTCCGCATTCTCGGCATAATCCATCATGAATTTAGGGGTCCGATGCGCTGAAACAACCCTGGCTTCGGCTTCCACACCGAAACTCTTCAGCGTATCAACCGCATCTTTGAGATGTTCATAGTCATTCCTGCTGCCCATTATGACTGCAACCCTAGGCATGCCTGTACAATTGCAATGGGATTATAAACCTCTCACCAGATCAAATTTCAGTGGATGCCTTGGTTATCCTGTTCATTATCGTCACACCAATCCCCGTTTCCGGGAACCCATGTATGTAAGCCACCTCAAATTGGGAACTGTCGAAGGCATTCAGCGCTGCGAAGAGGTTCCTTGCGACGGTTCTCATATCCTCCCCGTTTCCAAGGGAAATGAAATCCCTGCCGATGGCTTTCCCGATCTCTTCCGTGCAAATGGGCACGGATTTGGAATCCATAGACCTGGCAATGGAGACAAATCTCCCAATATCCCTGACAAGGAAAAGCGTTTTCCTGGGGGAATAATGCCTGTACTTCATCCCGGGAGTTGGCGGTCTCTCCAACTTTCCCGAGAACAACTCTATGCCTGGAAATACGGGCTCCAGGTCTTCCTTTGTGTAAGAACCTGATCTGAGGATTACTGCAGGTGTCGGCCGCGGATCGATAACCGTGGATTCCAGGCCAAAGATCGGTTCCTCACCCAGTATAATGGCTTCCACCTTTCCAGTGAATTCTTTTATTGCGTCAGAGTTCCTCGTTATACTGGGTCTGGAAGCCAGGTTGGCAGACGGAGCAGCTATGGGCATGCCTGAAGATTCGATCAGAGCTCTCGCCTGATGATGACGGGGCATCCTGATACCCACAGTGTCAAGACCGGCGGTTGCGGTTCTCGAAGCATTCCTGTTCCTGAGAATTGCCGTGAGCGGGCCAGGCCAGAATATGGACAGCTTCTTCTTTATGGCAGTATCCAGATAGGCAATTCTGTCGATCATATCGAAGGAGGATACATGCACTATGAGAGGGTTGTCCGCGGGCCTCCCTTTTATGGAGAAAATCCTGCCACAGGCAGCATCAGAGAGCGCATTGGCCCCGATCCCGAACACGGTTTCCGTGGGAAATACCACGCATCCATCGTTTTGAAGTATTTCCCTCAGTTCATTCAGGTCCTTCGTCTCCGGGTTTTTCCCTTTCCAGTCGAAAATCCTCGTATGCATTCCCTGACTTCCCATTATGTATGTTCATAATTTCCCCCATGCTTAAGTAGTATGATACGGGAGCCAGGAGGGCGCAACAGGAATGGAACTATTCTCGGGTATTTCTGGATCAAGTTTTTAATAGCTATTCCAATACACAGCTATGAATTTTACTGTAGAGAGGTATGATATTTTTCTTGATCTGAACAGGGGGAAGGAAGAGTACCAGGGGAAGGTTTCCATCACACTCAAAGGGGATGCAGAAAATCTGCAGATTGATGCAAAAGGGCTCACAATTAATTCAATATCGCAGGGCGGTAACAAGTTCAAGTTCACGCACGACAGGGAGAAATGGAAGGCAAAGATCGCTGGCAGGATAGAATCCGGTAAGAAGCTCGATATAGAATTCACGAACAGATATTCAGAAGGTCTGCAGGGGCTCTACAGGGCCGGAAGAGGCGATGAGGAAATTCTCACCACACAGTTTGAGCCGAATTCTGCAAGGGATATGATCCCATGCATTGATGATCCGTCGTACAAGGCAGTATTTTCTCTCAAGCTCAGGATTGGTAAGGGACTCACGGCAATATCCAACATGCCGGTCAGGGATGAGAAAGTCGTGGGCGAATCTAAGGAAGTCCAGTTCGAGGATACGCCTAGAATGTCGACCTATCTTCTCTATCTGGGGGTTGGGAAGTTCACCTCCAAATCAAAGAAGCTCGGCAACAGGGAAATCATTCTTTCCGTGCCGGGCAACGACCTGAAGAGCGATGATTTTCCCATCGATACTGCAATAAAAGTCATCCAGTTCTATGAAAAATACTTTGAGATACCCTATGCGCTTCCAAAGATGCACCTTATCTCTGTTCCGGATTTTGCAGCAGGTGCAATGGAAAACTGGGGTGCAATCACTTTTAGGGAAGTGGTGCTCCTCACAAACGAATCATCGGATACTGAGACAAGGATCAGGGTTGCCGAAGTGATAGCACATGAAATCGCCCACCAGTGGTTTGGTGACCTGGTTACCATGAAATGGTGGAATGACCTATGGCTGAATGAGAGCTTCGCCACCTTCATGTCTTACCTGTGCGTCGACACAATTTACCCAGAATTTGAAGTCTGGAAGGCATTCTACCAGGGTGAGACACTGTGGGCTATGGGCGGGGATGCCCTGAAGAGTTCCCACCCGATACAGGTCGAAGTTAAAGACCCCAGCGAGATCCAGCAGATTTTTGACGAAATAAGCTACGGAAAGGGTGGAAGCATACTCAGGATGATGGAGCAGTACGTTGGCCATGAGAAATTCAGGAAGGGCATAGCCAAATACCTTTCTGATTTCAAGTATTCCAATGCGGAAGGACTGAACTTCTGGCAGCATATTGAGGAAGCATCTGGTCTCCCCGTTGTGCGGACCACAGAGAAGTGGCTTGGAAAGATGGGATATCCGCTCATCACGGTAAAAGGAGGAGGAGATTCACTGATTCTTGACCAGTCCCAGTACCTGCTCGACGGCAGCTCCACTGACCAGCTCTGGCCCATTCCCGTCATAGTTAAGAGGAAGGGCAAGCAGGAGAGGCTGCTGATGGAGAAGAAGCAGGAAAAAATCTCTGCAAAGGATTTCCTCAAGCTCAATTCCGATGCTTCCGGCTTTTTCAGGACCAGGTACCCCGCCGATCACTACGCAAGGCTGGGAAGCATTGTCGGGGAGATATCTGACATTGACATTGCGGAAATTTTGAGTGACGCAAACTCATTCTTCATCAGGGGTGATATATCCCAGGAGGAGTTTTTCCGGATTATCGACTCTCTCACAGGCAGGGTTACGACCCCGGCAGTCAACCTGGTGGCGACGAACCTGAGTTCCCTCAGCCTGATACTCAGTGAAAACGGGAAATTCAGGGATCATACCGTGGAAGTTCTGAGGAGGTTGCTGAAATTGCTTGGCGAAAAGAAGAAGGGTGAGTCGAAAACGATCACCATCGCCAGGAATACCGCAATGGAGACCCTTGCACTCTTCGACATGGAATACTCGAAGGACCAGGCAAAGCATTTCGGGGATTACTTCTCGCTTGATCCGGACATCAGGGCAGCGGTTGCCCTGTCAAAGGCGAGAACAAGCAAGAACCTTGACGACCTGCTGGCTGTATACGAAAAGGCCACCCTGGATGAGGACAGGAACAGGCTGATTACTGCTTTTGGCTGGGTCGACGGCAAAATCAACCATGATAAAATCATGGAGATGCTGATGGAAGGAAAGATCAAGAAACAGGACGCCCCGGCCGCTGTTGTGCCTCTGATGCGCAACCCCGAGTCAAGGGCATACATGTTCGACCAGTTCGAGGATATCGTGAGCTACCTGAGAAAGGTGTTCGAGGGGAGCGGATATGCGTCGAACGGAGTTCAGATTTCTGTCCCGCTTCTTGGCCTCGGCAGGGTAGATCAGATGAAGGCCAAACTTAAAAAGGTAGAGGGGCCTGACATCACCCGGGGCATTTCCAAGGGGCTTGAAACCCTTGAAATATATGAAAAACTGAGAAAGAGGGTTGGATAGATCCCAACCTTTTTATGTCCCACATCTCAAGGAAAAACACCTTCATAGCTGCTCTCTGACAAAGCTGCGCTTTAAGGCAGTTAAGGTATGCTGCAACCCGTTGAAGATATCTGTAGATTATTAAACGCCTTTAACAGCGCCCAACTTGCTGTTGTTAAGTCCTAAAGAAGCTCCCTGCCGTTTACCTTTCCTAGTGCTTGATCGCGTAAGTTTACGAAAGCATCCCCTATCCGTGATCCTTTCACTTCTCTCTTGTTCAACTTGAACGGCATGGATGGGTATTGTATTTATCGGCATAGCCTTTCACTACAGACACAAAAATATGGAGAACCAGTTGTCCACTTGGTTTATCCAGCTGGGAGATGCGGTAAGTGGAAGTGCGCCAATGTGTGATCCTTCAGCCACTAGCCGTATCGCTTGTGTGTGGCGTAATTTTTCAGTATTACTGATATCTATATCTTTGTAATCATGTACAACCTCGTCAATAAATGCGGCGAAGCCACTTCTTCTCTTACTGCCGGGATTATTGCTGATAGTAGTACTTAAGCAATCTCCAGGGTCGCAAGCGGGTTGAAAGCATCGCCCCTCTTAAACGTGGATTGGAAAGCCCTGATAATCTTTCCGCTCTCTTCAAAATCTGCTGAAGCTAGTTTTTAGCTATTGGGCAACCAACATCAAAGTAAGATAGATATACGCACAAATGTTTCTTTCATGATGCTCGCAGCAATCAGGAAGCATAAGGCAGTTGTCATAGCAATACTGCTTGCCATTGTAATAGTTGCCCCGACATACTATTTCCTTATGCCCAGGAATGCTGTCAGCCTGCCGGTAATAACCGCCACCAATGCAACGACGGCATACAACTGGACTGGCTATTTTTCAAACAGCGATCCCTCAGCAGGCTGGATGTACCTGCACTCGACCGGTTCCATATACTACGGATGGATCTATGCAAATTCAACCATGGATCAGAAGGGATATCCAGAATCTCACATGAACGTTGAGTTTGAGGCTGACTACTTGCCCACAGCTTATACCCTTGGTTTTGTGGTGAACGTCACGGGTTACACTTACCTCAACCCGAATCCTGATGAGCTTAACATATCCCCCCACAACAATCTTCCCGGTTATTCAGGCATGTTCCCTATGGTCACCGACCATGTCAATGCCACCACTCTAGTGGTCAGATCACAGTATGCACTACTCACCCTGAACAACGGAACCGGCCTTAACAGCAGCACGGCTTATCAATTCGATGTCAACTGGTCATCTACAGCGATTCTTTACTACCCCATGCAGTACAACACCCCGTACGTTTTTGAACTGACCGTTACGCTTGAAGGCCTGTATGTACCCGTAACATCCACATTCATCATCAATTTCACGGACGTGAAACCATGATAAGCAGATCCAGATTCCTCAAAAGATTGCTTTCCCTGCAGTTCGCCATACTGATGATCGTTTCTTCCCTTATGGTGCTTAGTCCATCCTCAGCAGCATCTACGGCAATCTGCCATGCTTCAGCGACGCTCAGGAACAGCGGGGACAGAAATACGGTTTCTGAATCGCCAATAACCGTTATGTTCAGCAACTGAATGTCATAACCATTATCGCTGCAGTTCAAGCCGGAGAAATTGGTGTAAACGGTCTGGAACAGGCTTACCCTATGCGGGAGCAGCCCGAATACCTGAAGTGTTATGGTCGTATTGTTTTCAACCGAAGGATTCGGGGTGAGGCTATTCACGCTGACAGCAAGTTTTGGACCCAGATCCAATGCAGGAAGATTCCCTCTATTTTGGTTCTGGCCCTGCACGCCGGCATAGAAATGGATATAGCCAAAAGTGTTCCCTATTGCGAATATTTCTGGTTTTCATTGAAAGGGTTACCAGGGCATCAGGCACTGAGCCCTCATATTTTCCTAATGTATCGGGGAACCCTCTGGTAAGTCGCCGTCCGGCACCACCGGATCGCCGCCGGCAATGAGTATCTCAGTGTTCCCGTCTATGGTCGCGGTTGCTGCCTTTCCTGATCCGTATAATCCCACCCGCAGAGAATATCCGGACAGGTCTGAAATTTCGATTGTGCCTGAACCATTGTAGGAGTATTGTCCAATCGTAACCCGGGTGCCTTCCGGCACGTTCCCGGCGGGCTCGAGTATCCTTGATCTGGTGCCGTCGTCAGCGGCAAGAAGCATGCCGTTTGACTCCTCCCCCCTGATCTTTGATTTTTTCAGGTTCGCCACGATTATAATCCGCCTGCCCTTGAGATCTGAAGGTGCGTAGAATTTCCTGAGCCCGGCCACAATCTGGCGCTCCTCCGATCCCAGAGAGACCCTGAGTATCAAAAGCCTGTCCGCATCAGGATGTTCCCTCGCATCCAGCACCCTGGCAACCACGAGATCAAGGGAATTTGGCCCACGCAGGTCAATGGACAGAGGTTCGAACGGGATCTTTTCATGGACAGGCCTGAAGTGCACCTTTCCCTCAACTATTTTTGCTGCAGTCTCCATGGCCATTGTTTCTCTCGAACCGAGAGTCTTCCAGATCCTTTCAGTGGAAGCCGGAAGGAACGGGCTCAAAGTGACAGTCATTATGCCTGCAATGCAGGTGAGGAGGAAAAGATCGGAGGCGCACTTCCCCCTGTCATCCTTGATAGTTTTCCATGGCTGGAGTTTGTTGAACAGGGAATTGCCTGCCTGGACAAAGTCTACCCAGCGCCTTATGGCCTTCTTAATTTCGATTGAATCCATCAGTTTCCTGTATTCGTTCAGGAATTCGGAGGCATATTCTATGGATTCACTGAAGCCGGGTCCCGCTTTGGCAGGGATTTCCAGTTTGTTGGATGAGATGAAGGAAGTGAGCCGGTTTATGTAGTTCCCGTACTTGCTGATGAGCTCGGAATTGACCTTGTCCTGCAGATCAGCAAGCGAGAAGTCCGAATCGCCGGTATCAGGAAGGATCGATGCCACATAGTACCTGAGATACTCCGCGGGCACGAGAGAAAGGGCATCGTCAACGGATATCCCTATTCCCCTGCTCTTCGAGAAGTACTGACCGTTCATCCTCAGGTTCTCGTTTGCAGGGATGTCGTATGGAAGGACGAAGCGGCCATCCGCCATCAGGATTGCAGGCCAGATCACCGAGTGGAAGATTATGTTGTCCTTGCCCAGGAAATAGTATGAAAGGGTCTCGGGATCAGACCAGTATCTCCTCCATAATTCATTGTCCCCTCTTATTCTGGAGAGTACAATCGAGGCGGAAATATAGCCCATCAGGGCTTCAAACCACACATAAATCCTCTTGTTCTCGTATCCAGGAAGCGGAACCGTAACCCCCCACTCCAGGTCCCTTGTCACCGGGCGATCCTTGAGCCCCTCCCCGATGTAGGAGAGCGAGAAAGCCCGGACGCTCTGCCTCCACCATTCCTTCTTCGAGATGTACTCCCCGAGTTTTGTGCTGAACTGGCTCAGCCTGAAGAACAGATGCTTCGTTTCCCTGAATTCAGGCTCATCACCTGAGATGACGCATCTGGGCGACTTCAGTTCAGCCGGATCCAGTGTTTTACCACAGTGATCGCACTGGTCCCCCCTGGCCCTCTCATATCCACAATACGGGCATATGCCTTCCACATACCTGTCCGGAAGAAATCTCCTGCAGGTCTTGCAGTACGGGGAGACCATAGTACGTTCATCAAGGAAGCCCTGGTTGTGCAGTCTCAGGAAGATGTCATGCACCAGTTCCGTATGCTCAGGATATGTGGTGCGCGAGAATATGTCAAATTCAATGTTCATCGATCGGAAAGATCGCTCATGCTCAGCATGATACCTGTCAGCTATTTCCTTGGGAGGCACACCGTTCCTGTCTGCTGCGATACTTATCGGAGTTCCGTACTCGTCGCTGCCGCAGATAAAGAGAACGTCATCGCCCAACATTCTCCTATACCGGACATATACATCGCCTGGCAGGTAAGCCCCGGCTATATGGCCTATATGGAGGGGTGCATTCGCGTATGGCAGAGCGCAGCAGACAATCAGCTTCAGTTAAATCACCGGCTGCACTGTATGTAATCCTGTATTTTATGGTATTACTTCC
>JAKATN010000026.1 GCA_021818715.1 Thermoplasmata archaeon
TAATTAGAATTTAAAAAATTTATAAATGAATTGAACAATAAAATATCTGAGAGATCATGGTTTGTGCTGCGATCTCCTCCACATGAACAGGCCTGCACCAATGGCAATCACCGCAGCAGCTATGCCGATCTCTATGTAAAGAGTATACGAGACTGAGGAAACAGGGGAGAACCTCACATTCACTGATGCGGAGGAACCATTCACAGTAATGTTCCCAGTTTGGTTGGAAATCGTGTATCCGTTCATCGAAGTGATTGTATAATTATAAGTGCCATTGGTCAGAGACAGCGTAAATTGCGTTCCGCTTACGTTATGCTGAATGCCATTCACAGTAAAACTCCAGGTGGTGCCGGATGGAAGACCGGTTTCTACGAATGTTACCTGGTACTCTTCCAGAGTGAATTTTACCGCGATTGTCTTAGAAGAGTCTGCAGTAAAGGTTCCGGCTGATGCCTTGTAAGTCAAGTCGCTGGTGCCGATGCTGTAGGAATACGTCTGGTTTACAAGAGATAGAGAATATGTGGCACCGGCCTGTATAGGGCCAGAAGGCACTTGCCCTGTAATGTTCACATACCAGTCCGTCCCTGAAGGGAGCCCACTTTCTGTGAAGGAGATGGTGAAAGCCTTGGTGACGGAATAGGTGTGGATAACGTTACCTGGCGAGATGAAATCCAGAGAGAACAGAGTCTGGTTTTGCATGCTGAAATCCAAATACATGGGGGCGGCCGTTGCGAATACAGATGAAAGTATGGTTCCGTTAGATGGCGAAACAACGGTGATGTTTCCCGTATATGCCGGAATGTCCGATGTAGTGCCCAGATACAGATATCCGTTGGCGGGGTCAGTGAGCCACGAATTGATCATCCCGGGTATGTCTGGCCCGGGCAGGTAGCTGAAATCTTTTGCATCGAACATCAGATTGCTGCTCCCATTTTCGTTGCTTACAAGGTAATCCGCGGATAATCCTCCATATGGAGCAAGCATGGCCGGTAAATAGGATGTGGGCGCAGGGTAATAGCTCTCGCCCCCGTTGGATGTGTTAAGCACCATGATGCCGCTTCCATTGGCAACCAGAATGTTCTGCCCGTAAACCGGCGGAGATAGGGCGAGGGGAATAGGCCCGCCGTAGAACTGCGGATTAAGCTGTGTGAAATTCACCTCCTTGATTATTTTACCGGATGGCTGCAATACGTAAGCCGTTGCCTTGCTGTTGTTTGTATTGTTATAGCCAAACGCATAGAGCAAATCAGACTGTGGTGATTGAACCACGCTAAATCCTGAACCGAGAAGAGCAAACAGGGTGACATTGGAGACTATTGTCATCGTCTTTGGATTTATTACTGTCAGGTTGCCTGTGCCAGAGTTCGCAACATATAGGTAACCATCAGCAGGATCATAATAGCTGGATATCGGATGTGATGAAGACCCAAGCATTATGCTTTTAAGGTAAGTTCCGGTGGTTATGTTGTACGATATGACCACGCCGACGTCAAACATAGTGACAAATAGGATGTTGCTGTTCGGAACTATAGAAATAGACGAGGTCATATTGTACCCGGCTGCCATGAAGTTGTACCCGTTGTACTGCTCCTTGAGATATGGATTGAAAGAGCTAATAGGTCTTATGTAGGATGCATTAGCCGGAGACTCGTAAGTTACCTGGTCGTAATGTGTGTAACCGAATATGGAGAAAGTTTCGTAGTTGGGCAGCGGGATATACCCGTTTTGAGTCACATTTTCCATCGCAGTGTAGGATCCGTTCATCAGTGATACGTTGATATATGGCGTTATTGAATAGAAGGTGGTCTTGTTCAGAGATGCGCCATAAACTTCCACAGACCAATTGGTACCCCTTGGCAGACCAGTTGCTTGAAAAACTGCCGTGAATGTGACAGGTTCAAATGAAACATTGATTAAAATGGAATTGCCGTTGATGGTGAAGTTGCCAGATTTGCTGACTGCCATATAATTCGCTTCCCCAGACTGTACTGTGAAATTGTACTTCCCGTCCGGGAGGGAGAAGTTGTAATATTCAGACAGTGTTAACCCTCCATTGCCAGGCAGCCCGAGCGAATCGAGCATGGTTATTCCCCAAAGTGAATCTGCTGGCAATCCGCTCTCCCTGAAGGATACCTTGTAGGATTGGAAACTGAATGGCAGGTTAGTTCCCTTTGATGTTGAGTTAAACTCGAAGATGTATCTGAAGTTGTTAACAGTCGGATAATCGTTTGCCTGGAAACCAAGTGTGATATTCAGCCCCCCGCTGGAAATCAGGTACGACCTGCTGGAGGAGTTCTGAATTACGTTGTCAACGATACCCGTGGTATAGGAATAGTTTATGAACCCAACCCCAAAGGTATGGTATCTGCTCATGTTGATTGACTTTGAATAATTGTACTGGTATGGACCGGTGCCGTCGTAAAAAGTCAATCCTGGCCCGTTCGTATAGCCTTCTGCCCAACCGGAAGTTACGACAGGGGATGTGTAATCCAACCCATTACTTCCAAATCCTACGCCACCGAGGTCATAGCTGTTGCTGTTATTCGTGGCGGGGGAATTCATTAATCCATAGGCTTCAACATAACCGGAAGGCGCAAATTGCATATTTGAAGTTATGTAAGAGTCAGCCTTCGTAAATTTTATTCCGTTATCCACTGCGTAGTTTGAACCTGGATTGCTTGTCCATTTTGATGCGTTCAGTTTTGTTCCGGCAAAGTTGTCATAGAAATTGAATATGTGCGACCCGTCATCGTACTGACCATAGACGCCAGAGAGTTGCGGTGCTTCCCCAATCGAATAGTTGTTCAGGATGTTGTCGCCCAGCGGAGCGGCATCCATGAACAGTGCCATTAAACTATGGGCAGGGATGGAAGTGTTAATTCTCAACCAGTAGGAGGTGTTGTTATCTGTGTTGCTGTTTCCAGACTGAAGCCATGATGGCACAACTGCTCCACCAAACACCGTGAAAAGGATGTTTGAGAGATTGCTGTTTTCAAACCCGGAAAATTGTGAGCTGTTCACAACAATGTGCTCAGAAAAATTTGCGGAGGTTGGTGCGGACAAATTATTGATTATGAAAAATTCTGCAAGCTGCGCGAACGGAAAGTTAACTGCGGTGTGTGATTGTTTATGACCAGAATCGCCGGAAGGAGCCATTAACATTGCGCCGCTCGAAAGTAGAACTATAGCGATTACTATTACGAATATTTGTTTGTAATTCTTAAACACAAAAACGTTACGGTGTGCAATTATATATACTTTTGATCCAGAATGCCGGCCACGAGCGGGAAGATTTATGAATCGTGCCTTTAAGGCCATTAATTGTGTTTCTCCGCCACTTTCCAGATGATGCGGGATGAAGAACACTTGAACAGATGGGAGACGGCATTTCCAGAGAAGGGCAGTGAAATTGAATAAACCCTATAGGGCCTGCGGAAAAACTATGTTTTGGAAAAGGACGTAACTTTCATTTTTAAAGGATAGGTTTAAAGAATGGATTTACCCGCTCAGTCATCCTTCCGGGAGGTCTCGCTTGCCTGCTGCAAGGATGTGCGAGCCTGTGCGGGCTGCTTCCTCGAATCAGCTGCACTGATGGACGCGGCGGTTTTTCCTTTCTTGTTCCTTATCTTTTTTCTTCCCACATGACCGGGTTTATGATATTCCAGTCCGAGAGCGAAATCCAGTATTCCCATGAAAAAGAGGGCATAGCCGGCGTACCTCATTCCGGAAAGGTTGTCAACGTATGCGAAGTACGTAATCAAGAATACTATCACGGTTCCGATCAACGATAGAGTGAAGGCTTCATATTCCCGGTCTCTGAAATAATGTTCCTCAATGAATGCCAGTACAATAGCTGCCGCTGCAAGCACCCATACCGGTTCCTGCGAGGCAAGCGCAGTCGACGAAATGCTGATGGAGCCTGGAAGGAAATACCCAACCGCGCTCAGCAGTATTAACGGGGAAACGAGCAGAAGGCCACGTAACAGGTAAAATATTCCGCCAAGAAGCATTGATATTTTCATAAACCTCACCTTTCAGCTAACTCATCCATCTATTCTGGACACCGGACCCATACTTCGTGTTTCAGTCTTTCACAGCCCTTTCTTCTTCCTTTTCTTCCTTCAGGCGTTTTCCAAGGCTTTTCTTGCGCCTCCTTTCCCATTCCTGCAGTGCAACGCCAACGACGTACAGGAATGCAACTGCCGATTCCGAATAAAGCTGGGATATCCCGAGCTTTGTCATCGCAAAGTATGCTGCGAAGGCACCAACGATGCCGGAAATGACGTGCACAAAATCCTTGTAGAGAAGGTAGGCTACCACGAATCCGACAACGGCCGCTCCGATCGCATAGTAGAGAGAGATGCCGAGGAGATCGATGCCGACCAGATAAACCAGGTAAGCGAATCCCAGCGAAAGCCCAATCCTGATGGCCAGTGTAAGGACTATCGCGCCAATTATCGCACCTATTGCTACGATTATAAGGATTGGAAATGCAGTGTAGCCCAGATAGTTAACCACATTGTATGAAAAATATCCGCCAAGGTACAGTCCGGCAGCAGTGAATACCACTTTCCAGGATTCATTTCCCCGGAACATAAGGGCAATGCCAATGGCAAGAAGAGCGATGAAAAGGAGAGTTGTTTCGGTGGACGTCAATCCTGTAGGAACTGAAATTGCTTTCAGGAACAGGTTTTTTAGATAGTCCAGTGTTATTGCAGTCACAGGGTTTAAAACTGTTCAACTATATGAAGTTTACTGATTTGCCCTGACTCATTGTGCTGTTTATGCGCCGGCCGCTGATTTGAATATCAAAATCCATTTAAAAATATTTTGGGCATCATGGTCTTCAATATGTTCAGGTTCCATCTGACATCTGTGTTAGCTGATTGAAATGTTTATTCCTCTTTTCGCCAGTTCGCCTGATATTGACTGAAAAGCACGTAGATCGTAGCCAATGTTTTCCACAGGCACGTAGCCTGACAGTTTCCCGAGTTTTCCAGTATCATTGTGGAGCATAAGAGTGAGTATGGAGGCGGGGAATGCAGTTGTCCTTGCCATGGAGGTGAGTTCGCTCCCGGCCGGGGATGAATCAATCATCTCTGCGGTGTATTTTTTCATCTTCCCGTTTTCCCTGCCCTCCGCTATCACTCTTAAAAGGACGGTGTCACCGCATTCCGGATTACCCAGTGCCTTCTCGAGCACAGCTTCGCTTATGCTGCGTGGAGAAACTCCTGATCCGTCAATTTCGATCTTCTCAGCCGAAAAGAATCCCAGATCCCTGAGGAGTCTGACCCTCTCGCAGTGCCCCCTGTAGCGGACGGTCTTCTCGAACATGTTCTCCACACTGCTCATCGTATGGACAAGTGTCCTGAGACCATCGGTAAAGAAGGCCTCGTACTTTTTCCCGGCAAATTCAACATCCTCCAGACCTGTCAGAGCCTCTACCACTTTTTTCCGGCCGCCTGAAATTATAGTGCATGGATTCGTATACTCATCAATCACACTGTCCATTGAGAATACTACCTTATAATTCAGCGGGGGAATCTGCCTGTCAGGCACCCCTCCAACAAATATCCTGATGCTTTCCACTTTTTCAAACTTGCTGGCGAGATGCCCCACAAGCAAATTGCTGATCCCGGGTGCAAGGCCGGCGTCTGGTATGATGATGAAATCTCCTCTTGACGAAAGTTTTTCCTTTGTGATTGGATCATTTCCGAATGTTATATCCACCAGCCGGCTGCCGTTACTCTCTGCGTATAGGAAAAGTTCCTCCCTGAGATGTGCCGGAAGCGCCGAGACTATGACGCTGCCTTTCCTGAAGATTTCTTTCCTGTTTGTGCCGGTAAACGGATCCTTCGCGTGGAATTTCACCCTTGAAGGGGCCTGTTCGGGAAACCGTCCGAATGGATCGTAAACATCTATCTGAGTATCCCGGGTGTGAGAGATCATATCCTGATATATGGCCCTTCCAATCTTCCCAAAGCCCAGTAATGTAATTGCCATGGTCGTGAAGACTCACTCGATTAATTAATGATGCTGAATTGATCAACCTAAGGAAAGAGCTTCTGTACCGTCCTGTCCATATCCACCACTAGCAATTTCGGATCCACGCCTTCCTTCAGCCACCTGAGTTCTTCGAGGTCCTGCCCGGCCCTCCTGGCTTCAACCCCAAATGCCTTCGAAATTCCTTCAATATCGGTTGCCGGGGAAAACATTTCGGCATTCTCCATCTCCGGATAGAAGCTCTTTGAAAAGCTCTTCAGTATGGAGTACCCGCCGTTGTTAAGCACGACTATCTTCAGGGGGATGGAATATCTCCTCAGCGTGTAGAGAGACTGGATCGTATACATTAGTGACCCGTCTCCGATTATGGCCAGAACCTTGCCATTTTCCATTGCTATTCCAGCCGCGGCCGGTATACCCCATCCCAGCATCCCTGATTTTGCGGTAAAGTAAGACCTGCTGGAATAGCCTATGATTCTCCTGACTGCGGGGGAGTTGGATATTGATTCATCCACAATTGTGTAGCCCTGGAATTCCTTCCTGATCCTGTAGGCAACGTACCCAATGCCCATCCTCCTTCTTTCCCTTGCTGCCTCGCTTTCTATCCCTAAGCTTTCCGGTTCCCTGGTGTTCCCTTTCCTGTTTGCCAGTTCCAGAAGTCTTTCTATGAACAGTTTAGGATTGCTTACGTAGCACCTGCCGTACCGGTTGTCCGGGTTCAGTCCAGCGTATATCACCTTCTTTCCCTGAAAAAGTTTAGACGGCAGATATGGGTATAGGGTGGCGGACGCGCCAATCATTACTATGAGATCATGCTGCAGCAACTGCACGTTTATTGCGGTTGAGGCTGGCAGGAGGTCTCCGGCAAAACCATTCCTGGAAGTGTCATATGGAGACCTGCTTGAAAGTGGCTCCCCATATGCCGGGATTCCGATCCTTTCCACCAGCTCTGCGGCCCTGTCAATCGCACCGTATTCATCCACTTCAGATCCAAATATGATCGCGGGATTGCGGGACATTTCTATCTCGTGCATCACCTCTGCCGCCCCAGCCATGTCCACCTGATTGTTGCCCGGAATTGAGAAATCGAGGGAAGAGTAAAGCGAATCCTCGTCCATCAGATTCATAGGGAAGGAAAGGAATACGGGTCCCCTTGGCGCTTCCATGCTAATTCTCGCAGCCCTCTTAATTGCCGGCTCTATATCGTCTGCGTCTCTTATCTCATAGAAATATTTCACTGCAGAACCTACGAGTGATCGCAGATCATGGCTCAGCAGAGGTTCATAAAACTGGTGCCTGGTGTCCTGCTGTCCGGAAGTAATGATGACCGGTGAACGGTTCATTTTTGCGGTATGTATGAAGCCCATTGAATGGCCCACGCCCGGCATGGTATGCAGGTTCACCAGGGATGGCTTTCCCAGATACTGTGATCTGCCGTCTGCCATGCCGACGGAGATGGAGTCAAGAAGTGTGAGAACGTACCTCTTCACGGATCTTAACATCGGGATTTCTGTAGACCCTGGATTGCCAAATACCGGCAGAAGTTCCATCTCCTCTATGGCCTTTGCGAAGACCTCGTATCCCTTCGTCATACCACCCTGTAAAGCGGTTCGAGTCCCTGAACGTACTTCAGGACATTGGATACGGTCTCGGTTATGAATCTTCTCTGGCTTTCCATTGTTACGCCGGCAATGTGGGGCGAAAAGATCACATTGTCCAGCCTGAAAAGTTCCGAAGTGAAGTCAGGCGGTTCATGTGGATACACGTCCAGGCCCGCCTGTATACCTTTCCGCTTTATTGCATCGATCAGGGCCGCTTCGTCCACTATTTCCCCCCTTGAGGTATTAATGAATATTGCCCCGTCCTTCATCATGGAGAATGTATCCTGGCCGAACATGTTTCTCGTTTTGTCAGTCAGGGGCATGTGTATCGACACGATGTCCGATTCTTTCAGGAGAGTGTTGAGATCGAGTGGCCTGGCACCCAGCATTTCCTCTTCGACCTCCGGAAGCCTAACTGGATCGTAGTATACTGTTTTGACGCCGAAGTACAGCAGCCTTTCTGCCAGCCTCTTCCCTATCGCACCCATGCCCACTATGCCGAAGACCTTTCCGGAAAGTTCCCTGGAATTGGTAAGTATAGGCCAGTTTCCTTCCCTCAGCGTTCTGTCGAAGAAAATGAGGTTCTTCAGGAAAGCAAGCACAAATGCAATGACGTGCTCCGCCACACTCTCCTTATTGGCAACGGGAATGTTGGACAACCTTATCCCCCTCTCCTTCAGGATTGAAATTTGGACATTGTCATATCCGGTACTGGCAACCTGGATAAACTTCAGTCCGGGCATTTTCCCGAGAAGGGCAGGATCCACAGGTGTGAAGGTGGTTACAATGAGCACCTCGCACTCCGAACTTTCAAAGTCTGTGTCGGTCCTGATCTCTATTCCGGGTAATATTGCACCCACTGCCCTGTCGATTTCGTCTATCGGCAGAAATGGCGGAAGTATGGCCAGCACTTTCATAGATGATCAATTGTCGCTTCTAAATAATGACTTCTGAAGCAATGACAAATTCCAGAAAGGCAGATATTCCAGGTGCATGTTTATGTACCGGTATATGGTACTTTCAGCATGCCAAAATTTCCTTCTGAAGAGTGGGCAAGGCAATATGTTGAAAAACTGAATTCAAGCGAAGCTTACCGGGATTCTGGAAAGAAGTGGGAAGGGGATATCACCTTCGTGATACAGAAGGATGAGGGAAACCCGACTGACTCCTTCCTCTATCTGGATCTCTACCATGGAGAATGCAGGAAATATCTCTACTCGGCAAACCCTGACGATGTACCCAAATCCGAGTTCAGATACATCGGCAAATACTCGAACTGGATTAAGCTGATTCACAGCGAGATCGACCCGATAAAGGGGGTTCTCACAGGCAAATTCAAGCTGGAAGGTTCCATGATGAAAATCATGAGGTTCTCCAAGGCTGCCAAGGACATGGTGAACACCGCGACAATGGTACCTTTCGAAGGGTGATCCCGGTTGTGGTATTTCAGGAGCCCGCAGATTGTCTATGGCCCAGATTCGCTCTCCTTCCTGCAGACCATTGGCATCTCACGTGCAGCGATAATCACAGATTCCACCCTTGCAGCTTCGGGCATCGTGCAAAAGGTCATCCAGAGCTTACCGGAAAATGCCAGTAGCAAGGTTTTCTCCGGGTTCTCCCCTGAACCTGATTTCCTGCAGATCAAATCAAATCTTGAAGGGGTGAATGCATTCCGGCCGGACTGGATAATCGGAGTTGGCGGCGGGTCCTCCATGGATGCAGCCAAGATCATTTTTGCAATGTACGAGAAGCCAGACCTGCAGGTTTACGACATCACGCCCCTATCTCCGCTGGGACTCAGGAAGAAATCCAGGCTTATTGCGGTTCCGACAACCAGCGGAACCGGATCGGAATGCTCATGGGCTGCCGTGATCTCCGAAAGGGAAGAGAAAAGGAAGAATGAGCTGGCTTCCCCGGAAATACTGCCGGATTACGCGATACTCGATCCGGAAATGGTGATCAATCTTCCAAGGCAGCAGACTGTGAGCACCTCGGTGGACGCGATAACCCATGCAATAGAATCATACACAAGTTCATGGAATAACCCATACTCCGATGCCCTTTCGGAGAAGGCGCTGGAACTGATACTTGGCAGCCTTGTTCAGGTTGTGGAAGGCAATGGTGACATTGAATCCAGGGACAGGGTTCACATAGGTGCTTCCATGGCAGGCCTCTCCTTCTCCAATTCCCAGATCGGGATGGCCCATGCCCTGGGTCATGCATTCGGGGCGATCTTCAAGAAACCGCACGGAACCAGCGTTGGGCTGTTTCTCCCCGAGGTTGTGGCCCTCAACAGCAGGGCTTCAAGGGAGAGGTACGACAGGCTGAACAGGATATTCCCGGACTCATTCAGGGAAGGAAACCTTCAGTCATCCCTGAAAAAACTGTTCGCCAGGATAGGCCAGCCCCTCACTGTCAAGGAGGCGGGAATCGGGAGGAAAGAGATGGAATCGAACAGGGATGCGCTCGTTTCGCTCGCCATGGAGTCAACCGGAATGCTCACGAACCCTTATGAAGCAGGCACTGACGAAGTAAGAGAGACACTGGAGAGATGTTATGGCTACTGAAAGGATAAAACTCGAGACCTACCCGAACATTGTTGCGGGAGATGAATCTCTTGAAGGGGAAAGGACAGGACTGGCGAGCCCGCTTGACGGTAAAACCATCGGATATGCCATAGTCGCTGGCAGGGAGGAACTGAAGCGGGCAATAGACCTCGCCCATGATGCATATATTGGCAGATGGGGGAAAACCGGCCTTGCTGAAAGGAAGAGACTGCTTTCCAGACTCGCCGATCTGGTGCAGGAAAGGTCCGACACTTACTCAATGCTTGAATCCATGAACACAGGAAAGACCATTCGCCAGAGTTCCCTCATGGATATACCGCTCGGGATAGAGCACATAAGGTACTTTGCCCAGGAAGGTGCGTTTTCAGCAGACAGGGAGATCGATCACCCCGAATATCCCGGATCAAAGGGTATAGTACAGAACGTTCCCATGGGCGTCGTGGGCGCAATAGTGCCTTGGAATGTCCCCTTCCTTATGGCAGTGTGGAAACTGGCTCCCGCCCTGCTGGCAGGCAACTCTGTCGTCCTTAAGCCGTCCACGCATACTCCACTGACCGCCCTGGAGCTGGCCAGGGACATCTACAGGGCTGGTTTCCCCCGTGGATCGGTGAGCGTGGTCAACGTGCCGGGACCGGTTGCCGGGGAAGAATTCTCGCACAACGGAAAGGTTGGCATGGTCAGCTTCACCGGATCCACCGATGTAGGCAGGAACGTCGCCGTTCAGTGTGCGAACAACCTCAAAAAGGTTACCCTTGAACTGGGAGGGAAATCCCCCAACATAGTGCTGCAGGACGCGGACATAGGGAAGGCTGCAATTGGGGTGATGTTCGGGATATACCTCAACTCCGGGCAGCTTTGCGAATCTGGAAGCAGGCTCCTGGTGCACGCCTCGATCAGGGAGAAGCTGCAGGGAGAGATCGTGCGCCTGATGTCAAAACTCAGGCCTGGAAATCCCATGTCAATGGATACCGACATAAGCGCAATAACCACTCCGGAGCAGAAGAGGAAAATCGAGACCATGGTGGAATCCGGCGAGATGGAGGGGGCCAATGTGTTATTCAGGAAAAACCTGGCGGGCTCAGTTCCTGCAGGAGGACTGTATTACCCGCCGACGCTGCTTTCCGGCGCCGATCCGGAATCGAGGATTTCCAGGGAGGAGATCTTCGGGCCTGTCCTGAACATGCTGGAATTCGACAGCGACGATGAGGCAGTGGAAATTGCCAACAGGACGGAATACGGGTTGGCGGCAGGCGTATGGAGCAAGGATCTGAAGAGGGCTGAATCCGTTGCCGGAAGGATCGAGGCGGGAACGGTCTGGGTAAACCAGTACCACCTGCTTTCTGCGGCGGCACCGAGGGGAGGCTTCAAGAAAAGTGGCCTGGGCAGGGAGCTTGGCCTTGAAGGCATCATGGAACTCACGCAGACCAGGCACATTTTCATCGGAGCAGAGGACAGCGACATGGATGTCGTTGAATACGGTCTGTTGCTGCCTCCCGATTGAGGGGCTTTTCAGTTCCTGTAGAACCTGAGGGATCGGCTGATCACCTCAAGCTCAACCGGCACGTTCCCGAAGGATTCCCCGTCAGCTTCCAGTGGGGCTGGATCTCCCGTTATCGAGAGCCTGCCGGTTTCCATGTTCATCACCACCGGATCGGAGATATAGCTGCCGTTCACCAGCTTTCTCAGTTTGGTCAGCAGCCTGAATTTCCCAATTTCCCTGATGGCGTGGATTTCCAGGATGCCGTCCGTCAGGTCTGAGTTTGGCGACGCTTTCATCCCGCCGCCAAAATATTTCCCATTTGCTATAACCACTTCCGGGCTTCTCAATCTGACCGTGCCGAAGTCGCCCCTGAGTTCCAGGGAGAAGGTGCGCAGGTGGAGTATCTCCCTCAGCGCTGATCGGGTGAAGACGTGCTTTCCCTTCCGGGTAAGGGAGTTCACACGCCCCATAACCATTGCACCGTACCCCGCCTCCATGATGTTGAGAAACACCCTTGTGCCAGAGGGGCCACTGCACCTTACGGAATCCGTTTCAACTGTCTTCCCGCCCAGTATAGCCCTCACTGCATCGGAGGCACTGGAAATGCCCAGGCTCCTTGCAAGATCTGATCCTGTGCCGGTTGGAACCACCAGGATGCTGGTTCCAGTCCTGCCTACGAAACTCTGGCATACCCCGTTCAGAGTGCCGTCGCCTCCCATGACTATAAGTGACTCTGGCTCACCGCTGGCAATCTCAGCGCTTATTCTTGCGGTATCCTCAGGTCCGTGCGTCTCTATTATCTTTATTTCAAAATTCGGCAGGGAATCCTTTACCAGTTTTGCCGTTGAGAAAGAGTCCCGCTTTCCAGAGGATGGGTTTACGATGAGAGGGATGGTTTTTTTCACGCAAATTGTAACAGCATGGAATTATATTAATTCGTTGATTCTACAGGAGGACCGGATCTGCCAGAATGTTCATCAGGTTGCGGTGTGTGGAATCAACGTAGCCGGAAAGCTGGGTCCCAATGCCATGGTGATGGGAGATTGAACCGCCATTCCTCAGGAAACTGGAAACTATGCGGTCCCTGGCAAGCTTCAGGTGCTCTGTCCTCTTCGCGGTGTTGAGCATGAAAGTGAAGTAGAGGCAGCACCCCTCCCGGTACTGATGGGACATGTGTGACATTATGATGCCCCTGATCCCTTCCGAGGAGAGTATATCCCTGAATTCGCTGTTCACCCCTTCGTAAAGATCATAGGCTTTGTCCCAAGAGACAGAAGTCTCCAGAGTGTCCACTACCAGGCCGGATTTCCAGAGGAGGTTGGCGATAAGCGGTCTTTCATACCTTGTCCTTTCCCAAATCTTTGCCGGCGCGGAAACGATCCTTGCGGCTCTGTCGTCAATCTGCCTGTAGGAATCACCGCTGTCGATCACTACTGCAATGCAGCCTTTGCTGAAGCCCCTCAGGTTCAGGTACCTTTCCAGCACCCTCTTCAGCAGCCCGTTGCCTGCCTCTGAAAGTGCAAGTTCCGTCTCCAAGGAGTCGGATACCCTGAGCACGTCCGGAAACGATTCCAGCCGGCTGAGAGAATCGATCGCATCACGGAAGCTCCTGAAAATGAATGACGCATATTTCCTTCTTGCAGGCTTACTGCTGGTCTTCATGTAGACCTTCGAGATTATGCCGTTCCTCCCTTCGCTTCCCAGAGCGATGCTCCTGGCGGTTATTCCCGTGGATGACCGCGGCGTCACCGGATCGGTTATGGTGCCGTCGGATCGTACAAGCTCGACGCCCAGCACTATGTCCTCAATGTCCCCGTAGCGGTTGGACTCCTGCCCGGATGCCATGGAGGAAACCCAGCCTCCCACGGTTGAATGCATGAAGGATTCCGGGAAAAAGCCCAGGGTGAGGCCAAGCTTTTCAGCCTCGCTCTCTGCGTCGAACCCGGTCATTCCGCCTCCGACGACCGCAATCCTTCCGTGCATGCTGAAGGACTTCAGGTGGGATGCGTCAATGCTCACAAAGTGCTGTCCGCTCCCGGGAGAAAGCCCTCCGGTGACGGAGGTCCCCCCTCCGTATATGGAAGCCTTTATGCCAAGGTTCCTGAGGCTGTGCATCATGCCGGCAACCTCGTTTTCCCTTGGAAACAGCACAGCATCTGCAATACCGGGTATGCGGTTCTCGGAAAGCATTGCTATCTCCATGGATGATTTTCCCACTGATCTTGAAAACCTGAGGCCGGGATCATAGCTGATCTCCCCTACGCCTGTGTTCCCGCTGTTCACCATTTTCACTGTATCAGGATCCTCAGGCTCGCTGAAATCGATGTATCCGTCCCATGCATCCCCCTTTATCCTTCCACCCACCATTCGCTCAAGGGAGGATACTGAACTGGATTCTGTATCATAGGAAACGGGTTCTCCGTAAAGGACGAACACCCTGCTGGCCCTTCTTGTTTCCATCATACACTATACTGAAGCATTACGGTTAGATTATCCTATTGGCTGCCTGCCATCCAATCGCATGGGCGTGTATGTACCAAGTTATCGGGGAAGACCGTATAATGTCCGGTAATCAATGATTATCCGCCGGAAAACACCTCCACAAACACGAGGTCATCCGTTTCGTCTATCCTGTGATCCCACGTTACGGGTTTGCCGTTGAGGATCGCGATGTACCGCTCTCCTGAGAGTCCGTTGATCTTTGCTACTGCCTCTATGTCCGACCCGGGTGAATCGTCAACCCTGCGGGTTTCCCTCCCCACTATCCTGATCATGCAGATGCCCTGACAGCCCCGGGCAGATTCGAACTGCCGTCGTCGGATCCAAAGTCCGAAATGCTTGGCCACTACACCACAGGGCTATGCTGTATTGTGATGTGAGCAGTGGTAATAACCTATTCTCAGGTCAAGATTTACGACAGCCATGCCGGCATCATCGATCAGGGTATGGAGATGAAATCAGTTCCGTTCTCCTGGGTTGCGCAAATTATCTGGTTGGAATCCTTTCCTTCCATCTTCATGTACAGGCCGACAGTCTTTCTGGCAATCTGGGGAGTGTTGTTTTCCCTGCTGAGGTGCAGCAGTACAAGCCTGGTGGAGTCCCCCGCGGCAGCAGAGGATAACTCGCCGCACTGATTGTTAGAGAGATGCCCTTTCTCGCCCCTGATCCTTCGCTTCAGTTGATCCGGATAGCTGCCGTTCTGAAGCATGCCGATATCGTGGTTTGCCTCAATCGCAAGAATATCGGAATTCCTTATCCTCTCTGTAAGTGCCGGAGAAGCCTGCCCAAGATCGGAGACAATGGAGATCTTCCTCCCGGAGCTTTCGATCACGAAGGCAACCGGATCGATGGCATCGTGGGAAACGCTCACCGCAGAGATGCTGAAATTCCCGAAGACTACGGTCTCGTTCACAGGGTATCCCTTTACCCCGATGGCTTCAAGGGTAAGCGGGCGGGCATAAATGTCGCCGGATATCTTCCTGGAGAATGGCA
>JAKATN010000027.1 GCA_021818715.1 Thermoplasmata archaeon
TACAGGAGAACAGGACATGCCTCGTTTGCGCAGATCACAACAATGGAAATGGAATACGTCAGGTCATACCTGAACAGGGTGTATTTCTCTTACAAATGGGACAGGCTAAATTCTGTATGATCATGATTACCCGGTTCGCCATTTCTGGAGTCTCTGATGACCTTATCTACGTGCTAACCCGAATAATCATCCCGCCGGAGACAATGAAATTTATATCTCATAACATACTCTAACACCATGAACATAACGGGTAACATCACGCTGGGGTTTCATGGTTTGCTTGGCGTTGCATGGATCATATCCCTGGCACTTCTCTCGCTTAACCTGGCAGCTTTCAAGAAGAACTACTCTGACGATCACAGGAAAGGCGCCCTTAAACTGGCAACGGTTGTCCGCGCAACCGGAGGGATTACAATTATCATAGGATTGGTGATTCTGCTGCTGCCGTCCATCTTCGGGATCTCTCTGTCTTTCAATTCACTTTCAGGTGCAATACTGGCCGCAGGCATTCTGAGCGCCCTGGTTGCCTATGTCGTGATAGGCGAAGGATTCCTCATGAGGAACCTCAAGGGCATGAACTCCGAAAATTCCAGGAAACTGCTGAATGCGGCCGTTGCGGAACTTGCCCTTGCAGTTGTAGCCCTTCTCCTGATGGTGGTTGCGACCAGCCTGTAGGCTAGAAGGTTATCACTTCATATCCTTCCCTGATGTAGTTGGAGATTACGGGACCGACGTCCTCTATCTGCAGCCCCTCACCCTCCAGGTTTCCCATTATATCCTGGGCTTTGGCCACTCCCCTGCATGCAATAGGGATGACATTAAGGGACATGAGATCCCTGGTGAGCTTCAGGAAGTCCATGTCGCCGGATGCAAGCGCCTTTTCTGATGGCCCGAAGAGGATCACCCTGATGTCGTCAAGCAGCGAATTCCTCTTCACATTGAGGGAAAACCTGAACCCGACAATTGCTTTCTCCTTGTTCTCCAGACCTGAACTTATTATAACCAGGCATCTGCCAGCCATGCATTTCCCATGCGACGGTACAGATAAACGTTGGCAGCCTTTCATTAACCTGGGATTGAAGGGCAATTGCACAGATGGCGGAAATCAGAGTGTATTCTCCTCTGCCGTGATCAGGGATTCCACCTGATTTACGGAAAGGTGGTTTCCGCCGTAGCTCCCGGACAGCACGAAGATCACGAAGTTCCCATAAAGTGCCAGTGTGAAATCTGTCCCGTTTAGGCCTTTGTATGCCACGCTGTACATGGTGGAATTCAATGACTGAACAGTGAAGTTGTCAGCAATGCTGGAATTATGCTGTACCATGTACGGGAGCCCGGACCATATGAGTGATGCGGTCACCCGGTTCACCGTCCCGACGCTGCCGGCAGCAACAACTTCACCCATCGAATCGTTGATGCCTCCAGCAATCCCAATGGAGTTGACGTTGTTGAGAAAGGAGGTGGGAATTTCCCCGATATACTGAGTCAGGTTGTATCCGGAAACGTTGCCCAGGATGCCTGAAAACGTGCTGTTTGCATCCCGGGACAGATTCTGTACAATGTTTCCGAAGTTTGTGAAGTTAACTTCCATGAAGGCGTATGAATCCATCGTCATTCCCGAAATGGATTCAATGGAATTGATCGTGACCAGGTCGGGTGGATAGACAATGGAATCTGACGGGAGTATTTTGAATTCCTGTGAAAGGAGGTTGACCATGCCGGACGCGTTAACCTTGAATTTACCATTCTGCCCGATGAATGTGAACGTCACCGCATAATTCCCGTGCAAACCCGCAGCAACAAAGATGAGATATGCCGTTCCGTTAATTACCTGAGTGTAGTATCCGGAAAAATAGATGCCTTCCGCGAGAGTGCCATTCACATACCCGGATAGATTTCCCTTCGCTATTGCAGATGCATTATGGTACACGGACGATTCGGACGTGCTGTTTTCGAAGTAGGAATAGGCTCCGATAAGCGCCGATCCAGTGGAGTTCTCCGAAAACGCGGTTATGCCGGTATCAGAAGTGGAAAAAAGGTATGATTCGGCATTGGAAGAATTTACAGAAGCATTGCCGAACGTGACGTTGAAAGCAGTGATTGATTTCAGAAGGTCTGACGCATAAAGGGAGACAAATCCCCCGCCTTCACCGGAAAATTTCACCTGCCAGTTTCCGCCAATGGTAGCGTTCACCTGTTCAGGACTGACCATGGAGACGCTCTTTATCGGGAACTGAGTATTTGTCCCGGCAGGCAGATTGGAATAGAAATAGGCTATCGAAGCTGTCGCTACCAGTGCAACCACCAGTACAGCAAGTATCTTGTATGCTGTCGACGCCATTTTACCATTCGTGCCATGCAAAGTGCTTATTTAACGGTATACCCGGTCATGACCTAATATTACAACCTACCGGATAAATCAGGGTAGTTCAAAATAAAGCTCCAAGTTCGTTCACTGGCGCAATACATAGTCTCTGTCGTTACAGAAAAAAGAAATTTAAAAAAAAATAAAAAATAGTGAAACAAAAAATTAAAGATTATGCGATCGAGGCTTCGCCGGACATTACTACGAGCTGCTGGGAAAGGGTAATGTCCTGGAATCCGTCAAAGAAGCCGTATATTATATTGTTGCCATCAATGAACAGCACAAGACTCGTGTATACTGTTGCTCCGGTTGAATTAGTGCTTGTGCCTGTCAGGTTGAAGTAGGTGTTTCCCTGGGCAGTAGTCCCACTCCCAAGATGGTAGCTTGCTCCTACAGCTTCAAGCAGCGTGGTTATGTTGGATACTGCTAATGCGCTGTTGAACTGGAAGTAACCTATCGAGGCGATCTCATTGATCGTGCCGCTTGTGGGTGATGTGTACAACGAGGCACCGACTTCCGTAAGTGATCCGACTGTCCCGTTGAGCAATGCCCTGTCTGTTGACGGGATGTTTGGAGCCCCATTGGTCTCGAACTGGATGTAGCTGTTCAGTATGCCCTTCGCATCGCTTATATGAACGCCGGCTACCATGTCCTGATTCCAGGTGGTGCCCGTATCAGTCCCGAGGGTGGAGGATGACAGGAAGGTTGATCCAAGTGAGGCAGAAATTGAGCCCACTGCAGTCAGTTCATTTCCGTAAAGAGTCTCAAATGATTGCATGGTGAAGGTGCTGTTGGTCTGTGCTTCCCCAAATATGAAGATTATGAACTGCCCGCTGTATCCTATGAGGGCAGATGTGTTCAGGGAATGTGAATAATTGTATGTGTACGAAGCACCATTATAGTATATGGATGTGGGGCTGTACGATGATTCATATACGAACTCATGGCCGCTGTAAACACCCTTGTGGGTAGTAATGTATGTTCCAAAGCTGACAGAAGTGGTGTTACTAACATTTACGTAGGCCTGTGCAAAGATTGAAGACGGTGTGGATGTGTCAGAATACTGAAGGAATCCAACTGTAGCAAACGAAAACGAGGATGAAGACGAAGGCGAGAATATGCCCACCTCAAATCCAACTACGCTTGCAATATCTCCAGATGGGCCTGAAACAGCTCCCGCATACGGGTACCCGCTTGCTGCAATCCAATGAATTGCAGGGTTGCCCAGGGCAGCCCCGTTCAGTCCTGCCTTTGTGGCAGTGCCGCCGGTTGTCAGGTTGATTACTGACTGGAGACCTGAACTGCTGGATACCGTGCCAGTTGATCCTGTACTCGAACTCCAGCTTCCGCCAAATGCATTATTCACCTGCGATGTTCCCACGACGTTGCTTGCCCCCGGGGTAGATGTTGAGGTACCGGAATTGTTGGTCCCGCTTCCACTTCCCTTGTAGGACAGGATGCCGGTCGCAAACAGCGCTGCAACCACTACTACTATAACTACAACAACCGCAATCGCTGCGGTCACGCCAGTTTTCATGCACACTCTAAGATAAAGCGGCTTTTAAATGTTTCCATGAATATTCAGATCCTGACATTCAAATATACCCGGGGGCAAAATACAGTGCAATGGAAAACAGTGATAACATGGACGAGATGAAGATAGTTGCGGCGTATGCCAGCAGAAGCTTTGGGGTCACAGCTGTTTTCAAATCATCATGTTTGCCCTGATAAATAAGCCCGAGAAAGTAAAAGTAGATCATCATCGCCATCGATACCATTCCGAACAGGATCCATCCTGACGCTTCGCCTGGGCCCCGGAAAACAGCATACAGCATCCCCGCCGAGAGGAGATCGAAAAGCACGAACATTCCCAGGAGACGGGAATGATCGGTTTTCCGGACGAACCTGTTCCCTCCCAAAAGGGAAAAGGCGGTTGCGATCATTATCAGGGTCATCACTGAGAAGTTCACTATGAGACCAATGCCTGCATATCCTATCTCCCCGGACGCAAGCGGATTGATTGCGGACATAATCAAAAGAGATACGAAAATCATCCTCTGGGCTCCTGCAGGTCTCAGGATCGAAATTATGTAGGCCATTTCAATGACCATTGGAATTATCAGAAGATAATTATTGACGGCTAACCCAAAGGAATTCCAGGCGCCGGCCAAATTTCCCCCGGCAGCTGGATTTGCAATGAAAAACAGGAAAATTCCCATTGATGCCTCGCTCAAAATGAAAAGAAACGCCATCGAAATCGATGAAACTGGCGAGATCCCCCGTATGGACTCTCCCAGCATCAGGATCACCACTATCAGGACAGTCATCTCCAGCATCGCAATGTTGACCGCGATTATGGTGTTGAGGAATCCTGATGGATACAGCACATAGTAGGTCATTGCATTGAACATCCCTGCCATCATGGTCAGGATCAGGGATGAAACAGCTATGTTTCTGAGGGTAAACGTTTCCCTTCTGGCCATGACATAGTGAATGACCCAGACGATCAGCAGCGTCATCGTGGCCTCTACCAGGATTACTTCAGGAATGTACTGCAATTTCCCAGTGGATACAATCATTGCAGATTAAGCTTATCGGAACCTTACCTTTGGATCTGGCTTGCGTGCGGTGCCATTGGCTGGCATGGCCGCTTTCCTTCATGCCGGATAGGCATGGGGCGTGATATGGCATACCATGCTCCAGGTAAGCATTGACGCACCGGGACCGGTGAATTCGATTTGATCTCTACTCTGCCTTATTGAAAAGCGACTTCACGGCATGACGGACGTCATGCATGTATATGTTGTCGTACGGGCATGCCTCCACGCAGTCCCCCACCCCGACGCACTTGAATGCCTTGAATGATCCTTTTTCGATGAATGAAGCCCTCATGTCCGTAAGACCGACCGGGCATGCGAGTGCGCAATCGACGGTCCTGCAGTTCACGCACGTAACTGGATCACGAACCTTGAGCCTGAAGAATCCCAGGTAGCTGACAGCCTGGTTGAACGTCCCCCAGTAGCACCACCCCTGGTTGACGCATGCATAACTGCCCATGAATGGAATGGATACGAAAACGACGTACCAGAGGAAATCAAACCAGGTCATGTATACCAGGGCGGAAAGGTCAGTGCCGAGTACAGTGAAGGAGATGAATCCCTCGGAATTCATATAAGAGATGACCGCAGATCCGAATACGAACAGGGAGGTCAGCAATACCGTTGCCCGGAACCAGGGCCGGATCCTTGACGTAAGGGTCTTCCTGCCCATTGACGAGGTCCGGTTGTACCTTTTCAGCGAATCATAAAAGGTACCCTGGTACATCATTGGCGCGGTGCAGGTCACCGAGCAGAGCTGCCTTGAACCGAAGAGTATGGACAGCACTGCAGATACGAGGTAAGTTCCGATGATCCCGGTGAAAAGCACGGATGACGTGACCGGGCCGAGGGAACCTATCCCCATGGTCCACATGTACGGGATGAACCTGAGGCGGGGGATTATCGGGGAGAAGAACGGCACGTAAATGCTGTAAATGAAGAATGCGGATATCATGAGAGCGATCCTGACCCTGTTTTCCCTGTTGTGGGACTCCGCAAACTTGAAAACTGCAAGCATGCCCATCTCCGCACCCATCATAATCAGGAACCATGGCGATCCGGTTACGGAAATGATTACAATGAACAGGTCAGCCGCCGGCGCGTACATTGTGCCGGACTGCCATCCTATGGGGAGGCTCCCCTCGAAACCCGGGACTCCGGAGCCGAAATATCCTGATGAGATTGAGAGAACTGCACCCATGAACCACTCCATCACGAACGTAAGCGAGAGAAAGGAGAATGCCCATCTCTGGTCCTTCAGATAGTTCGTGTTCTTTCCCGCGCGATCCGGATCGAGGGAAATGAAAACGTACCAAAGCATCACCGCTGACAGTGCTGCATCAAACGGAACCCATGTCCCATATATGAGATAGAGGAACTGCCCAATCATCATCACGGTGAAGGCAATCATTATCTGCAGGGAGATTGCAGTGTCCTGCACATTCCTGATCCTCTGCCTGTACAGCACCTCATAGATCATTACGGTTGCCGCAATCATCGCCACCGCAGATGCCCAGGTGGCGAATTCCACGTATATCGGGGAATAGGGGAACACCGTTGGCATGAACGCCATCGCAGCAAGGAGGGTAAACAGCATGACTCTGCTTTCCGGAATGGATCTTTTTCCCACCCCTCCGGGGGAGTAAAGGGACGCAAATGCCATTTCTGAAACCATCACGTACGAGAACCATGGATTATCCAGGGACTGGATCAGGCCGGCTGGGATCCCGCTGCCAAGGGAGGAAATGAAGGCGCCCATCGCGGCCTCACCAGCCAGCATCAGCACAGCGAACGCAGCCCGGGTAAGGTTCCATCCAGGTTTCCTGCCCGCCAGCACAGGGAGGATGCCGAAGGACATGAAAGCAGCGTTCGCGATTATCACCGGTAATACCAGGAACCTGTTGACAATGGAATACCCGAGGAGATTCATCAGGAACATCATGCCTGCAACGTATACTGCCAGCGCCTGGTTTTCCTTCGCCTTCAGCAGGTGAATGGCGTAGAACATGACGACCGCCATAACGGCAGCAAGCGCTATCTCCGATGGCAGAAGCAGGACGGTCATCTTCCCATCCAGATTATAGTACTTCTAAAATAGCTTGTGCATTCCGGGTGAACGCATGGACAAATTCCTCGATCATGCAGGAACAGGAATGCAGGTGATGGGCTGGGTTTCCAGGGTGCATGCAAAAACCGGATTAAACGAGCCTCCTGAGGTCGTACTTCCTTATCAGGAACCCGTCAATGAAAAGGTTGATCACCAGCAGCAGTGCGGAAAGCGAAAGCATCAGCGGCAGCGTATCCTTTCCCAGCAGCAGGTAAACGCCCCTTATCCCCGGAAGAAGATGGCCGGCGTAATCCACTGGAAAAGAAAAGGTGACCAGCGCCATGATCGCCGTCCCCACCGCAATGAAGATCTGCGATCCCGCAGGCCCAAGTTCAAGTGCGTCGTATATCAGGTATGTCATGAATATGGCCAGAATCCCGGCCTCAACTACAGACTGCGTGATGAAGTATACCGAGAAACCGAGCAAAAGCGTCACTGTGCCGACAAGTATGGATGCCGTACGCCACACTGTACTCTTCGCATGTGTCAGCCTGAGGAGCCAGTATAGCGAGAAGCAGTTGATGGCAAGGCCGGTCAGGATCATGAAATCCGTAATTCCTATGAGGAATGACGCAGGCTGGAAGTACAGCACGAAGATAAGCACGATGACAATCAGGTAGGAGGTCCTTGAGACGCGCATGGGCAGGAACCCGTCCCTGGACATGGAGCTTATGTGCCTTGAAGCCGCAATGTATGCGGGCACAAGAGTGGTGACGGAGGCTATCAGGAAGGCGAGAGAAAGCACCCCTTCCCAGGCCGCACCGCCGAACTCGCCTGCAAGGTACAGGGCAGGAATGGTCTGCTGTGCCGTATTCCCCGCGGGCGAGAGGTAGAATACGGAGAGGGCGAAAAGTATGTTGAAGGTGGCCGATACGATGACTGTAAGAATCATGGCGGCCGGCACGTAGAATTCCCTGGTCACCCTGAACTTCTTTGTCTGCCAGAAATTTATTATGTAGTCCTGCTGCCTGCTCTCCCGTTCGACCATCAGTATTTCCTGGAAGCCGAAGTATATGATGTACAGGTACCCCGTATCGAGGAAGACCTGTTCCACCGTGTTGATCTGCAGGGACGGGAAGATGACCATGGGGCTTGAATGCCCGAAAAACACGAGTATCTGCCCCAGGAGGGCTATGCCCATGATAAGCACAAGGGCAGACTGGATCAGGGCAATCTTTCTCAGGAACCTGTTTGAAAAAAGGAGGTTGATGGCAAGCCATGCGACCAGAAAGACGAGCACCGCCAGCACGACAAGCGTGTTTGCGGCCCCCTGGACCCCCGAACTGTTAAGCAGCTGGGGAAGCACCTGCAGATCGAAGTCGGCGAAAAGGACTGCGGAATATGCTGCAAGCGCTGTGTTTGCTATGGCAGCTGCGAACCTTGAGAGAAAATATCTTATGTTCCTGACCCCGATCGATCCGGAGACAAAGCTTGGACCACCTACGACTTCCATGCCGCTCTTTTTCATGACGAGGGTCGACTTGGAGTAGACTGCAGAGAGGCCGATTGAGATGAAGGCTGCAAGGATGAGCGACAGGACTGAAACGAAACCGTACTGTACGATGTTGTCGGGGACCAGCACAAAGAGGGGGGATCCAAGCGTTGACCCGATTCCCACCCCTATGAGGGTCCAGAATCCAAACACCTCCTGCGGACTCTCCCTGGGTTTCCTCTCAAGGAATTTGACCCTCCACGACCCGGGGAAAAGCGTCAGGAGCACGTAGCCTGCAGAAAGAACGAGCAGGAGTGCGACGATCACGAAGAGGAGTGCAAGGCTCACCGGTCCTCCTGATCCCGAGTACGAGAGGAGGCCCACCAGCTCCAGCGCTGACAACGCCAGCAGGAATCCGCCGGCAATTGAGAACACCAGCTTCGACAGTTTCGCAATGCGGGTACGCCTGTCAATTATGTACTTTCCGTACCGGCTGGCTGCCACCCTGAGTAACAGATCCGTGATCCTCATGGCGCTTCAGAATTTCTTCTCTCTCAGGCCGGACTGCCTCAGTGCAATCGCTGATTCCCTGATGGTGTAAAACGCGGAAATCAGGAGTATTATTGAGATGAAGAGGTCCACAAGGAGCACCATTGCGAAAGGAAGCGCACCATGCAGCGCCGTCTCGAATCCCGTGTAAAAGGAGATGAGGCCGGTGAAGCTGTCAACGCCCGTCAGGCCGGGCGCCATCACCGATATCCCGAAGAGGATCAGGAAAAACGCGAGTGCTATTTCCGCAATGGAGATCACAATCCCCTTGAAATCTGATCTGCGCCTTTTCTCGGAAACTATCTGCAGGAAAAGCCGGACGTCCCTGTCATCAGATTCGGTGAACTTCCTTCTTATCTGGCTGTAAAATCCCGATTTCTTCTCCATGAGGAGCATGATTGCCTTGATGTCAATCAGGGCTGAATTAATCAGGTCATCAAATTTGCTGTCTGTCTCAACTTCGGCCAATTGGATCGGGTTAGTAAACGGTAAGAGTAATTAATGCCTTTCATGGACACCTGAATGTTTCAGGTTCCACGTCCATCCGGAAATAGCGCGCCGTGTGGCAATTCAGCAGGCAAAGCTATGGAGGGAAAAGCACTTTAATAAATAAGCAAGTCGTAACCCCCTGATGGAGGAGCAGGTACCGCAGGGGGAGAAGCCATCCCTTCTGAAGCTGATGCTGAACCAGCCGGTTGCCGCCCTGGCGTCTCTTCGGAAAATAGACGAAATCACTGCCAACGTTACCCGAATCAGGGGTGAAATCACTGCCAGCGCTTCCATGGTCGATTCACTGTACAGCACCATCGCTGTGGAACTCAGCGAATTCGCTGACAGCGATTCTGGAAAGAAAAGCTTCCAGGATACCCAGGCAAAACTCCTGGAATTTGCCAGGGCCATACTGGATCAGTACAAGAAGAAAAGGAGCGAGGAAATCGGGGTAAAACTGGCGGAGGAGGAGAAGGCACTGCAGCAGGAGAGGGATTCCGTCATAGCAGCCATGGAATCATTCCTCGCCGCCGATCCGGACCTTTTCAGCCATGTGAGGACAGTGATCAAGTGGGTTGACGGGCACTATGACGGGAAATCCCTTTACAGGGCCAGGGTTGACAGGGCTTCATGTGATAATTCCCCGCGCGGCCTCTGGAAGTTCCTCGGCAGCGAGGAGGTTTCTGTGAGCTATGAATTTTCCCTGAAGAGTTCATCCGTGGCGCTTTTTGCCGGAGCGCTCAGGATAGGGGACCTGAGGAAGGGGTTCCGCCTGCCGATAGGGAGCGCAGTCGGATGGGCTTCCAAGGAGGCGGTGGTCAATTTCGAGAAAATGGACAGGTACTACCTGTCATCCGCAGAAATCAACGGGAACAACACTGCCATGACGTTCTCGATGGACGACACGGATTCCAGGTTCATATTTTCACTTTCTGATTACTCGGACAACTCCGTGCTCGGGATATCCTATGTCACCGGGAACCAGAGCACTGACCTTATCAGCAATACCGCACTGAGCAACAATATCGACATGGAAACGGCTAAGGCAGTTTCCAAGACCATCTACGAAGCCCTGAAGGCACTTTCAGGATTCAAGGGGAAGCTATCAGTCCTCACTGTCCAGGAAAAGGACGTCCTCGCCACGCTGGATGCCGTTTCCTTCATGAAAGCCTGCGTGGCCCTGTACCAGTGCATCCACCTGAAGGGTGAAAAACAGAAGAATGCCGTGATTCCAAAAGACCTCTCGAAGGAGTACATAAGGGAAAGAATGCAGATACTTGGCAAGGATGCGTCTATCTATTCCCAGTTCCTGGGAATCTCCTGACCGGAAAGGATCCTCCCGCCCATCTGTTCCGCGACCTCCCTGATGCTCCTGAGGGAATCGGCGACCAGGCGCCTGCCCTCATCCTCAGATTTCGCGTATGAGGAGACCTCCAGTTCAAGAACGCTCTTCCCCCCGGATGATCGCGGGTGGCTCTTTATGTAAATCTTTCCGGAATAGTATTTCATCAGCCTGTCAACGACCGGAGAAAAAAGGCTCTCGTACAGTCCGAGCACAAACACGCTCTCCTGGTAGTATGAGAGATTGGATTTTGGCAAATTTTCCAGCGATCCCGGGATCATGGCTGCCATCTCCCTTGGCACTCCCGGAAAACTCATTATGATCTTTGTGCCGTGCTTCAGAAGCATGCCAGGTGCCGTCCCGGCAGGATTTGGAATGGGTTCCGCGCCCTCCGGCATGTAAGCCATCTTCTTCCTGGCTTCGGTCATTTCGGCTCCATGTGGCAGCCTAGAGCTTACCAGGTCAAGAGCCCTTTCGTCCACCCTCGATTCCAGGCCGAGGCAATGCGATATGGATTCAAGCGTCATGTCGTCAAAAGTGGGGCCAAGGCCGCCCGTCGTGATAACGCACTCCGCCTCGGAAAGCGCATATTTCAGGGCTTTGCATATTTCTCCGGAAACATCCTGTATCTCCATTGCCAGCACCACCTTGTGCCCCCGGGACGTTGCCTCCTTTGCGATAAATGCCAGATTCGTGTTGACCGTGTTTCCCTTCAGGAGCTCGTTGCCTATGGAGAGAATGGAAATGGTTGACATATCAGCGTTTTGTGTTTTTGCTACCGCAGGTCGGGCAGAATTTTGCGCCAAACGGAAGAGGGGCACCGCATTCGCGGCAATTCCCGTCATATTCAACCAGATCTGAGGGGGGAGCCTTCTGCGGAAAAGTGGATTCGGACCCTTCCGCATCTATCACGGTTTCCGTTTTCCCCTTCCTGCCCTCCGGATGCACATGCATCACGCCCACATTGGTCATTCCGGCCCTGGCCCTTGCCATCTCCACATCCTTCCTGTGCCTGTCCTCGTCCAGCCTCCTCTGATCATCCTCATGAAGCTTCTTCAGGTCCGAGGCAAACTTCCTGATATTGCTTTCCCATTCCTCCGGATCCTTCACAGCAAATTTGAGGCTCTGCGTTTCACTATCCCTCAGGTATTCCACGGTCAGGGTTTTCCTTGTGAATACCCTCAGTTTGGGAACTGCGGTATAAACGTTCGTGATGTCATACAAATTCAGGTCGATCATTGTTTGGCCTGGGGAAGCCCTCAAAAAGCTCTTTCTCCCGTATTTCTCGAATATGAACCTCTTGTCTGAGAGGTACAGCCTTCCCTCTATAATGGTATCTTCGTCGGCAACAAGGCTGGAGTCCTCCCTGAGGAGTTCATGCTCCCCCACCTGGTAGATAGGCATGGATAACTAATGTTCTTTGAATATAAATGCTTAATCCGCTGAAAATAGCGGCATGGGAAACATCCATCCGGTGTTTCTCAAAACATGCTGCATTGATCAATAATGCAGTGGAACCTGAAAGTTTGAATTCCCCGCGAAGATCTCCATCTCTCGAAGAAGTTCCTTCTTCACGTCCTCCATTTTCCCTTCCGGGACGGGTACACCCCTGCAGGAGAATTCCTCCACCTTCCCCGCACTGCCGTTCAGCGTCAGACTGCAGCCTGATTCCGACCATATCCTTTTCCTGAGAACCGGCCTGTAGCGATTTGCAAGTTCCCCCATGAGTTCGTCCCACCATGCACCGTTGAGCCCATACGCTTCAGAGAAAATGTATTCCCTGTGCGGGAATTCTGCAGGCCTGCCGTCCAGCCAGGAATATATGATGCTCGGAATGTCCACCAGGCTGACGTATTCATTCCTTATCGACCGGGGGGAATCATTTCTATCCATGATAATCATAGGCGCGTGCACCAGGGCGTCATTCAGGAGATATTTGTGTCCTACAAAATTGTCTTCCCCTAGGGACTGGCCGTGATCCGACGTTATTATGATCCTTGTTTTTTCGAAAAGCCCCCTGGCCTTGAGATGGTTCAGTATCTTCCCGAGGTAGGCATCCAGAACCCTCAGTTCAGTTCTGACCTGCCGCCGGAAACCCTCTATCACCCTGTCAACCTTTACCCTGTTGGGAAACTGGCCGGTTGCCATCCCCCTGAAGCAGTATTTTTCAACAGCGGGAAACTTGTTCGGCAGTATGCTGTATGGTTCATGCATCTCCATCAGGTTCAGGAAAAGGAAGAAAGGCTCCTCAAGCCTGATTGCAGACAGGTTCGCCAGAATCTGGTCCGATCCCTTGTGCACAGGGAAATCCATGGCTGCAAGCGTCTTCCTGAGGCTGGCGAGTTCGCCGATGATCTCCATGGTTTTCCCTGCGCCGATCTCCACGGAGAAGCGGGCCAATCTCTTCAGCAGATCGCTTCGTGACGCATAGTAAACGTCATCCCATGGAAGATGGTGCCTGTTCCCTGCTGCCTCCTTCATCCTCCTTTCGTATTGCTCCAGTGCAGCCCATGGGCCCACTACCTCATCATACCTGAATCCCTCCTCAAATGCAGTATCCCGGCCCAGAAGCGGGTTGGCCCCTATTGAGACGGTGTCGTACCCCAGCCTTCTCAGTTTCTCCGGCAACGGCACTGCCTTTGCAGGAAACCTGACAATTGATTTGAAATAGTTCATGTCCTCGAATTTGAAGTCCATGCCGTGTTCCGACGGATACAGCCCGGAGAAAAGGGAAGCATGAGAAGGCAGGGTCCACGATGCGGGAGAATATGCGTTCGCGTACGCGGTGGACCGGCTCAGGATGTACTGGAAGTTTGGGAGGTTGTTGATGTCCAGAGCCAGGCCGTCAGCCCTCAGGGTGTCAGCCACTATCAGCAGTATATTCGGAGGACCGATCACATGTATCCCAGCGATCTGAATTTTTGCTTCATTGTCTCCTGCCTTTCCGGGTCATCGATTTTTTCCGGTATCCCCTTTGCCGTTGCCCCGTCCACCTGCCATGCAGGAGTATCTGATACTTTAGGCGATTGGTGCAAACCGGCAACAGACGTGTACCCTTCCCTGTACTTCGGATGGATCGGTATGTCATTCTCAAAGAGGTATGCCCATACGTCCTTTTCCAGAAATGTGAGAATCGGGTTTACCCTGACGTATGACCCGCTGTCTGAAATGAAGTTCCCGTTTTCCCTGGGTCTTCGCATTTGCATTCCCAAACCTGTGAAAACGGAATCAAACCTGTATCTCCTGATTGCCGCCAGCAAAGGCACTGTCAGCAGCAGGTGATCCCTGATTTCAGATCCTGCGCTGAGCTGGAAGAACCCGCCTGCGAAGCCAATGTCCTGAACCTCCCTCATGTTGCCGCTGTCCAGTTCTGAAATGTAAATTAAGTCGTTCCTTGCCTTGCCGATCGCGTCGTCGTTCCTTGCGACTACAAAGTTAAGGTTCCATTTTCCCTTCAGGGATTCCATATATGACAGCGTCTCTGGAAAATGATCACCGTGATCCACAAAGATCACAGGCGGTACATTCCTGCCGTCAGTTTCAGCCACTGACTTTACAAGATGCAGGCAGGCAG
>JAKATN010000028.1 GCA_021818715.1 Thermoplasmata archaeon
GCAGAGACCTTTCCCTCTATGGTGGCAACCATGAACATCCTGCCTTCAGTGTCTTTCAGGTTCTCCCTGAGGTGCGCAGTCGCATTCTTTTCAATGTCCTCCGAAACAGAAAAATGTGTATCAAACTCCTGATTAAGCTTCTTCAGCCTCTTGAGCATGTCAACTATCGCCGGTATGTCCTCCTCTCTCGCCATCCTGATTTCCACGTTTTTCTTATCCAATTTTGTCAGCCCCCTTTATAAAACCGCTATCCAGCAGACTTGAATACCTTTCCCTGTTAGTATCAATGATCTCCTTCGCCCTGTTATAGAATCCCTCCCTTGAATCCTTCTTCCTTGCAAGGTTCTCTTCAACTGTGGAGTAGGCAACTGCGGCAGCCACCTTCGGGAACATATCAAGATCCTGCATCGAGGGTACAATACGTTCTGGCGTTGGATCCTTTACATAAGCAGCCACCTCTTCGGAGGCAGTTACCATTACCCTGAAATTTACCCCCTTTGACCGTGCATCAAGCACCCCCCTGAACACCGCAGGGAAGATCAGGCTGTTATTGATCTGGTTGGGAAAGTCACTCCTTCCAGTTGCAACAATCTTTGCACCAGCTTCTTTGGCCCTATCCGGCCAGATCTCAGGAGTTGGATTAGCAAGCGCGAATACAATTGGATCGGTGGCCATGGATCTTATCCATTCCTGCTTCATGAAATTCGGATCGGATTTTGATGCGGAAACAACGACGTCCACTCCCTTAAAAGCAAATTCCGTTGCACCCCTTCTCCTTTCGGAATTTGTTCTTATGGCGAGTTTGTATTTCCACGGATTGGTGAGCATCAGCTTGTCCATATCTTCCCTTTCAGGCTCAAGGATTCCTTTGGAGTCCACCATTATAATGTTGCCAGATTTGAATCCGGCAGCCTCAAGAAGATGTGCAGTGGCAATGTTGGCTGCCCCTGAACCCAGTAGCGCAACCACCGCGTCGGATCTTTTCTTACCGACAAGCCTGAGGGCGTTGATCAAACCTGCGAGGGTGATCGATGCAGTCCCGAGCTGATCGTCATGCCAGACTGGAATGCTGAGTGCCTTCTGCAGGGATTCAAGCAGGAAAAAGCACTTTGGGCTCTCTATGTCTTCAAGGTTGAATCCACCAAAGGCAGTTTCAAGGGATGATGCCACCGTGAAGAACTCTTCCTGCGATGAAACTTTGATTGGAATGGGGACGGCATTCACGCCGCCAAGATAATTGAAGATGAGGGCCTTTCCTTCCATAACAGGCATCGCAGCCTCAGGCCCTACGTTTCCAAGCCCAAGGACCCTTGTGCCATCAGTCAGTATCGCTACGGAATTCCATCTCCCGGTTAGTTCAAAGGAATCTTCCCGGTTTGCTGCTATGTCAAGGGAAACGCTTGCTATTCCAGGCGTGTACCAGACTGAGAAATCCGACAGTTTCTTTATGGGAACATTTGGGATTGAATTGATCTTTCCCTTGTAAAACCTGGCGAGTTTGACCGAGAGTTCACCAAGCTGCCTCGTCCTCTCCTGCTCGTCCATTGCGGTTCAAGCATGCAATGGGAATTAATATAGGTGACATCTTACGTATGAGCCTGCATGGACTTTAATAATGTTAAGCTCAACTGGGATGAAATCCTTACCCCGTATATCCGATTTCTGGAAGACAGGTTGCCTGGAGAAGGCGTTAGGGAGCGGTTTACAGGGATCATTCAGGATCTTAATTCAAACAGGATAAAATCAAGGACAATCATCTCCTCTGCCAGGGCAATTGCTTATGCCTTTTTCATTAATCCCCGGTTCAACTCAGACCGCCTCTATTCCAATATAGGATTCCTTTCGCAGGATCACTTCACCATGGAAAGGTTCAGCAACCTGCTTGCCTGGTTATCTGAAGAAGCTGGGAAACAGCATCGATTCCTGGCAGTGGATGCACCGTTCAATGTTCCCGAGGAAATGGCTCAGAAAGCCTTCGTTTCCATGGGGATGTCCAGAGTGGAAAGGATTTCAATGTCTATGCCTGTCGCCAATCTCACGGGAGATCAGCCGGAACTTCCGCAAGGATTCGAGATCAGGCCGATCCGCAGCCTGAACGAGATTCAGTATTCCGATGTTGAATATGAGTCATACCAGGATTCTGCGGAACACGTTCTGTTTTCCTCTTCCATCGAAGACAGGCATTCTTTTACGTCTGCCGTATTCAACGAAGAGATGTTTGGCAGCATAATCGAGGATGCCTCTTTTGTTCTGCGCAACGGGGACAGGGTTGCCGGGGCAGTGCTTTATACGGACCTGGCATCATCCGGAGCCAGGAACAACGCACTGCTTGCCAGCATTTTCGTTACGCGCAAATTTAGAGGTGGTAGGCTTGGTGAATTTCTGCTGGGAAAGTCCCTGATACAGTTGCGCAATATTGGTTACGGGACAGTGGTTCTATATACTAACCAGGCAAACTCCAGTGCAATCGCCCTTTACAGGAAATTTGGCTTCGTGGAGCGGGATCTTCCACATGAGGTTTTCTATCACAATATCGACTCGGGCAACCGGACTTCATGATCGAGCCATTTTCCGGCAAGGCGTTTGCTCTCCTGTTCAGCCTTAACATTTATCATTTTAAGATCCTCAGCACTGATTGTATTTCTGACAAACGTCTCGCTGCCGATTTTTTCAGTTAACCCTCTTTCCTGGAGCATACGGATCTGGCGATCGGTGAACAGCGGCGGCCTGAGCTTTCTGTTATTCTTCCTTGAAATTTGATATAACACTGATCTGGTTACCCTTCCAAACTCAAAATCGCTGTACCAGGACTCCCTTTCCATCTGGGCTAATTCGCCGGAGACTATTGACATCATCCGTTCAAATATCGTCTCTACACCGTGACTGAAAGATACCGGGATGGGGATGAGGAAACGCAATTCTCTGGCAGATCTGCCCACAATTCTGGAAATGCCAAACAGGACAGGGGTTTCCGGAAAAGGCTGGACATTTAGAATGACTTCGGACGGATCATAGTTGCCGCCTCCTTCAACCATCACCATAATGTGCTCAGGCATGAAGTCGTCTGCGATTGACAGTGCATTTTTCACGGTGAACACCGACTCCTGCGGGGATGGCAGGTTCCCAGTTTTTTCAACATAAATTAGCGAATTAAGGTAGACAAGAAGCGCAATGATTTTTTTCCTGCTCATCACATTGGGCATGGAGATTCGTGTCTCATCTCGTTTTTCCGCGATGCTTGGGTCTAATGCTTCATAACTAAGAGATTTCCCGTTCACATCTATCGATTTTGGTAAGGTGGGGATGTCTTTCTGTATCTGTACCCCGAAGAAAGGGCTGAAATTCATGAGCACATTCGTCAGATGCAGCGGGTCCACCACGGAATGGTCGTTCTTTTCTCCCGCTATGCTGATCTCTGCCTGTGGAAAATTATTATTCCTCTGGGAAGCGAGAATGTAGTCAGAAAGCAATTGATGAAAATCTGAATTTCCGATCATAGTCGTTGCATACTTTCATTGAAAATAAACTGTGCCCTAACTTATACAGTGTTCGCAGAGGAGCCATGGTTCCTTGATGCGGTCTCAAGAATGTTTTATCTAATAACATTCTATATGGCCAGGAAGGGTCTGTGGGGTAGTTTGGTATCCTTCCAGCTTCGGGAGCTGGTGACTCCGGTCCAAATCCGGACAGACCCATAAAAACAACACAGCAATCACGTACTCACTCTGGCAAAATATTGTAAAATAAGATGGAGTTTGCTGTAATTCTGTATCACTGGTATGTTTTGTTAAAGCGATCAAGCCTGAAACTTATCGCTTCGGATGCAGGGAAATCATATTCAGCGTCTGGAAGATTAGGTAATCTCTTCCCCTCTACCGTCAAAACATGGTTATTCTCAGCCGAATGGCGGAACTGAGGGTCGTCTTTAACAATCACCCTGAAATCTTCGTCAAAAGTCCACAGGTATCTGTCAAATAAGGCATGATGATTATTGCATAAAAGGATTCCATTCCTTAGGTCCTTTGAGGTTCCCTGATCGCTTACAGGAATAAGATGGGCCGCTTGCACCCCAATCGGCTGGCCATTAAATCGATAACCCAATTCACACAAGCTGCATTTCTCATGATAAACTCGTCTTACACCGGTCTGAAAGGCAATTTTGCGTATTCGACTCATGGCCTTAGAAATTGACAAATTTTCAACATCAAAAGGCTTAAACTGTGGGATATTAGTGCTGGTCATAGGCTCTGCCTCGTTATCAATCGGTTCCCCATGAATTATAAAATAAGCATCGTCAAAATTTTCAACATATGCGAGTCCCATCACCTCATAAGTACTCTGGGATCCAGCAATTTCGCGCTGAATGAAAACTCCAATTGGAACCCCGTCTTCCATAGACTTGAAAAGTGCTCTATTGGTGCTTAATGAAAGATCAGTTTCTCCTTTCTTCCCTTCTGGGCTATATCTGTAATACCAGGACCCGTCTGGTAGCATGGCCGGTTCCTGATCCTGATATACCCCTGTAAGGGTCTGGCGTATCCATAGAGCATATTCTGAATTTTGTGGTTTGTATATCCCTTTTTGAGTCTTGAATCCTGGTATTTTTTCCTGCAGTTCCCTGCTTGGAACCATTGATCCCATCAATTCCCTGATTTTTAGCAAAGAATCGGTCAATTTGGGATCGGATATTCTTGCCATCAGATCTGGCATGAGAGATGAACATGATTTCCGTGATGAGGATTTCGGTGAGGGCATTGGAGATAATCCAATGACAGAGATACAGTTATATCTATTTAGCAGGTGCTCACTATGATGTCTCCAGCTGCTCCTGTAATCTGTAGGTTACAAAAATCGTGAGATTGGCCCTAGAAATACGGAAAATGACTTCAAAATGACTTGCTATACAACTTGCTGGTTTAGAGTATCACCTATTTTGAAATCTTCTTTGTTGTTTCATATGATTCTTCCCGAGGAGGTCCCATTCGTGAGGACGGGGGGGTAACGGTACCTATAATTTTATTGGAGCCTAACTGGACAAAAATCTCCAGCAAAGATAATATTACAACGCGATATGGTCTTTGCTGCTTACCTAATTTATGCCACAGAATGTCTATATTATTGCCACTCCTAGAGCACCCCTATCACAATTGATTCAAAGGCGGAAAGATGGATCCTGCAATCATAACTACCGGGAATGATATTTATAATGGCCCTCTTCAATCTGACAGGTGATCAACCAGAAACGCTGATGTGGAACTGACTTACCTTGATTCTTCGCATCACTTCCGGATGCAAGGATAACAAGATACTCAAGGGGAGTGTCATCCAGTGCTGGCGCAGATTGAGTTATCCTTATGGTTACCGTCAGGCTTAAGATTCCCTTCGCATAATCAAAAGCGGTGGATAAATATCTGGCTTCCATCCTATCTCCCATTCCTCATGAGAGGAATGTATGCGTTTTACAACTCTCAGTATCGCTTTGACAAAATAGATTTAATTCCACGAAAGATCGTCATGCGAGATGGACTACAATCACCTCAGGTCCAGATTGCTATGGTTTGGAATAATAGCAGCTATTTCCGTAACAGTTTGGATAGCCATTGCAATTGCGATCAATCCTTCATTTGATTTTTATACCGGAGCTCTCAGCCAGCTCGGTTCGCCCGGATCTAACTCCCCCTGGGTTTATAACACTGGATTGATGTTCACTTCCATTCTCCTCTTCCTGTTCTCCGTTTCACTTCTTATGTATTCAAGGAACAGGATTGAGGCAGCCGGCAGTTCATTTTTTATGATTGCTGCGCTGTTCCTGGCACTAATTGGTATATACCACGGCGGGACGTACCCGCACGATTTCGTTTCATTGTGGTTTTTCGTCCTTGCTGATATCTCTATATTCACTTGGGGGCTTGGACTCATTATCCATAGCAGAAAATGGGGTTCGTTTGTTCTTGTGCTTGGAATTGCATCAACAACTGCTGCATTCGTAATAAAATGGCCGTCAAGTGCAGAACTTGAGACTTTTGGAACTGCATCAATAGCGCTCTGGGCAATGATAATGATTGTTGAGCTCCGCCGGGATATGCAGGTCAATGTTGATTTTTCCCGCCAGGAATAACGTCCGTATAAAACGATTTACGCCTGTAATGCTTCGTGGCCGTTTCTGATCGGCCATTGGCATTTTCGTAAACCTTGACAAACGAAGGCTTCCCGAAGATCTCTAAGAATAACGGCACATCCCAGTCAACATTCAGTAGATAATTCGCCTTGAGGCCATGGATTAACGTGGCGAGATCCCTGAAGTCGACGTCCAGGAAGTTAACGTTGTACCACTGCTTTCCGGGATAAGGTGGATCCAGATAGAAAAACGAGTCCGCTGAATCGTATTTTTTTATGAGATCGCGAAAATCCATGTTTTCTATCTTCCATGATCGTATTCGTCTGGACATCTCAGGCAGATCAAAAACAGTCTTCCTGAGGTATGATGCGGAGGCTTTCTCCTTTCTCGTCGCGTAAGTATTACCCAACCCTCCAAATGAGGTGTTGAATCGATAGAGCGTTCTGAGAGCCAATTCAAGTGGATCAGAGGGAATATCATCTCTGCTCCCAGGGTTACCTTTTCCACCCCGCTTCCGCAATGCCTTCGCTTCCCGCGCCATTCCGGTGCCGGGAAATTTCTTATCATGTCCAATGCCACCGGGTATGGTTGCCCTTTCAAGAAGAGATTTCAACTTTCGCATTATTTGCTCAGGGTGTTGCTGGATCATCCTGAACATGTTTACAAGAATGGGATCAATGTCATTGTATACCACCTGGATTCCGGCTGTATTCAATGAGACCAGGCCGGAACCTCCGAAGACATCAACGATTACGGAAGGTTGTGCAGCCTTCACAACCCTGAAGATGTCATGAAGTAGGCTTGTTTTAGCTCCGGGGTACTTGATTAACCTCAAGTATTTCATGTTTTATCGTTATAGAATTTCTATGTATATGAATGTTGAACAGGAAAACTCATCTCTCCATTACACCTTGCGTACTAACACTAGCCTCATAAATGCGGCCATCCATGAGGGAAGTACAAGGCTTACGGTTGGTTTCAATTATAGTATAATCTGAACTACATTGCGGCAGAAAACTCGGAAGTTTTGGGTTATGTTACCCTTGACTAAGCTGCCAGTATCTGTTAGACTCAGTATACGATCATATCTCTGGGCTGCCTTCTAGCGGCTTATCCATAACTCTTGTGGGGATAGAGCCTTGTGCTGAATATTGCGCACCCATTCTGGTTTCCCTGTAATTTCCATTTACGGCGTTGTCAATTAAAAGGCCGGGGAAAATGCAAGGACAAATGATCCGTAATAAGAATAACCTTAGAAGCGGGAAAAGGTTAAAGTGCAGAAATAAATAATATTAGGATAAATATAGAAGATAAATTCCGGCTAAAGCTTTCATTTTCCGTGAAATATATACTGATCACATTTCCTGTTGCCGTACTTGTGTATATTGCCATTTTTCATCCATTCTATTTCCTATTATATCCTCTATCTTCCGTCGATCCATACCTGTATTATTCGTATTCTCCCGGTTTCTGGTCTGTGGATGTCTCCTTCTGGGTCTTTACCCCTCTCTATTACATGTGGTTTAGAAAATCGAGAGAAAACAGACTGATATCGACAATCTACGCATTTTGCCTGGACGCATCTGCTGTGGGAATATTTCTTGTTTTTTTTGCAATAGTCTACGGAATTGACCCGTTCCAATCCTCATACTATACATACGCCCTTGTGTTATCCCTGATGTTCTTAGTTCCAGTGCTGCACATGAGGTTCAGGAAAAGAAACATACCGTTAATTCTGCTTTTTCCCATCATTGGAGCAGCCTGGAGAATTACGGGAACGGGTAATATCGGGTATTTCATTTCTGCTTCAGTTCTTTTCGATCTTGCGATGATATTCTACAGTTTCCTCTTCTTATATTCATTCCTGCCGAACAGTGAAGATTCCGTGAAAGTAGGGAATTGATTTATTTGGGCACAAAAGAGGGCCGTCAAATTATTAAATATACTCATTCCAGCAAAGCATGAATAACCGCTTTTTGAAGGCATTATTGATTTTAGTTGTAGGCTGCCTTCACAATGCGGTTACGCAGAATTGCTTCGTGCATGGATCAATTTTATTTGTGCAGACATAGATCAGAATAAGGCCCGCAGAAGGTCATGTCATTTGTTGACCGGGTCAAGATCGGCACTTACCATAAAATGGCAGTGCTGTAATGGGATCCCTAGTACCATAGTTTTTAAAACATTGAAAAATAAAGACTTCGAATAAAGACAATATTATTGCCCTGGGGAATTGGTCATGATTGGCGTCCGTCCACGGTAAGTTAACTTTAAAATACCTTTAAGAATATTCATGTTAATGAAAAGGAGTATAAAGATCGCTATCCCTGTTGTTGTCGTGGCACTGGTGATCGTTGGTGGACTCGGCTATTTTGGTTATCTCCCGTTCCTGAACAGCCCTCATTATGGATTCCCAACTTCTCAGCAGGTAAGCAGCGCAGCGGGAAATGGGCAGACTTATAACCAGTCGGGATCACCTTCACAGCATTCAGGATCCCCTTCAAATTTCAACGCGTCCGGTGTCTCCTCCTTTGAAATTCTCAATTATACAGACACGGCAAAGCTTTCGTATGTTGAAGTGTTGGAGATACAGTTCTCAAGCGGCAGTAATGCCCAGTCTGCGTATGCAAAACTCACTGGAACCTTCAGAGTGGGATCCCTGGGGATATCGGTAAGCGGGAACACTACTTACAGGGGCTTTACGTATTTCAGTTACGGTATTTCCGGAATCACGGTGGCTGCCGGCTTTGATTCGTCTTATATGTTCCTGATACTGATGGTCTCAGGAAACGCAGGTCAATTTTCTGTTTCTGCAACCTCTCAGGTGGTGGTAAACGCTATGTACGGCATATAGTTCAACACCTGGCAAATTGTTATTTTTACCTTAATTTAAACGCGATCATTATTCATGCATTTTGAATACTTCTTTTTCCAATTAAAAGAAAGAAGGGAATTCATGGCAATGGTTAAATGCTGTCAAAAATTTGTATCTCCATGCCAAGGATCGTCGTCAGGTGCTCCAAATGCAATGAACCCTTCGTACTGGATTACACCGGGGGCGATCTTATGAGGTTCGATACTGGCGGGAACAGGAACACATTGTGCCCAAAGTGCAGGTCAGAAGGCCGGAACGTCCCAATGCACCACAGCAAAGGGAAAGGGTCAGATGAAAATGGTCACACATAACCTCTATAGGGGATTTCTGAATGATCATCGTGAACCGGACCGCAATTGCGAGAGTGAAATTCCGAATCAATTCCCAAGCATCTGTCTGGCAACATCTACTGGAACGATACAGATGATCCTGGTATCTTTCTCCGCGACCATGCCATGGTACGCGTTCGGGGGGATGAAGACAAAGTCTCCTTCCACTGCTTCTTCCACCCTGTCATCAATAGTGGCATTCACCTTTCCTTCAATTATGAAGATTTCATGCTCATAGTTATGGGAATGAAACGGGGTGTTCTTTCCCTCGGGAATGCTGATAAGGCGCATGGAGAAATTAGGGGCTCCGTCCCTGTGGGTGATCAGCCACCTTATCCTTGCACCGCCTTCCATCTCCTTTTCTTCAACATCAGATGAGTTGCCGACTTTACCTTTTCCCGCTTTCATATTCAAAATAGCACTCGAAAGTTAATAATGATTCTCCAGGTGCTGTCTGCTGTGACCAATCGTGTAAGTCCATGATTTTATGTAACCAATAAATCAGGGTATTGCTTTCCGGGTTTATGAATTACCGTGCACTGGCAGTACATTCCACACGGGCAGTGTACGCAATCAGCTGGTACAACATTTCCCCGGCGCTGATCTATATTGAGAGTGATCTATTCCTGAACCAGGCTCAGGTAGGACTACTTGTAACAGCTTTCTATATAGGCGTGGGTATTTCACAGATTCCTGCCGGTTATCTGGCAACAATCTTTGGCAACAGGAATATGGCTTCATCCGGAATATTCCTGCTTGGCATTTCAGGCCTGGTATCCTTTATTTCCCCGGGATTGACTATACTTATTGTTTCCCGTGCAATTGCAGGCATTGCATCCGGAATGTTTTTCTCTCCGGCAATGGGGACGTTGAGAAATATTACTGATGACCATACCTTTGGCTTTCATGTCAATGTTTTCAATGGGGTTTTCAGCCTTGGCGCAGGTGCTGGACTTGCAGGATGGGCCATCCTTGACATTGCCGTTGGATGGCGCATTGCATTCCTCATAAGTGGCCTGATCACAATCTCATTTTCGCTAATCTACTATTTTTCCCTAAGAGGAGTCCATGAGGAAAGACCAGCGAGATCGCCGTCCAACATAATGAAGAGCGTACTAACCAACAGGGTGGTGTGGATCCTGGGCATGGCAGGTTCTGCAGCGATCATCTCGGAGAACGTTGCTGCTGCATTCATAGTCTATTACCTTGAGGAAGCACTTGGTATACCGCCATCTCCAGCGGCTCTTGCCGGCGTGTTAATCCTGTCCTTTGGATTTGCAGGAGGCATTGTAGGCGGGCTTGTTGCCGGGAGATACATAAGCACCAGGCTGTTTTTCTACGTGACTACGGTGGCGGTTTCAATTCTCATGATATCAATCGCATTCGTACGCAACATAGTCGAGATATACTTTATAGTCAGTCTTATAGGAATGCTAACCGCGCCCATAATCTCCTCCTCCTATGTGCTTATAACAGGATCACTCAGGGGAAGGGAGGAAGTCACGTCATCAATGTCTGTGGTCAATGGGATCCAGCAGATTCCCGGTTCCGTGTGGCCATACGCTTTTACACTGGTTGTATCGTTTTTCTCTTTTGGCGCAGCATGGGTCTTTATCGGGGTTTCCTCACTGGCACTTCTGGCATTTGGCTTTTTGCCATCTGTCCGGAAGATGGCACTGGATGAAGAGGTATGATACGTGACTTTATTTCCAGAACTTATCTTCTACTTTCAGGATACAAATCGGCAGGTTTTTTCGAGCATTCAGATCGATGATCGGACTTCATGTTCAACTCATTCTTGAAAGCCTGATTGCCCTGTATACCAGCGCAAGCCTTAAAAAAGGAAGCCCCTGAAATTTTTCATAAGGGAATCCCTTTCGGAATTTCTCAATCTTGCTAAGCCTGACGTACCAGTGCATTAGTTCAGATACCATTATTGCGGCATCAGTCAGATCTATTGTTCTTTCTTCTCTGGTGCCCAACAGCCTGACAACCGTATCATCCTCAATCTCTTCCCCCAAAGAGAGGTCAACCAGAAATTTATGTGAAGGGGGTTCAGTAAAATTTACGAGAGAATTAGAGAGATCCGAAAGGTAACGCATCATTTTTTCATATTTCTCTGACCATGCGGTATCTTTGATTCTTAACCTGGCAAGAGCTACCGCAAGGTGGTTCTTCTGCCAGAAAAATCTTTCAACCACCGAGTCAAGCTCTTCGATTGTACCTGACAAAACGCATTCGAAAGTTGGGAATCCCGCTTCCTTATCCATAGACGCAGTAACTTTTATTGAGTATTAATTGGTATCGTCTAAATACAGCCGGAGACGGTAGAGTATCCAATGGAAAGCTGGGTTGTTCCTATTCAGGCAGTTTCCCTTTGTAACTGGCATAACCGGATAAAACTCTCTCTTTCATTTTAAGCGGTTCAGGAAGATTTCAAAATGGACATAACACCCAAATCAGGAAAGAACTGAAAGGGGGCAAGGCTCCCTGCGGAAGTGTTATTTCTCATCAGACATGCTGTAATTTATGAGAGATACAGGGAAGCCGAAGGCAATTGTCTCATGGAGTTCTGGCAAGGACTCTGCGTTTGCCCTCTTCAAGGTAATGCAGTCAGGGGAATTTGACGTGGTGGCAATGCTCACTACCGTAACGTCAGATTATGACAGGGTATCCATGCATGGGGTGAGAAGGGAACTGCTGCTCCGGCAGTCCAGAGCCCTGGGATTGCCACTGATAGAAGTTGAGATACCTGCCAAATGCACTAACGAGATTTACGAGGCAAAGATGGGGGCGGCAATGTCCAGGGCGAAAGCTTCCGGTGTTGAATACGTGATCTTTGGGGATATATTCCTCGAGGATGTCAGGAAATACCGGGAGGAAAAACTTTCAGGCACAGGGATATCTCCAGTTTTCCCTCTATGGGGAGAGAAAACCTCCAATCTTGCCATCGGTATAATTGAGTCTGGTATCAGGGCGAGAGTTTCCTGTCTTGATCCAGAAAAGTTAAACAGGAAACTTGGTGGTGCTCTGTTCGACAGGGACTTTTTGGACTCCATTCCTGATAACGTCGATCCCTGTGGTGAGAATGGGGAATTTCACACCTTCGTAGAATCCTCACCCCTTTTCAGTGAGCCGATAGCAATCAGTGTGGGAGAAAGCGTTCAGAGGGACAGATTCCTGTATACGGACCTTCTTCCATCCTGATATACAACCTGCCTGGATGCGTAGACTCGCTTATCATGCCAGCATTATTGCTTCAGCTTTTGCCGCGAATCAAACGCGGGGAAAGGGAACAAAAGGTTTTCCACTTTCATCAGTCAGATAACCCTAAAGGTTACAGCGACTTTGTGAAAATGGACTGACTGCAATATTTGGCAATATCAGATAATCAGCAGGAATACCGCCATCCCGAAGAAGCAAGCAACATTGAGTGCATTCATATCATGGCGCAATGAATTTCAGAGATGGAAAGATTGATATTTTGATATTCGGTAGCAAAGGCAATAATGGATCGGTACGCAGATTGCAAAGTGGATGTTCTGATTAGGACTTTTAATTCAGGTCAAACATTGAAGACATGCCTGAACTCGGTAACCAAGCACGTCCCATATTCCAGAATACTCATTGCAGATCATTTAAGCACTGATGAAACCCGGAGGATAGGAGAGTCATTCAACGCAGAGATAATCTCTGAAGATATAGGATTGGGCTATGCCACTAAACTGCTTATCTCGAAAGCAAAAACAGAGTATTTGTTATTCGTGGACAGTGATGTGGAAGTGGTCAGGGATGGTTTCGTAGAGGAGGCGATAAAGCTTTTGGGCAAAGACAGGACAGGAGCAGTTGTTGGCTGTGCACTGGGTCACAGATTCCTCTTTGGAATTCCTCTTGGGCTGACCATTATGGGCACGAAATTCGCGATCACGGTATCTATTCCAGATAACGTTCAGGGGAGGGAGACATTCTATTTTGAGGAAGCCTTGCGCAGGAATCATCTGAAAGTGGCATACATAAGTGACGCTATGATCCACAGATCCACTTACAGACAGGTAAGTTATTGGCCAGAATGGCAAGGGGCACAGATCAGGCTGACCCCGTCCAGGCATCTTGGCCAGTTGCTTAATGCAATTGCAGTAGTATTCTTGATGCATCTGAACAGCAAAAGTGTTAAAAATTTCCTATATTCCCCAATCTATTACCTGAAGATCCTGCGTGGGTACTGCCAGCCAGAAAAATATGGATTAATGGACAGGAGAAAAGCTGGACTATACTTGAATAAGGAGGCAGGCAAGCCAGAATAGGTTGCTTCGATAGACCCCTTCAGCTTTATTGGAAATTTTGTATGTATGTATGCCGTTTCATGCCATTTGAGGGCAGAATCAGGTATCGTTCTTCGGCAGTGAAGCGCAGGAGGCAATCCTTCTGCCGCCAACCATCATTTTAGGTTCCCTGCATTCCTGGACAATGTTGACTCAGGGGCAATAAAGGGACAGGCCAAAGGATAAAAGTGGAGTTTTTTAATACACCGGGGAATTAAGGGCGAAATCAGCGGAGGTTGTCGAGCTAGGTTAAAGGCGATGGATTCAGGGTCCATTCCCGTAGGGGTCCGCCGGTTCAAATCCGGCCCTCCGCATTTTATCCATTAATC
>JAKATN010000029.1 GCA_021818715.1 Thermoplasmata archaeon
CGTGTTCCAGTGAAGGATTATATATGTGTTTTAGATTGCAGCGCGGTGACGGCCACAACAGTGGAAATACACCTGGTCTCATTCCGAACCCAACGGTGAAGCCCACTGTGTTCTGCACGCGTACTGTCTTCCGCGAGGGGACGGGAAATGTAGATCGCTGTCGCCACTCACGTTTCTTGGAGGTTCGATCCCAAAGTTGAAAAAACCAGATTCTTCAAAGGAGGAAATTAACAGGGAAGGGGTGAGGGGCCTCTACGAGGAGAATCGAAAACTGGTGGATCAGTTTGGCGCAGAGTACATTTCCGGTGTGGGAAAACTCCCGGACTTTTACACCTTCTCCAACGGATTGATATTCTCCCACAGGAATCTCGGTGACTTCCTTGGGGCAATAAAAAGGGGAGAAAAAACTGCAATTGTATCCGGGCTTAACCCGAGCTCATCTATGCACATTGCTCATCTTTCTGTTTTCGATACGAACCTTTTCTTCCAGAGGGAGTATGGATCCAGGGTCTTTATCCCCATGTCGGACGATGAAAGTTACGTTACTGGAAAGATAGAGACACAGGAGGAAGGGCTAAGGAAATCCCTCTCACTGACGAAGAGCATTCTGGCCCTGGGATTCGATCCCGCAATGACAGTGGTTATTATTGACCAGCTTTATCCGCAGATATACAACCTTGCCTTTTCCATATCCAGAAAGGTCACGCTTTCCACCGTCAAGGCGACTTACGGATACACTCCGGATAAGAACATTGGAATGCACTTCTATCCGGCTGTTCAGGCTGCCCACGTAGTCTTCCCGAACCTCTTCGGGATACCGAACGTGCTTGTGCCAATCGGGCCGGACGAAGATCCGCATCTTAGGATTTGCCGGGACGTGGCCGAACTCCTTGGATACAGGAAACCATCTGTGATCCACTCACTTTTCCTGCCTGGCATAGACGGGAGCAAGATGTCAAAGAGCAAGAACAATGCAATCTACCTGCTTGACAGCGAGAAGGAAACAAGGAAAAAGATAATGAATGCTTTCAGCGGCGGTCAGGCGTCCATTGAGGAACACAGGAGGATCGGTGGAGATCCGGATGTGGACATCCCGTTTACCTACCTCAAGTATTTCTTCCTTCCCCCGGACGAAGCCAGACGCATTGCAAGTGAATACAGATCAGGAAAAATGCTCAGCGGAGAAATGAAAACCCTGCTTTATGAAAAGCTGGAGGAAAGAATGGAAAAGTTCAGGAAGGCATTTGACAGGGTGACCTATGGACAGATTGACAGCGTCATCATCAAGAACGATGAGACGGACATTGTATCCCTGTGCGAAAAATATTCCATCTAGTCCTCCCTCATGAAGAGGTCCTTCTGGATCATTGCCCTCAACTTCTTCAGTTCCGATGGCTTGAATATGCCGTATTCTGTGATAAACGCAGATACATATTTTGCAGGGGTCACGTCGAATGCCGGATTTTTTGCCCTGCTTTTTTCCGGTGCCAGCCTCTCTCCGCCCAGGGATAATACCTCATCCTCGGACCTCTCCTCTATGGGGATATCCTCCCCAGAACTGACGGTGAAATCAAACGTGCTGGCCGGAGCTGCCACGTAGAATGCCACTCCATTCTCATGCGCCACCACGGCCTTCTCATATGTGCCAATCTTGTTTGCAAAATCCCCGTTTGCGGCGATCCTGTCGGCGCCGACGATGGCAAGGTTCACCTGGCCGGTATGCATAAAATGGCCGGCGGCATTATCCGCAATGACAGCATAGGGAATCCCCTCATTCTGCAGTTCCCATGCAGTGAGCCTGGAGCCCTGCAATCTTGGGCGTGTCTCGTCTACAAAAACGAATATCTGCTTTCCTTGCTGGGAAGCAATTCTGAGCGGGGCGAGAGCTGTGCCCCACTCTGTCACCGCGAGTGCGCCCGCATTGCAGTGCGTGAGGATCTGCGCCTGGGAAGGAATCAGTTCGTTTCCGTACTCACCGATTTTCCTGCAGCGGTTGGTTATCTCCTGCTGGTACCTTCTTGCTGCCTCAAGTGAAAAACCGTTTGCAATCATGAATTTAATTGCCCTGAAGAGGTCATATGCTGTTGGCCTTGTACCGCCAATTATTCTGGTGGCCTCCTCCATGTCCTCCCCGTTTTTCTTCGCAAGCGCCAATCCCCAGGCAGCAGCAATTCCTATTGCGGGCGCGCCTCTCACCACCATATCCTTTATTGCATGCGCAATGTCCTCGGTATTTCTGGCCCTGAAAAATTCAACTTTTCCTGGCAGCAGTCTCTGGTCTATCATTACAACTTCATTGTTTTCAAACCATACTGCCCTCAGCCTCCTGAGTTTCTCCCCGGTCTCTTCATTCATGTTACTTGATTCATTTACCATAAAACTAGTTTTTCTTTTCGAAAGTCAAAAGAATCTTTATATTGAAACAAAATATCGGCGTGCTCTGGTTGCTTGGGCCCGTAGCTCAGCTAGGTAGAGCATCTGGCTTTTAACCAGGTGGTCGGGGGTCCGAATCCCCCCGGGCCCGCAGGGGTGGTAAGATGGCAAAAATAAACGTACTGAAACACGATATGGTGCCAGAACATCATATTGTCGGTAAAGAGGAAGAGGAAAGAGTTTTAAGGGAATTGAATATTAAGAAAGACTTGTTACCCAGAATTAATAGAAATGACCCTGCAATTAAGGCTTTGGAGGAGATAAACGGTCCGATAGAGGATGACACAATAATCAAAATTGTCCGAAAGAGCCCAACCGCAGGAATTTCCGTCTATTACCGGGTAGTGGAAGGCGGTCTTTTCAAATGAAGGAAATTATTGATGCATTTTTCAGATCAAAAGGGGTAGTGAACCACCAGATTGAATCGATGAATTATTTTGTCTCAACGAAGGACAATCCCAACAGCATAATGCAGCAGATTGTTGATGAAACCAAGATCTCTGATGAAGACGAGGCAGGGATCATCTTCCTTGACAAATCCAAGACAAACGGCAAGGAAATAAGAATTGTATACGGGAGAACAAGGGACAGAAACGGAAAACTTTCCGGCCCGACCATATGGGTGGAGAAGCCCGAGATCAAGGAAGCCTCCGGTGCAGCAAACCAGATCACCCCGAACGAGGCGAGGCTCAGGGATCTGAATTACCTTGCGCCCATCAACCTTAAGGTCAAAATCATTGAGGACGGAGTAGAGAGGGATTCGGAGACCATAAGGATCGGAGAATTGCCGGTCATGGTAAGGTCAAAGATATGCACCCTCAGCGGTCCTTCCCTTGATCAGTATATAGAGAAGAACAACGGCCCGGTCAGCGGTACGCGGGAGGAAAAGCTCCAGTATGTTGGGGAAGATCCAAGCGATCCCGGAGGTTACTTTATCATAGGGGGTTCCGAACGTGCCATAGTTTCGCTGGAAGACCTTGCACCAAACAGAATACTCGTAGAATCTGAGGAGAAGTATGATAGCATGGTGGAGGTTGCAAAGGTATTCTCACAGAAGGGCGGATTCAGAGCTCTCACCTCCATGGAAAAGGGAAATGACGGAATCATAAACGTAACAATCCCAAGCGTTGCCGGCACAATCCCTCTGGCAATACTAATGAAAGCACTGGGCATGGAAAAGGACTCGGAAATTCACGACTCCATAATTTCTTCCGCAAGGATGGAGCCTATTATCTATGCGAATATCGAGGAGGCAAAGAACCCAAAGATACTCCCACCAAACGGTATCAACAACACTGAGGATTCGATAATTTACCTCGAAAAGAGGTTTGCATCAGGACAGGCGAAGGAATACAGGGAGAAGAAGATCTCCCAGATGCTGGATAAGTCCCTGCTGCCGCATCTTGGCGATTCCGAGGCGGAAAGATACAAGAAGGCAATCTACCTGGGAAGGATGGCAAGAGCCCTGCTTGAACTTGCCCTGGGAATGAGAAAAGAGGACGACAAAGACCATCTTGCAAATAAGAGGATAAAATTGTCTGGCGATCTCCTTGATGAGATATTTCGCGGGGCATTTCAATCAGTAATGAAGGATTTGAAGTACCAGCTCGAAAGGACCTACAACAGAAGGAAAGGCATCAAGCTGAAGCCTGCAGTCAGGCAGGATCTTCTTACACAGAAACTGCTGCATGCCATGTCCACCGGTAACTGGTCTGGTGGAAGAACCGGCATTTCCCAACTTCTTGACAGGGTTTCCAATGTTAGCACTTTGAGCCACCTGAGGAGGATAATTTCCCCACTGACCAGATCGCAGCCGCATTTCGAGGCCAGGGACCTTCACCCAACACAGTGGGGAAGGATATGCCCGAACGAAACTCCCGAGGGACAGAACTGTGGGCTCGTCAAAAACGCGACGCTTATAATTAACGTGACGGAAGGAGTGGATGAGGCACCTGTTCTTGAAGCACTCGCAAAGAACAACGTTGAAGAGAGAATTGGGAAATCTGTTAATGGCAGAGTTTACCTGAACGGTGACCTCATAGGCTACCATAAGGATCTCAAGACCCTCACGAGAAGCATGCGGGAACTCAGGAGGAAGGGTATGCTTTCAGATGAAGTCAACATGAGGCACGATGAGGATACTGATGAACTTGTCGTCAACTGCGACCGTGGAAGGATCAGGAGACCGCTTATTGTGCTTAATTCAGGGAATACCGTTCTCACATCCAAGGATCTGAGAATGCTGGATACCGGCGAGAAGACTATTTCAGATCTCACACGGGAAGGAAAGCTGGAGTGGATTGACGCCGAGGAGGAGGAAAACCTGCTGATATCGGTATACGCTTATGAGCACCCTGAGAAGTGCACAAAATGCGGGCAGTTCCTTTCAAGAAGCCAGGCCACATGGGTCGATCTCGGAGAGGAAGGGAATTCTCCGAAGGAATTCAGGGTGAGGTGCGAGAAGTGCAAGAATGTAATGCAGGTGAACAGCCTGTTGAGCCCAGATCATACCCACCTTGAGATAGATCCGTACCTGTTGCTGGGTGTCACGGCATCCGTAACCCCTTACCCCGAGCATAATTCATCCCCGAGGATTACAATGGCCGCGGCCATGACCAAGCAGTCCATAGGTCTGTCTTCCTCCAATTTCAGAATACGATCTGATACCAGGGGGCACTTCCTGCACTATCCTCAGATACCACTTGTGACGACGAAGGTGATGGATTACATCAATTATGACAGAAAACCTGCAGGCCAGAACCTTGTCGTGGCGATTTTATCATACGAGGGTTACAACATCCAGGACGCCATCGTGGTGAACAGAGCCGCAATTGAGCGTGGTATGGGTCGCAGCTCGTTTTTCAGGACTTACACTGCGGAAGAGCGCAGATATCCGGGTGGGCAGGAAGACAGGTTCGAGATTCCGACCCACGATGTACTTGGCGCAAGGGCCGAAGAATTCTACAAGAACCTGGATGAAAACGGAATTATATTCCCGGAATCGTATGTCGAAGGATCAGATGTGCTTGTGGGCAAAACCTCGCCGCCCAGATTTCTTGAGGAAGGAGCGGAAAAGCTCGGGCCGCAGAGGAGAAGAGAATCATCCATAACCATCAGGCCCAATGAAAAAGGCTTCGTCGACAACGTGATACTTACTGTTTCCGAGAGCAACAGCAGGGTGGTGAAGATCAGGGTAAGGAGCGACCGGATTCCAGAGCTGGGGGACAAGTTTGCCTCCAGGCATGGGCAGAAAGGAGTCATTGGAGTCATTGTCCCACAGGAAGATATGCCTTTCACGGAGGAGGGAATAATCCCTGACATCATCATAAACCCGCACGGCATCCCTTCAAGAATGACAGTTGGCCATATCCTGGAAATGATGGGCGGAAAGGTCACGTCGATGAAAGGCGGAAGAATCGATGGAACAATATTCAGCGGTGACCAGGAAGAGTCCCTCAGGGAAGCGCTCGTAAATTATGGATTCAGGAGGTCTTCTTCCGAAGTAATGTATGATGGAATTCTTGGCACAAAGTTCAAGACAGACGTTTTCACGGGCGTGATTTATTACCAGAAGCTTCATCACATGGTGGCCGGAAAATTCCACGCCAGGTCAAGGGGGCCGGTTCAGATTCTCACGCGGCAGCCTACCGAGGGAAGATCGAGACAGGGCGGTCTCAGATTTGGAGAAATGGAAAGAGACACGCTGATAGCACATGGCGCGGCCATGGTGATCAAAGACAGGCTGCTTGACCAGAGTGACGGTACTATCCTGTATGTATGCGGGAATCCCACCTGCGGGCATCTTGCCATTTTCGACAGGAAAAAGGGATCCATAAAGTGTCCTGTGTGCGGGAACACCGGTAACATACACCCGGTTGAAACAAGCTATGCCTTCAAGCTTATGAGAGACGAGTTGAGCACAATGGGTGTAATGATGAGACTAGAACTGGGTGACTTGAGATGACCACAGGAATTTCCAAGCGGATAAGCAGCATCCAGTTTGCGCTGCTGTCGCCGGATGAGATAAGGAAGATGTCCCAGATCAAGGTTATCACCGCCGACACATATGATGACGACGGATACCCGATAGAACGCGGCCTGATGGACCTGCACATGGGTGTAATCGAGCCGGGTCTGAAGTGCGCAACATGTTTCGGCAAAGTGGACGAATGTCCGGGGCATTTCGGGCACATCGAACTTGCAATGCCGGTTGTTCATGTGGGCTTCATAAAGGAAATAAAAACTTTCCTGGAATCTACGTGCAGCAGCTGCGGCAGGATAAAGCTGACCCAGGATCAGATTGATAAGTACAGGAAGAGAATGGAGGGTTTCGATTTTGCCTCCTCCGATCCGGAAAATCTTGCTCTGGTTTCCAAGAGGATCACCGATGAGGCTACCATGAGGAAGATCTGTCCGCACTGCAACGCACCACAGAAGGCAGTTATACTCGACAAGCCAACCACTTTCCGTGAGGAAGGTATCAAGGTAACCCCAAAGGAGATCAGGGAAAGGCTGGAAAGAATACCGGATAGCGATCTTATTTTCTTCGGCATGAACAGCAAGGTGGCCAGGCCTGAATGGATGGTACTGACAGTACTCCCGGTCCCACCAATCAACGTGAGGCCCTCTATCACCCTTGAAACAGGAGAGAGGAGCGAAGACGATCTGACGCACAAGCTCGTCGACATCATAAGGATCAGCCAGAGGTTGAGGGAAAGCAGGGATAACGGATCTCCGCAGCTAATCATTGAAGATCTGTGGGATTTGCTTCAGTTCCATGTCACAACGTATTTTGATAACCAGACCGCCGGTATTCCACCAGCAAGACACAGATCCGGAAGACCGCTCAAGACACTTGTCCAGAGGCTCAAAGGAAAGGACGGCAGGTTCAGATCCAACCTTTCCGGGAAGAGGGTGAATTTTTCAGCAAGAACTGTGATTTCGCCGGAGCCGTTCCTGTCCGTGAATGAGGTGGGAGTGCCGGAAAGGGCTGCAAGGGAACTCACCGTGCCAGTTATTGTGACTCCATTCAATATCGACAGCATACGCGAGATCGTGAAGATCGGGCCGGAGGCAAGGGATGAGTTTGGAAGGTACCGTGCCGGGGCCAACTATATAATCAGGCCGGATGGCAGAAGGATAAAGGTTACAACGCAGAACGCGGAGGAGAATAGCAAGAGGATAGAGGTTGGCTGGACAGTGGAAAGGCAGCTCATGGAAGGAGATATAGTCCTGTTCAACAGGCAACCGTCCCTTCACAGGATGTCAATGATGGCTCACACCGTGAGGATCATGCAGGGGCAGACTTTCAGGTTCAACCTTGCAGTATGCACCCCATACAATGCTGACTTCGACGGGGACGAGATGAACCTTCACGTGATTCAGAAGGAGGAGGCTCGCGCGGAGGCGAGGATCATCATGAAGGTGCAGGAGCAAATTATGTCTCCCAGGTTTGGCGGTCCTATCATAGGGGGGATACACGACCACATCACCTCAATGTTTCTGCTCACCCACAACAATCCGACTTTCACCGAGGATGAGACAATGCACATGCTGAGTTACGTGGAACCTGTCAGGCAGCCTGATTTCAAGGTCGAGAACGGCCACAAATTATTCTCCGGCAGGGAAATTTTCTCATCGATCCTTCCAGAGGGGCTTAACCTGAAGTACAAGTCAAAGCTGTGCTCCGGCGCCAAGGAAAAATGCGAGTACGAGGAAAGGGCGGAGGACATTTACGTGACCATAGAGAATGGCAGGATGCTGACCGGGACAATAGATGAAACTTCGCTTGGGCCTTTTTCCGGTATCATAATAGACAAGATTTACCGGAGTTTCGGTTCCGATGAGGCTTATAAATTTATAGACAGAATGACGAGGCTTGCAGTGGGTTTCATCAGCATGAGGGGCTTCAGCACCGGGATCACGGATTATGATATTCCAAAGCTCGCTGTGGAGAGGATCAAGGAGATCGGCCTGGATGCAGAGCAGAGAATCGATCAGCTCATCAAGGTTTACAAGGAAGGCCTGCTCGAACCACTGCCAGGAAGATCTGTTGAGGAAACGCTTGAGATAGAAATCCTCAGGATTACAGGTGAAGCCAGAGACGGATCCGGAAACGTAGCCTCGCAATACCTGGGCATGACAAATCCAAGCGTTATCATGGCGCGCTCAGGCGCAAGGGCAAAAATGCTCAACATCGCAGAGGTCGCAGGCATGGTGGGACAGCAGTCCGTGAGGGGAGGAAGAATCAACAGGGGATACACCGGCAGGACATTACCCCATTTCAAACGGGGCGATATTGGAGCTGCAGCGAGGGGTTTTGTAATTTCCTCATATAAGTCCGGGCTGAACCCGGTGGAGTACTTCATGCACAGCATTGGCGGGAGAGAGGGGCTGGTGGACATTGCGGTTAGAACCTCAAGAAGCGGCTACATGCAACGCCGGCTCATTAATGCGTTTGAGGATCTCAAGGTCGATGATGAGCGGAAGGTTCAGGATACTGTGGGTTCCATTATACAGTTTACATACGGAGAGGATGGTGTCGACCCGACAAGGAGTGATTCGGGAGAGAGCCTGGACCTTGATTACATTCTGTACAACCTCAACAGGGGTGGCAAGTGATGATTCTCATCTGGAAAGACAAGAAGGAAAAGGCAGAAATATTGCAGTCGCGGGTTCCAGTGACATACGCAGTGGACTTTGAGGTTCCCGATGATGTGAAGGAGGGGTACATAACTACGGACGGGAAGAACCTCACGTACAGGATCAGGTTGTCTGCATTTGAGAAAATAAAGAAGACCTCTAAATACGACATCGAGAAAAAGAAAACTGACCTGAAGGGCGTGCTGCATATATCCGAAGTGAAGAAGGCGAACATACCGCTGTCGAGGTTTGAAATTGACAGCAAGGGGAAGGCATTTTCAGGTTTTGCCATAACCGAGGAGGCAAAACTGGACCCTGAAATGAAGGCAGTCCAGAAAACAGTTATGGATTCGTCTGCCAGGAAGATAATCGACGACTATTCACCCAGAGTCAAAATCCCGTATGAACTCGCCGCTAAACTGGCCAAGCTGAAGGAGGATCTGCCAAAGAAGGAGTTTGACAGCCTGATGGAAAAGGTCCAGAAGGAACTGGACAAGAGATTCATCGATCCCTATGAGGCGGTGGGAATTATTGCAGCACAGAGTATCGGGGAACCAGGTACCCAGATGACGATGCGTACCTTCCACTTTGCAGGCGTCAGGGAAATGAACGTTACTCTCGGTCTCCCAAGACTGATAGAAATAGTTGATGCAAGGAGAACACCATCCACACCCTCCATGGAAATCCACCTGAAGACCAAGTTCGCAAAAAGCCAGCAGTCGGTTATGAATATAATCAAGAAGCTTGAGAATACTACAATCAACGACGTCGCGGACATAATAACCGATACTGCAGAACTTTCGGTGACGGTCAGGCCTGTTCCGGCCAGGATGAAGGAAAGGCTTGTGGATTTCAGCGACATAGAAGCTGCCCTGGGAAAGGCAACCCAGATGAGCGTGGTGAAGGATGAAGAGAAAAATGAGCTTACAGTGAAGCCCCAGCAGGAGACTTTCAAGCGTCTGTACCAGATTCAGGAACAGCTCAAGACAATGTCAATCAAGGGAGTTCCGGGTATTAAGAGAGCTATAGGCCGTATAGATGAAAAAAGCGGGGAATGGCTTATCTTCACACAGGGGAGCAATCTCAGGGGGGTGCTGGATATCGAGGAGATTGATGCATACAACACCACCACAAATGACATAACGGAAATTGCGGAAATCCTTGGAATAGAAGCTGCCCGAAATGCCATATTCAAGGAATCCCTCAACACCCTGCAGGAACAGGGTCTGGAAGTTGACATGAGGCACCTGATGCTGGTCGCGGACATGATGACATTCACCGGTTCTGTCCGGGCTGTGGGCAGACAGGGCATTTCAGGAAGGAAGAGCAGCGTTCTGGCAAGGGCGGCCTTTGAAATTACAACAAAACACCTCCTTAGGGCAGGACTGATGGGAGAGATAGATACCCTTACCGGCGTCGCTGAGAACATCATCGTAGGGCAGCCAGTTACCCTGGGGACCGGTTCCGTGAACCTCGTGTACAAGGGCGTAACCAGAAAGGAATGATTTCATTTGGCGAACGAAATTACCATAGACAACAGGCTGATGGGATATATAGCCCTCTTTGAGAGCGTCACTCATGAGAATCTGAGGGAGTGCATGGAAACTGAGGACCTAGTGCTCTTTGTGGTAAACGAAAAGAAGATAGGCAACATATTCAAGAGAAACCCGAACGTTGTCTCCGTTCTCAAGGATAGGATTAACAAGCACATCATAATGGCAGAGGCCTCCAGGGATCTCCTTACAATGACCAGGAACATTCTTTTCAGGTACGGCGTCAGGGAGATACATATAAACTGGAAGGAAGGCCAGACGGACATACAGGTTTCCGTTGCACCCGAGGAAATTGGAAGAGTGATCGGCAAGGAAGGGAGGAACATAAAGCTGTTCAGGGAAGTGCTGGCGAGGTATTTCCCGGTGCATTCTCTTTCGGTGAAACAATGATCCACTTCCTTCTCGCGGTCTATCTTGCACACAGGATCATTGAGGGCAGCCCATTTTTTGTTTTTGCATTCTTCCAGCTTATCTCGGTCAACAAAGCAGTCCTTTCCAACATTGCAGTCTCATCCATTGGTAACTCATTGCCGGACAGGTCGTGGCTTTACGTTCAACACTTAAATAACCTGTTGGCTTTAATGTGACATGAATGAAATTTTTGAGGAAGAAGCCAGTTACGGCGCAAAGGACGGCACCCAGGTGAAGTGTTTCATGGCAGGTCCGAAGGATTTGGGCGCACATCCCGCGGTTATAGTGATACAGGAAATCTGGGGACTGACTGATTTTATCCGGGACGTGAGCAGGCTTCTGGGTAAGGAGGGCTATTACACCATCGCACCCCATCTCTATTCCAGAAAGGACCTGATCGATCTGCTCACGGAAGAAAACATAGTGGATGCGATGAGGCCAATGTGGTCTCTGCCTCCGGAGAAGAGGAATGACAGGGAAGCGATAGCAGGTATCATGGCGAAGATGAACGATACACAGCGGAAAGTGGCAAAAATACTGACGTCTGAGCGGGCCAGCCTTGAGGAGAGCCTGTTCTCATACATCAGTGATGCATATGCCTTCATCAGGAAAAAGAGGAAGGTGACAAAAACTGGCATCGTCGGGTTCTGCATGGGCGGCGGCCTTTCTTTCCAGGCCTCGACAATGATCCCGTTTGACGCGACCGTGGTCTTCTACGGTGTCAATCCAAAGCCGATTGAAGCGATCTCAAAGATCAAGGGTGAGGTGCTCGGCATCTATGCTGGTGAAGATGAGGGAATCAATGGAGGGCTCCCGGAACTGCTCACCAACGTGGTGAAACACAAAGTCAGGTTCCAGCTCAACTTCTACCCTGGCACGCATCATGCATTCTTCAATCACAGCGCAATGAGCTACCACAAGGAGGCCGCAGAACTCGCACGCGCACAGATGCTTTCGTTTTTCTCCAGAACGCTTGGTGGTGAAAAGAGATGACCTCTGAAGATCAGGGGATAGTGGAAGGATGCTTCTGGACCTGGGTATCGGTCACCGAGAAGTACAGGGAAAGACTGTCTGGCGGAAAGGAAAATCTCTTCAACGATTATGGGGGCAGCGGGAAGGACGAATAGCCCTTTGGAATACAGCTCAGAGACCAGGAAGACCACGCTTTCCGCGCTGAAGCAGGGACAGCAGTTCGATGCGATCGTGATAGGCGGCGGGATTACTGGCTCTGGCACGGCAAACGCCCTCTCGGCCACAGGTGCAAAAATCCTCCTGCTTGAGAGAGGGGACTTCGCTTCCGGAACGAGTTCAGCATCGTCGAAGCTCATTCATGGCGGCCTCAGGTACCTGCAGCAGGGACGCATATTCCTGACGCGTGATCTTATCAGGGAGAGGGAATACCTTCTTCGTAACACGAATATCGTGAGGAGGATCGATTTCAGGATTCTGATAGACGATTATTCAGCCTCAAGGACGGCGGTGAGATTTGGCCTCTTTCTATATTCACTCCTGGCAGGCAGGCCGCACATCCCAAAATTCATAAGAAATAGGGGCGAATACCCCGCTGGGATCAGGGGATATTTTGAATTCTATGATGCGGTGACCGACGACTCCACACTGGTGGTGCACAACATCCTCAGTGCTGTCATGAAGGGATCGGTATGCCTGAACTACTGTGAGGTTACGGGCATTTCAGCGGGTAGCATCACGGAGGTGCGCTTCACTGATCGGGTTTCAGGCAATGCATTCAGCGTTTCGGGCAAGGTGGTGGTGAACTGTGCAGGCCCCTGGGCTGATAGTATGCTGGAAATTGCCGGAAAACCCTCAAATGGAGCAAGACTGAGCGGGGGCTCTCACATAGTCGTCGACATCTCACATTACAAGGGAATGCAGGCCCTTGCATTCTTTTCTCACATCGACGGCAGGCAGATGTTCATCATTCCCCGCGAGAGCGTGCTAATCATAGGTACGACAGATTCAATTGTCCACTCTGCAGAAATGAGAAAACCGACTCCCGAGGAAATTGACTACATCCTTGAGAGTGCCAGAAGGATAATCCCATCCATTAACCGGGATTCTATACTTACCTCGTTTTACGGGGTCAGGCCACTGCTTGGCATGGGAAATGATCCGGGAAAGATAACGCGGAACTTCTCCATCCTCCAGGAAGGGAACATTCTTTCTGTTTACGGGGTAAAGCTGACAGATTTCAGAACGGCTTCGAAGAAGGTTGCAGGCAGGGTGGCCAGAATATTGGGAAAAAAGGCTCCGGGCAATGATGAGCCAGTCATAAACTATAGAAGACCGGCGGATCCAAAAATTGGATATTACGTGAAGCATGAATGCCCTGTTACCATAGAGGACATAACAAGACGGAGATTCCCCGTGGATATTTACAGTCCATCTTCAAGGGAAAATGTCATCGCCCAATGCAAGGAATTTGTTCAGAACGGTCTGCTGCTTCCTGAACCCATTGAGTAAAGATTGTTAATATCCAAAAGCGCATTCTCCATTTGGGCTTGTGAGGTAGCCAGGACATCCTGTTGGCCTTCGGAGCCTATTACCCGGGTTCGAATCCCGGCAAGCCCG
>JAKATN010000005.1 GCA_021818715.1 Thermoplasmata archaeon
AACTCATGTTCACCACCCTTGCGTCAATGCCCTTTTCCTTAAGGGACATGGCTGCATCAATCGCAAACCGTACCATCGCGCCGATTGCAAATATTGTTATGTCGGAGCCATCCTTGAATGTCACGGATTTTCCGGGAACGTATTCGTAGTTCCGGTCGTTAATCACGGGGAACTTTTCTCTGGACAGTCTCACGTAATACGGCGTCTTTGTAGAATCGTGAAGATATTGAATGACGCTCCTGGTTTCAACGGAATCAACCGGGACTATAACCGACATGTTCGGAAGACCAGACATTATCCCTATGTCCTCGATTATCTGGTGTGTTGCACCGTCCTCACCGACGGTTATTCCGGCGTGCGTGGTCACAAATTTGGCATCCACGTAATTGTAGCAGACAGACTGCCTCAACTGTTCGTAGGCCCTCATCAGGAAGACCGCGAAAGTGGAGGCAAACACTTTCTTGCCCGATAATGCCAGCCCTGCAGCTGTAGCCACCATTGACTGCTCGCTTATCCCCATGTTGAAAAACCGATCAGGAAATTTCTTTCCAAAAGCCGCTGTCTTTGTCGAGGAAGATAGATCAGCGTCCATAACTACAAGATCCTTGTTCTTTCCCCCGAGCCTGACAAGCTCATCTCCGTATGCATCCCTAAGACTTTCCATTACGTAGCTCAAGCAAGTTCCTCCATAGCTTTGTTGAACAGGTCCTCGCTCTCAGGAGGCTGTCCGTGATATTTTGGATTGTTCTCCATGTAGCTAACGCCCTTCCCCTTCACGGTATGAGCAACTATGAGGGTGGGCAGATCTGTGCACTCTTTAGCATTAAGAAGGGCGGCATATATTTCCTGATAGTTATGCCCATCTATTTCTATTACGTTCCAGCCGAATGATCTCACCTTTTGTGCTATATCTGGAGTTGGCATGATGTCCTCGGTAAAGCCGTCCAGCTGTACCATATTCCTGTCAAGTATCACTGTAAGGTTGGAAAGCCTGTATTTGTATCCTGCCATAAGGGACTCCCAGACGCTGCCTTCTTCGCTCTCCCCGTCGCCGATTATTGCGTACACCCTGTATTGAGCGTTATCCAGCTTTCCAGCCATTGCCATGCCCACTGCGATACCGATGCCCTGCCCTAAGGACCCAGTGGATGCTTCCACTCCGGGAACACCGTAATGTACATGACCTTCGAGTTTGGAAGACAGTTTGCGGAATCCGGCGAGCAGGCTTACGGGAAAGAATCCTCTCAGGGCAAGCGCAGAATACATCGCAGGAGAGGCGTGACCCTTGCTCATGACCAGTCTGTCGCGGTCAGGCATTGTTGGGCTGGAAGGGTCAATATTCATTACCTTTGAATACAGCACGGCAAGAATATCCGCTATACTTAGAGAACCACCGGGATGCCCGCTCTTTGCCTGCCAGACCATTCTCACTGAATTCAGCCGTATTTTTCTGGCAAAATCTGCAATTTCCGCAAGATCCTCTGACCCAAGTTTATTCAAAGCCCGGAACCTCCTCAGGAATTTCCTTCTCGTAAAATGAAAAGAATCTATGCATTTGCTCCGGGTATATTCATGAACGCATTAAAAAGGTTTATTTGTGCATAAAGCAAAATACTCCCGCAGAAAGAATGGTAATGCCCACTAGACGATCAGATAGAAACTCGCGGAATAATCAGCAGGCATGCATTGAGTTCGTACGGAACACCATTCTTCAGGATGCAAATCATTTCCAAGCGAATCAACTTCGGGCTGGCATCGCGGCCGGTTATGCCTTGTGAGACCATGGTGCTTGAACGTGAGGTGAACAACTGCGATCTGCGATTAAGGGAATCGCAAACGGTCTATGATACAATTGCATGGGGATATGACATTCTAATCACTGCCCATTCGCTCAGAGGGCTATCCGTAAACTCATTATACGCCAATGATTCCGGCGATCTAAAATCAGGTTTCACAAAATTGCCAGGCATCCTGGAATGAAAGAAAGGAACCCCACAGTCAGGATATGTAATCTATGTCCTCTTCTCCCCCAGTGCCAGTCTCAGACTTTGAGGAGGCTGAAGTGACACCGGTGACGATTAGGGTGACACGCATTTTATTCTGGTACGAAGGGTCACGCCCTCCCCCCCAGATTATCCTCGCATCCTTGGAAACCATCTTCCTGACTTCGTCAACTACGTAATTCGTCGCATTAAGTGGAAGATCGGAGCCGGTGATATTGATGATGACTCCGCGTGCAGTGGAAAGATCCACCTCGAGGAATGGAGAAGAGAGTGCATTCTTAAGTGCCTCGGATGCACCATCCTGGGGATCCCCGCCCCCAATGCCTATGCCAATCATGGCCTCCTTGCTGTTCTTTATCACCTCACGCAGGTCATTTATGTCGAGATTCATGGTCTGCGGCCTGGAAACTATCTCGGTAACCGCGCTTATGGCGCTGATCACAATTTCATCGATAGCCTTGAACCCTTTCTCAAATGGAAGATCGGGACTTACCTTGTTCAGCTTTTCGTTTGGAATTACAATAACTGTATCGGAAGATTGCTTGAGCCTCCTGAGGCCCGCAAGCGCATTTCTGGACCTCTCCTTTCCCTCTATCTCAAATGGAAGGGTCACGACGGAGATGGTTATTGGGCCGTGGTCCTTTGCAAGGCCTGCAATAACGGGAGCCGCCCCTGTTCCGGTGCCACCGCCGAGGCCGGTAGTCACAAAAACGATCTCTCCTCCCTGCACATATGACAGAATTTCCTGTTCTGATTCCCTGGCAGCCGCCTCACCAGCCCTTGGATCGCCTCCTGTTCCCCACCCCTTTGTAAGATTCTCTCCCAGGAGAACCTTGTAATTTGAATGCACCCTTTTCAAATGCCTTGCATCAGTATTGCACGCGATCAGATCCACGCCTTTGATGCCTTCCTTGAAAAGCCTGTTGATTGTGTTGGAACCACCGCCACCTACACCAAAAACCTTGATTTTTGACTGTGAAGCATTCACAAATTTCTGCAATTCCTCGTCTGAAGTGCCAATCCACTGTGTGCCGGTATCCGGATCAGCCTCATGGGACATAAGCGAGTTAAGAATGTGAGCAATATTAACTTTCCCAGGTTTTTTTTCGCTTTCCAGCTTTGTAGTTGCGTTTCGTCACCGTTAGGATGGTTCATCAAATGTCTATAAAGCCAATATTTCTATCTACGAGGGATATTTAACTGTTGTTGTGAGTCAGAAGTCCTACGCTCTTCAGTGGCGGGATTAAAGCGGACTGATTTCTATATATTCACCTAATGTATATAATGGCATGCCGAGGTGGTATGCAGGTTCCAATTCAGCGTTTCACTTCATGGACTATAATTTTGTTTGTCGCCGTAAATACACTTGGGATATTGTGGAAAACAGCGATCTCAATGTTCTTGAGGAGCTCAGCATAAAGGGAATAGTAATGAACCGCTGCCATGCAAGGAACTTAGGGGATGCAAGAAGGAACCGGATTGCTCGATATGCAACGCACAGAGCTAAGAGTGCCGGTCGGTTTACCGTACCGACTGATCTGAAACACAAATTGCAGGAATGCTCCGAGTGTAGAAGCATAAAGCATGACCTGAAACTTTCGGAGCCCACTTATCAATGTGAAATATGTGAACTCACCATCGACGGGGGTCTCAATGCCGTAAAAAATATAGAGAGAAATGGTATGGAATGGCTGAAAGGAATCATGTACGTAAGTGAAGGCATTTCTGAATTCACATGCCTGGAGATCCAAGGTCAAACCGGAAGGGCAACTCCAATCGTTGAAACGGGAAACCCATACCTTTAGGTGGCAGGGCATGTCGCAGTCAGCAATCTATCCCAAAGTGTTCTCCGAAAGTGCTGCATATCAAGTTTACTATCCGCCTTTAGAAAGGATGATCTCCTGTTCTCACTGGTCAGATACAGGTATATTACCATCAGTCCTGCAAAGTCTTGGGGAGGGTTGAAAGAGTGTTTTTCCTTCATCTGATCATCTACCTGGCAATATTTCTTCTTACCGTTTTCCTATCGCTCAGGATTTACCTGACCCTATACTGGAAGAAAAATTACTATCGATCGTCGACCGACGAGCCTCATGATCTATCTGCAATTGTAATTGTGCCGTGCAGGGGGATCGACCATGAAATGGAGGCTAACCTCAGGAGCTTACAGGAACAGGATTACGGGAATTTTCATCTGGTGGCGGTAATCGACTTTCCCGATGATCCTGCCTCAAGTGTACTTTCAGGCCTGAAAATAGAGACGCTGATAACGGAAAGATACTCAAGTGCGTCAAGCGGAAAAGTGATGGCGATTACGACGGCAATAAGAAAGAAGAAGGGTTACGACATCATCGTTATCGCAGATTCTGACATCATGGTACCGCATTACTGGCTCAGGGAAATGATCCATCCTTTCCTGAACAGTAACGTCAGTGCAGTGAGCACATACCCGAGATTCCAGGCCGATGGTGGATTCTGGGCAAAAGTGAAGGAAATTTGGGGGTACATGGGTACCACCCTGATGGAGTTCAGGCCCACGCGCTTTATCTGGGGAGGATCTGCTGCTTTCCGGCGATCGCTGTTGGATGACGCTTCCCTTGAATACTTTGCGAGTGCAGTTTCCGATGATGCAGCAATTACAAAGATATGCAGGGATAAGCGTGCGAGGATCGCCTATGCTCCTGCGGCAAGCCCCAGGATTAAGGTAAGCGACGACAGACGCGCATTTCTTGCATGGGCTGAAAGACAGATGGCAGTAAGCATAGTCTTCGACAGGAATGCACTTTTTGCCGCCGTCGGTATTTATGCCGGCGTCATCGTCTATCTGGCAATGATCACATACCTTTCCATCTTTTACGGTTATCTGTACATGCTTGGGTTGGTTCCCTACGTGCTTAACCTTTTAAATTCAGTCATAAGAACCCCAAAAAATGCTCTCTGGATTGTACCCATGAGCCTGTTTCTGCCCTTTGTCTATCTTTACAACGTAATAGCAGGAGCCAGATCACATGAAATCAGATGGCGTGGCGTCAGTTATAAAATCAGATAAATAATGTTTTGGATAACCAAAAATTCAACAAGTGACAAGTCTGTATGTCATCCCGTTTCGGAAAAATGCGAGTACACGGAAAAAACAGTCCCGGGAGCAAAAAGAACATTTAAGTACATTCCTTCCAATTACTCGAACGGTACGAAGCATGTTTCAACGCGTTTTATCCAGTAAGAGCGGTTATATTGCTGTCATTGCCTGCTTCCTTGCGGTTGCGCTGTTCATCACCCCAACCGGGCTGCTTTACGGCACCGGCGGATCTCACCAGCAGGGTGTGCCACAATCCGCAGGGGCTTTGCCAGCATATTCTGTTTCATTCGAGGAAACCGGTCTCCCTTCTGTTGGATCAGGTAATGCAGTATGGGCCGTGACCTTCAATAATTCCACGGAAAGAAGCAATACAGGGGTGATCAGTTTTTCCGCACAGGACGGCACATATAACTACACGATTGAAAACATAAGCGGTTTTTCCTCCACACCGAGACATGGGACTGTCACAGTGAGTTCATCCAACATTGCAGTCCAAATCGCCTTTTCAAGCACGTATTATAAAGTTACGTTCACACAGAGCGGCTTGCTGACGGGTGCAAACTGGCAGGTTACTGTCGACAATTTGACCGAAAGAACGAACGGCAGCAGCATAGCTTTCAATCTGAAGAACGGCAGCCATTCCTATTCAATTTCAGGGACGGCCGGATACTATCCTACGCCCAGTTCTGGTAAATTAAATGTTTCCGGAAACAACCTTGCAATTCCGGTGAAATTCAATAGTAACCTTGAAAAGATTACTTTCTTCGAGGCTGGTCTGCCATCGGGAACGCAGTGGGGCGTTTCCATTAATGAAGTCACCACTTCATACAGTACTGATCCAAGCATTGTGTTCTCTCTTCCCAATGGAACATACAGCTACGCTGTCCACCTGAGCAGGCAGTCAAACAAGAACGGCGTTGTCGCTTTCTTTCCCACGCCCGCATCTGGTACCGTGTATTCCAATAATTCGTATCAAAACGTGACCATCGTATTTACCAGGGGATACAACACGCTCTATTTCAATGAAACCGGGTTACCACGAACCTCCGCAAGCAACGTTTCGATGTGGTCGGTCAATCTCTCTGGCATTGTGCAGACAGCCAACACTTCATCAATGCTATTCTACGTGGCCAACGGCACTTATACCTTCGGCATTCCATCTGTCGGCGGATACCTGTACATGTATCCTGCGAAGAGCATAACCGTCTCTTCCAACTTTTATTCCGAGCCAGTTATTTTCACACAGAATTATTCCTATGTGAAGTTCATAGCCAAGACCCTTCCACATGGAACTAACTTTGTCTGGGGGGCAACGATAGGATCAATCAAGGAAATTACTGAAAACAACACGCTGGTCTTCACAGTTCCAGCATCTAAGTCCTTTTCGTACAGTGTGCTTGCAAACCCTGATTTTTCATTGACCGCAAACAGCAGTGGGTCAGGCACCAGTAAGTCTCTTGGCGGGGTATATTTAATAAACCTATCATTTGCCGGCAGTACCTCTCCGACCGGTACCCTTGGTGTGCAGAACGACAATGAGATTCAGTTCTACGGTCTTGGCCTGCCTTATGGCACTGGATATTCTGTTTCTCTAAATGCGAGCAACAGGAATCAGACAGAAAGTTCAGGTTTAGGAGGTCTTCTGACATTCACCGGTCTTTCCTCGGGATCTTATGTTTACTGGGTTTCTTCAACATCCGGGTACATCCCAATTGTGAGGTCGGGCACCGTTGATCTGGCTGGCTCCTACACTTCTGTAAACGTCACCTTCACTCCAATCGCCTTCAAGGTCAACTTTGCAGAAAGCGGGCTGCCCTCTGGGGTATCATGGAGCGTCGGGCTGAACTCATTCTACTTTGGTACCACCTCGTATGTTTCCAATACGCTCGGTGATATAACCGCACGTCTCTCAAACGGTTCATATTATTATTTCGCGCAGCCGGTCAAGACGAACGGCACGGTCTATTATCCTACCGTAAAATCCGGATTCCTTCACGTCAATGGTACAAGCACCCAGATAAACATCAAGTTCGTTTCAGCCGAATATCCTGTAACTTTTGTTGAGCTGGGGCTTCCGGCAGGGATTCCATGGGCCGTGAACCTGTCCGGAACATTGCATGACTCCAATTCGACAGGCACCGTCACTGCCAACCTTCTTAACGGCACCTACTCGTACATCATATTGGGGCAACCGGGATACAGGGCAAATGCATCCGTGGGCATTGTGGGCATTTATGGATTGCCTGTGACAGTTTACATTCAGTTCTACAACGTATCATATTCAGTTAACTTCGTTGAATCCGGACTTCCTGCGAACACCAACTGGCACGTCGAGATTTCTGGCGTCTCCTACAGCTCATTCGGCACCGGGGTGGTATCGGTCGAGCTTGAGAACGGAACCTACCAGTTCGTGGTTCCCAACGAACTCACATATTATGTTTCCAATGTATCCGGAGGCCACATAATCGTAAACGGTTCTCAGGTAGGCTCGGTCATATACCTGGGCTTCCACAGCGTAGTTGACCAGCTTACTATCAGTGAGACTGGGCTGCCTAGCGGAATAGCATGGGATTACTCCATCTCAGGTTCCTCGCCATCGACAGTTGTAGCTAACCAAACTTCAGTGTACCTGCAGAATGGTTCATATACTCTCTTATTTGATCCTTCTTTTGACCCTTTCTCCGGACTTACGTATTATCCGATACAGTCTGTGATTCAGATTTCTCTCAATTCTTCTGAAACCGTGACAGTAAACTTCAGCGCGTTCGTCTACCCGATTGTCGTCAGTGAATCTGGCCTGCCGGTAAATGCATCATGGTCGGCAATTGTGGATCAAAAGACATATCACTCCATGAACTCTCAGATATCAGTTAACCTTCCAAACGGGACATACAGCTATTACATCCCCAACGTCTATGTGAATTATTACCCGAATGTCAGAGACGGGAACATAACAGTGTCAGGCCATTCTGTAACTTTACCGATAAAATTCCACGAGCAGAACTATACGGTAACATTTCAGGAGACTGGTATTAGTGGGGTAAGTTGGAATGTGACCGTGTCGAACTCCACAGTGACCCTGATCAAATCCACCACAGCGTCTTCAATAGAATACTCACTGCCCAACGGTTCATACAGTTATAGAATAGCGTCCAGCAACAGAGATTACGCTCCAACAAATTACAGCGGCAGCCTTGATGTGAGTGGTGCGGCCGTAACCGTGAATGAAACCTTCATTGCGTATGAATTCAGCGTTGTCTTCAGGGAAACTGGACTGGCAACCCTCACACTGTGGAGCGTCACATTTAACGGTAAGCAGTATACGCAGTGGTCCAACAATTCCACCACAATTACTATCACGCATCTCTTCAACGGGACATATACCTACTCAGTATCCCCGATCAGCGGCTACACGGAAACTAGTGGGCCTCCGCAGAGCCCATTTAATGTAACAGGAAAGAACGTTACCATACCACTATACTATACCTCTACCACGCCATCATACCAGCCGCCGACTACGAGCAGTGGTTTCCACCTCCCAGGGTATGCCATCATCGTAATTGTTGCGGTGGCGGTGGTCGGAATTGCTGTGGCCATTGCGGTAGTCGCGTCGCAGAGAAGAAAGAGGATGTGATCATGCCTGGAGCAAACGCTTCAGGCTTTCAAATTCCTCCTCGTTTATCTCTCCTTTAGCCAGTCGGAGCTTTAATGCCTTCAGTGGATCAGTTTCGGATGACGCGACCGGATGATCCGTTGCGTGCGTAATTCTGTTCTGGATAACAATGGACAGTGCTTTTGTCAAATCCCTGATTTTCCTCCTGAAAACCCACCTCTCCTTCACGCCTATGCCAGACAGAATGAGGACATCATCCATCACGCCTTCCTGGATCTCTATTGAAGAAAGTTGCCTGAACTGAAATGTTCTTACCTCAAATGACATAAAACCCTTTGAGACCATAAGCAGGCGCATGTTGGAGATCACCAGCCATGCATGGCCGTACTGCCTCCCCCTGCTGGATCCTCTTACATTAATATTTGACCCCTCGAAATGCGTGAGCCCCCAGGACCTGACGCTTGCCTCAATAACTTCTCCTGGCTGCAGGTAAGGCCTGAGCCTCAACAGATAAGATTCGGGCATATCCACGAATCTTGAATCCTGCCTTCCGGCCAAACTGGAAAACGTCTCCACTGTGAGCTAGAACAATCACGGAATCTAATAACTTTCGGGTAGCTGTCAGTCTTGAATCAGTGACACAGGTCTCAAAGAAAAAGATATGCAGGACCATTTTGAGAGTCTACAGGTTAAGCAGCACGGCGAGGTACTCAAACTGGAATGCCTGCAGGTTCAAACCGGTAAAACCTGTACCCGAAAGAGAAAGCGGCAGGGTAGAGATGTAAATACTGTCAGATCCAACTATTACCCTGAAGGGAAGACCCTGCAATTGCCAGTGAGTCCCGCTTGGATTTGAGTTGAATGATGCGCCAGCAGTGCTATAGTATTGATATAGCGAGTAATTCCAGGCAGCTACCGATGGAGTTCTGATCACCACTGTCATGTTGTTGAGCAGTATGCTTGTAACAGTGGCAGAATAGAGCTTTCCACCACTGAGTATGTTGAGCACCTGCCCTCTTGTCCAGATCTGATTGTTAAGGCTTGTTACCCTTCCAGAGAGCAGGAAGCTACCTGTCTGGGAGATAGAGGTTTCAGATCCTGACATGTTTATGATGGTAGAACTCAAAGTGTACAGCCCTTTTGCACCTTTGATGTCAAGAGGCAGGTTACTCAATATGTGCCCTGACGAATTTCCAGATCCCTGCTCTAGAGGTAAGCCGTCTTGCAGGTAGTAATAATTCTGTGAGACAAATTGAGTGGTTCCGTATGACTCAATCTCCCCTGTGCTGTTAAGGGTATCAACGGGCTTGAAGTTGTTGTCGGCAGATGCAAACTGATTGGTAATGCTTGTACTCCCTGAAATAACCGAAACTGTTCCACTGTTCCAGTTTGGAACGAATATCTGGCCGGTGATTGGATCCCAGTCCATGGCATTTGGACCGTTACCAGGTCCTGCATTGCTTGGGTAATTTGCAACGAAACCAACATACTTTCCCGTTACGCCGTTGAACAGATATACTGAACTATTTCCGAAGTCAGCAACGTAGACCATCTGGTTCGCACGATCGTACACAAGTGAAACAGGGGTATCAAATTGACCATAATAGGCGGTTAGTTGCTGATCGTTTGCGCCGTTAAGCGAAAACACGGTTCTACCTCCCGGATAACTGTAATAATAATTGCTCAATGGTTCATTTCCGTAGCTAATATAAGATTCCGTGGCGAAAATAGATCCCGTGGAAGTATCATAGGCTAGGCTCCAAGGTGTTTCTGCATAGAGGTATCCTATAACCTGTTCAACTATGGGATTGATGATGGCAATTCCCTCAGGGCCCCCTCCCAACGCAACATACACATACCCGTTTGCCGGGTCATATGATATGCTGGACGGTATTACGCCGCTGCCCGAAGTCGAAGGGTGTGCTACCACGATATAGCCAGTCTGGGCAAAAGTTGTGGCATTCAGGGTGACCACAGCTCCCCCATATACGCTGAAATATGTGGTTATCATAACAGAATTCAAGTAAGGCACAAATGTGACATCGTCCGGTGCTGACGAGAAATATACTGTCTGCACAACTTTCAATGAATTTCCATCAATGACCTGAATAAACCCGTTCTGGAAAGTTGGGGCTTGATTGCCAAAGTTGTAGGGGGCTGAAAGGTTTCCCTCCGCGATAAATATTAGATTGTTATATGGGTCAAAAGCCATGCCAGATGGATATCCACTCAGCGGGATAGAGGCACCCACTGTGTCTGTTGCGCCATTCAGTACGCTTACATATCCTGGGGAAATTGTGCCTTGAGAATCAGACGTATAGTTGGAGTTCAAAACAAATATCAGGTTATTCACTGTGTCCACTACCACACCATTTGGGTTCTGGCCCACTGGCACATTGGCAACCAGTTTATTTGAAACCACCCCGCTTGGGGTGCTGTTGCTGAACGTTGCCTCGATTGTTACGTTATAGTGAAGGGAAAGGCTGAAACCTTTCGAATAAGACAGCGTCGAAGAAGTTGGGTTATTGAAGAAGGCACCCTGAATCCCCATCGGGATATTCTGGTGTACAATTGAATTATTCTGGATGTCGGTTGCCGTCAGCTGATTTGAGAATCCAGAAAGTGCCTGCTTTGTACTCACTTCGAATTGAGTTTCATTCAATCCGCTGGCGTAAGGCACATACCACAGAATGAAGGAACCCGAGATAGTGACCACTATGGAGAAGACGAATAGAGTGCCGATGATTTCGGAGACCCCGTGATCTCCTTTTTTCATTAACCTAGGTTTCTTCATCTTTTGCCCTCAGACATTTATCACCTGCAGACTCTCATACACAATATTCACTGAATAGAGTGACATGTAATCCTGGGCTGGCATGGTTATGGACAGTTTAGTCCCGGCAGGATCGAGGGTAACGTTCAGCGGAAAACCGGAAAAGGCCCAGGAATAAAGATTGCCCTTCATGTCTTTATTGAATTCCGAGAAGAGCACCCTGTCAATTTCACTTGCATAGTTTGAATTGATCACGTAAGAGAAATGTATCAGCGTAAGGTTTGTGACCATTGCAGGATATGGATTTCCGTAAAGATCATAATGGGTAAACTTCTCGCCCTGATATCTGTGATTACTTTCGAATTGGGATACGCTGAGCGTGAGCTGGTTGGTTTCAATCCCTGAGGCGGAAGAAGTCTGCCCTCCAAGATTTAGCAGGAAGGAGGAGAAAAATAACTTTCCGGAATTATTGACAATTGAGATGGGTACATTGGCTGAGCTTGTAACGTACTGATTGTTGGAATAGTTTGAAAGCACCATCCCATCCTGCATGTAGTAAGCGACAGGATTAACAAATGCCGTGTACCCGTAAGCAGTAAGCTGCCCGCCTCCTGTTAATGTAGATACATTTATAGTCCCCGGTTTCTGGTTGAAATAGATGCTGCCGCCGTTGATAATTGTCATTTTGTTGGAAAGTGTGTCGAGAGCATAAATGAGCCCATTTTCGCTATCATAAGCCAGCGCAGAAGGGTCATTCCCAGTTGCGATGGAATTTATGGTCTGGGAAGTGAACGTGTTTTCAAGAGTGATATTGTTGGAATTGTTGTTTCCAATATACACGTAACCATTGCCGTTATCCATTGTAAGGCCCATCGGGTATGCTGGTACATTCGCAGATTCGACGCTGAAAGTTCCCTTGTTGTTATTGAGAACGTCTATTACGGATACATTCCCCGAACCGGAGTTGCCCACATATATGTTGTTGTCGAGTGGGTCGTACACAATATCTCTTGGCAGCAGTCCAACACGGTAGAAATGGTAGAACGGATATGCTGTTGAAGAGAGATTTATTGCACTAACATTTGCATTACCATAGAAGGTAACATACATAATATTGCGATAGACCAGCGGACTTATCACTGCTGCGGTAGGGTATGGTGGTGATGAAGAGCTTGAAGCTGGGCTTTTGTATTCTATTTCGTATCCGAACTGCACGTTGCTGTCCTGAACAAAAAATCCGTTACTGTTGAAATGGAAGCTGCTGATATCATTAAGTTGTAAGGCCTTTGAGGAGGATGTACTTGCCAGAACCCAGTTTAAAGTGGAGGTACAGTCCACATTAATATAATAAGTTCCAGCCGGCAGACTAAAGAGGCTTATGGGAATTGATTCCATGAACCCCTTTCTGCCGCCCTTATTCACCGAAATGGGGACACTAACTGAAAACTCGCTGTTCCATTCAGAGGATGTTAAATTTCCGGTTCCAATACCCACTGTTAAGGTGCCGCTGCCCTTCAGCTGAAGCGACAAATAATTTACAGATCCACCGGCAATCATTTTGAATTCCTCAGAACCGCTGCTGTAGTAGGGAGGCTTTTCCCTTCCAAATTGCCCCTTAGGGCCTTTGACATAGGAATATTCCGCGGGGTAGGAAGGAGACGGATTAATCGTAAAAGTATAGGTTGTAAATTGATTCTTCCCGATCTGAACGATTTGCGTAATATTCCCACTGCCATTGTCCAGAACATAAACCGACTGGTTATGCGGATCGTAGACAGCGTATGACGGATCAGGAAACAGCCGAGGAACAGTACCAGGAGCTACAAGTGAGATATTTGCAACAGTATATCCCGCCGATGGGTTTCCCAGCGAAGGATTAATTATAGTAACGTTCTCGGAGAGATTGTTGGTGACGTACAGGTAACCATTGGAGGGATCGTATGCAACGCTTGTGGGCTCCTGCCCGACGCCGTAATTTCCTACTACTGTATAGTTATTAAGGGTATCAATCACAATAACATTATCCGAACCTGAATTTACCACAGCAAGATACTGTGTCCCGTTAATATAAGTGATTGCGACCGGATCGTTCAACATATTATTCCACACATATGAAGGGGGAGAGGACCCGGAAATACCAGAAATAGGAAGGAACACCGTATTGGAGGTAAAATTGCTAGAAATAATCAGTTGTCCGGCGCTGATATCAAGAGCATCTGGACCTTCAAGATAAGGAAGAGTGCCATTTGGATAATTGAAACTCATTGCCTTGTCTATCTGGTAAGCTCCGGATCCGGAATTATACAAAGCAACAATCGGTGAATAATAGAATCCTCCCGTTCCATTAAATGAGACATTATATCCTGTGACGTAAACTGTAGATGTCCCTGCTTGAGAGCTTGCATTTATAGCTATGGCAAGCGGCTCTGAGATATTCAGATTTACTGTGCCGGAAACCGCAGGCGTACCCAATGCCGCGTTCACCACTGTCATCTTTCCGCTTTGAGGGCCGGCACCGTTAATAGCCTGATTTGGATGGGGAATTCCCGAAGAAGTGAGCAGGTAACTGGAATCTGTCACCAAAATATTTTGTGAAACAGGATCATAGGCTATTCCATAAGGTTCGGGGACAGATGAAACATAAGAGAGCAGTGGGGCCGTAAAGGAACCACCGGAACTGCCAATAGAAATACCCAGCACAGTCAGGCTGTTCTGCCAGTAATCAGTCGAAAATATCTCAAGGTATAAGCCCGATAGGCCTGAGACGGCAATTACATTGCTCTCTTCCAGTCCAGCAGGGGGAAGGCTTGTCTCAATTAGGTTAACGGTGGAAGTATCGCTTAAGTCGATTATTGCGATATCAGGCGTGTAGCCTGCGCTAACCCCTCCTGACGTGAGGTTCATTACGCTGACATAGAGGTAACCTCCAGAACCAGAAGGCTGGGGAACAAAGGTTATCCCGCTGGGATACAGCAACTGGGTGTTCAGACCACCTGAATTGATAGTGTTTACTATTTTGTTGCTCTCTGTATTAAATACGGTAATCGTGGAAAACAGATACCCGTTGTAATTGGTGTAAGCAAAAAAATTTGAAATGTAAAGATTGCCGTTTTGCTGATCATAGGCTATCCCGCTTGGATTAAGGCCGACCCTGAAGTTGCCAATAACGGTATGGGTCGTATCGTCAATTTCTTCCATGCTGTTCGAGTTGTAGTCAATTATGTAAGTAATTCCATTTTCGGTAAGGGACTGAGAAGGTCCCAGTCCGTTCATGTCGGGGATGGTACCTACCACTTCGTTTGTGATGGCAGTGGGAACCGTGTTCTCAAGCAACTTGTAGTTTATCCCTAAACCATAGGAAAGAGAGGCGCTGAACCCACCTTCCTGATATGCTATAGACGATGGTTGCGAAGGCGACAGCAAAGTTCCCTGAATGCCCAAAGGAATATTCTGGGAGATCACGTCCCCGTAGGAGAGGGAGGGAGACTCGATCTGAGAAATCAGAGAAACAAGTGAAGCCTGGGATTCCTGCTGGAATTGCTGTTCATATGCACCCTCGGTATTCGGAACGTACCACAGTTCCAGTGCAGAAAAAGATGTGATGACCATTGCAAAGACCAGCATGGTCCCTATGATCTCAGACACACCGGCTTCATGCTTTCGCACATAGTGTTAAGTGAATGGTGAGAAATAAACTTTTCAGATTCAGATCTGAAGCAGCCTGAGAACAAAGTACCCGAAATTGACAGAAAATGGATACAGGATATGGGTTATGCCTATGTTCAATAGGTTGCCTTTCGGGTTAGCCGTAATGTCGATAGAGCCAATGGATGAGGGTTGCCAGCTGAATGGCTTGTTTTCCCAAGCGTGCTGGCTTGCGGTTAAGTTATAAAGAGAAGCAAGTGCATAATTCCATGCAAACGCCTGCGGCGATACAATGGTGTAGTTGAACGAGTTAAGCGTAATGTTATCCACGATTGCCGAGGTATAACCACCTGTCAGGTTGGAGACTGTAACGTTTTCACCGAGGAAGAAACTGCTCTGGTTTATGTTAGAGTACTGCATGGTCATGAGGGTTACGCCATACCCTCCGGTAGAGGAATTGGTTCCTTCGATGGAAAACTGCGATGCATTCAGATATAGGTTCTTGGCGTGGCCGCCAAATGAAATGGGAAGGGAACCAACTATTTCAGAATAATTGGAAGCGGGCTGCTGAAGGATTATAGTGTCAGACTGGTAGTAAAAATTGGTAGGGGTGACAAATGGTGTTTCTGTATCAAGGTAGAACTCCCCTGTGCAGTTGAATGTATAATTCATAGGTATAGTGCGTATAACCTTGTCATAGGATACAGTGACACTCATGTTATACGACATTGTGATTATGAACCCAGATCCGTTGGAGTACCCTATAAAGGAATCTGTACTCGATGAAAATGGGGGAGTACCGGGAACTCCAAGCGTGAAACTTTGGCCGACGAAATCGTTGGGATATGGTGTCGTGTTGCTGATCTGATCCTGCAGCTGTAGGAAGGAATTCTCGGTTTCACTGATATACTGTAGATCCTGCTGCTGCCCATTGGATGGCACATACCACAGTACGTAAGCAGTCATCAGAGAGGCAACTATCACAAAGGTAAGCAATGCACCGATTATGACGGCAACCGCACCATCCCTTTTTCTGACTGGAAGTTTTGCCAACTATGAGAGCATGCAATTGCCCGATATATCTATTTTCGGTAATGGCTTATCGCGATATAGCAATCACGAAAGTGGAATGCACCTGAACCAAAGTTCAAAATTTCATTCCGGGGGAAAGGATAATTAAAATTATATTATGATTGACCTATTGGAGATAAGTGTTTCCTGAAATCTGCATACTATTGTCCGCGGAAATCTCTCACCAGCTAGAGGTGGAATCGTGACGGGCATGGTTTCCCCTCTAGATTACAGATATGGGAGGGATGAGGTAAAGAGGATATTCACGGAGGAGCACAGGTTTGAACTCATGCTCGAAGTCGAGCTTGCCATATGCCAGGCTGAGGAGGAACTAAATCTAATTCCCTCCGGGATTTCTGAAAAGGTACGTGCTGCATTGAATTCTGGAAAAGTCAAACTCAGCAGGGCAAAGGAAATTGAGGCAGAGATCAGGCATGACGTGATGGCTGTCGTGAAAGCAATGAGCGAGGCAATCCCTGACGCTGCGCCATATATACATGTGGGTGCTACTTCTCAGGACGTCAGCGACACTGTTACAGCAGTGCAACTGAGAGATTTCCTCCCAATTCTGATCGGAGACCTGTTGAACCTCCAGAGCACCATCTCAGGACTTGTCAGTAGATATAGGGATACCATAATGGTGGGAAGAACACACGGCCAGCATGCAAGCCCCATCACGTTTGGGCTTAAAATGGCAGTATACCTCTCGGAGATAAACAGGCATCTCGAAAGACTTATTGAATCAGGCAAGAGATTCCTGGTTGGCAAGTTCATGGGGCCCGTTGGTACAGGCGGGTTTATCGGGGAGCAATCCCTGAAGCTTCAGGAGAAGATCATGTCCGGGCTCAGGCTGAATCCCGAGAGCAACCCGACGCAACTTGTAAACAGGGACAGATACCTTGAACTCCTGTCCATTATAGCAATGATAACGGTCACCCTTGAAAAATTATTCACTGAGATAAGGAACCTTCAAAGGCCGGAAATTGGCGAGGTTGCAGAGTCTTTTGATCCAAAATCACAGGTTGGATCATCCTCCATGCCAAGTAAAACCAACCCTATAGACTCAGAGAACATATGCAGCCTGAGCCGGCTCACAAGATCATTCATATTGCCAGAATATGAATCCTCAATACAGTGGCATGAAAGAGACCTGACTAACAGCGCTTCAGAAAGATTTGTGATACCATATACCTGTATCCTCATAGATCACGTTTGCTTCAAAAGCAACGATGTACTGCGCAAGCTTCGAGTACATGAGGATCGCATGAAGGCGAACATTGCCTCGGACGACCTTTCCATGTCTGAAGCAATTGTCAACTTCCTCTGGAAACGGGGTATGTCGCGGCAGGATGCCCATGAAATTGTAAGGGAGGCGGCCATGAAATCAATAGAAAGTGGGTCGACCTTCAGGGATGCCCTCACTGTTTCGTTTGTCAAACATGGAATATCACGGGAGGGACTGCAAAAAGCATTCGAGCCGGCGGAATTCCTTGGGGCATCTGTGCAGATTTGCAGCGCAACGATAAAAGCTTCAGAGGAGACAGCGAAAAAGGCCAAAAAATACATTGAGGGGACTGGATGGATAATCTAGGGCAGGGAAAGAATCTGAAGGAAGGTATAATTGAATCCATCTCAAGTGAGGAGAAATCAATTGCGGGGATCATAAAGTACCTTGATGAACACGGAAACAAAGTTCACAGGCTGGTTTTGACCGGTTATCTGAGTGCGATGGTCGATTTTGGCTACCTGAGAGAGAAGAACCTGAAACCTTCTCGCATTTTTACATATGAAACTCCGGCAGGCCAGGATTTATACAGGGCGGTTGGAGGACTTTCAAAGACACAGGATGGGGAAAGTAGCGGTGACACATGTCTTCTCCTTCTTTATTTTCTTCTCGGCAGGCCCGTATTCATGAGGGAAATTGAAAGGTGCGGGGCAGACCTGCCTAAGGATTACAAGCAGGCAAATACAAGCAACAGGACAAAATACATAGAAATGCTCCTGAAGAAAGGCATCCGCATACCTGTCAATAATCCAATGATAGAACCAAAGAGCACCAACATTACGCAGCTGTGCCAGTTGCTCAGGCAGATGATTATTGATCATTTTGACACAAACCAGATAGTAGATGAGGAGTCAGTGGGAAGACAGAAAACCCTTGACCAGGATTGATTACTTTTTTATTCCGGAGTAATATTGGCTGCAGATGAAGAGATTGGGTGGTGGATCAGCGTATAGCGGCAGTCTGCCAACGGGATGCATCCAGTGCGCAAAAGGCCAGAAGATGGTTCTCTTCATTTCCGGTATATGTGATGCAAAATGCTTTTACTGCCCCATTTCTGAGCCCAGAAAAATGAATGACGTACTTTTCGCCGATGAGATGCCAGTGAGAGAGATGCATGACGCAATCCTTGAGGCGAAGATGATTGATGCCGCAGGAACAGGTATTACCGGCGGAGATCCGATGAAGTTTTCGCACAGGACGGCCGAATACATCAGAATGCTCAAGGCTGAATTTGGAGAAGGACATCACATTCATCTTTACACAATAAGCGGATCAAAGGAGGGCATTGAGGAAGTTGCGGCAGCAGGTCTTGACGAGATCAGGTTTCACCCGCCCGAGGAAATCTGGAAGGTAATGGATAAATCAGTATTCAGAGACAGGATCAAATGGGCCAGAGATGCCGGGCTTTCGGTCGGCATTGAAGTTCCCAGCCTCCCTGGAAGAACGGAGGATACGAGAGCACTGATAGATTTTGCCCGATCCATGGATCTGGACTACCTAAACCTCAATGAACTGGAATTCTCTGAGACCAATGCTGCGTCCCTGATCGGCAGAGGATATGCTGTCAAGAATGATTATCAGTCTGGCGTAAAGGGCAGTGCTGCTCTGGCGCTAGAGATGGTAAGGGAATATAATGACTTCACTGTTCACTACTGTTCCTCAAGTTTCAAGGACGCCGTACAGCTTAAGAACAGGCTCAAGCGGAGGGCAAAGAATGTGGCAACCCATCAGGACATAGTGACCCGGGATGGGACAATAATCAGGGGGATCATAGAGGGGGGAGACCTTCAGCAGATAGTGAGCGACCTGAGGTCAATAGACTTCCCTGAGGAAATGGTCAGGGTAAACAGTGTCAGGAGACGCGTGGAAGTTCCTTCATGGTTCCTGCCGAAAATCAAGCGTGAACTCAAGACCGGTTATGAAATCTACCAGGTTGAGGAATACCCTTCCTGGGATGCGATTGAAGTTGAAAGACTTAGAATTTGAATCTGGTGTGACACATTGCCTTTCAGTGATTTCAGCTTTTTCTGGAAATTGACCCGTCAGCCTTGTCGCTTCTCGGGACGACCCTTGCATCCAGTATCTTGAGATAGCCATATGATCCTGACCATTCCTTCGCGGACCTGGTGATCTCAATCCTGTATTCAGAACCCGAGAATTCCGTCACAAATGTCTCGAATTCCCCTCCTTCTCCTACAGGGTTTATCCCGTATTTTTCCGAAACATTGATCAGATGCCCTGTGAATTCAGGATCCATTCTCATGCCTAGGTCAGTATAATCAAGACCCTCAGCAGATACCGACACCATGATTGCGCCGATGCCGCGCAGGAGGATCTCGCTAAGTATTGATATCGGGGAGACTCTCCAGAGTGGCGCATAAAGTAACATCCCTATCTTACTGCAGAGGTATTCCATCCTTGTTTTCTGGTAGTCCGACGCAGCGGCTCCAATCACTAAAACTGTGTACCCTTCCTCCTTCAGAGATAGAAGCGAATTCTCAAGATCCGCCTCCTGGATGCTTCTCCACCCCGTATTGAGAATTACCGCAACCAGTTTGGCCCAGGAAGCATTGGGGTAGTGGTACATCATCGAGAATTCTTCGGGAATCACGGTCAGGGAAAGATCGACATCTATGCCCTGCTCCATGGCTATCACGGTTGACAAAAAGGAGTCCTTTCCGCCGGAAAGCAGGGATAAACCTTTCACCGCAACAGATACATAACTGTTTTATAACCATGTGCCATAAAATTGCCAATGACAGCAGAAATAGGAAAACCAGCGCCGGATTTCAGCCTGGTGGGTTCTGACCTGAAAATAAGGAGTCTTAAGGATTTTGCGGGCTCAAAGACACTGATTCTGTTCTTTCCCGGGGCATTCACCGGAGTGTGCACCAAGGAGATGTGCAGCATAAGGGATAACATCTCAAAGTACAACCGTGTTAAGGCAAAGGTCGTGGGTATAAGCGTGGATTCACCCTTTTCCCTTGCACAGTTCGCCAAGGAGAACAACCTCACCTTCGAACTGCTCAGCGACGCTAACCGCACGGTTTCTAAAAGCTATGGTGCCCTTCATGAGAATTTCATCAACATAAGTACGCTTACCGCATCCAAGAGGGCGGCATTCATCCTTGATTCTTCGGGAATAGTGAGGTACAAATGGATAAGCGAGGACCCCAAGGTTGAGCCGGACTACGAGAAGCTCATCTCTGAACTGGGAAAGGTATCGTAACTCTGACCTGTGAAGTTTTAATTCCTGTTCATCAATAGCGATCAATGGATCTAGTAACAGGAAGAAAGCTCATATCGTATGCCTTCAGATCCAAAAAAGGGAAGTCAGAGCTCAGCAGGCAGGAGTTCATCAACGAGATCGCTTTCAAGGGGAAATTCCTGAGCGAGGAAGATACGGCAAGATTCATTGAGGAAGCGGTCAAAGCTGCCCTGATTTCCACAGACGGAAACACAATTAACCCGATGTTCAGCACATCCGGTATTGTTATCCCGCTGGATTTCAGTGTCAGTGCTGCCGACCTTTTCGCAGCCAGCCGGGATTCGCCAATTGGAGACCGGATGCTTGACAGCCTGATTGCCACGGGGAAGCTCACCAGGCAGGAAGCTCTCTCAAAGGTAAGGAGCCTGCAGGAGAACATGCGATACATAAACTATGAGATAGCTCTCCTTTCGCTTTTGACCGATTATTGTGTGGATACCTCTGAATTCATGAAGGAAATGGGCGCGTGATTATTCGGCAGCCAGTTTTTGGGCTATCTTGATCGCCTCATCGACGTCGCCGTTTTCCATGGCAATGTCTGAGGCAAGGTCGAAGAGGTACGAAAACGAATCCTTGAAGCTCTTCTTTTCCCTCTGATTCTTAATTGTACCACTTATCTTTATGATTTCTTCGATGGAATCATACGCGACCCTGTAGGACTCATCGCTATTCCCCATTTCCCGCATTATTGTGGCTATGCCATGCTGCGCCTCGAAGTATGCTTCCCAGTCTTCTGATTTTTTTGAAATCTGGGAGATATCCCTGTATATTTCGAGGGCTTTTTCCCTGCCGCCGGGCCTTTTGCTGATGAACTCGGCCTGGGTGAGTCTGGCCATGGTCACAAGCGGAGGATCGTTTGAATCCCCAGCTGTTTTTATCGCCTCATTTATTGCATTTTCGGCCTGCTGCTTTGAACCGGAATCTCCGTAAATGTATGCCAGGTTGATGAGATCCATCACGACCATTGCGGCATCATTCAGTTTCCTGTGAATATCTATGCTCATGAGGCAGTACTTTTCAGAATTCGCCGGATCCTTAGGGTTCAGGGCATAGTATGCCTGAGACAGGCGAGAGTAAAGTTCGCCTATAACTTCAGGCTGCGCACCATCTGCAAGTTTTACAGCTTCAGTAAGCTCCCGGATGGCATCCATGAATTTCTCCTTCTCGAGAAGCTGGATTCCCTTCTTTGCGTGAGCTTCATATTCTTCCATTTTCAGCCGGAATGCTTTCCTTCGTATTTATTCCTTTAGAATGTCAGGGGCTCATCCCGGTCCTCGGCCGATATCATCCCTATGCAGGCCCTCCAGAATTTCCCTTGCCCTGGAGACCGAGATCTTTCCTTCACCCACCATGATCTGTGCGACCCTGTCTATTTCTTCCCCCTCGGCGCCGGCCGAAACTGCAATGTTCCTGGAATGGAGCTTCATGTGGCCCTTCTGAATCCCCTCCATTGAGAGTGCTCTCACAGCTGCAAAATTCTGTGCAAGCCCAACTGCGGCGAGCAGGGACGCAAATTCCCTGGAGTCAGTCACATTGAGTATCTTTCTAAGAACCTTTACCCGGGGTACTGTGTTGACGGCACCCCCGACAGTGCCTACCGCCATGGGTATTTCAATACTTCCCCTGACGTTGCCATCATCGGTTCTTGAGAACCTGGTGAGTGATCTGTATCCTCCGGAAAGATATGGGTACGAATGAGCTCCTGCCTCAGCAGCTCTCCAGTCGTTCATGGTCGCCAGCAGTACGGCATCGATTCCGTTCATAATTCCCTTGTTGTGTGTTGCAGCCCTGTAAGGATCAAGCTCTGCCATCCGGCATGCCAACAGGAATCTGTCAACCCCACTGCTTCCCCCGAAATGCTCCTTGGCAAACACTGCCGATGCTCTCGATATCCTGAGGGACGAAAGATTGGACAGAATCTTCATGAAAACCTCGCCTCCGGTCAGCTGCTCCACCATCGGGGCAATTCCTTCCGCCATTGTATTGACAATATTGGCACCCATAGCGTCCCTGACATCGACTATCAGGTGCAGGCACATTATCCCGTCTATTTTCCTTATTTCCAGGTCGCGTGCACCTGCTCCGAGGGTGCTTAGGGTCCTCGAAAATGAATTGGCGAACTTCAGAATCTCTTTCTTTGCTGAGATGATTTTCTTTGAGGCAGCTTCAAAATCTGCAACGCGGGAAATGAAAATCTGTCCAATCATGAGAGGATCCGTACTGTCTGCCGAGAAACCGCCTGTTTCACCCGCTAATTTTGCCGAATAGGAGCAGGCAGCAACTATGGAAGGCTCCTCCACTGCCATCGGAATTATGTATGGTTTGCCGTTGATTACAAAATTCGTTGCCAGGCCCACAGGGAACTCTATCCGGGTAAACACGTTCTCAATCATCCTTAATGCTGTATCATCAGTGAGAGCCGGGCCGGAGAGCAGGGAAACCTCCTCCTCTGAGAGACTGGAGAACTGCGAGATGAGGTCAATCCTCTCCTTTACGGTTTTGTCCTTAAATCCACTGAAACTGCTGGGAAACGGCATTTTCAATCCAACACCAAGAACATCGCAGTTCATAACAGTTTCACAATCGATGTGTGTTTAGCCCGCAAACCAATAAATAATGATGCAGGTTATGTCCCAACAGATGATAAAAAACAGGAGCATAGTCACTATCGATGATGTCGGCGACGATGATCTGAACGAGATATTCACTGCTGCCGAGGAAATGGATAAGCTCATAAAGTCCGGCAAGAAGATCAGCATCCTTGAGTCAAGGATCATGTGCACCCTCTTCTACGAGCCTTCCACAAGGACGAGGCTGTCCTTTGAAAGCGCTATGCACAGACTCGGAGGGGGCGTGATCACCATGGCTGACGTTAAGACATCTTCAGTGTCAAAAGGCGAGACGCTTGCCGATACTATCCGGATGGCCGATGCCTACTCTGACGTCATTGTGATAAGACATCCGCTCGAGGGCGCTGCGAGGCTGGCTTCCAGATTCACGAGCAAGCCTGTAATTAACGCCGGTGACGGTTCGGGGCAGCACCCGACGCAAACCATCATGGATCTGTACACAATCAGAAAGGAACTGGGGAAAATCAGGGGGCTGAAAGTTACCCTTCTGGGTGACCTCAAGTATGGGAGGACTGTACACTCGCTGATCCTCGCTCTTTCCAAGTACGACGCAAAAATAAAATTGATATCGCCGCCATCTCTCAGGATTCCGGAATACCTTCTCCACAGGATCGGGGACAAGAGTTCGGTGGAAGTCCTTGACACGTTGGAAGGGAACATCGCTGATACGGACGTACTGTATGTCACCAGGATTCAGAAGGAGAGATTCACCGATCCGAATGAATACCAGAGCCTGATAGGCTCATATTCAGTGAATAATAATGTTCTGGAATCTATGAAGAGAAATTCAATCATCATGCACCCGCTGCCCAGGGTGGATGAGATAGCACCAGAGGTGGATCAGGATGCCAGGGCTGCATATTTCCGGCAGGCCGCAAATGGTGTACCTGTGAGAATGGCCATTATCTCTAAAGTGCTGGGGGGGATCTGAATGACTGAGGATCAGACACTCAAGATATCCAAGATCAAGGAGGGGATTGTCATAGATCACATACCTGCCGGGAAGGCCATCAAGGTGCTTTCCCTACTGAACGTCGGGGAGCACAGCGGCCATACCGTAAGTCTTGCGATGAGGGTTAAAAGCAAAAAGAGGGGCTTCAAGGACGTTGTCAAGATAGAGAACAGAAACGTAGCAGAAAGCGAACTTTCCGTCATCTCTCTTATAGCCCCGGAAGCAACCGTAAGCTACATTGAGAATTATAACATAAAGGAAAAGCGGATGCTGAGCATCCCGGACCAGATCACCGGGATACTAAAATGCCCGAACCAGAACTGCATATCGAACACGAAGGAGCCCGTGCAGAGTTCATTTAGAGTGCTAAGCCGGGAACCGCTGTTGGCCCGCTGCGAATACTGCGAAAGGGAATTCAGGGGGAATGAACTGCTGGGAAAACTGTAATCGCCTTCCTGCACATTTACGGAGTGCCGCAGAACGGTCCAGATTCCAGTCTGCTCATTGTGGTGGCAAGGGATCCTTGCCTCTGACGTGATTGTCACCGGGCATCGCCAAAAAGGGTTAATAATCACTCACGCATAACGATAGGTAGCTAGGGGAGCGCCAGAAGTAGCTGAGAGGGCAGGATACTGCCGACCCTTGAACCTGATCCGGGTAATGCCGGCGAAGGAAAGCATGCTTTGTAAATCGCTTCTCTGGTAGGAGAATGGTGATATGAATCCTACAGGAGAAAGAGGATCAGGCCGGTTAAGGCTGAAACCTTATGAAAAGAAATTGATTGCAATCGGTTTTGCCGTTATCATTGCTGCAGCGGGTTTTACGGTATATTTCAATGAAAATACCCCGCATGCCGGGGGTAACTCGCTGGTCATATATGTTTACGACTCCTTCCTGGCATACGGTCCAAGTTACCAGGAGGCATACAGCACTGTATTTGGAACATTTGAAAAGCAGTACGGTGTCAACATTGTCCTTAAGAATATTTCCGCCGCTTACCTGCTGCCCACTCTCCTGGCGCAGAAATCAAACCCGCAGGCCGATCTGGTGATTGGCCTGACTGAGGCCAACGGCATGGAGGCGATACACGATGGCGTCCTTCAGGAATTCAGTTCAACCGCTGACCCGTACATCAATTCCTCACTCCTTGCAGACATGGGCCCTGCCGCCTCCTACCTGACCCCATATGAATACTCATACCTGGGGATTGATTTCAACAAAAGCAATCCATCAGGACCGGTATTTGTCCCTTCCTTCCCTGATCTGCTTTCCCAGGGGAATCTCTCCAGCCTTATAATCGAAAATCCCACCCAGAGCGATACCGGGCAGGAGTTCCTTCTCTGGGAGATCTCATATTATGAATACCTGATGAAGGAAAACTGGACCGCGTGGTGGAACGCCTCCATGCCGGTGATCTCGAGCAATGGGAACATATACCAGTCATGGGGCTCGGCTTTCAATCAGTTTGAGAGCAATGGAACCACGCGATCCCTCCTGGTCAGTTATCTGACCGACCCCGCATACAATTATTACTTTGGATACGGCAATTACACGGGATCCACTGTAACGCAGTACAACGGAAAGGAATACGGCTGGAGGACAATCTATAACATCGGGATAGTAAACGGTAGCAGCAAACTGTCGATCGACAGAAAATTCATAAACTATTTTCTGAACTCCACGGTGCAGGACGCTCTTCCCACAAATGAATGGATGTTTCCTGCAAACTCAACCGTTGTTCTCCCGGTTTCCTTTTCCGTGCTGCCCAATCAGTCGAATATAGTACCTCTGAACAACTATCTCAACGCCCTGGCAATATACAGGGAACTGCCAACATGGATACAGGAGTGGCTTGACCTCTACGGATGATCAGCATGGACAGAAAAATTTACTGGCTGTCACTTTTCATTCTCCCGTCAGTATTTCTTGCCGTGTTGATCATTTATCCATTCATTTCATTAATCGACAGGTTTCCAGGCAGTTTGAACACCCTCCTCGTATTCGGAAATTCGATTTCTTCCCAGCTTGCATCCAAAGCCATGTACAACTCGCTGCTGCAGGGTGGGCTGGGGGCAGGGTTTTCCTTTGCAGCCGGTGTGCCCCTTGGAATTTCACTTGGCAGGTATTCATACAGATATAAGAGGGCCTTAAGGTCAATGGTAATCCTGCCGTTCTTCCTGCCTTCGGTCGTTGTGGTTGTGGCCTTTGAATCATTCTTCCGCATGCTGTACGCGATCGGGATCGGCCATCCATTGCTTGCCCCTTTTGCCTCAGGCCTGGGAGGAATAACGCTAATCAACGTCTTCTTTAACGCCCCGCTTGTGGCTTTTCTCGTGTCGATTGCGCTGGAAAGGGCTGACCGGTCTGTGGAGGAATCAGCAAAAACCCTCGGGGCAGGCACTTTACGGCTCTTCACCTCGGTATGGGGACGAAATGGCCTTCTGGCCGGGGTTACTGGTGCACTTCTTGCATTTCTGTATTCATTCGCTGGATTCACGGCGCCGCTGATGATTGGTGGCCAGGGAAATTATACATTCGAGGTGCTTATCTATACCATGGTAGGACTTGGCAACCCGTCCTTCGCTGTTGCGCTATCGGTACTGCAGTCAGTGATCCTCATTTTCCCGGTTATGCTCTATTCCTTCTTTTGGTCGAAGGAAAGCCGCGTAACTGCGGGCATGCCTTCAGCAACTGGAGAAGGCCGTGGTATTCCCTACCGTGCTTCAATGGCTTATATCTTTATTTTCATAATGGCGGAATTTGCCGTCATTGCTGCGCTTGTTGTCTCTTCGGTAGATTACAGGTGGAACTGGCAGATCAGCCTCAATGCATATTCCCAGCTGTTCAGCAACACCGTGTCCTCCCGTCTGAATTATCCGGCATTGCAGCCGCTCATTAACATGCTGTTCTATGGTGTGTCTGCAACAATTATAGTTACCGCGATCGGGATGCTTTGGATCACAGGGAAACGGAGATTGAGGATTAAGCCAGATTCCCCTGCAGACATTTTCCAGTTCATTCCACTCGTGGTGCCATCGGTTGTAATGGCGTTCTCTGTTCTGCTAGTAGCCGGGGATGCTCTGCCACCATCCTATACATGGATCCTCATAATCCTGGTGCAGGCTGCGGTGGGAATACCGGTCGTGCTCAGGGTAATCTCATCCGGTTTCATGAATATACCTGATACCATGTGGGAGGCGGCATCGACACTCAATGGGAATGCATTTTTTGAGATTGAACTGCCTTTGGCCGGGACGACTCTTGCGACTGCGCTGATGTTCGGTTTTGCAATCAGCATTGGAGAATTCACCGCAACAAATTTTCTCTCGACGTATACCTCCTCAATTTTTGTTCCGTTGGGCATTGAAATATACCAGCTGCAGGGGCTGCGGTTGTTTTCCGCCTCATATGCCGCGGCTTCCGTGCTGCTGATTTTTAGCGTAATATTCTTTTACCTGATACAGGTGGCGGGTGACAGATTCATTGCCTTACGTTGAGGTCAATTCGCTTTCAAGAAGGTACGGGAATTTCGCGCTCCATGACATATCCTTCAGCATGGAGAGCGGCGAGATTCTGGCGATCCTTGGACCCAGCGGTGCAGGAAAAACCTCGATACTGAGGAATATCTGCGGGCTGGACAGGCCAGACAGGGGCACTGTAAGCATTGAAGGCGAAGACGTAACCAGCGTCCCCGTGGAGAAGAGAGGGATCGGAATGATATTTCAGGATCTGGCTCTTTTTCCTCACCTGACCGCGTTCGACAATATTGCATTTGGCCTGAGGGCACTTAGAAAGCCGCCGTCTGAGGTGAGGTCAGCAGTGAACGAGATTGCCGACCTTTTCAGGGTCAAGGATGTTCTTGGCAGGCTCCCTTCTCAGATCTCTGGAGGGCAGAGGCAGAGAGTCGCCCTCGCACGATCTGTTGTCGTTTCGCCAAAGGCAATTCTGATGGATGAACCATTGAGTTCGCTTGATCCATCCCTGAGGATTGAGATAAGGAACGAGATCAAGAGCATTGCACAGACAATTGGGCTTACGGTAATTTATGTAACGCATGATATCCATGAGGCGCTGTATCTTGGCGACAGGGTTGGCATAGTCATGGATGGAAGGCTCAGAAGGATCGGGTCACAGAGGGAAGTCTTTCTCAATCCAGGCAAGGCAGACGTGGCCAGTTTCCTGGGATATAATTTAATTAAAATTGAGGGCCGCATGGTTGGTGTCTTCCCTTCGGACTTTGACCTTTCGGTTGCAAAGGAAGACCTTGAAGGGTCTGTCACTGCCGTCGGATTCGAAGGGGACCGTTTGAGAATGCTGGTTGACTGCGGCGCCTATTCGCCGGTCACAGTGTTTTTGCCTTACGATACTGCTTTACCTGACCTCAGAAAAGGGAAGAAAGTCAGGCTGAAAATAAGGCGGCGTATTGACCTCGATGATACGGAGTTGTCTTGATCTTCACCAATCTGCTGAAGGAATGATCAATCATCATTTCAGGAATTAAATTTTCGATATTTGCGGCAAAAAATTCATGATTCGCAGAGATAAAATGCCAGGCGTCAATTACTGCAGGACGCCACTTTATGGTTGCCCAGCCGGCAAGCCCGTATTCTTTTAAATAACCTCCTGCTATAACCATAATGATGGTACTCAGCGCAGGCGACATAATGAGAAAGGATTTGAGCACCGTATCAGGTGATATCTCAGTCCTTGATGCTTCCCGGATAATGATGAACGACGGTGCCGGTTTTCTTATCATAACGAATAATGGGGTGCCTGACGGCATCATCACCGAGTGGGATGTTCTCGTTAAAGTCACTGCCAAGCAGCTTGACCCGTCAAAGACCCTGATAAGGGAGGTAATGACGAGAAATTTCATCTATGTTGGGCCCGACTCCCCAACCAACAGGGTTGTCTCCATAATGAAGGAGAACAAGATCAGGAGGCTGCCGGTGATCGAAAACGGAAAGGTTGTTGGCGTTATCACTTCAAGGGATATCATCAGGATTTTTGAGGATTATATGGACAATATTGCAGAGGTTTCATCCAGGTACGGAATGGCCTGAGCTTTCAGGAAAATATATCATCGAAAATAGCGAGGATGTCGTGCGTATCTCCTTCGCAGTATTTCACAAACGCATCCCTTTCATTTTCCCACAGGTGCTTTATCGCCTCCCCTTTATTCTTTCCGTCTAGCCTGACCAGATTCTTGACTCTTTTTAATGGTAGTCCAGCATATCTTTCATTCACCACAACGTCGTCCAGCTTCCTTAAGTAATAATCGCCGTTATATTTCCAGAGGTCGTCGGCAACTACGTACATCATGTCGAGGCACCATGCGGTCCCAAAGTAGAATAGAATGTTTCTTGGCCTGCTCCCATAGTTGAATGTTCTGGTCTTTCCCTGAATCAGAGGAATATCGTATCCTGTATGATTGTATCCGATGATAATCTCCGGATCCAGGATGGCAAGCTTACCATCAAGCCATTTTAGCAGGTCTGCCTCTGCAAGTTCGGTGGCATCCTCCGCAACTCTCACTTCCGTCGCGATGGATGCGGGTGAACTCCCTGGATGGTAGCTCAGGGATATTGCAATGATCCTTTCACCGGATAGAAAGGATTTTCCGTCGGTTATCAGCGTTTCAAGGTCAAGGGCTACCACTCTCCTTCTGTCTACCTGAGCCCTGCCCTTGAGTATTTCATAATATTCCCTTGGCATGGAGCCTGATTTTGTCTTGGTATATTGCTCATTCCGTCTGTTCTATTTTATCGATGTATTTGGCACGGGTGAGTATCAAACTCTTTCGCAGTTCGCTGGAAATTATAAGCTTCTTGATGTGCAGCAGCGATTTGATGTACTTATCAAAATTCTCATTTGAAACTGCCGACAAATCGAGCTTGTCTACGTTGCTGAACGCAACTGGTTTGCCAAGTTCCTTCAGGTCTGCGTCAGAAATTGTGAGCTCGCTGAAATTCGAGACAACCTCGAAATCCCTCTTCAGCACGTTTGAAGACTTCTGCAGGGCAAATTCCATGGTTGAAAGTAGGGTTTTGTAGGCATCATTTGTTATTTCACCAATGGTTTTGCCTGTTTCGATGGCCTTCTCAATCACCTTCCTGTAAAGGTCTGAATTGACACCTTTAACGGAAATGCTCTTGCTTTCCTTTCCGTCCGTGGATTCATTCTTTCCGGTTCTCTTTGTTTCATTAGTCATGCCTGGGTATTAACAACTGGTATTCAAGATTTCCGGTAATCCAGATTACCCGATACACCAAAAAGATTAACACAGATGACCGCATCAATACACAATGAAAGAAGTAATAAGGGATTTTCAGGGAAAGAACGTGGAACTCAAAAAGGTTGCAGAACTGGTAAACAGCTTCTTTACAGATGAAGGCTTCAGAGTGCAGTCCGCGGAACATCCAAACGGATACCTGGTCCAGGCCGCGAAGGGGGGTTTCCTCAGGACGCTGCTGGCGATGGATCGGGCTTTCACGGTTGTCATTGAGGGGGAACCTTCTGATTTTAAGATAAGGCTTGGAGTCGGGAAGTGGCTGAAGGATCTTGGCGTGGCAGCCATCGAGGCATTTATCCTTACACCGCTGGTCGCCTTTGTCGAAGTCCCGGAGGCACTCTGGTCATACGAGATTGAGCACCAGTTCTGGCACTACATCGAGACTCAGATAGAACTGGGAGCCTAGGCATTAATATTCAGATTGATCTTGACATCACGATCCTGAGAAGCGTATTGGGAATTGCCCGGGGTATAAGCAACTTGGGGCTGCCGGTGGCATACTGCATGCTCAGGGAGTCGATCCTGCCGAATATCCCCTCGGGAATGTGAGCATCCATCGCCTCCGAGTTCTGCCTCGCCTGCAAAGGGTTCTTCGCGCCTGGTATGGGGAGAATCCCCTTGCTTATGATGTACCTGATTGCCAGGGCGGGGATGGGAACGCCCAGCGACGCTGATTGTTCCTGAAGATATTCCTTCAGGGGCTGCGAGAGTGAATGGCCGGACGTAAAACTGTTCAGTGACCTCGAAAGGGTAAAGGGCATCCTGGAGTTGAAATACTTGCCTGTCAGTTCTCCGCGTGCAAGAGGGCTCCATGCAATCATCTCAATACGGTTCTTGCGACAGTATTGAAGCAATTCGGTCTCTGCTTCACGGTGTACTATTGAATACTGAACCTGGTCTGAAACTATTTCCTCCTTTTCCATGAAGTTCTGCGCCTTCTCAAGATACTTGAGTGGAAAATTGCTCACCCCAATATGCTGTACCTTTCCTGCCTTAACGGATTTCTCGATGGCCCTGAACAGCCTTCCCAGGTTTGTATAAATGCTTGGCACCCAATGAACCTGGTAAAGGTCTATGGTTCTTCCGAGGTTACGGAACGATCTCTCTATGCTCTTTTCCACCACGGAGGAGTTATATCCGGCAAGCTTTGTGGCGATGATGGCATCCCTTCCCTTGAGTGATTCTCCGAGAATTTTTTCAGAAATCCCCGATCCGTAGGCTTCAGCGGTGTCAAAGAAATTGATTCCATTCTCATGTGCTGCAATTATGGCATCTCCCGCGTCCCGGCGGGTGTAATCATGCCCCCAGGCAGACATGCCGGCCTGCCAGCAGCCAAAACCAACCTTCGATATCTTCAGACCGGTCTTCCCGAATTCTCTGTATTCCAATTTCACCACTTGCTACCGGTCAGCCTCTCGTACATAGAGCGATAAAGATCTGACACCTTTACAACCATCTCAGCAGGCAAAGGTGGAATATCGGGCTCCTTCAATCCGCCGGATCGCATCTCGTAGAGCTTCCCATGATAGCCGGAGTTCCTGTAATACTGCCTCACAAATTCCTTTGAGAGTTCCACGACCTTTCCGCTGTCCAGGGATGACTTTTCCCAGAATCTGTCCTCGTCCAGGGTCCCGAAGGTGTCAACCACCACCGGTGTCCGGTCCCAGTCAAGTGCAAACTCCTTTTTGCCGTCTGCATGAATGAGTCCGTTCCTTGCGACCTGCGATTCAATTATCCTGTCAATCCTCAGGCAGGATTCCATGATATCTGTTAGCTCCCAGTGCTTCAAACCCGATATTTCACACGCTTCACTGTATTCGAGGTATCTGTCAAATGTTTCAAACTTTGTCGTGACTTCAAAGAATGGATCGGGCAGCTTCTCACCGTATTCCGGCATATTGCTGAGTCCAAGTTTACGAAAATCAATCCTCCCTGACTTCAGCTTGTCCATAAGTGAACCAGCTGCATAGTAGCGAACGACAAACTCAAGGGGAATAAGGTACCCTCCGTACACGGATGAATCGACCTTTTCCCGGACCATGAACTTGCTAACTTCCATTTCATCATCCTTTGCGGATATGAAGTGCGTCTTGATACCACGGTCCTTCAGTCTCTGGAACCAGTAGGTGGATGTCCTGCATAGCGATCTCCCTTTATCAGGTACCGTTGTGGGGATAATCTTGTCAAAAACTGAAATTCTGTCCGAGAATTTGAACAGCAGCCTGTCGCCCAGATCATAAACGTCCTTGACCTTTCCCTTCCTGACCGGTTCCCTTGAATTCATATCCCTCCAATGGGGAAAAACAGATTATATTTTCTATGTTCCCGATCCAATGGATCCGGTCATTGAATTTCTTTATGATCTTACCGGGAACGATTCCCTTAAGTCAGAGATTTCCGAAAAGGTTTCCATTGTAGCCGAAAGGCTGAGAAGCGGCTGGGCAGATTCGAAGGCAATTCAGGATATTGACCTACAGATGGAACTTAAGAAACTCCTGCTGGAGCTTGCCAGGGGGAGAATATCCGCTGCCGGCAGGTTCAGCAATTCCTGCGCGCTTTGGCTGGATCGTTTTTCCTCCATGTATTCGACGCCTGAGATTGTAGCCAGATACAGGAGTTCCCGGTTGAAGGGAAGCAGCATCGTTGACATAGGATCAGGTGCAGGAATGCAGTCCATATTTTTCGGGTTGAGTTCTACCGTTCAGGGGATTGAGGAATCAGAAAGGAGATATCTTCTCTCACTGCTGAACCTGAAAGAATTCGGGGAATTGCCCGTAAAGTTTGTAAATGGCAGATATCCGGGGAATTCAGAATATATAACCGCCGACCGGAATACAACGGTGTATTCCGATCCCCTCAGGGGCAGCGGAAGGAAATCCGATCCCCAGACTCTTGAACCTGACCCCCGATCCATTATTCATTCATACATGGAGAGGGTGAAGGGATTTGTATTTGACATTCCGCTCATGATGAACCCGGATAAATTTGGAATCAGAGGAGAAACTGAGTACATCAGCGTTGACGGCATATTGGCGAGGGCAACCTTCTATTCTCACCCAATCGCAGAGGCCTCCAGCAGCGCGGTTCTTCTACCTTCAGGCATGCGCCTGACGGGGGAACCCAGAACCATGACATTCAAAGATGGAATTGCACCTGCACTTGTCATACCGGATCCTGCAATCGTCAGGGCAAACGTCCTTTACAGGGTCGCGGAGGATAGACAATTATGTCTGGTGCACTCAGACAGCAGACGCCTTGTGCTGGCATCCAGGGATCATGACTGGGACATTCCGGGTGAGCACTTTGATCTGATTTCCCTTTGCAGTGAGCACTCCCTTCGTTCAGAAATCGCCAGGCTGAAGCCGTCTAAAGTGATACCACGCTACAGCGTTCCGCCGGAGACATATTACCGGTTTGTCAATTCACTGGTATACGACACGAACGAACCTAACCCCCTGTATCTTATCAGAAACGGTGACAAGATAGCCATTTGCAGGAAGGTCACCAGGTAGCATTGGCCCGGCACTGGAACAATTTCGACGGCGTTCTGACCGTACATCAATGGCATCACCACCATAATTCTGCAGAAAATACGGGCAAGGCGTTTTTAGCCATTCTAATGAAATGCATCATTCAGTGCATTTGATCCCGGAATGTTTTGATTATTATTCAGATATCGTTCCTTGGCCATCTTTTAACATTTGTGAGCGAGAAATCCCACACCCTTTAGGGGTGGGAGGATGTCACTCAGGCTGCGAACTGACCCTTACTTCGATGCTGGATCATGGAATGCATAATTTGTCTCTTGTTCTCTGCAGCCGTTGTGATATTGAGGTTCTTAAATCACTTTTCCTGGAGATCCTGAGAAGTTGAACCGGCCCATGAGCCATCAGGTAACATTAGGGCAGCCCCATTATTCAATATCATCGGTCCAGTGGAGCCCTTCAATTGCTTATAATTGCATTCCTATCCTCTGATATGTACCGTGACCGGGGCAGTGCCGAAACCTTGTAGCGGAAATTGACAAAATATTTGTCTATTGCAGACATATGTCCTCTTAGTTAGTGATTGATCAAGATGCTGAAATTATACGCGTCGGCTAACCTGCCGACAAGATTTGGCACATTCAGGATTTTCACCTTTACCGACGGCAACAAGAACGAAAATGCCGTCCTTGTGAAAGGGGATGTGACCGGAAAGCCAGCTGTTCCAGTCAGGATACATTCGGAATGCCTGACGGGCGATGTTTTTGGGTCAAAGCGCTGCGACTGCAGGGAGCAGCTGGAGAAGTCTCTGGAGTTCATCGAGAGCAAGGGATTTGGAATGCTCATATACCTGAGGCAGGAAGGCCGCGGCATCGGGCTTTTGAAAAAGATAAGGGCTTACAGCCTGCAGGAACAGGGTTACGACACCATTGAGGCAAACCTGCTTCAGGGGCTTCCAGTTGACCAGAGGGATTACTCATTCGCAAAGGAGGTCCTGGACTATTTCCAGATTAAATCCGTCATTCTGATGTCAAATAACCCTACAAAATTTGAATTCCTTGAGCACAGCGGAATTGAAGTCGTTGGAAGGGTCCCAGTGCTCACTGACCCTAACCCATTTGACAAATTCTACCTGGAGACAAAGAAGGAGAAACTTGGACACCAGCTTTAGCATTGTACTACTGTATGCCCGTCCTTACGTTCCCATAGAGCAATATTGAGACTGGGAGCACTACCGCCATGAGTGCGGTTATTATCCCCAGGTCGAAAAGTGTCGAATAGGAGATACCGTACACCATCGAATCCCTCATCACGTCCACTATGTAGCTCAGCGGATTCCCGGCCGACACAATCCTCAACGGCAAGGGCGTATTGCTGGTGATGGGATAGAATGCGGTGCTTGCAAAATCAAGCAGGAAGAAAAGCAGGAAAGTGATGGTGCTGTACGCATTCATCGATCTGGCTTTTATGGATATAATCAGGAAGAGAGAACTGAAGAGGATGGTGCCTGTGACGAGGGCAGCAATCAGGTACGCATAGGAAAGCAGGGACATGCTGAAGGTGGCGCTCTTGATCAGCGACGCGAGGATTATCATTATCAGGCTTCCGCCGATGGCGAATATCACGCTAAGAAATATGATCCCGAAAAGGTACTCGGATCTCCTGAAAGGGCCAACAAGAAGCTGCTCGAACATGCCCCATCTGCGGTCGGCCCACAGCATCCCGCCGCCTATGTTGCCGGCAGTGAAAGCCTGCATCCCCACAATTCCCGGTGCAAGAAAAGTCGTATAGGGGATGAGCACTCCGTTTACCGGGATACCGGTGATTATGCCCTGGTAAAGCAGCCCCATCACCAGAAGGTAGAATATGGGTATCCCGAACATGAAGAACATTGTACCCGGGTCGGTGTTCACCATGACATTCCTTACCGTGAGCCTGACGAAGGCTGGAAGCTTCATTTCTTCACTGCCTCCAGGAATACGTCATCGAGGCTTGGCATATCCAGGCTAATGTGATCAATGCTCACGTCCAGCGAACCTATTACGTCAATTATTGCTTTGACGTTGCTGCCAAGGTCCAGGCCCAGAATATTCATTTCCCTGCCTGTCACAGTAATGCTGGTAATACCGCCTACCAGTTCTATAGATCGGGAGATTCTCTCTGCTATCTCATGGGGAACCGGGTCAGTAAGACCGATTGAAAGCTTTTTCATGGAACCGAATTTTTCCTTGAGTTCACGCGATGTGCCCTCAGCAACCATCCTGCCCTTATCCATTATGCCAATTCTGTCGCAGACGAAATCCGCCTCCTCAAGTATCTGCGTTGTAAAGATTATGCTCAGCCCGTCCCTTACCTTTTCCCTGATGAAATTAAGCACGTCCCTTCTCATCACTGGGTCCATGCCGACTGTGGGTTCGTCAAGGAAAAGAACATCAGTATCATGGATGAATTCCCTCGCCACCTGCAGCCTCTTTTTCTGCCCGCCAGAAAGCTCGAATGCCCTTTTTTTTCTTGATTCTGTCAGGTTGAAGAATTCGATCAGTTCCTCTTTCCTGCTGGCTATTATGTGCCTGGGGACTTCCCATAGCATTCCGTATATGTCGAAATTCCTCTCGACAGTCGCATAATCGAAAGATTCTTCCTGCTGGACGACGCCAATGCGCTTTCTGATCCGGATTGCATCTCTCCTGACGTCCAGACCGTTGACCATTGCGCTGCCGGAAGTCGGTGGGATCAAGGTTGTCAGAACCTTGATCACCGTGCTTTTTCCAGCTCCGTTTTTTCCGAGGAGCCCATATATTTCCCCTTGCCTGACATGGAAAGAAACACCGTCTACAGCCCTCCTGCGTCCATCGTAGGATTTTACGAGATCGCTTACCTGGATGGCATATTCTGGGCTGTCAGTCATCGCGCTGAATTAATGTTCATGATATAACCATTTTGAGATTCCGCGTGCATTCCTCAGACAAAATCGTTATGGGGAATGCGGATAACATTGGTCAGTTTCCCATGCCTCTTTACAAATTTCCCGTCGATTATCACCGAATCCACGTTCCCTGCATTTGCCGAATATACAATGTTGCTGACGGCATTTTCGATGCCGGTGGGAATAAGATTGGGCCTGGTAGCGTCGATCAGCACAAGGTCAGCCTTCTTACCTGCCTCTATCGAACCGATTTTGGTGTTTCCAATAGCACGTGCACCATTGACAGTGGCCATGTCCAGGGAGACCTGTGCGGGAATAACGGTGGAGTCCCAGCGTGCGTTTTTTGTCATCAGCGAGGAGAATTTCATCAGCTGAAACATGTCAAGGGAGTTGTTGGAGGCTGAACTGTCAGTGCCGAGTGAAACGGTAATGCCGTTCGACATCATTTCAGGCACAGCAGGCATACCGCCTGATGCGAGCTTTGCATTGCTCAGGGAATTCCAGGAAACGCTGGAATGTGCCTTGGAGAGCAGCCTAATCTCCCTGAGCGTAAGCCAGACGCCATGTGCAGCAAGCAGTCTTTCCGGAAGAAGATTCATATAAGAAAGGTGCTCCACTATTCTCTGGTTGTTCTTTTTCACAAAGTCGTAAACCTCCTTTCTCGTCTCTGATAGGTGCATGTGCACAAGTGTGCCATGCGACTCCGATACTTCAATAGCCCTTGCGATTGTCTCGTCGGAGGCGGCATATATCCCCTGTATGCCGATCGAAGGCGTGATCAGTTCCTTTCCCTTGAAAGAAGAGATGAACTGGCCCGCATTGCTCACGGGGTCACCACGTTGCGTGGTCAGTTCCCTGTCCAGGGTATTCCATGCAAGGTTCGCCCTGATCCCGGAATCCTGGCAGGCTCTGGCAATAACGTCCTCAGAATAATACATATCTGCAAAGCATGTGATGCCTGCATCTATCATCTCGGAAATTCCCAGAACGGCTGAATTATAAATCCCCTTTTCCGATCTTTCTGCATCAAGCTGGTACGTCCTCCTGAGGAAAGTTTCCAGGTCAATATCATCCAGCTGCCCTTTCATGTGGGACATTGCAACATGTGCATGGGTGTTGATGAAACCGGGTAAAACAATGAACCCGTTTCCATCGATCTCTTCATCGGCGCCCTGTTTCGTCTGGCCCACATACTCTATCCTGTCGTTGACGACCAGAACACTGCCCCTGATTACTTCCCGGGTTTCGTTCTGGGTGACAATCAGGGCTCCGTTAATGGCTATGGAGGACACAGCCCCCTATTATCACCTTATATATTTGTTATACTGGATCTGGAGGACTTTCTGATTACATGAGCAGCATACAGCCATGCAATGGCAAGAAGGATGGAAAGCGCAAGAAACTGATAACCGGAGTTCTGCATCATCCTCATAATGAACAGAAACACAATGGCCACAGCAACTCCAGTTGTCATTGATACAGCTATGCCTGACAGCCTGAATCTACGATCCCTTTCCCCAGTAAGGTAGAAGCCGGAAGCAATCGCTACGAAAGAGATCACAAAAGAGACCAGTATGACAAAGTTGTACGGCTCTGAAAGTGCATTAAGAGGAAGCTGGATTCCCTCCGCACCCAGGAAAATAAGGGTATAGATGGCATAGTACTGCATCAGGAGGCTCATCTCATAAGCGAACTGGAATCCTGAACCTGGAACCAGAGGAAGTGAAGATAGGTACGGCAGCAGTTGAGTATACAGCAACGGAAACTCGCTGGAAGTGTACAGGTAAACAGCGGAAAGCTGCTCGGCAAGCAGGAAGAATGAGAAAAGCATGTATGATACGGCCCCTCCTCCCCTGCCTGTCAGTGTGCCTTCAATGAGCGATATGAACGCAAGGGACATTTCGAAGGACAATATATTCGGAAACGTAAGGAGAAGGGACAGAAAATAAGGATCCCCAAATCCCCCCAACAGGCCGGCATATGAGAACTCAGCATACAAAAAAAGAAGAAGTACCAGCACAAGGACAGCGCGATAGAGATACTGCCTGACCGCCTTCGGCATAAACTGCTTTACCAGTGGGAGCACGAACAGCGGGATCCAGACGTATGGATTCATATTGGGAATGAGATACGGGATGACATAGGCAAAAACAGCAAAAGAAGGCATCATTATGAAAAAATTGGAAACCTTGCCGCCTATCCTGATATCCATTCTTTTACCTCACTATCTTTCCATACTGGTACTCCATCATCATTCTTGCAAAGAGGTGCGATTCCCTCACGACGTAAGACGGAGTCCCGAGGGAACGGATCATGGAAGCATAGCTCTTCAGCTCTATTTCTCTTCTTTTAAGCGTTTCGGCCATTATCCTGTTGTATGGATCTTCAAGAGTCTCCATCTTTATGAACTCTGACGGTTCCACAATGAATACAGTTATCTGTTTTCCTTTCTGTATCATGGACACCCTGGGAATTCTGAAGGCGCCTTCCGATGACAGGGGAGTAAGGATTATGACCAGTGAACTCTTTTTCACGGTGTCCCTAACAATCCCAAGGGCCTGATGAAGGTCGAAGTCCCCGGCAGGCCTTATTTCAGAAACCAGTCTCTCCAGTGCGTTTATGGATACCTGCGATCTTGAGGCTTTGATCAATTCACTGAACTCGGAGGACAGAAGCAGGAAACCCACGCCGTCATGATTCCTTAGTATGGAATATCCAGCATTGATGGAGTTAATTATGAACCGATCGTACATCCGCCTCGCATTGTAGCCGAAGTTGGTTCCGAGACTGTAATCGATTGCGAAGTATACGTCAAGCTGCCTCTCTTCCTCCATCTGTTTCACGTAAATGTCTTCACCGTTGACAAGGCCGTATCTCGACCAGGAGACATGCCTGAGATCGTCTGAATCGATGTATGGTCGAATTCCGTAAAAGTTATATCCCTGCCCTACAGACCTGGATTTGTGCAGTCCCTCAGTGAAGCGGACATTGCTCATCCTGTCGGTCCTTGCGCTGTATATGTCCGATGGAGATGGCGCAACCCGTATCTCAGTGGCCCTTTCCGCCACATAATTAAGGACGCTGAGTCGAAGGGGGTCCTCTGAATACATGTTAACGGGGCCCACATAATACTTGCCCACTGCCTGTGGCGAAATTTCATAGTTAAAGGTGAGCGTTTCGCCCGGGCTGATAACCACATAACCCCGGTAATCACCACGGGCTCCGAAAACGTCGGAAAGTGTGTCAAAATAGTTGAAAGCAACTGATTTCTTTCCATTATTCTGCATCACAAGCTTAACTGGGACCCACTGGTTCTTTCTTCCATAGGTTTCCCTGAGTGCCCTGGTAATAGTGACACCCTTCATCTTCTTTCCCTGATTTAAATGAAACCCGACAATGTCAGCCCAGAGAGCCATAAGCAGGGCGATGGAAAACAGAACGAGGTATGTATATCCAAGGAAAAGCCCTTCGTATACTGCAGCAGAGAAGGCCGCAAGCAAACCATAAGCCTGCTTCTTGATCATTCAGGAACCTTGACCGAGGAGACAAAGCCATCGATCATGCGGGCAATGAATTTCTGCAGGTCCGGTCCTGCCTCTATCACCGCTTCCGAATTGAGTATCAGTCGATGGTTGAGGAGTTCATACGCAATCATCCTCACGTCCTCAGGGATAACGTACTTTCTCCCGTTGAGCAGTGCATTGGATTTCGCTGCCCTGTGGAATTTTCCGGTTGTCCTTGGACTGGCCCCCAGGTATATCTTCTCGTTCTCCCTTGTTGCACGGCATATGTCAACGATGTACTCCTTTATCCGGTCTGAGACGTAGACCTGATCCCTGAGCCTACGCAGGCGCATAATCTGGTCAGCATCCATTGTCAAAGTACCCTTCTGCTGTGACAGCATCTTCCTCTCCTCAAGGATCATCAGTTCATCCTTCTTGTCAGGATACGTAAGGAAGTACCGGAACAGGAATCGGTCCATGAGCGCTTCGGCCAGTGGGAAGGTCCCCTCCTGTTCTATCGGGTTCTGCGTGGCTATAACCAGAAAGGGCTGCGGAAGCTTCTCCGTGACCCCACCCTGGGATACCTGTTTCTCCTCCATGCTCTCCAGCAGCGCAGACTGAACCTTGGGCGGCGTCCTGTTAAGTTCATCTGCCAGAACCACGTTCGCAAAAATAGGTCCATGCCGGAACTCCATTTTCCTGGTTTCCAGGTTGAATGCCATGCTGCCGGTTATATCAGAAGGAAGCATGTCTGGCGTAAACTGAATTCTCTTGAACGGAAGTTTAAGGAAAGAAGCAAACTCGGATGCTATCATGGTCTTTGCGAGACCCGGAACCCCTTCAAGCAGGACATGGTTTTCAGAAATGAGCGAAATGAGCATGAACCGGACAATTCTTTCGGACCCGATGACGCTGTTTCCAATGGACTTTTCAATTCCCATCACTGTGTTCCTGACCTGCTGAAGGTCTTCCGTCTCGATATCTTCTTCAGCTTTGCTCATTTCTGGATTCCCCCTCCCCGAAATTCATCTTTATGCTTCTGATCTCGTCGTAAACTGCAATTATTTCAGAAAATGCGTTTTTTCTCTCCTCTTCGCCCTTTCTGATCCTGTATTTCGGTGATCCTCGCAACTTCCTGATAATCTTGTTATATCGCTTGCGGGCGTTTGCATACCTTCTTTCAAGATCTTTTATCTTTTCGATACTGGAATCCACTTCGTTCAGAAAATACTGGTCATCCATTTTAGTCACTCTCGCTACTTGCATGTTAAACCTGTTACCTGGAACCAGGAATTTCTCCCTTTTCTGCTCAAATGAGGGAGGAGCGGTGAGAGATGATTTCCTGGCGTAGTGTTTCATTACCAGCGAAATCACCAGAAGCGAAATAACAGGGATTAGAAATTTAGCATCTGTGAGCGGATTGTACAGCAAGTCCGGGATCAACTGGCTTGCCGTCGGTAAGGCAGCGGATTCTATCATTTCTTTTCCTCAAAATAAAGTTTCACGATATTCAGGAAGCTGTAGAATTCTGTTGCCTTTTCCATAATGGCCTCGGGATTCGGGACTGGGCTAATGGAGTAGTTGGCAGGCTCATAATAGTCAAGGTAAAAATATGTAAGTTTTCTCAGAGCATTGTACTGGTTGATCTTATCCTCGTTTATCGGTGGAGGAGCCGCTATTGCATCTACCAGGTAAAAATTATCTGTGTATGCTCTGCGGTCCAGATCCATGCCGAATTCCCTGTAGCTCTCGATCAGGAATTGCCTGTTCAGCACCGATTCCTTTATGCTGGAATTGTAGAATCTGGTATAATCCGCCCTCATTGCCTTAAAGAGTAGGGATATGGCGCGGCGGTAATCCTGGTTGAGTAGAATCCTGTTTGCCTCAATAATTGGTGGGATGTCCTCTACGCGCTTTACCTCCACTACCGTATCCACAGACTTCCGCTGTCCATAGAGAAGTCTTGAAAGAAATCCTGGCACTTTCAGATCACCACACTGATGTTACCCGTTACATAAGATATGCTTATATTACTTGCTTGATAGGGGCTGACAGACTGGCTAAACTTCACCAATACCGAAAGGGTCACGCTCGAAGAGATCTGGAGCGGACTGGACAGGTTTATGAGAGTTCCAGAATAACCTTTGAAATTTGCCTGCGAATAGCTGGAATACTGCAGGGGATTTCCGTTTAACTCAAGATAGAAATTGGTAATCGTGGCATTGAACGTCAGGTTGTACATGAAGCCTGAATTAAGATTAACCGTATATGAATAATTTACGTACTGGTTGCCGCTCGTATCCGATTCGGCAATAAGGGGGAAAAGAGTGGAGCTGTTGGTTATGTTGATGTATGCAGTCTTTGAGGGGTTTGTGCTGACAACAGAGAAGGCTGAGCTCTTAACAGGAAGCGGTTTACCGCCGAAATATACCCATGCCTCAAGGGCATATGATCCCGTGATCGCGTCAGCGCTTCCTGAGTAGGGACCCGGAGTGAGGTTCGGAGCGGAAAGGACAGAGCCATTGGGGAAGGTGAGGTTGTATCCCCAGAGTACTGATGAAGCTCCAATTACATAGATCAGCCTGGGTTCTATACTTATGTAGGTTGAGTTTGCTTTGCCTTCTACATTAAAACTGAAGCTCCTGGAGACATATCCCGGATTACTGTAGCTGAAATTATACAGCCCGCTTGGAAGATAATAGCTGAAATTTGTCTCGTTGGAAGCATACGAAATGTTGAAAGCTATTTGAACGGCAGAATTCGTCAGGTTGAGATATATATCCGGAACTTTGGAATGTGTAGCCGAATTGTACAGTGCTATTAGTACGTTATAAACCTGCCTCTCGTAAACTACCACAGTAAGGCTGGAATTTGCCGTCACTGACATGTTTGCCATTCCGGCACTGTAGAATCTCTGGCTCTCAACGAGTATTGTGAACTTGCCTGAAAATCCCAGATGCAGGGAGTAGGAACCGGTCTGGTTGGTCAGAATTGGACTGAAAAAGTACAACCCGTCAGTTGCCAGGTACAGGCCAATGGACTGGTTCTTTAGCGGCAGCCCTTTATAAAGGAAATTCAACTGCAGGGTGACGGCTGAATAGTTATAGGTAAGGCTGTCGGAAGTCAGATTCTTTTCAAGTTCTGTCTGCGTGAGCCCCTGTATTCCTTCAGTGTCCCGATTTCCCGGAATCTTCACGAAACCAGCAGAAGGTATGAGTACGGGGGTTATGTAAAATATCATGGGATTTCCAGATGATATAGCGGTGCCCGATACCGGTATGTAAAGATTCTGATACCCCGGCCCAGATACCACGAATGTGTAATTCCCAATTATTAGGTAGATGGAAAATGAACCCGCCTGTGAATAGAAGGTTGATGAAACAACCTCAGATCCGTTCAACGATCCGCGAAAATTAATGGTCGAATTCTGCACATCCCTGTGGAGTATGGAATTCTGGATCGAACCGGTAACAGTGTAAATAGTCCCAGGTCGCGGGATCAGGGTCATATTGTAGAATGTGAGACTTTTCGATACCGCTATGGCCGGCGTCTTGAATGGGTATGTCAGATATGTGGTGACAAGGAACTGGTAAGTTCCCCGGTATACGAGGCCAAGGCTGTACCAGCCAGTGGAATTGGTCCTTACTGTTACATTGAAGAACGATCCATTGATTGAGGTGTAGAAGGTAATGTTTACGCCCCCCAGAAATATGATCCTCCCTCCTGGGGCAGAGACCCCGACCTTTCCCGTCAGGACGTAGTTTCCGCTTGAGCTCTGGACAATGGTTGAGGAGTTGTTTCCAAGGTAATTATACAGCGTGGTTCCGTTGATCGTGCTGTTGCCGCTGATATTGTAACCATTGACACCGAAGGGATTGGCCATGTGCAGGGTAACGTTGAAGTCGGTGATGTTTCCCTTTATGTTGAGAAAAGTTGAATTCGTAGCATAACCCGCATGGCTGAAGGCAATGGAGTTTACGCCGAGCGAAACGCTCAGGCTGTAATAGCCGTTTCCGGATGAATAACTGGACTTGAAATTAGAATTATCAGATACCAGGGCTCCCCCAATCGGGTTGCCGGAGGTATTATGAATGTACCCGGAAACGATATAGCCATTCACGAGGGGAGAAATGATCAGTACAAGGCCAGTGATGGATTTCCCAGAAACGTTTAGATCATGGGGAGAAGGGACTGTATTATAGTTCGGGTAATACACTGAAATGGCGTAGGTATCGTTGTAAAGGCTGGCTGAAAAGTCGCCATTTGAAGAGGAGACGGCCTGGCTCGCGTAGAAGAAGCCATTGAAAGAAATGCGAGCAGAAGGAACAGCACTTCCATTGCTGGAAACCAAGGTGCCCGAGATCTGGTAGCTTATGTCCCTGCTAAAGGAGAGATTTACCCATATCGCGGGCGGAACGAGATTGAGGGGGCGATATATGGCTTTATAATAAGGTATCTTGAATCCGAACGTGCCACTACCCGCATATAGCGCGTCAAATGAAAAAAAACCGTCTGGCCCGGTGGTAGTTTCTGCAGTTGCCGGGAAAATCGTGATCGCAATCTTCTGGTTTGCCAATGGCTGGCCAGTGGCAGCAGCCGTTGCATAACCCTCGATCGTGACATTCGCCTGTACTGTGGGGGTGAAACCGGTAATATTGGTATTGTTTATGCCAAACTTACCAAGCGGGGGGATCTGAGGGGTACTCCCCCCAAAGAATTTCTGGTTGGTAACCTGAACAGTTTCATTCGGGTTATATGGATAAACCACAGTGAACTGAGTGAGAAGCACCGTAAGGAGCACAGCTGCAATGACCACTGCGGCTATGGGCTTTTTATCCATTGCGTTAAAAGGAGATAGGCTTATTTAATTGTTGAGGTGCATTCCCCCGAATCATTCTGCAGAAATGAAAATGGGGCACCCCAAAATGCTGGGAATATACCTTTATGTGATGATAACACCGCGCCCGTTCAAAACTATATTACCCAGAGGAATACCATAGAAGAGAATGTTTAATAATTTGCGTTGATGAAAGAATTAATGACAGTAATAGCAACGATGACGGGCAGCTATTTTCGTGACGATTCTATAAAGGCTCTGATCTCCAGTTCAAGGACTGGAGAGATCGATTATTCCCACAGCCGGGAGATTCTGGAAGCTGAGAGAAAGGCGATACGCGACCAGCTTCATCCGGGGGGATCCAGGGAAGGGCTTGGCTGGGTTAGCAACGGGGAACAACGCAAAAGCGGATACACTACGTATCTTCCCAACAGGTTCAACGGGTTTTCCAGGAAAGAAAGAGTCCTGCCGGAACTCTCGGCAGATTTTTTCAGGGAGATCACTGAGACCAACCCCGCAATAGCATCAACACTGGGTGAAGGTTCACCCCTCTCATCCGCAAAAATAATTGACAGACTCTCATATACTGGAGCGGATCTTGCACGTCGTGAGGCAAACGATGCGGCCCGGCTCGCCAGGGAAGAAAACGCCAAAAGGATTTTCATTCCTTCACCCTCGCCCGGCGTCATAACTATCTTCTACCCTCCGGGAAAGGTGTACAAAGACCACAGGGAATACCTGTTCGATATTTCCAGGGAGATACGGAAGGAATATTCCGCCATACTATCAGTGGATGGCGTTGACCTCCAGATAGACGCCCCGGACCTTGCCATGGCAAAAAGCATTGGGGTGCAGTGGGGGGTAGACTTCTATGAAGCTCTGTCGGACCATGTCGATGCAATCAATGAATCCATTGCTGGCCTCCCAGCAGGGAGGATCAGGGTCCATTATTGCTACGGCAACTATTCCTCTTCGCACCTGCTTGACCCTCCATACCGCAAGGTGCTTCCCGAGTTGGTCAGGCTCAAGGCTGGAACCATTGTCGGTGAGATGTCCAACGGCAGGCACGAGGGAGACTCTCTCATCCTGAAGGAATACGCTGAGGAAAACGGGTGGCGAAAGGATCTCAGCTTTGCGGCAGGTGTGATAGACGTGAAGAGCCCATTTGTGGAGACGCCTGAAACTGTCGCCGTTAGGCTTGGAAGGATTGCAGGAATTGATTCAATAGGCCCGGAACGCACGATTGGCGGCACAGACTGTGGATTTGAGACGTTCATCGGTATGGGAAACGTTCCAAAGTCGATAGCACTGGAAAAACTGTCCTCACTCGCCAAGGGTGTTAAACTGATAAAGGACTGACGTCAATTCCTCACTTTCACGGCCACGCCCTTGGAAAGTGAAATCATTGCCTCCCTGGGCATCTTTGCTATACCGACGCCACGTACATCCCCGTCATGGCAGATCACGACTTCATCCTCCTGCCTGATCCGGGGGCTGGCTCCTGTAACGCCAACTGCGTAAACATTTGCTGTAGGCTTGAAATCGTCTATTTCAACTACGTTCCTGCCAGATTCAAGGAAGAACGGGGCTGCATTCCTGGTAATGGTGAGTTTTCCCCTTTCGGGGACAATCACAAAATTTACCTTATTGTCGATGAGAACCTGATCGAGATTGAAATTCCTCACTACCCTGATGCTGCCGGAGACGTCAGGGAACCAACTTCCAAACTGCAGCCTGAGCTTGCTGACCACGTCCCATCTCCCTGCACGCTGAGGTTTCGTGCTTAGTCCTGAGACCACTGCCGACATCCTTTCCTTCAGCTTTGCAAGATCGTCATCCCGGTTATATTTTCCAAATATTATATCTGCAGGGTCAAGCACTTCTGATACAAATCCATATTCCTTCGGGAGAAACGCCACAATTCTTTCGTATTTCGATCGGGACAGATAAGATCTAAGCATATCGTTTATCAGGGACATTTCCTCGCGGTTCCAGTCGCCTGTTACAGGGATATCGTAGAATGAAGGGGGGTACATCTCCTCCAGTTCCCTTGGGACGAGCCCAATAGGGGAAGTCAGTATCAGTTCATGAAGATATTTTCTGAATGGCTGGATTGCGTCCGCGATTCTCCTGTGGGACTTGGAAGTTGAATATGGCTTCCTGGCCGAGCACGGAATGATCAGCAGTATCGGAAGGTGAGAAGGTGGTGCATACTCTCCCGAAATGTAAGACCTGTAGCGGCGAATATCAGGCCTGTTTAACGACTGATTGCCATATGCAAGTATTTTGCCGGAATATGAAGGATAAACGCCGTTCTCAGGCTCGTTCATTGTTCTGTCTGCCAGCCTGAGAAATTCGATCGCGGTGGCGGAGAGTTGATAATTTTCCACGAGATTTCTGAGGCTGAGGTTCTTTATAGATAGTGAAAGTGTCTTCAGAATCTCCTTCACAAATTTCCGGTTTTCTTTCTCGCTGTCCCCTTCCCCATTCAATGCGCCCATGGCACCATAAAAAATTCCAAGCGCGGACTCGGTCCTGAGCTGCAGGTCATCGAACACGGATATCCCAAGATACACAAGGACAGGCATAAGGTACGGATCGGAAATTCCTGGAAGATAAAGCAACCGGTGGTAACTATTTGCTGCGTGGGCCTCTAAAAGGTATTTGTAGAATGACTTCGGATGTTTAATGAGAGAGGTCCCACGGGTCAGAACCATAAAATTATCTGTCTCGTCATAGCCTTTGGAAGAACCGTCAAACCCAGAGACAAATTTTCGTCCCAGTTGCAGGTGATCTCCGAGGATCACCATGCCGGTGTCCTCTTTTTTAATTTCGCCTCCTCTTGAATCCAGCAGGATAGGGTACTGATACTTTCCGTCCACAGTGCCGGTGCGTGCCAGCCCGAAGAATGCAGTGTCAAGTATCATGGAACGGGATTGAAGCCCTTTAATTAATGGTAATGGGTTGGGAAGCGTAAAGAGTTCAGGCAATCCTTATACGGGTTAAGAAAATCTGGACTGAAATTCCGGACCAAAGCAGATTTCTGCATCGCAGGTGTCCGGTTGGACACTGAACATTTAATAAAGTTATCTTCATTGAGTGGGGAATAGTGGTGATTCATTGCTGAACAAAGAGCCGGGAAATCTACCGGACAAGTATGTTTTGCCGGGCGACGAGATAGGAATTTCTGAGGAATATCTTCCAGGACGCAACGTTATTGACCTGGATGGAAAGTTATTCTCTCTTGCATATGGAAAGGTACAAAAGGACGACGTAAGGCTGGTCATGTCCGTAAGGACAGGCAAGGAGAAAATGAGGCCAAGAATGGGAGAACTCGTTTTTGGGCAGGTTGTCAAGGACGACAGGGGCTCTCAGACCGTCAGGGTGGGGGCATACGCCGACAGGGAAGGGCATCTGCACGAAATTGACTTTACAGGCATTATCAGACAGCCAAGAGGTCACGGGGAAGAACGCATGCCGCCAATCAAAGTTGGTGATTACGTCCGGGCAAAGATTATCAGGGAAGGGGATTTCCCTGAGCTGGGTGTACTCGCGCCTAACCTTGGTGTTATTATGGCCCTGTGTTCCAATTGCAGGACGCTTCTCGTGAAAAGCTCGTCTGGCCTGAAGTGCCCGAATTGCGATAACATGGAGCAGAGGAAGACTGCAAAGGATTACGGAATAGTGCTTCTCCCTAATGAGAAGGGTGAATGAAATGGAAGCTGGAAAACCTGCAGATTTTGAACGGATGAACAGGGAAATCACGCATATGCGTAAGGAGATAGATGACATGAAGGAAGTCATCAAGGGCCTGATACGAATTATAATGAGCAGGGAAGGAGATACGGAAGAAGAGGATTACAACTGAGGTACACCAATGCTGCCTAACAAAATGCTTGAGGAGAGCCTGAACAAGAAGGTATCGATACTGTTGAAGGACAACACAGTGCTGGAAGGTACACTGGCCGGATTTGACGATTACATGAACATGGTTGTCGAAGAGGTTGAGGAAACTGGAGAAAACACCTCAAGGAAGGTCGGCACAATAGTGATCAGGGGCAGTAACGTAGTAAGAATTTCACAGAAATAATGCGGAAATAGCTGAAATCCCTATTCCATCTGATCCAATTTTTCGATGAGTACAGGTTCAATCTTACTGTATGAGGCTAAGAGCTGATTCCTTGTATTGGAAATGGAATAATACGATGCAAATTGGATCAGTTCATCCCGATTCCTTTTGTGGTTTAATGCATCTAAAACTTTGTCGGCGATGTTGTCCTCCTCAGTAAAGTAGAATGATTTATCTTTCAGGAATTCCCTGAACACTGGGATGTCATTCACCAGTGTGTTTGTGCCGCAAGCCATCGCCTCGACGGGCGGCATCCCTATCCCCTCATCAACCGTATGGTAAACAAATAGGTCGGCTGCGGAGAGATATGCCCGCATTCCTTCAAATTCAAGATAGCCGAGTATGTGTATGTTCTTGAACCTGTCCGAGTATTCCTTTGCGTAGGAGTACTGCCTTGGCCAGACGTCTGTTCTCCCGATTATGTAAATATCCATATCGCTCCTGCCGGAAAGTTCCGGGAGCAGCTTATCCAGTCTTTTTCTTGGGTTATAATCCGTGACCAGGATCAGATGTATCTTACCGTCATCGGGAAACGGGTTGCCAGATATGCGATGGTAGAGCGTAGTATCTACGTTAAAATACACTACGTCGATGCGATCCGGATCAACACCGAACATCCTGATTATGTCATCCTTCACATGGTGGGAGACTGCAATAATCCTTTTTTTTTCGAGTGACCGCCTTATGATGTATTCAGCGTACTTCCTGTCCAGAGGCAGGCTGGGGTAGATATCCTGCAGCTTGTAACGGATGAGATCATGGATCGTCACCACGTTTGTTCTTCGCGCTACGACGTGCGGGGATGTGGAATGCACTATAACTCCGTGTGGTCGGGTAAGCATAGAACCAATTTCCTGGGAGATCCATCCTCCAATGGGCTTGCCAAAAATGACGGGCTGTACATATCTAATCGGAAATTCCTCCACATTCAGACCTGTTCCCTGAAGCACGTTTATCAGGCTCTTTGAATACCTGTATACTCCGGTTTTCTGCTTGGGAGATTCGTAAAGTATGGAGACTGTTTGCGAATTTTTCAATGTTTCAAGATGAACAACAGCTTTTTAACCTGTTCTGTTTATAATTTAGTTCAGGTGTATTTGATAGCTTTCAGGTGGGGGTTTCACCGTGCAGACTATGACCTTGCGATTCGACAAAATCCCTTAAACCCGTCTGGTATGCGCAAAATGAACATCTTCCATCAGGATCCAAATTGATTTCAAGCGTATGCATCATGTCTCTCATTACAATTGCTCTGCCGCACGACGGACAGTAAGTGTTCTGTTTCTCCGAACCGGGAACGTTTCCAATGTAAACATACCTGAAACCCTTTCTTCTTGCAGCATCATAATGATCATTTAGTGTAGATAAAGGGGTGCTTTGGAAATTCATCATCTTGTAATCCGGATGGAATCTCAGGAATGATATCGGGATGTCCCTGTCAGCGATAGCCATAATTCTTTCAAGCATATTATCCAGTGCGGTGAGCGAATCTCCCCCATTTGGAACTACCAGATCGGTGATCTCCGTATGCACTCCGTGTTTAATGAACAACTCAAGGGTATCAAAAACATCCTCCGCGTGAGGAACGGACATGTATTGCCTGTAAAACTGTTCAGAGGCGTTTCCCTTGAAGTCTACGGTCGCATAGTCCAGGAAATCCGAGATGTACCTCACCGCTTCAGGCGTCTCATAACCGTTTGTGACAAAGATATTGAACAGTCCATGGTCGTGTGCGATCTTTCCCACCACTGCAGCAAACTCCGAAAAAATTGTGGGTTCATTGTAGGTATAGGCAATGCCGCTGCAGCCATAATCAACAGCCTCTTCGACAATTTCTGCCGGAGAAATCTCGTAGCCTTCCGGCGACCTCCTCTGGCTTATGTCATAGTTCTGGCAGAATTTACAGGCAAAATCGCATCCAGATGTGCCTATTGAATAAATGAGAGAATTCGGGTGAGCATGGATGATGGGCTTCTTTTCAATGGGGTCAAGCTGCTTCGCAACTATCCTTCCAAAGTTGGCAAGATAAAGCTTTCCGTCTATGTTAGTCCGGACACCACAGAAACCTGTCTGCCCGTTGGCAAGAAGACAGTAGCGTCTGCATGCCGTGCACCGGACTTTAAGTTCTGGCATTGGCGAATACAGGGTGGCCTCTTGCATAAGATATTATCAAAACCGCTGATAATAACCTGTGCAAAAATTTCAAGATCAATACCTCCGGTCAAGAAAAAGCCTGCACTTTATCTCCGGGGCTGCGCGTATTTGTGAGATCTAGATGGATCAATTCTTTTCGTAACATACAAGGGAAGAATACCCCACCACTGAAGATAAATCCCCAGTGGCATCGGCGGATGTGCCGTAGTCGATCTTTTCGATAGCGCATCCATTCTCCTTCGCGAACGTCATGAGCAAAGCAATGGGTCCATATCCACAGGGAGTTGCACCTTCGTGAATAATTGAATAAAGGCCTTCAATGTCAAGGTGCACTATTCTGTCTATTATCTCGCGGTCAATCTTTCTCGCTACGCTGTCGGGCATGTAATGCGTAAGATCGGAACTTATCACTACAGTCATTTCGCCGAAAAGGCCCTTCACTGAATCGTACAATTGCAGGACAGACTCTGCCTCCTGATCGCCCATGATTATTGGAACTATGCTTCTTGCCTCAGTGAAAGCAAGGATCATGGGAATCTGTACCTCCAGGGAGTGCTCGATCTGATGGGCTTTCCTGTCAATTATGAGTCCTGTTGAGGATGACAGCCCTCCAATCACATCAGTGATCAGGGCAATCCTGCCGTTGGGAACGGACCAGTATGCATGGTCGTCCATCACAGAAAATGGTGGAAATCCCCTGTGATTTGGCCCGACCAGCAGAAGAGTATCAGTTGTACCTTTTTCAGCAGCTGCCATTGTAAGGTATCCGGACGCGGCAACTGATCCTGAGTAGATGAATCCGGCATGGGGGACTACAATCCCCCTGATGTCCTGCCTCTCCACTGGGCGTGCCCTGCTTCTGCATTGTTCAAGCAAAGATTCAAGATCCTGCAATCCCTCTGGATAAAAACTGCCGCTGAAGCGTGGAAACCTGGTGTCTTCTTTAGCTTTAACGGTCATTCAAGATCAGCATCCATCACTCTGATGATAGGAAAAGTATTCCTACTTATTTAGTGATGCTTATCCATGCATCCTGAAACTATCATTGATGGCAGTGACACTTCTTTAGATATGGAAATTCTTGAATCTGCCAGAAAAGGAATCAGGGATGCCGTTCAAGGAAATTGGAACTCTCCAGCCAAGGATGAAGGGCCGGAGATAGGCGTATTCGTCACGATAAATGAGGAAATGCACCTCAGGGGCTGTATAGGTTTTCCGGAGGCTGCTAACGGAATATTTTACCAGACATATCTAGCCGCCAGGTACGCCGCAACCGAAGACCCGCGTTTTCCTCCGCTGAATGAAAACGAGCTTGAGAAAATTGACATCGAAATCACACTTCTCAGCCCGCTAAAACAGATCGATCCAGCGAAGTGGAAAGACTTCAGGAGGGGGGTTCACGGCCTGATGATCAGAAAGGGATTTTATTCAGGGCTGCTTCTTCCACAAGTGGCAGAAGAGTACAATTTCGGCTGGGAGGAATTTCTTGAAGAGACCTGCGTTAAAGCTGGGCTGCCACCGAGATCGTATCTGGATCGGGATTCAAGGGTCTACGTTTTCTCAGGAAGGATCATCAGGAATCACTGAGATTTTTTCCCCCTCATACTGTCGATAAAATTCCAGAACTCATCTCCAAGGTTCATCAGCGAATTGAACTGACCTGCACCCATCAGCCATTCACCTCCGTCGATTGTTACAACTTCGCCATTTATGAATCCAGATCCATCTGAGATGAGGAATACCGCGAGGTTAGCAATCTCGTCAAGTTCCCCGAGTCTTTTCATGGGATTTTTGTTCCTGACCGCATCAACCATTTCCTCTGTGGGCATCAGTCTGCTTGCCATTCCTTCAGTCAGGAACGGGCCAGGAGCGATAGCGTTCATTCTTATTCCCTTTGGCCCCCATTCCACAGCAAGAGAACGTGTCATCGCGAGAACGCCCGCCTTTGCCACGGCAGACGGAACGACAAATGCTGACCCAGTCCAGGCGTATGTCGCGACTATACTTAGTACCGTACCGCTTCTTCCCTCGCTGATCCATTTCTTTCCCAGGTGTGTGGTGCAGTTCAAAGTGCCGTTCAGCACTGTTTCTGTTATAGCCCTAAACCCGTTTTCGCTGATATTTTCTGTTCGATTTAGAAAATTTCCGGCTGCGTTGTTGATTAGCACATTGAGGTCCCCCGCCTCGGAATATAAGGAATCAATCGCCTGCTTCACCTGGCTGCTATCCCTGATGTTGGCGACTCTGTATCCCGCATTCACGCCATTCACTCTCAGGGATGCAACCGCCTTCTGAAGGTTAGCTTCGTTACGGCTCATCAGGAATATGTTGGCGCCAAGCCTGCTGGCTGCATCAGCTATTGCGTATCCTATCCCTGTGGCTCCCCCTGTAACGAGTATATTTTTACCTTTCAGCAAATCTTTTTGGAACATTCGCTGTTATTTCAGGTGTATATTAAACGCTGATTATCAGTGTATAGATCGATAGATCAAAATTCATTATTCCTTTCCACAAGCATAAATATTCACCAAATGTTCATAGAAAGTTGAACTGGACACGGAAGACGAAAGCTATGGCCATTGCAGTCATAGCTTTTGGAATATTCACCGATGTGGAGTATGGCTATGAACCTGAGGCATGGAATCAGGATTCATCCCTCTATTCATTCATCAATTCGAATATTTATGAATGAAAATATACAATCATCTGACCAGGCAATACCGCCTAAACCGTCACCGCACTGAACATGGTTTCCCTTTATGATTTCAGCGAGTTCCTGCCTCAGGTCAGCCCAGGGTACTCTCTATTTACCTATATTGGAAATGGTACCACAGTTAAGACCTGTGGTCTGACTGCTGGCATGAATTATTTGAGGATGCATTCTGGATACAAAGAGAAAGACTTGCCTGGCCATATCAGGCGGTAACCATAAAGACAGACAGTTCTATGCTCTCGGCGATCTAGATTGGTGCCAGCGTCGAATGCTGTTAAGCAGGAATAGGAAAAAGGTTTAACATATTAAAGAATCTATAGGGTGACTGTTCGCGCTGAACCGGGAACAGTTCATAATGAAATGAAAAGGTGCTTAAGCTGGTTAACCTCAGAAGATTAGTGCTGGATATACATAAATCAGTCAACAGGCCCAGCCTGGTGGAACTGTCGGAAGTCATAACCAGGGTATCTGGCGTCGAGGCTATCAACATAACTGTTACAGAGATGGACGTCGGCACAATGGGGCTTAATGTCACGGTTGAGGGGCAGAACATTGATCACGAAGCACTGATGAAGAATATTGAGGAACTTGGCGCGGTTATCCAGTCTATTGATGAGGTAGCTGCAGGGAAGAGGCTTATTGAGAACATAAAACGATAGGCTGGGCAATGAAACATCTTTTCCCTACAATTCTTGGGCTAACTGACGGCATAATAACAGCACTCATTTTTACTTCGGGATTGATATCAGGACACTCCAGAATCCCATTACAATTGATAATAAAGTTTTCACTTGGATCAAGCATCATCAGTGCATTCAGTTACTTCATTGCGAAGTACTCAGAGTTGAGGGAAGAGCTTATTGACACATCGATCCGGCTTAATCCTAGTTCACCGTTGCATCTGCTGAAGGGAAGGCAGGGGATCCTAATTATGATGGAGGCTGTTACTGAGGCCGGGATATCTGTGGCGAGCGGCTTCTTCGGGGCATTCATTACTATGTTTCCCTCATTCCTTTTTCCTGGAGTCGGGCACGTTTCAATAATATCTGCGATAATAATTCTTGGAGTGCTGGGCTCGTTGATATCGCGCTCTCTTGAAGGGGGGTGGGTCAGATGGTCAGTAACCTTTGTATTGATTGGGATCTCTGCATCCTTGATGGGGATATACCTCAATATATTGTAGGATTTACATCTAAATATTATGTTATGATGTTGCGATGCAAAGATAAATTCCCATCTGTACCGCGATTGATGCAATTGCCAAAACAGTATGATAAGGGTTAGCTTTCGCACCCTTAGAGCGAATGATGCGTAAAAAAATAATAAAAGAAAAAAATAACAGTAAGTATTATTCTTAGATCGGAGAGGGGAGAAGTGATAATGAAGACTAAAGGTGCTCGGATGCTTGCATTTTCAATAGTAGTGTTCGTCCTTCTTTCACCATTAATGGCCTTAGATAACCCATATTCTAACGGTACTTCAAAGCAAGATAATAGTATTGTTGAACACGCTACAATGCAAGATAGGGCCTTGCCCCGCACTATAAATTCAACTAACTCCGATTTGCACTTTTTTAGTACTGGGAACCAAAGTGAACCCTTAAATTATTCAAGTCAGTTATCGTCCTTGCTAGTCTGGTCAGCCGAAGGTGTGACTGATGGGAATCAACTTATAATTACTGGTGGCAATGGTCTCGTAAATGTCAATACCACAGCAAATTCTTCAGGTATATTACTGGGTTCTATTTCTGGAATTAGCGGGTATACCCAATTTATTGTGGCATTTAATTCTCAACTATTAATCGGGGGAAACAATCCAGGCGCGCAATTTTATTCTTACCATCCTGGGTCGGGCAATGTCAGCAGCTCTGACTCGCTGCTATCTTCCGGTTGGAGTGGCCAAGGATCGGATCTTCTCATGTCCATGAGTGCTGGCGATAACCTGACTCTTGTAATAGAAGAGCACAATGGCACGAGTACTGGAATCTCTCCTCCTCAGGTAGGATTGATAGTGAATAATACATTTCTGAATATTACCGCAAAATTCCCGCATCTTCCAGCGGTTGGAGCCGGATATTTTTCTGCTTATGGAGATCACAGCTTTCTAGTACTTACTAATGGATTTGGATATCTCTACAATGTTACTGATAGTACGGTGAAGAATGTGACTTCAATCCTTAATTATGGGTTCATCACCCCCTTAGGATTATGGTCTCCTTCTTCAATCACTTATTTTGACGGTCAGTTCATAATCGCTTATTCTAGTAACTTAGTTATATACAATCCCTTAACAGGTTACGCCCAGACATTACTAACCGCTAGCCCCAACTCATTCTTTAGCTTTGTCTCAATTGCAAACAATAGAATCTTTGTCGGGGAGACTAACGGTACCTTTACTCAAATTCTGATTTCAACTGTTAACTGGGGCTTTACCTCTTTCACTGACCTGTGGGGGAAGATAACCGATGTATGCTATTCAGGCGGTAATTTCTGGGCAATGGGAATATGGGGGAGTCAATCAGTTTTATACAGTGTGCCTCCACCTGTATTGCTCTCTGTAAATGTTACTCCCTCCTCTGATACCCTTGGCGTTGATGAGACTGCGAACTTCACCGCTAATGCCTTTTTTGCCGTCGGTTCGTCCGTTATTGAAAACTATGAGGAACTGACCTATAGTTGGGCACTTTCTAATAATTTTGGATATATTAATAATGCGTCAGGAAACGATGTTGTTTTTTTGGCGGGGAATTTCACCGGGAATGAAACTCTCTCGGTAAATGCTTCGTTTAACGGTGTGATGGTCAAGGAGGTCAACGCCGCGATAGAGATCGTTAAATCCCCACCAACCTTAATCTCACTATTTATCAGTCCACCCTCAGATACAATGGCAGTGGATTCCATGGCTGAATTTAATGCAACTCCTGAGTTCTACGGTACCTTCTCTCCAAACGGTACAGTAATCCAATGGCTATTGTCTAACGGTCTTGGTAGACTTAATGCATCCACGGGTTCGAATGTTAGTTTTTTTGCGTTCGGTTCGATTGGTAACGTTACTCTTTCCGCCAAGGCGACTTTAAATGGAATTACCGTCTACAGCACCCCAATAAAGATAGTAATCGTAGCTAGGGGAATCTGGTATCAACAACTTACGTCCATTTTTCCAGAATCAAGTCGTATCTTTTACCCCGATTCCCAAAACGGACAAACGGGCATTGATTTCGAAGTATTGGGTGGGAATGCGACCTTCAATTTGTCTCAAGGCAATACACTGATAACTTCAATTAATGTAACTGGCGGGCCAATCAATTATGGTGTTACGGGGAATACTACGAGTTATTCTTATGTGAACTTTATTGGCAATGGCGAATCGCTTCGGCTAACCGTGAATAGCCTGAGCAATAGCATAATACTGGTTGCATATAGCGAGTTCGCCGGATTCATCTCGAAGTGGACAGCGTCCATGATAACGGACCCTCCACAATGGGGAATATCCTTTGTATCAGCGGATAGCCCACCATACAATACAGGAATGTCTTTCACAATAATTGCCCCTGGCGACAACACTATTTGGATGGCCTCCTCCATAAACGAAGGATATGGAAGCATATGGTCCTCACAGGTGGGATTCGACAGGATCAATGGAGTTTCCTATGCAGGATGGGGGGTAGACTTTGGAGGCATCAGCCATGGAGGAATAGATCCGAATATAGCACTTATCCCGGGACATGCTTATAACTTTACAATTGAACTGATGAGCGGGACAACCTGGGGATATTTTGTTAATGGAATTCCAATAAATGATACTGGAATTGGTTATGAATGGAATATGACAACCACAACAGCCCAACCAGGTGTTGTCGGCATTGAAACGCAAAGCTTCAATGCACCAACCTTAAATCTAACCAGCCCCGTAATAATTCCTGTTGCCAGTTCTTTTAGATACAATGGAAAATGGTATATTTCCCATGACGAGTATTTATCCAGCGGAGTCTCAGAGGACTGGTATAATGGGAATTTTTCTGAGGTCCCTACTCTGGATCTGTGGAATATTGCAGGGCATCTCGAAAATTCCTCTATTCCTAACGGGACAATTATAATTGGTCAATCCCAGTCACCAATTTATGCACCGCCTCCTCTTGGAACCGAGCCAATTTTTGGGAATTTCAAAATTACTCCGGTGAACCAGGGTCAAGGATTATTACAGGCATATTGGAATGACAACAAGGTTAGACTGGTTCCTCTTGACCCTTGTGAAATTACCGGGTTGTATTTTCTGGACAGCACTGGTAAAGTTATCGGAATATTCAATATGAAAATCACAAGTCTGGTTGACACCTCTGTACCCTCTGGCACCAAGGAAATCGTTTTATTTGTCTCCTTATCAGATGGGACCGATAATAGAGAGATGGTGCTATTGCCTTCTGCCTACACAATTAGATTCGCTGAGTCTGGCCTGCCATTGTGGACAAAATGGTCAATAACATTCAACGGAACAAACGTTACTTCAACTAATAGCGTGATTAACTTCCAGGAGCCAAATGGAACATATGCTTACCATATTCTCGGAATTTCAGGATACAGGGCAAGCATGTATTACGGGACATTAACAGTGAATGGTAACTCTGTCAGCGAAAGCGTGATCTGGGCAGCTGTTCTCTACGAGATTGCATTCAGTGTGAACGGCATACCAAACGGTAGTACCTGGTCTGTTGAATTGACAGGCAGTGCATTCAATGGCATTGATGTCAACGAAACACTGAGTTCAACCAATAATACCATATCGTTCTATGAACCTAATGGATCATATTCTTATGTGGCGCAGTTGCCGTCTGGATACACCAGTACTAACCTTAGTAGAACCTTCGAAGTGGCGGGTGGCGTTATTCACCTTTCTATCCTGGCAAAACCAATCATTTCAAGTAATAGCAGCAACCTTGAGTACGCAATATTGATAGTAGTAGTAACCACAGCAATAGCTGGAACTGTGTTGTTTGTGGAGAGGAAGAAACAATGATAGATATTTGTAGAAGAATATCAAATTTACGCCAAAACCTATGACGGTCATTTAGTGTTATAAAATCAGCAATTTGATCGACAATTTTCTCTTTGTTTGAATGAGTGACCGAAAGATCTTTAGAGTATGTAGTAATTACTATATACTATGACAGTGATACCTGTAAAGAGAAAATCGAAGAGTGGAAAGGTTTACTACAACCTTGTCGACGAGAAGAGGGTCAATGGGAAGGTTGTGCAGAACTATGTCGGATACCTTGGGAAATCTCTCAATTCGAAGACAGAGGTGGATCCCGATCAACTCGTAAAGTATGTTTCCCGCCTGTTAAAGAAAGGGATAAGCCAGGAAGAGATCGACGAGATACTGAAGAAGATCGGGATCGATTACGATGCATGGCCCATAACTAAGATCATCATAGAGAACGATTTGAAGCTGCAGAAAGTATTCCTGAAACTGAAATGAATATGGAGATCAGCTTCTCACCCGGATTCACAACATGCCCGAAATGCGGTTCCAGGGACATTGCGTCTGTCTTCGCAAAGCTGAGAAAACCATTCATGAAGAAAGGCATGACTACACAAAGGAAAAAAGAGCTGATGAAAAATGGAACGGAGATGTTGATGAAAGATTCACTTCCCAATACTCCATATACGCCGGAATTCATGGAACAGGCTTATTCGTCAAGGAGAAGTTCCGGTATGATCTAACGGTCTATGTCCGCCATTGGCCAATAGAATAAATATAATAACCATAATTCACGGTAGCAAAGAAACAAACAACGTTGACGAACCTTTAATTACTGGCATTGAAGAGAATAACTATCTGGAATATCATAATGTCAGGGAATTCTATGGCTGTGTCCTGACATTGAAGTCAAAGGAGGTAAAGGATATGGGAATGTCACAACAATCCCTTTATAAAATCAAAGCAAAGATGAAGAGTGAAAAGCCTCTAAACCCTAAGGTCAAGGTTGTGAGAATTCTATTATGAATGTACAAAGATTCAAGGACGGGCTCAGGTAATAATTATTGTTTGATTAATATAGTATTATTGAAATTCACACTTTTTTTCATCTTTTCTATATCCCCAAAATGGAATGGGCCCGACCGGATTCGAACCGGTGACCACCGCCTTGTAAGGGCGGTATCATAACCACTAGACTACGAGCCCTCAATCTTCGGAAATTGTATGTTATTCTTAACCTCTCGCTGGCATTATAGCATCATTCCAGTCAATTATATGAAATACCAATGGAGAATCAGTCTCAATTAGATTTTTATAGCTAACACTAATCAGATTGCCATATTATGAAGATTCCAAAGCTGCCTCTGAAACCTGAACTCACACCGGTTGTAGTAATAGGTGGAATAATATTCATTTCTATACTGGCTGTCGGTGGCATATTCTATTTCGCAGGCTTTTTCAGTTCTACCTCAACTTCCGCCCCATCCGGAGTTGTATCTGTCTCAAACGAAAGTTCTGGGTCATCCCTGAAATATGTTGCAACGTTTTCCAACCTCAGCCTATCCTCTGTAAACGTTTCGAATCTTGAAATCGTGTTGAACGTGTCGACGTCTTCCGGCCCAGACATAGTGATTTTGCAGTACAGCGGAAACAATACTCTTGGCTCCAATACTGGTACCAGCGCGTTCTGGTACGCATTTTCATCATCTTCTTCCATTAAGGACGGTTCTTCGATGACAATAGCGTATTCGGCATCTCCTGGATATGGGGGCAGCCTTTCAGCGACAGCATTGTTTGGGCCGTTGTATAGCGTACAGTTTTACGTTCTTGGATTTGGCGGAGGCGAATTCGCTTCCTATTCCTTCTAATTTATCATGATTACTACATTCAAGCTGTAATATCATAAAATCTATTATAAGTGAACTTATTTCGCTTTATGGTGGAATCGCAGAATGCGAAATCCAAGACTTCTGATCAGCCATCCGACCAGGGGAGGAGAACTTTCCTGAAAACTATGATTGTAGTTGCTGCCGGAGCAGCCCTGGCCGGGGTTCTCAAGGGTGTGGTGAGTGAAATAATAGCACCCCAGGTGGGTCTTTCTACTTTTCCAACGCTTCAATTGGTGAATTCCGCAGGCACTCCAATCAAGTACAGTGACATCCCGGTAAATACGCCCACCACATGGCTCTTTTACTATCCGCTTTCCAATGACCCTAATTTCCTGCTTAAGCTTGGGGACAAAAACGGAAGCCCGATAAGCGTAGGCCCAGCAAGCGTTACAATTCCTGCTGATGGATCGACATTCGTTTTCCCGGGTGGCGTTGGCCCGGAAGGGAGCCAGTCTATAGTTGCATACAGTGCAATTTGCCAGCATCTTGGATGTGTCCCGCCTGAGATTCACTATTATCCGCCGGGGCAGGCGATACCAGGCACTTCTTATGGAGCCGCTCAGAACAACTACGGCATAATCCACTGTTCCTGCCATGGTAGCACTTATGACCCTAAAAGCGGCTGCGCTGTGCTAACAGGCCCGACTTCGCGCCCGCTGCCGAATACTATTTTGAGGTACAACCAGGACGGCACAATTTCTGCGGTTGGTATGATTGGACCGACGATTTATGGAAAGGCAAGCGATCTGACCGGAGGAACCCCGTTCCCGGCCGGCCAGGTTACAACCGTGGTTACCAACACCGGGGAGGCCTGAGGGATAACTATGGTTACAGAGACTGAAAACCAGGACAGCTTCATAACGAGAACTTTTGGCGATGATCCTCTTAAGATTTCAGAGCTGCCATTGAAGGTCCAGCCCGACTATGTCAGGAAGAAAGGGGGGATTTGGTACTGGACAGGGGCACTCATTTCCATAGCTTTCATATACCAGGTAGTAAGCGGCCTTCTTCTTCTGATATATTACAACCCGGGTAATCCGTATGTGTCAACAGAGAACATAATCAACTCCGTTCCGTACGGTGCGCTAATGAGTGCTACGCATCTGTACGGTGCGTACGCAATGATTGTCCTGATTTACGTGCATATGTTCAGGAATTACTTCAAGGGAGCCTATAAAAAGCCCAGACAGATTCAGTGGATCCTTGGCGTACTGCTGCTTGCAGTTACCATGGGAGTTGGCTATTACGGATATTCGCTGCCTGGAGATGTGCTGGCGTATGATGCCACCGATGTTGGTCGTGGCATTGCCCAATCGATTCCTCTGTTTGGTAACTATCTCGTTTCTATGGGCTTCGGAGACGGAACCACGACTGGCCTCTTTGTGAGGGCACTGGGTCTGCACATAATACTGGCCGCTGTTCTCGGCGGGCTTTTCGGGCTCCACTTCTTCCTGGCCGAAGCCAACAACATGATGCCTTCCAACAGGGAAGCTAAATACAGGGCCCCAGCAATGCTGAAGGATGATCCTTCGTACAAACCCTGGTACCCGTTCAATTTCGTATACATGATTCAGCTTGGGATGTTTACGCTAGGATTCCTGATCCTGGTTCCATCCATCATTGCCCTGCTTCCCAATGTACCGGCACTGTTTTCCCCGTTCCCGGGTCCTCCCCCGTCAAGCCCTCTGGCACTGTACGTGCCTCCGTATCCCCCATGGTTCCTCCTGCCTATATACAAGGCAGTGGATTTCTTCGATTTCACCGGGTCGTTTGCAAGACTGAACCTTTACGGACCGCTGCTGGCAACCTACTTCTTTGCGATCATCCCTCTGCTGTATTTCCTCGGTCTTCCTTTCATTGACGCAAAGGATGATCTCCATCCTATCTCAAAGCCACTGATCACTTCATTTGGAATTCTGAGCATCATCTACCTGGTCATACTGTCCGCATGGGGGGCGCTCACTCCCGGAGTTCCAATACCGTTCTCCGAGGTAGCTGTCGTTCTCGGGGTGCCATTCGTCATTGTGGTCGCAGGCATGTATGGACTCAACAGATTGCACAGGATAGGCAGACTCAAGATCAGCATTGACAGGGTGATAGGTTCATTCTTCGTTTTCCTCGCCATACTGGTAATAGGCGTTATACTGCTTTCCGAGAACGTCTCGGCGTTCATGGGTAATTCGAGCATGCTTAACCTGGTCTCCACCATCTTCACTGGTAGCGTTGCAGTGTTCGGAGCGGCCGGGACAATGAAATCGGCAAATATCGTGTCCAACGGCCAGAGCAGTGGAATTCCAAGGCAGAGGAAGTACTTTACGATGAGAACCGGTTCAGCCAATGTTCTGGGCCTGATACTTGTTATTATAGTGGTTGCGATCACATATCTGATGTTTTCGCTTAATCCGGTGTCTCAGTCAATGGAATTCGGTGTTGGTCTCGGTGTTGATCTCATTATCGGCGGTATTCTGGTGAGGATTTACAGGCTGGTAGCCTATAATGAGTGATCTCAGGGTAACCGGCTTCAGCCATATCTCCTTCTGGCAGGAGGACGGCATCGGGGTGATAGTCCTCAGGACGAAGAACGGGCTGGCTGATCCATCTATTTTTAGTGAGCTTGTTTTATCTGTCAGCCAGGCAGCCATAGACGACAAGGTGAGGTGCATCGCCTTCACGGGACTGAACCTGAAGTTCATGAACCGGATAGACAGAAGGGCTGCTACGCTCGCAGAATTGATTGAGTATCTGGAAGCGCTTAGAACTTTCGTGTCCGTCATATATTCGGTAAGGAAAAATGTGTACTCAATAGTGAATGGCGATGCGATAAATGAAGGGTATGAAATTGCCCTTCTTTCTGATTACATTGTCTCGTCCGATCTCGCCAGGCTGGGATTCAGGGATGGACACAATTATTCACTGCTGGGATCGCTGACCGGATCCAGATTCAATTATCCGCTGGAAGGTAAGGCAAGGGAGAAGGTGAACTGCGATGCCGTGCTGCCATCATCCACCCTGCTCGAGGACGCAAAGAAATTGATTCTGGTCGACCTGCAGATAAACCGTTTTCTTCCTAGAAGGATGAGATGGAATCTTTTCGAGAAGGCCATGAACGAGGAGAGACAGTCAATAATTGAAAGCTTCTCAAAGTCCGGTGGCGTTTCACAGCAGAATGATAAGTGAAACAAGGGCAACACAGAAAATAGACGAAAGGAAGTTCACCTGGCCCTTCGTGATGAGATTCCTGTTTTCCAGTGTAGCCCCCAGTATGCTGTCGACCAGCGATCCAAGAGCGGCAAGTGCTACTATGATCAAATTGTCTACGATCGAAAATGAACCGGAAAGGATATCGTAAGCAGCTGCTATAACAAATCCTCCTGCAAACGAGGCAATGGTCCCGGTCAGTGATACACCTCCGTTGGCACCCTGAGTGGTCTCTTTCATGGTTGTTACCATGACCACCTTGGGATCAATTATCCCTATCTCCGAAGCAAAGGTGTCGGCCTCTATGACTGCGTATGACACCGCAAAAATCAGGAAGAAATTGATGTTGGCATTAATCCAGTATGAGTTGAGGACATTGAAGAAGACCACAATCAGGCCGGGCAGGCCGGCCGATATTACGTTGGAAAAGTGCCTCTCGCCATTTGTACCCTCCTGGAGGTGTTTTTTCTGCTTGAATTCAAGCCATGCCCTGGTTGCCCCGTACGAGGTGACAGCAAACACAAGCATAAGGATAAGCCAGTCCAGCCCGCCAAATATTCCTATAGCCAGGCCAAGCAAAAGGGCTATTACGCTTCCCCTGGTGTCCAGAAATCTGAATTTGACAGATAGGATGAAGAAAATTATGAGTATTGCAGCTAATGCAATCAGTTGAAGAAACAACATCTAAGGCTTACCAGCCTCTTTCCTGCAGCCTCTTGTCACCGGGAATCTGGTCGATTTCCATGCCGTCCATCGACAGCAGACCACCCGATGCCTGACCGATGAGCTCGTAATTCTCAAAGTTCTGCACAGCGTCAACTACTGCCTTTGCCATCTCGGTTGGATCCTGGGACTTGAAAATACCGCTGCCAACGAAAACTCCATCAGCGCCGAGTTTCATCATCAGGGCACCGTCCGCAGGTGTTGCGACTCCCCCCGCAGCAAAGTTTACCACTGGGAGCTTTCCATTCTCCTTAATGTCTTTCAGGATTGCCAGTATCCCTTCCTGTATGTCTGAAAGGCTGTTGCCATAAAAGAGTCCCTGGGTGTCAATTTCGGTGCCCTCGGGCAGCAGGCCCTTATAAACATCCTCCCTCAGCTTCACGTACGGCCTTGAGATTTCTCTTGCCATGATTTCCAATGCGGAGGTATCGCTTTTCTGTAAGAGCGCCATTCCTTCATTCATAAGCCTCATGTGGCGCACAGCTTCAATTATGTTTCCTGTCCCGGCTTCTCCCTTCGTTCTTATCATAGCTGCGCCTTCAAATATCCTCCTTACAGCTTCACCTATATTGCGTGCACCGCAAACAAAGGGGAGCTTGTAATCCCTCTTGTAAAGGTGGAAATACGGATCGGCCGGAGTCAGGACTTCGCTTTCGTCCAGCATGTCCACCCCGAGGGCTGCAAGAGTGTAACCTTCCGAGATGTGCCCAATCCTCACCTTGGCCATGACGGGTATTGTGACTGCATCCATAATTTCCCGGATCCTGCCTGGGTCTGCCATCCTCGCAACGCCCCCGGCGGCCCTGATGTCGGCAGGAACCTTCTCGAGAGCCATTACGGCAACCGCGCCGGCATTCTCGGCCACTCTGGCCTGTTCAACCGTGGTGACGTCCATTATGACGCCCCCCTTGGTCATCTTAGCGAAACCCCGTTTGATCAGATCGTCGCCGGACTGTAAGTCGGCAGCACTTGGTGACATACCCCCAGATTGATTACTTACATTTCTATTTATAGGTAGCCTCTTACGCAAAGGTAAATCTCAAAAATTTGGCATATTTCTGGAAGGGAAACTGAAGCTTTTTTTAATGATGTAATTATCCTGATTTGTGGTCGGGCTTGTTGGAGTTATAATCACCTTCCTCACGATAATGCTCGCCGGATTGTTTGCTGGGCTTGTCGGCTCCATGACCGGCCTCGGGGGCGGAACTGTCCTTGTCCCTCTGCTTACCCTCTTTTTCGGTGTCCCCATCATACTCGCTACTGGAGCGAGCCTTATCTCAACAATAGCCACTTCAGCGGGATCAGCATCCGCATTCACAAGACAGAAAATAGCCAACGTGAAGATTGGAATCGGCCTGGAAATGGCGACAACAACAGGCGCAATTATCGGAAGTTTCACCCTTTACTTCATCGACAGGGCTGACCTGCTCTGGGTTATTTTTATACTGTTCGGCACTGTGTTATTGCTTTCCATGGTTCCCACCATCCACAGATCCATGTCTGAGCTTCCGAAGGACATACCTCCCGACAGAACAACAAAGTTCTTTCAGTTGAATGGAAAATACTTCGATCCAAGACTGAAAAAGGAGGTCGAGTACAGCGGCGTCAGATGGTTCCAGGCAGAGGCAGTAATGTTTTTTGCCGGTTTTATTTCCGGCTTGCTGGGCATAGGGAGCGGCGCCCTCAAGGTAATGGGGATGGACTGGGCCATGAACCTACCCATGAAGGTGACAACGACAACCAGCAACTTCATGATCGGGATCACGGCAGCCACAGGCAGCTCAATATACTGGAAGCTTGGCTACATACAACCGTTCCTGGCGTCTGCAACAGCGATAGGGGTGGTCATTGGGTCATTTTTCGGGGCAAAGTTGCTTATGAAGCTAACCAACAAGGAGATCAGGTGGGTCTTCTTCGTGATACTGTCATTTCTAGGGTGGGACATGGTGTTCAGGGGGCTATCAAATTCCCCCATAGTCTATATTACAATTATGTCCCAGACCCTTTATGCCATACTTCTGTCAATAGTGATGATTGCCATAGCATACTACTGGATAGGGAGGTCGAGAAAAATTGCCAAAGTGGGATAGTGACCTGGTCACGAGCTATATTCTGCGATCCGGTGTGGTAGTAAGCATCTTCTTCATCATCGCCGGGCTTGCCCTTGTTGTCATTCGCAATGGTGCTGCCGGATACGATCTCCAGCAGATTGCGTCACTCAATTCAACTACGGTCACATCAAGCATGATAAATCTGTCAGATCTTTTTTCCGGAGTGGCTGGTTTTGATGGGCTTTATTTCATCGCCTTTGGCCTATGGGTGCTGATTTTTACACCGGTCTCCGTGGTTGCCGTTTCACTGGTTGAGTTTGCAAATCAGAAGAACCTGAAATATGTGGTTATGTCTCTGTACGTGCTATCGATACTGCTTATATCCATATTTGTACTGTGAGAACGCTGTCCGGATCTGCTAGCTTCCCCATGTTATTTCCTTTCAGCAGGAAATGTATTTAGCTCCTGTCATCAATCAAAATTTATTACCGGATTGTTGATACTGGACGGCAAAATGCTAAACTTTGAGAGGGTAAAGATACAGAGCGAATTGCCTGAGAAAAGGGTAGGCTCCTTCGAAGTGGAACCCCTCAAGGAATACACCCAGCAGGAGGCTTATGCTGAAGCTGGAAGGTGTATTGGCTGCAATATATGCACTCAGTCCTGTCCGGCCAGCCTTGATATTGGTGGATATATCAGAAGCACCGCACTGGGCGACCCTGCGGAAACAGTCAGGATCGTGTTCGAAAATCTTCCTTTTCCTGCCATAATAGGCAGGGTGTGCACCCATATGTGCGAAGACATATGCGTGTTGTATGACACAGGAGGGCCGATAGCTATTCGCCACCTCAAGAGGTATGCTGCTGACCAGTTTGACGATTATTCGAAGATACTGGACACTCCCAGGAGAAGCTTTATCAACAAAAAAGTGGCGGTGGTTGGGGGAGGACCTGCAGGTCTGACTGCAGCTTACTATCTGGCGATTCAGGGAGTGAAGGTGACCCTGTTTGAATCCCTTCCCGTGCTCGGGGGTTTCATGCGTGTAGGCATACCCCGGTACAGGTTGCCGGACTCCGTCATTGACAAGGAGATTAATTTCATCCTGTCACTGGGGGTTGAGGTCAGGCTGAACACCAGAATCGGGGACGATATCAAGTTTGCCAACATCATGAATGAGTATGATGCCGTATTTATTGGCGTGGGAAACCACAAGCCCAGAATGACCGGCACGCCGGGCAGCGAGGCAAAAGGGATCTACCATGCCACCGAATTCCTCAGAAGGGCCAACCTGGGTGAAAAGATTCAGGTGGGGAAAAACGTCGTTGTAATAGGAGGAGGCTTTACTGCCAACGATGCTTCGAGAGTTTCTATCCGTCTTGGCGCAAAGAACGTATGCATTATGTACAGGCGGAGAGAGATCGACAGACCTGGCTATCCGTCTCTGAACGCTGAGGAAGAACTGGAGGAATCAGTGGAAGAGAATGTGAAATATATCTGGGAGGTCACGCCGTTTGAATATGTGAGTGAGAACGGGAAAGTGACTGGTGTCAAATACTGGGAGAATGAGATGGTCTCCGATGGACATGGCAGGGCAAAACCCGTGCCCCAGAAGGACAAGGTCAAGTTCATCGAAGCTGACACCGTGATAGAGGCCACCGGACAGGAGACTGATTTCAGCTTCATGGAGGACGAGTACCTGAAAAAGCTCAGACTGACGCCGGCTGGGCATATCATTACCAATCCGCAGGGAATGACCTCTATACCTGGCCTTTTCAGCGGAGGGGACTCCACCAACACCGCCAGGGATTTGATATCTGCCGTCAGGGATGCTGACACCGCAGTAATAGGCATACTGGAATACCTAAACGTCATGGATCAGATTGCCGACGACAGGTGGCTTCCATACCTAGACAGGTGGAAAAAATATTCGCCAAACATCATTCAGAGATGATCACGTAATTTCCTCAAACCCCGTATAGGGGATCAGCGCCTTCGGGATCCTTATTCCGCCGCTTTCAGTCTGGAAATTCTCCATTATGCACACCATTATTCTTGTGGTTGCAATTCCAGTATTGTTGAGGGTGTGGACAAACCTGTTCCCCTCCCGGGTGCGGTATCTTATGTTTAGCGATCTGGCCTGAAAGTCAGTGTTGTTGGAAGATGAGGCAACTTCCCTGAACTTCCCCTGAGCCGGGAACCAGGCTTCAATGTCATATTTCTTTGCGTTGAGCCTCGAAAGTTCTCCTGAACAGATGCTTACGACCCTGAATGGAATCTCAAGGCTTCTCAGAAGATCTTCAGTATTCCTGGTGAGTTCCTCATGAAAATCCCACGAATGCTCTGGCTTGCAGAAAACAAATTGCTCGACCTTGTAGAAGTGGTGCACCCTGAATATCCCTTTGGTATCCTTTCCATGGGCACCCGCTTCTCGCCTGAAGCATGGGGAGATTCCCGCGACGCGCAATGGAAGTTCCCCCTCCTCCAGTATCTCATCCTTCAGCATTGCTGCGATCGGGTGTTCGGATGTGGATATAAGGTAGAGGTCATCATTTTCCAGCTTGTAAAGGGACTCCTTGAAAGTCTCGATGTCGGTTGCCTTTGAAAGCGGATCATAGTTCATCATAAAGGGAGGCGATACAGTGGTGAAGGCCCTCTGAGAAAAGAAATCGATCGCATAGTTTATGAGGGCAAGCTCAAGCTTGAGCAGCCTGTTCTTGAGGAAATAGAATCTTGCGCCAGAAATCTTTGCTGCCCGTTCAAGGTCCACGAGATCGAGCCTTTCCTCTACATCAACATGGCTGTCAGGTCTTTTTTCGATCAGGGAAAATATTCCCTTGTTTTCGGTAGATCTCAGGAATTCCTCCTTGTCATCCCTGAACACCCTGGCATTGCCGTCAAACCTGATGAACTGGTCGTTCTCATCACCCTTCGCCACGACAACGGATTCGTGCAGAAGATTCGGGATTAGTGACAGTACGGCTTCCCTGTCTGCCTCCAGGGTTTTCAGTGCGGTTTCCCTCTCTGCGATCCTGGAATTTATTTCCCTGACCTTCTCCTTTATCTGTTCTGCAGATCCACCTTTTTTGATAGTTTCGCTTGCCTGCAGCGACAGATTATTTCTTTCCTTCCTTGAATCATTGACTTCCTTCAGGACGGCACGCCACTGTTCGTCCAGCATGAAGAACCTGTCGATTTCTTCCTTTCCGAAGCCCCTTTTTCTTGCGGAATCGTAGTACTGTTGAGGGTTATCCCTTAGCAGTTTGACGTCTATCATGCGCAGATGCATGTCATCCGCCCTATAAATCTCACTTCTGTTGCGCGGACTGCAACCTCTATATTACTGGCAGTGTGTGAAAGTAATAGCACATCACTAGGGCATTATTTTTAATTGATATCGCCCTAACCGTTTCATGGAAGTAAGCTTTGAGTACAGGGGGAACAATGAATACATTTCCACAGTCGCCGGAAAGGATCAAATACATATCAAGGGCCCCCTTGAAGAATCATCGAGAAATTTCACGTCAACTGAGCTGTTGTTGTTCGCCATGGCCTCATGCACCAGTTCCGATGTCCTCTCTATCCTTGATAAGAAGAAAGTCAGGCTTGACAGGTACAGCTGCACCATTACTGCTGAGAGGGCAAAGGAACATCCGAAAACCATCGTTTTTGCAGATATCCATTATTTCTTTGAGGGGGAGAACGTCGAAGCCGAAAAAGTGAACAGGGCGATAAACCTGTCTCTCAACAAATACTGCAGCGTTTCAATACTTGCAATTCGTGGCGGTGCTGATGTCAGGTATTCCGTTTCCATAAATGGAAATCTGGTGGAGAGCAAGGTAAAACCCCATCTGGATTGATCTTACAGGGTCTTAAGGCCATTTCCCGTCAATACTATCATCGGCTTATTTCCAATGCGTTTCTTTCTCAACGCTGCGTAGACTGTGGCTGAGCTGTATTCTGCCAGCACCCCTTTCAGTGCCAGTGAATTCCTCGCTCCAATTATTTCGTCATCAGTGACGGAAATGCACAGCCCGTATTTCCTGATCCCATCAATGATCAGATCCTTCAGCGGCGAGTTCCGCGTTACAAGTGCATCTGCAATGGAATGCCCATAATTTCTCCCGACACCGTCAAGCTCACTGCAAATTGGAGAGTTGAGTTCAGGCTGTACTGTGATGATCTTTGGAACAGCGTCAATTTCCCCACTGGAAACAAGATGTTCCAGACCCCTTACCAGCCCCAAATATAATGTACCGGCCGACAGCGGGACGTAAATGGAATCTGGCATGGATGGACCACACTGCCTGAATATTTCATATGCCAGAGTGCGAATTCCGTCCCTGAACTCAGGCCAGTAAGAATGCCCAACATATATGCCGGGTGCCCTTTTTGCTGCAGATGAAACCTCCTCCCTTGTGCCATCTATTTCAACAACCTCCGCCCCGTATGCCCTTATCTGTTCCAGTTTTGATTTCATACTGTTCCTGGAAACGAATATCCTGGCCCTCATTCCTGCGGCGGCTGAGTATGCTGCAATGGACGCACCAGCGTTGCCAGAGGAGTCCTCGTTCACCGTAACAGATCCACCGGTCTTCTCCAGCAAATATGACAATAGAATCCTGCTCCCCCGATCCTTGTAAGAGTAGGTGGGCTGGAAGTAATCAAGCTTTGCCATGAATGAATCTGCTTTCAGTATTGGCGTTTCGACTTCCCCAAGTTCGATCAGTTTACTCACGTACGGAAAGTTTTGCTGTATCTTATCACGGTAACTGAAGTCTGGCTTAAGATCGTAGACAGATCCACAGTCCGGACAATAGGGCTCAAGATCCCTTCTTACCCTGTGACAGCCAAGACACTCAGCTTGCATACACTGGAATTGACGCGCATTTAATTACCTATCCCAAAAGATTTGCCGGTGTCTTAATTGCGGTGTATGGCTCCCATCATCATATTCCCGGCTTTGCAAAACGACCTTCTCGTCAGGATGGCGAGTTGAGCTGGACAACCCATTTTCAACCAAGTTTGCCCTTGCAGAGATATTGTATAAATGGGCTCATGAATCACGTTTAACAGCCATTATGCTGTATCAGGTAATTAAATATATAACCTATTATACTCAATATACATAATGAGATTGTACATACCCCAAGAGCAGTAATAGTAAGATTATACCAGGAATTAGAGTGAGTATACATATGTAAACATTTAACCTGGTTTGTGTC
>JAKATN010000030.1 GCA_021818715.1 Thermoplasmata archaeon
CCTGAAGACTGTGGTTGAAAGGACGTTCGGGGAGATCTCAATGTTCAATTCGTACTCGATGGGGTGGATCAGGAAGTTTATCCCGAAAGAATACAATAAGTATCACAAGTTAGGTATTTAACTATAATGGAAACCAAGGGTTAAAAAGGTATTCAGGCAATCCAAAAAGATCCGTTCGTGTCCTCTTTTACCACACTAGCTGCACTGTATTCTCAGCAGCAGGAGCCGGAGTTTTCTGAATTCAGGTCCTGTTCAATTCTCTGGGCATGACCGAGATCGAGATCTGCAGTATTGGGGAGTTTTCCCGTCTTTGCCCTGGAGAATATCAGTTCTCCATCCCTGAATATCTCAAAACTTCCAGCCTTCCCGGGTTGAATCTTCAGCGACAGTTCCTCATCGTGGGAATTTGCCTCCAGCAATTTCGCCGTCAGATCCATCGCAAGTGGCAGATAACAGCCTACACAAAATTTCATTTCGTATTCCATTTTTACCTTATAGCCAAATTATAATTAGTATAATAACTATAAAGTTCGAAGTACTGGAGTAGGTACGATGATTGAAAGCAATGACACTTACTGCATGTGCTCGCTTGACGGGATAATGGACATTCTTGGGAAGAAGTGGGTGATATTCGTTCTCAACAGCATTGGGAATCATGGGTCGGTGAGGTTCGGGGAACTCTACAAGGAACTGAAGGGGATCTCCCCATCCACTCTTTCCTCAATACTGCGGGAACTGGCAGATAGGAACATAGTGCGAAAGGAGATATTTCCTCAGGTTCCTCCCAGGGTGGAGTATAACCTGACCGATACCGGCGTCGAGCTCAGGGCCTCTATCATCCCCCTCCTAAAATGGGCAGGGAAATATGATACAGGGAACAAGGGGCAGGACTGCTGCGATGCAAACCAGTATGTTTCCATACCATGAATTATGGGGGCTTGGCAAATCTAGCTTTGGCTTTCCATGTGATCAGAAACTAACCAAAGCCAATCCGTTTCAGGATGCACGTAAATATATTCTGCACGTGAAAATTGGAAATCCATGCCTTCGACCGCCTTAGCCTGAAGATTTCAAAACACTGGCAGAAGGGCAGTCTTCAGGCTGCATTACATGGGAAACCTGATTTTCAGGTTTTCTGATGGGCAGTACCTGCCGATCCCTTTCTGTGGATTTCATCTTCTCCGGCCTTTGCCCTCTGTATACGGATAAATATCACTGTATTGATCCAGCCGTACACCCACAGCACGTTAAGCATTGCGGCAATTCCTATGAACACCCAGAGAAGCGCAGGTACATAAACCACCGACATTATCTTTATGGTCGATGTGGCAAAGAGGCCAAGCGGGAAACCGTAAGCCCATACGCTCAGATTCCCCCTTGATGGCCTTGCAAATATTATTATGAGAACTACCAGGAAGTTCCAGACTTCGAACCCCCAGAGCATTATTGAAAGCAGTCCGACAGTATGTATATTCAGGTCGATGCTTCCTATTGGGCCGAAACCGGAGATCGTGAAAAGGTTTATGACAATGAGGCTTGCAATTCCCACCGGAAGCATGGTCGTCGGAAGCGATTCGTGCATCTTTGTCGATACATGGCCGGAAAGGGCCAGGGACCCGATGAAAATATAGAGAAAGAAGAATATCCCGAGTCCCATCATGACAAGGAAGGAAATGGTCTGGCTTTCAACTCCGCCATAGTAGTTCATAACGTAGGGTGCAAGAAACACACTTGTGCCTATTGCAAGTGGAGGAATGACTATGGCATAATTGATCTCTCTGGGAGCAATCTCCTTTGTGTACAGGCGGTACCCCAGCAGGACGCCGAGGATAAGGGAAAGCAAGTAAAAGACGTAGAAGCCTACCAGGGATATGCCAGCCGAAAGGGGATCAAGGCCAAAATACGTGATAAGTTGCGCATTGCCAACAAAGCCAACTATGGGGATGAGCGCGATGAAGCTCAACCTGGTCAGGTTGTCCCAGTGAGTTCTACCATTTCCCATGGAAGAAATACCCCTGGAAACCCACATAGTGAAAATTATGCCAAATAATAAAAGCCCGGCAAAGGTCAGCGCTTCAGCCACATATCTATAAGCGATACTGCCTTCCATGCCATAGATCAGCAGGTACACCTGCGCAAGGGCCAGGGTCGATATTGAAATTCCAAACCACTCTGATCCAAAGGTCTTCATTGCTTTATTTTTCATATGAAACAGAACCAATCATTATTTCCCCGTTTTCGGCTGGTTGTATTCCGGGATCGCCGTCACCATTTCTCCGGCTCCAAAGAACCGCTTCACAAACCTCTCCAGATGAATGTATGCAATGGCTATTACAGGCTGTATCATGGGAATAACGGCCGGGGCAAGGGCAGCCTCATTGTTCAGCGCAAACACGGCAATTGCAGCAGCAACGCTCTGGTTCTTGGTGACAGAAATGAACGCAACAGCCTGGTGATTCTCATACGAAAGGTGCATGCGCCTGCTCACGAACACCGAAAGCGCTAGTATCCCTATAATTATCGCTGACTGGTACCCAATGAGCAGCCCTACCAGATCAGGGCTGGAAACAATTACGCCCGCTTCCTTGTCCACCAGCACGAATATCAGCGCAAGCATGGATAGCATGGTGGTGAGGGAGAAATATTTCCTCGAGGTTTTGTTCACAACAACCGGCCCCTTCCAGCTCATAAGAGCGTAACGGGTGATCTGCCCGGCTATGAGTGGCAGAACAAGGATATACACGACAGAAAGAAGAACGGGCTCGACCGGAATTGCCGAAGACACCTGGCTGCTGTAAAGCCCCAGGATTATAGGAATCGCAGGTATGGCAACTATGAGGCTCACAATCGCAAGGGCGGTTGCCAGCTCTATGCTCCCGCCTGAAATCAGTATGTACCCCAGGGATGCGCTTGATGCAGGTACAATGTTGGATACCACGAAGCCTGTTCCTATGTTCTGGCCCAGTGTTGGCCCGAGCATAATCGCCACAAATGGGGAAAGTATGAACACGTATGCCAGCGAAACGAGGATAGGTTTCCAGGATCGAAGCTCCTTCACGAAACCTTCCGACTTCAGCTGGATCATTGAGGGGTATATGGTCAGTATGGCGAAGAAAATAACCAGGTTTGAGAACAATCCCTGATTCCCCTTTGTGTAATCCAAGGTGTAATAGCCGACAGGCACAGCAACGGCGACGGAGAGGAGGGTGTACACAATCAGGTATTTCCTGATGTGATCGGAAAGGGCAGCAACATTTCCCTTCTCTCTGCCCGCGGAACCAGGTACAGAAACACTCTCTGAAGCCATGGGAATCAGACACTCATCGTTTCAGCCCGGCCCCTCAGGATGTCATTCACTATCCCTTCGAACCTCGGGTTTATGGAATAATAGCTGAACTTCCCAACCTCCTTCCTCTTGAGGATGCCCACGTCATACATCTTGTGCAGATGCGTGGTGATTGTAGGCTGAGGCATTCCAAGTGCAGGCTGGAGCTCGCAGGCGCACACTTCCCTGTATTTCGATATCACCGCAAGCATTGCTATCCTGGTTCTGTTTCCTATCGCATTGAGAATCCTGGAGATGCCGTCAAATTCTTCGGCATCGATCTTCTCAATTTTTCTTATTTCGCAATAACCAACTCCATCGCTCATTTAGCCACCTCTGCAGAAATGTTGCCAAAAGGAACGTTCACCCTCTGCTCCCTCCCGAGCTGAACCCATACCAGAAATAGCATCAGCGGAATCTCGAGAAGCGGCCCTATAGCAGTCGTTATTGCGACATACGGATAGGCTGAAAACGCAGCCAGCGCTATTGCTATGCTCACTTCAAAGTCCCTGGCGGAAACTGTGAAACCTATCGCCGTTGAATCAGGATAATTATACCCAAGTTTCCTGGAGGTGAAGTAGCCCATGTGGAAGAGCACGAAGTAGAAGATGAGCATCACTATCCCCACCATCCACACCAGGGAGGGAGTATCGATGATCCCGTACCCCTCTCCCCAGAACATCACCACGATTGTTAGCAAAAGCGCGATGGTCTGGACCGAACCAAGGGTCTTCAGCAGCCTCGAGAAGTAATCCCTGTTGCGGAATATCCTGCGCGTGGCGATCCCTGCAAGCATGGGCAGTACAAGGTACAGCAGGACGCTCTCAAGAATGAGCATGGGGCTCACGGTCACCGATGTTCTCGCAAGGAGATAAATAAGAAACGGCGTGGTTATGATCTGTATGATGGAGTTCCATGCAACGAAGGAAACGCCAAGCGGCAGGTTCCCATGCGCAAGATCGGTCCATATCATCACCATCGCAATGCATGGGGCGACGCCCAGCAGAATAATGCCCACCAGCATCTGGGAAGCTACGCTGGAACCTATGATCCCAAGATTCATGTAGACAAAATAGACAAAAAAGTATGCTATCCCTGCAACAAGAAATGGAGCTATTGCGTAGTTGAGAATTACCATCAGGCCCACGGTTCTGATGCTCTTCAGGCTGCTTCCCATTTCGTCCAGGCGGACCTTGGCCATGGCCGGATATATCATGAAAAAGAGCCCCAGCGGTATTCCATAAGTGGCAACCACTGAGCTATCGGACCTGAAACCGAAACCCAGGGCAAGCCCCGTCACTATTGCAATTAGAACAAAAACAGGGAAGAGGAGTGTTCTCATTCCAAGTTTTCTTTCAATGCCCTCTTCTTTCATAACGATCTGTAGAAATTCATCAATTCCGGAATGAACTCATCCAGGTCATAATGCGTCCTGCCTGAAAGCACCTGGTCTGAAGTCCTGACCACGGGTGAGTCAACGAAAGTTGCTCCTGCTTTCTCAACTTCCGATTTGATTGAAGGGTGGCCGGTGACTTCATTTCCCCTGAGAAGGCCAGCTTCACCAAGCAGAAGCGGTGAATGGCATATTGTCGCGAAACGCGTGCCTTCTGCTGCCATCTTTTTAATGATCGCTGATGTGCCCGGATTCTTCATCAGGTTACCGGGTGACCTTGCACCTGGGAAGAACACGAGATCATACTTCCCCATGGAATCAGAAAGAAGTTTTGTGGGCGAAACCGGGTCAACGCCGAATTCCCCTTTATATTGCCTGTTGTCCCATGCAAGAATGTCGAAGTCTATCCCCTCCTCCTTCAGCCTGTAATATGGAACCCAGAGCTCGAGATCATGGTATCCGTCATCAAGCATTATACCAAGTTTTTTCATATCCCCTGAATTACAGTGTCATATTAATATGTAGCGATATGAGAAACCCCGCATCAAATTACGGATCACCGGGACTGCCCAAATAATTGTCCGGCAGGATGAACCGGGCTGGAGCGCTATTCTCTGGGTATTCCGGTGCATGAAGGAGGAAGCCCGAATCTGATCACAATTATCCCTGCAATAATGCCTGACTTTGAATAGACAGCATTTCTGTGTTGCCGCCAGGGGCGAACGCCCAGGCAACCCAATCAGTACAGCAACGGGTAAAGGTGCAGGCCAAACATTATCCGTGGTGGATGGGCATGGATTCCATAGCCTTGAGAAGGGGCTGAAGTGCTTCCCTAACGCTCCATCCCATATCTGTGAGCCTGTAGGATATCCGCCCCTTCTCCCGGACTTTTTCAATCAGACCGTTTGCCTGCAGCTCCTTAAGCCTCCTTGCGATTATCGTGGAGCTGGAATAAGGGATATCCTTCAGGATTTCATTGAAGTTCTTCCTTTCTCCCCTGTTCCCGATTATGCCGATGATCAACATCGTGTTCTTCTTTCCTATCAGATCTAGGATGCGCAGCGACGGGTCGACGCAGACAGCGTATCCACCGTATTCGATCATGCATGCCTTGGTTCTGTTGTCGATCCTGGCATCCTCCGATTCACCAGCCATAGGGCAGACTATCAGGCAGGGTAAAAAATAGTTTACGTCTCCGCATTTATAAGCACAAGTGTTTTGCATTCATGGAACCGGAAAAGGCAGAACTGAGGATATACGGAATGGCCTGCGATGACTGTGTTGCCACAGTGACCCGCGGTCTTAGGGAACAGGGAGGGGTGCCTGATGTCAGAATCTCCCTTAGGGAGGGAGTGGGTGGAAATAGAACCCGATCCCGCGAGGGTCAAACCTGAGGACGTACTGAAAAACAGGGTTTTCTCAAAGCCTTCGCACTACAGGGCCACCCTTGCAGACCAGTGAACCGGTGAACAGCATTGAAAAGTGAACCAGCAAAATTTGATCTCGTGATACTTGGAAGGGGGGCTGCGGCGTTCTCTGCAGCAATAAAGGCATCCGAGCTGAGCAAAGGAGAGATGTCCATCGCAATGATCGGAACCGGCCCGCTCGGCGGAACCTGTGTTAACGTGGGATGCGTCCCCTCAAAGTATTTGCTGGAGGCATCGCACACTGTTTTCAACCCGGAACATCCAAGAATGCCCGGGATTTATCCCACGCCTGTCAGGCATGACTTTGCCGATGTGATGAACGGCCTGGGATCATACGTGAGCCATGCAAGGGAGGCAAAGTATGCAAAGGTCATCGAAAGCTACCCGAACGTGAAGCTCTTCACGGGGCTCGGAAAATTCATCGACCGGAAGAAGGTTCTGATAACACCGGAGGACGGGAATGAAACGCTTGAAGTCTCAGGATCCAACTTCCTCATAGCTACAGGTTCCCACCCGACAGCCCCGAACATCGAGGGCCTGAACGAAGCAGGGTACCTGACCAGCGACACAATCTGGAACCTCAGGGAACTGCCAGAATCCATTGCCATAATTGGGGGCGGAGCAATTGGCCTTGAAATTGGGCAGGCGCTCCTGCATTTCGGATCAAAAGTCACCATTATCGAGGCGCTTGATTCACTGCTGCCGCAGACAGAGCCGGAAATAGGTGTTGCACTGAAGAAGAGGCTGGAAAAGGAAGGGATGAAGTTCTTCCTGAGGGCGAGGGTCAGTGCCGTGCATAAATCCGGAGATGTGAAAGCGGTTGAGGTGATAACCCACCCTGGGAAAGGAAACAGTTGAAGCAAGGGAACTCATAGTTGCCACGGGAAGGAAACCGAATACTGAATACCTCAACCTTGAGGCGGCAGGAGTGGAGACCGATCAGAGGGGTCTAATCAAAGCTTCAGATACAATGAAAACCTCTTCACCTGGAATATATGCAGCAGGGGACTGCGTTTCCAAGAAGCTATTCCTTGAGACTCTTGCGGCAAGGGAAGCAGTGGTGGCTGTAAGCAATATGTTTGGTGAAGACCTCAAAATAGACTAAGATTCTTCGACATGGGCGGTATTCACCAGCCCGCCGGTTGCAGGCGTCGGGATGACGGAAAACGAATTCTCAAGGAAAAACGGATCCTGTTCCTGCAGGGTGTTCTCGCTGGAGAACCTCACAAAGGCGAGCATAATGGGAGAAACGGAAGGGATCATCAAGATAACTGTCGATCCGAACAACAACAGGGTTGTTGGGATGCATATTCTCGCACCTAATGCCACCGACATCATAACCGAAGGGGCATATGCCGTAAAGAACGGATACACAATCGAGGACATCATAGCTAAAAGCCATATTTTCCCCTCCATCTCAGAGGGAATCAAGCTGGCTGCCCAGTCATTCATCAGGGATATGTCCAGGATGGCATGCTGCGTGGAGTGATAGTGGTTTGATCGCAGCTGAATAGAAAGGAGAGTGAATGCCGGCGCAATCTGTCCCTCATAATTGTCACTGATTAATCCCAGCGATCAGCTGTAAGGGCATGCCTTGAAATTTTATTATCTACTTACACCATCACAGATTGTGAAGAACGGAGAAATTGCCACTATTTTGCGTTACGTTGGCGGAGCCGCCATTATTTTTGGCATTTTGTTGCTCATCTTCTTTGCTATTATTCTATCAACTTCCTTCAACTATTCACTTTATGTGGAGTTGCAGGTGGTATACCTGATCCTGCTTCTTTCGGGTATTTCATTGATGAGTGTCGGTTTTTACCTCAGAAAATCAGTGCTGACAGAAGCAATTGGTAAAACCTTTACCGTAGATGAAGGTCTGGGGAAAAGTTATACCGGTAATTATCACGGGATAGCATATATTGACGGCATTCGGGTAGGGATTAGATCAGGTAAGCCTCTGGAAACTGGAGACAAAGTCAGGATTATCGACTATAGCGTTTCTGTTTCACTTGGAGACCGGCTCTGCCCACTTCTCGTGGAGACTGCTGAAAAAGGCGAAATCACCGGGACAGAGGACGATTTCATAAAACCGGTGAATTAGCGACAGCCATCATTGATATTACCTATATCCGGATTGGAGCGCAATAATCATGCAGGCAGGTTTCCCGTCATCCCCCGGATTCATTTATCCTGGCCGCGTCTGTTATGATACCCTTCAAGGCTTTCCCGTCAATAGTATCCCCTTCATGGAAATCCATCGCTCTCACGGTCCTGCTGTCCAGCCTGGTATTGAAAAGCTTTTTTCCGTCCGGTATCCCGGCACCCTTCGGGAAGGTAAGTCTGACGGCATTTTTGAGTACGTCAGCAACACAAATTATCCCATTAAGGGACCATACCGGTACGCCCTCCGGCCTGCTGGGTTTCTTCCACTTGACCTCCTCCACTATCCCTGGTTCAGATTGTTTGATGATGTCCCTCAATTCTGACAGCAGTTTTCCCTTCCAGCCCCCGGCATTCCTTATGATTGCGTCTATCTGGTCCGATGGTGACAGGTTATCAGCGGAATTCCCTTCTTTACCTTTCATCTTAACGCTTTCCTTAAGAGATCAACAATTGCGGTTTCCTCAACCCTGCCCAACTCTTTCAGTGCAAATACAACGGGCCACATGGAACCTTCGTCCAGCCTGGCTTTGTCGCTGAAACCAAGAGTGGCATATCTGGACTTGAACTTTGCAGCCGGCTGGAAGAAGCAGAGGACTTCACCATTCCAGGCATATGCCGGCATTCCGTACCAGGTTCTCGGCGTGAGACCGGTTCCGGATACCCTGATCAGTTTATGGATTTTTTCTGCCATAGTGCGGTCCGGACCGGACATGGCTGATATGCACTTCAGCACGTCAGATTCCCCGTCGCCCTTACCGCTGCGCGCCTTCCTGAGTTCTTCCGTACGAGCCTTCATCGCCTCCCTTTCCTCACTGGTGAACCCTTCAGAAGCTGCGTTTCCGTTCGTTTGTTTCATCTCTTTTTTATTACCCCTCTCGCTTTTCATTTATCGCCCTCAGACCATTTTACAGTGACCCGGCAGCCGTGAATTCACAATGACTGGCAGATTCCCATTCATAAGGCGCACCCCAAGATGCCATTGATTTATCCGTCTCACGGAGGAATCTGATGCCAGAAAGACAGTGCACTGGCTGTGCCCAATAGCAGCCACAACTTATAAAATTTTATCAAACTGCCAGAAGGAAGGGTGAACCGTTGAAAGAGAGGCATATTCGGGCGATCTCTGAATCCAGGCTCCGCAACCGATGCAGAGCACCATAAGGGGTAGCAGGATGCGCCAATCGGGTCGATTTGAAGGGAAGTGTTATTATCTTCCCGGTTCTTTTAAATCATGGCCGTGAAGATTATCGTGGATCCGCCAAAGGAAGTGAGGCCTGCCGGCTCCATAAGGTGCGACGTAGCCTGGAAGCTGTACCTGCCCGACATGATGGGTGAGATCCCGTCAGACAGCGCCGAGAGGTTTGTCCATTTCAGCAACTGGATCTGGTGGGAACTCTCCTCAAGACTTGGATATATGCGTGCAGAGGTGGCCGATACGGTGTGGATCATAACGCCTCCGCTCACCGAAGCCGGCCTGGATTACATCGTGAGGTTGTGCTCGATCTGGTCTCCAGAAGTTTACGCCTATTACCCCAAGGACGGGAAAGCTGATCTGGAAGCGGAAGGAAAGAACCTGTGGACACCGCCTGTGGTAAACATCATGAATGATGATCCCGGCGATCCCGCAGTCATGAAGCTCATTTCCAGGGAGGGGGATCTGGTTTACCATTACCTTACCCCTCTCCTGGGATCCACGAAGGCATTCTTCACTATCTACGTCATCCCGCCGGGAGGGACATACTCAAGGATGCACAGCCATACGGCAAGGGAGGAGGTTTACATCGTCCTTTCAGGCAGTGGCACCGTAAGATACGGTGATCACGCGGTGGACATCTCGCAGGGCGACCTGATCTCAAAGCCTCTCGGGCCTGACGTTCCCACGCAACTGCTCGCGGACAGGGGCGTCCCGCTCCGGATACTCGACACGGAAATCTGGCCCGATTCAACCAGGACGGCCAAGGACGTGGTGCATTAGCCCGATCATGGGGAGATAGATTTCCTCGGCCCGGGCTGGGACATCATGATCCCCGACGAGGCAATGCAGTCATCCATGGATTCCCTTGCAAATTATGATGAGGGCTACGAGAGGAACATGGACTCCAAGGGACATTCCAGGATTCAGGAAGAGGAAAAAGGGGGAGAAAAAATGAAGGAACTGCCCCTCAGCCGGTCATGGCCTGGGATTTGCAGTATCCTTCTCCTTTTCAAGCAGCATCGTCATGCGATTGTTGACGTATTCCTGTAACTGTGCTATGTCCTCATCATTAAGATGAGAAAATCTGCCCTGAATGGACAGGTAATCCTTCAGGCCCACCGTCCTGGAAGGTTTGCTCACCCTGAGCACGCCGTTCTGGAATTCATATAACGGGAAAACGCCAGACTGCACGGCAAGCTTCGAGACCTCAACGCTCTTTTCAGGGGGTAAATACCATCCCGTGGGGCATGTGGCAAGTATCTGGATGAACTTCGGTCCCTGGATCTTCCTGGCATTGTTCAGCTTCCTGATCAGGTCCTCAGGGTATGCTATCGTTGCTGTTGCAACGTATGGGACGCCCTGTGCCATCATTATGTCAGCCACCACCTTCTTGTTCTGCCTCTTGAAATTCCTGTCAATGCCCACAGGCGTGGTTGTAGTTTCGGCACCAAATGGGGTGCTGCCCGACCTCTGTACGCCGGTGTTCATGTAACCTTCATTGTCGTACATTATGTAGAACACATTATGTCCACGCTCCATTGCGCCGGAAAGGGACTGCAGCCCAATGTCGGCCGTACCCCCGTCGCCGGCAAACCCGACAACGTTGTAATCCTCCTTGCCCTGGATGTCCAGTGATTCCCTGAGGCCGGAAATGACTGCACCTGTGGCCGCGAATGGGGTATAAACCATCGGGACGTCCAGAGTCCTGTACGGCATTGCTCCCGGTATCACCGCCCAGCAAGACGCGGGAACCGACACCACAGTGTTCTTTCCCAGAGCCTTGAGTACGTAGCGCATCGCCAGCGTTGCGCCGCAGCCATGGCATGCAGTGTGTCCCGGTTCCATGAACTCTTCCCTGGGAATGGAAAACGGCACCTCAGATCACCTCCTTGTCGCCTATGAAATAATTCCCGGCCTTTCCCTTCTTTACGTAATCAAACATCTTCTCAAAATCCTCTATCCTCACGTCCCTGCCTCCAAGCCCTGCAACGAAGCCCGTAACCGGGATACTGGAATTTTCATAAAGCGAGGACTTCACCTCGTTCGCAATCGAACCGGAAGATCCGTACGATACCGATCGGTCAAGCACCCCCACACCCTTCAGGTCTTTCGTGGCTTCCACAATCTCCTCCTCCGGGAAAGGCCTGAAGAACCTAAGTCTTATGAGCCCAACCTTCTTTCCCATTTCCCTCATTTTCCCGACCACGTACTTGCCAGTGGAAGCAAGCGTCCCGGACGCAATCAGTGCATAATCCGCATCTTCCATGGCGTACTCTTCAATCAGACCGGAATAGTCCCTTCCGAAAGCCTCGGCAAAGCTCCTGGTAACTTCCCTTATCGTGCTCTTTGAATTTTTCATCGACTCGATCATGTCTTTCTTGATCTCCATGAAGGGTCCATCGGGAGTGGAATATGATCCATATCCCATGGGGTTGTTTGTGTCTATCCTGAACTTCAGGTTGAGCGGGGGGAGAAACTCGTCAACCTCTTCCTGATCGGGTACGTTCACCGGCTCGGAAGTATGCGAAAGAACGAACGCGTCCTCCATGCTCATCAGCGGGAGCATCACCTTCTCCGATTCTGCGATCCGGTATCCCATAAGTATTGTATCCAGCGCTTCCTGGTTGGACTCGCAGTATACCTGCATCCATCCCGTATCCTTCTGGTTCATCGTGTCGGTCTGTTCCGTCCAGATGTTCCATGGCGGGCCCAGTGCCCTGTTTACCACGCTCATGACAACCGGCAGGCGCATGCCGGCAGTCCAGTGAAGCATTTCATGCATGTACAGGAGACCATGCGAACTCGTAGCGGTGTACGATCTGACTCCGGCAAGTTCGCTTGCGAATGTTGCTGCCAGTGCGCTGTGCTCGCTCTCCACCTCCACATACCTGGCCTGTATCTCCCGGTTCGCCACCATTTCGGCCAGTTTTTCCACTA
>JAKATN010000031.1 GCA_021818715.1 Thermoplasmata archaeon
GAATGAACAAAACAGGAATCTCATGGACAGATCTAACCTGGAACCCCGTAAGCGGATGCAGCAAGATTTCTCCGGGATGCCAAGCATGCTATGCCGAGGCATGGTCAAAACGCTGGGGCAGGTCATTTGATGTTACCCTGCATCCTGAGAAGCTAAAGGAAGTGCGTAAAATTCCAGCAGGAAGCAAGGTCTTCGTAAATTCGATGTCCGATCTGTTCCATCCAAAGGTACCAACAGAGTTTATCAATCAGGTATTTAAGGCGATAGAGACACGCCCCGATGTGATATTTCAGATCCTGACAAAAAGACCGGAAGAAATACACCTGAGAATGCCTAACCTGAAACCTTTCCCCAAGAATGTGTGGCTCGGCGTATCCGTTGAAATGAGGATGTATATAGGAAGGATCGACGAACTAATCGCAACAGGATGGAAGTACGGCGAGTTTGAAGGACATCATGGCATCAAATTTGTTTCCTTTGAGCCCCTCCTTGGTGACATCGGTACAGTAAAGTTTGATTTCTCGCTCAGTGAACCAATATCATGGATTATCATCGGGGGTGAGTCAGGTCCCCATCACAGGCCGATGAAAATTGAATGGGCCCGCAACATCGTGAGGCAGGCAACGGATCAGGGCGTTGCCGTATGGATGAAGCAGCTTGGCGGATTCAGACCCGGCGGTGAACTTGAGGATTTTCCGGAAGATTTGCGGATAAGGGAGTTTCCAAAGGGGGTTCAGAAATGAGTGGAGGGTGTTTAAAACGGTTTTAGCGGAAAGGACAAAAATCTATTACGTTCCGATATGTGCTATTTGTGGGGTCGAGGCTCGTTCCTGCTTTGTCTGTGATAAGACATTTGATGTTAATCCGAACAACGAGCAATACGATGGGCTTGTGATATGTCTGAGATTGGTAAACGACAGGCGTAGGTGGAAAACCCCCCGAATGATAAGGCATGTATGCTCAGAAAAGTGTCTGAACACTCTAATGATTGAACTTAAAGAGGAACGATATGAGAAATCCAACATCCTTGTTCATGATCCGCAGGAGGAATGGTTCTAATGGGTAGCCGTACGGAGACAAATCATTATTTGAAATTTGAATTGATTGAACAAAAGCCAAAAACGACGGTTTACTTAATTTCATCAGTTGCAAGCAATGAATCATTAGGGCATGTATATTGGCACAATGCATGGAGACGGTACGCATTTTTCCCACTGGAAAACACCACATTCGATTCATCCTGCTTAACTGTGATTAGGGATTTTATCAACGCTCTAATGAAGAAAAGGAAGGAGGAATCCTGATGTCAGAGCAATCATCCTTTAATTGCAAGAAATGTGGTTTCCATAGACCTAGATACAAAGAGTTGAGAATAAGGATATGCCCAAAGTGCGGTGGAGAGTTGGAATGATATATCACGAAAACGGCAAGATTGAACCATGTTGCAGTTGGGCAGAGATGTATGTAACTAAGAGAAAAGATCAGGCCTACTTTGAGATTAAGCCTGATGGAATATACCTGATTGATCCATCGCCTGAATCGATGGGTGTTTTGCATGTACCCATTATCTGGTGTCCTTTCTGCGGCAAAAAAACGGAGGCCCTGAAATGAACACATTCAGCACGGTGGACCTGTTTGCCGGTGCCGGAGGGACCTCAACGGGACTGGTGGCAGCGGCAAGGTCAGTTTCAAACAGGATAAACCTGACAGCCATCAATCATAACAGGAAAGCCCTCGAGACTCACAAGGCGAATTTTCCATGGGCGAGGCACATCCTGACGGAACTCCAGTACGTCGATCCGGCTGAAGTGGTCCCGGAAGGTAGTCTGGACGGAATGGTCGCTTCTCCGGAATGCACTTTCTTCTCAAGGGCCAGGGGTGGCAAACCCATTCGGCCACAGGACAGGGCATCTCCATGGTACCTTGCCAGGTGGATCCATCGGTTGGACGTCCCCTGGGTACTCATCGAGAATGTGCCGGAAATAGTCAGGTGGGGCCCTCTTGATTCATCAGGCAGGCCGGCTGCCGAAGGAAGTGGCACTTACTTCAGGATGTGGGTCCGCATGTTCGAGAAAGCCGGATATTCGTTCGAGTACCGCATCCTGAATGCGGCAGACTATGGTGATGCGACCTCGCGCAGGAGATTCTTCGCCATAGCAAGGAAGGACGCAAGACCAATCACGTGGCCTGCCCCAACGCACTCAAGGAAACCATCCGGGAACCTGAGGAAATGGAGGTCCGCAAGGGAGATAATAGATTTCTCGATGCAGGGCGAATCCATTTTCATGCGAAAAAGACCCCTGTCCCTGAACACAATGAAGCGGATCATTGCAGGATTGAAGAAATTCAGCTTTCCCGATTTGAGGCCTTTCATAGTGATGCTGGAACACTCCCTTCTCTCGCCGGAGAACAGGATCAGGGACATCGAACTTCCGCTTCCGGCCATAACCGGGGCACGCGGAGGGGCATTTGCTCTCGCGGAGCCTTTCCTGCTGCCAGTGGAGGGCATATATAGGGGGAACACTGCAAAGCCGCTTAGCGAACCAGTTGGAACCATAACACAGAGGGGATACGGCGGAATTGTGGAACCATTCATCAGCATTTATCATGGTGAATCCGGCAATTCAGTACCAAGGATAAGAAGCATCAAAGAACCGCTGCCGACCCTCGACACATCCAACAGGATCGCGCTGGCGGAACCTTATCTCGTGGAAAACAAGGGGCAGAGCACAGATGTCAGCATAGAAACGCCGCTGCCTGCAATCACGGCTGTGCCATATCATTACCTTGCGGAACCGTACCTTATCGAGTATTATGGAAATGGATCAGCCAGGTCGACTGCGGAGCCTCTTCCGACAATCTCCACGCGGGACCGGTTCGCGCTTATCCAGCCAAGCTTCATGATTGACGGCAGGGAGTACAGGCTCGAGATCCTTTACAGGATGCTCAAGCCGAGGGAGCTTGCAGCAGCAATGGGGTTCCCGCCTGAATACCGGTTCATAGGAAACCAGCAGGACCAGGTGAAGCAGATCGGGAACGCTGTCGCGGTGAACATGGCCCGTTCCTTGATCTCATCTCTCATCAGGTCGAAGCAGGAGGCCCTGAAATGAGTCTTCACAATGGGACAGCTGCGGAAACCGAACGAAAAAGAATGCTCGAGGCCGAGGGACACATAATCCTGAATCTCGGCCAGAATCAGTACGGAGACCTTGAGGACGTCTGCCATGACACGATCATAGAGGTCAAGACGTCCATGCATGGGAGACGTAAGCTTTCAAGGAAAGAGAAGGAACAGATGGCGAACCTCCTCAGGCTGAAACCATACCGCAAGGTGAGATATGACATACGCTTCCATGGAAACTACCACCATGCGCCGGTATGGCAGTCGGAATTTGCGGACAGGGTCGTGAGTTCATTCAAGCTCAGGGCAATTATGAACCCCCCTGCCTGTTCCAGTGCGAAAGGCAATTTTACATCGGGTGCAAATAAAAATAGGAAGGTGAAGGTCTGAGGGATATGGACAGTGTGGATGAAACCATCATGAGAACGGTGGAAGTCTATTTCCAAGAAGGCCATTGCAAGATAAGTTTCCGCAGGCTTTCCTCTCTCACGGGTGTGCCTGTCCGTGCAATCGAAAGGCGGATATCCCTGCATGATCTCCCGCTGCGGTGCGAACGGCGATCAAGGGGGAACGTAATACTTGTCTTTCGCAGCAAATAATCTTTACTGACGGGGTGGCGACGAGATGGCCTTTTCCCTTGCTTTCATGAGGTCCTTTACGTAGAGTTTCCCTTCTCCATTGTAGTTATTCTTAAGAGACCTCAGTCCCTTAGATGTCACTATGTAGTAGCTGCCATATTTGTTATTCCAAGAACCACCCTCGCCTGTCTCTATTATGGTTCCAGGCTTTAGTTTTGCTTCGTAGTCGACCGTTAGATCGTGCTTGCCTGAGTAGGTTTTGTCCCCCTGTAGGAATTCCCTTTTAAGGCCATATTTGGGATCCGTCCCTGTGATAACTGCCGCATATATGGATCCCTTGCGCGTGTCCCCTGCGAGCCTCATTTTCACCGGTACTTCCTTCATGCTCTTCTGGGCTTCAGAATAGGTCAGCCTGTGTGTTGGCGGCGCTGCATCCTGCGGAGCGCTTTTGAGAGTGCCTTCGTAGGGTGCATAGAGTTCTTTTTTCCTGTTTGTCTCTATGAGCCTTGCATGCTCTCCCTCCTCCCTGAGCTTGTGCACTTCCTCCTCGGCTTTGGGTTTGGCGATTCCATAGGGCTGCCCTGGTGGATCGTCTTTCCTTCCCCGTGGCATTTCCTTGAGCCGTTTCGCGAGGATGAGCCGCCTCTCTGCGGAATAATTGCCTGCCTCGTGGGCATGCTCAATAGCCTTATCCAGGTATTCTATCTTGATAGTTCCGCGTTCTGTAAAGGCCTCGTTTCCATAAAGCCTTTCAACGTATTCTCGCGCATAGCCCTTGTGCTTCGGGTTGACAGCGCCCTGGATCCATTTGTCCTCTCCGCTCTTAGTAATGTGCCTCCCTTGATGAGATATTGGATAAACCCTTCGCCTGCTTCCCTTTCCCTTGCTCCTGAATTCTGGCATGAGAGATAATGCCATCACGCATAGTTATATTTTATCCCTCCCTCCCCCGCGCAAAATGTTCAGTTAAATTAATAATTCTATACAGAATGTAAAGCCTTATTGCCGAACCCCAGCCAAAGCATCTGCTCTTTCATCCCCAAATATCACACAAAACATTGATAATGCGGTTTCAGTGACGATATCGGATATTCAGTCGTCCATTAAGCGTGCGCATTCGTACGGTTTGATCGAAAATTTTTAAAAAAACAGGACAGGTTATCTGACATATCCCATTAATTATTAAGACAGATAAGAAGAACAGTAGGGATTGTGACATTCATAAACGCCGAAATCAACCTCGGTTAATGAGTGTCCACATTCAGGGCAATCCGGCATATCTATCCCTCCTTATTTTTAATGAGATTCCGGATGGTAAGGGCTTCTCTCACCTGCTCTGATATGGACTTCCCGGAAGTCTTCTCCTCCGCCACCATCCTGCCGAAGAGTTCGGAATCGATCCGAACGGAAATCCGGACTGAGGGCAGAGACCTGGGCTTCCTGCTCATATTTCGGCCCCCAGTACCAACCTCTGAAGGGCGAGGAGTAACTTCTTCTCTTCATCCCTTTCCTCTTCCACCCAGTAGCACCCATCTCCTGTCATGTGCTCTTCCATCTTAACTCACCTTCAGGTCTTCGATATCCTGTGTGAATATCCTGCTTGCGCCAGTGATGCTGAGGATGCCGTCCACGAAGCTGCGCTTCTTAGCCATCTTCTGGAGTGTATTCACAAGCGTGGCCTTCTCATGGATGTCAGCCTCAATGAGATAAACCCTGTATTTCATCCCCTTCTTGGACGTCCTCTCCTGAGACTTCAGGGATGCCCTGTCGATGCCATCGGGTATTTCGCTCTCAAAAACCCATCTGTTCGAGTATCTGGATTCCAAGCTGTTAGCGGAGCCTACCCCTGTTCCTATGCGCTGGCCTTGGGTGTTGGTAAAATATGACTTAACACGATAGTAGAACATGCCTTTCTCCCAGTCCTCAATAGCAACCTCCATTTCGCTTTCGTATCTGAGATTGAAGGCCATCCTGAGCATTTCGGCCCCAGGCTTCAGAAGCGTAGGCTTGTCACCTGCTCCCGGAATAACACCGTAATCTGTGCCTTCCTGCATGACGTTCTGATATATCCTGTTTAAGAGTTTCGGTATCTTGGAAAGCTGATCGATGTCCTGTTCGGTGATCAGCATATCCCCGATCTGAATAGCTCCAAAAGTTTCTGTGTTCTTGGGGACATTCGTTTCTGGCATAACCTGATCGCTCTCCTTTGTGTTCAGTTTTCTCCTCATTGCCTCTTCCCTGCTTTTAGGCAAATCCGGCAGGGATGGCTGCTGGGGGGGCTGATCTGCCTCTTTCTGTTCAGTCTGTGGGGGATTTGTCTGTGAAATAGGAAAAACCTCCGCATACTTGGGAAATATCTTCCCCAATTCTTCTTTCACTTTCTCCTCGTTATACAGTTCTTCTGGGCTACTGTCTATAGCATTCATAAGGGAGCGATGCTGTTTCAGTAGCTCCCGCTCTTCGGGTGTCAAAAGCTCGCTGGCTGCTGCATTGGAGATAAATTTTAGCCAGTATGGCTTTCCATCCCTGCCACGATACATTACCTTGTACGGATCATCTTCAAACACAAACAGATGCTCCGTAAGGGCTATTTCCGTTCTCTCTTTGTTTTCGTTCATTTTTCCATCTCTCCGGTCTCAGGCCGGCAGACATCCCAGGCGGGATGTTTCGACCCCAGCCACGGGGCCATCCTCAGTGCCTTCAATATGTATGGATCCTCTCTGTCTTTACAGTGCCGTCAGGCATTGCAAAGGTATAGACAATATCGACTGAGCATTCCTCCTCTTCTCCTTTGCACTCCTCTGTCTGTTTGCTGATCAGCACCCTCTTTCCTGTCTCTCTGGCCTCCCTAAACTTTGCTTCCAGATCGAGTTTTTTTGCATGCATCTTTTGCCACGCTGGCAGGACAGAGATTGGGTACTTTCCTGGAGGAAGGTCTGTATAGTAGCCATTATATTGGATGCCCATAAGCCTCGATAAAGATGCAGTGTCACCAACAATCTCATTCTCGGTTACAACGGAGTCCAATGCACTCGAAAAATGCGTAATTTCCCTGACCTCTATTGGAAGTGTTCCGTTCTCAAATTGCTTTTCTATTTCATCCCTCTTTCTTTTTTCCTCCTCTTCCCTCGCATGAATGTAGGCAAGGATCTCTGACTTTGCAGCTCGCAATTCAAGCTGCCTCCTCTTCGCCTCGTCCACATTCCTCGTAATTAAGATAAGTTCCTCCCCGTTCCCGCTCCTTGTGGTTATCCCAAAATGCTCGATTGTTTCCCTTATTTTGTTTTCTTCCATTTTTCTCCTTACTCCTTCGCTCTTTTCAGCTTATCTATTAATTCACTGGCTTTCTCCACGCTTGTCAGTGAGAAGTCCCCCCTCCGCTCTCGTTGTGTCATTCCAAGCCTATTTAGCTCTGATGATGATCTACCCTGCATCAGAGCATGTAAATAGTCAATTTGTTTTTGTGTTGTCATCAAAACCCCATCCCATCGACAGTATCGAATGCTCCTGAGCCCTCTGCCATATCCAGGTAGGTTGACATGTCGAAATTTTCCATGTACGTTTGCAGCGCATCCGAAAATATTTCCTCCTCCGAAATACCTTGATCCAGTGCCGCTTGGATGTCATAATTGTCGTATACTGGCACTCTCGGCAACTCGATTATTTGCTCGATGTTACTGTATGTTTCCGGCGGGTAGTCATTACCCTGTTGTGTGAGAGATACGGTAATATTCCCGTCTTTCCAGACGGTGAGCCAGAGTTCTTGAGATGCAGCTTCTGATTCGTCTTTCGCATACGAGTTCTTTCTGATCTCAGCATACAAATTTTCGTTCTGGTCTATTATATTCTCCAGTTTATTTCTATCCATTTTTCTTACCTCTTTCCGGTCTGTTGGCCGGCAGACTCCCATAAAATATCGGGAGTTTCGCCCGGATTTCACGGGCTCATCAGTGCCTTAGAGCTAGCTCTCTCAGTTCATCATAGATCTCCTGGGCGATTAACTTCTTGTAATCTTCCCAGGCGATCCCTGATCGTCTGTAAAAATCCATCAGTCTGCGGGGATTAAGTTCCTCGCTAATTTTTTCCGCTTCGTAGCAATCCCTGGCTGCTTCTACCATTCTAATTATATCCTCCATTTCCATTTTTTCACCGCCCCTAAGGGCAAATATGCCATCTCATGGAAGTATATTAATCTGTCGGTCAATTGACAGATATTTGTGAGACAGTATTATCGGAACGCTCTCTTCAGAATTGAATGTATGGTTGATTTCCGGCTGCCAAGTTCCTCTGCAATCTGGGAGAGAGATTTGCCCTCATCTTTCAGGCGCAGTACGTCTTCCAGCTTGACGCTGGCCATTGGGGTTCTGCCAAGTGTGGTTATTTGCTTTCCAGTTCTCTTGCTGATGGTATATCCCTGTTCGCGTATCTGCGCCTTCTGTTTCTCCATTCCTGCCCTCGTCCGCTCGGAAATGATGTCACTCTCGAATGCCGCCATGGTGAAAAGGGTGCGGAGCGTCATTCTTGTGACCGCCGTCATTCTGTCCTGGATGACTATTCCTCCGAGATATATCTGAAACGATTTCCCAGCTTCAAGTATTTTCGTGACTTCGGTGATTCCTCTTTCCGGGCCTTCGCGCGTGAGCCTGTCGGGAAGGAATACCATGAATACATCCCATTGATCTATCTCATACATGGCTTTCTGGTAGCCATCCCTCATAATAGATCTTCCCGTCTCCATGTCAATGTATTCCTTCCATTCGTAGCCCTTCTTCTGGCAATAATCGCGCATCGGCGCAAGCTGAACCTGCGGATCCTGCACGTTGTCATCGTGGCTCACCCTTGCATAGAGGGCATACATCATTCTGTCTGCACCGCCATTGTCTTGGCTACCGTCTGGAGCTTGTAATCGAGTTTGGCGTTCGCTGCCATATCCGGAAACACGAACTTGTCAAAAAATCCGCCGTAGGTGATCCATGCTTCCGACACCTTTGTGTGGTTTATCGTCTCCTCTCTTAGTCTCCTTGTTTCCCCAGGCATCTTCGTGGCTCCGCTCTTATAAATATGATACTTGCACTTCCCGCGAACCCTGAAATCGAGATCAGTATGGACGTGACACCCAAGGATCGAATCAATGTTGTTTTTTCTGAAGTCACCTATGCTGTCTATAAACCTCTTCTGGACCTTGTACGACTCCGCCGTGTATGGAGCAAGGATATCTCCAGATTCGTCTATGCTCACGTTCACCCACTCATCGGTTTTCCTGTGAACCAGGCTTTCAAACAGGTCTGAGTAAAAAACTGTCTCCGCCTCTTTCGAGCCCGGAAACAGAATGCAAAGTATCTTTCCTGCTTCGAGTTGATCTACTATGCTTTGCGGATCCGTGTACAGTCCATAATCAATCCCAAGGCTTTCAAGGTCATCCATGGTGATCTCTTCCTTGTGCTTCTCATACACCTTCAGGAGGGTGTAATTTGAGTTCTCAGGCAGCATCAATTTTCCAACTCCCAATTTAAAAAATTCGAGATACCGGTCATGCTGTCTTGCCCTCCAGATACAGGCCTGTTTTTCCCTGTCCTTTCCGTAGATGTCCTTACCTTTCGCTGCCAGTATTGCAAGGTATTCAAGCAGGGTTGTTTTTCCCTCTCCCGGCGCACCCATAAGCATTGCCTGATGTCCTCCCTCTCCACTCCTGTCGAGAGTGAAGAACTTGGGGAGAACGTAATCATCCAATTGACTTATAACCTATCCCCTCCGTAGGCTGTTTTTTCTTCCGCTGATCCGTTGCGAACATCGTATCGTACATGAACGTCCGGCAGGCATCCATAAAGGTTGAAGTGAGTTTCCATGCCTTAAGTGCGTATTCCTCCCGGCTCAGTTTGGGATCATTGTCCAGGTCATTCATCCTCCGCAGATAATCTTCCCTTTGCTGCTCCATGATTTCCCCTACCCTGTCCTTCGCATTGTCAACCGGCAGGCTTTTGTAAAACACGGTGACAAGTGTTGCAAACATGTTCGCATCCCACACGTGGATTCCATCCCCTCTTTTTGCAACCTCAACCATGAAATCGGAACACGCGGACCACCTTTTGACAACCTCCTGCTGATCCGGCCCGAAGTATGCCTGAGAATCCATCATACGAGCGTCACCTTATCTGGTTCCGAACTCACCACGAACAGTGTTTTATCAAACGAAGATCCAAGGGTATTCATGTATTCGTGCATCAGCGTTTTGCTGAATTCCAGTATCAGCATCTTCTGGTAATACCTGATGGCGAAGTCAATAAACCTCTTCTTGCTTTCCTCGTCACTGTCCTTATCCCACAATGGACGATTTTCCTCCCTGTTAAGCATTTCCCTGACGGATTCTTTTTTAAGATCCCTCTCCAGAAATTGCCGTGCCTTCTCCTTTACGAAATCCTGACGGTACGTGTATGCCTGATAGAGTGCAACCAGGGTCTGAACCTTGTATCCCGGCAATTTGGAGATTATCTTAATGGTCTCGGGATCCATGCCCATTTCCCGGAGCAGATCCATGAATGCCCTTTTGACATCAGGCACGGATTGGGTAGGCTTACTGTTCCTTTCCTCCACTTACCTCCTCCTCCAATTCCTTCTCAGGCTTGCTCTGAACTGCAACAAGGCTTTTCCTCTGTTCAACGAGATATTGCTTCAATGCCTCTTCCGTATGCCCGGTTGCAGCCATGAGATCCATGAATCCTCCCAACTCTGCTTCCATCTTATCTGATTCCCTGTTTATCAGCGCGTCCAGCTCGTTCGCCTTAAGGGTGTTGTACATCCGGGTAATCGCAAGTATCTTGGGCAGGAGCACGCTTGGAGGCATACTCTTTAACTGCCCCATCCCTGCCTCATCTTTACTGCCTTTCCAGAAGGGCATTGAGTACTGATCGAGAGCCGCGAAATAAGATTTCTGCTTCTTGGACATCCTCTCCAAGTCGATCAGGGAGAGCCCTTTTTGCCCTGCGTATTTTATCACTTCATCCCTTGATTTGTTATATTCATCCACACGCTTCTTGAATTCCATAAACGTTTCGTAGGGGATTGCACCGCTCTTGGCAAGGTCGTCCGCATCCTTCACAGACTTTGACAGTTCAGTGCGGGATGGATAGACAACCTTAAAGATAATTCCGCTTGGAAGGTCACCTTCTCCCTCCCCAATGATGATTCGCCCTGATGGATCGACGTAAGACACATCACATATCCGCCCCCATCCGGTATCATATATCTGTGCATTCTTCATTTCAATGCGGTTTGGCTCCTTGTCGTCGAACTGGTAATCCCTGCCAATGTAGATGGCCCTGCGCGTTCTGTCGGAAACAAGAACCCTCTGCTCAAGCCCCTTGTCATCCTTACGGAAATCAACGGGGATTTCCTTCAGGGCCATCATGAACTCATCCACAATAACTGCATGGCTCCTGTCCTGCTTCTTCTCCCATTCATATGCCACAGGCCACGTGATTATCAGGGCTGCGAACACAATCCCGAATGCTATGTTTGTGTAGTCCGGGTAATACCTGGATGGAATATAGTAGGAGAGGCCAACCACGAACAGGAACAGCGCATAGATGTGAACGTTGTTCCTCAGCACCCAGTGCCTGAAGTGCGTCCAGAATGTATCATGCTCCTCGGTATGCACGGTCTTGATAAGCTGCGGTGCAGGTTCCACTTTCCGGACGCCACGCCTGAGCACCTGCCCAAGCCTGAATGGCCCAATGTCGTCAGGGTTCGGTTTTTCTGTAGGAATGCTATCATCAGGCAATTCGATCAAGCCCCCTCTTTATGTGCCCCTTCCTGATAAACGATCTCTGCACCGGAAGATGCATACGGAAAAATATAACCGCAAGGATAAGGGCAAACGCAGAGAATCCTCCAAGCGCGGCATAAGTGACAGTCCCCGGCGTTGGCTGATGCGTCTGCACATAGTTCACATATTCCTGCGGTGTCATGAGCATCAGGGTGTAGGTGT
>JAKATN010000006.1 GCA_021818715.1 Thermoplasmata archaeon
CATTGAATACTGACTTATTGCTTCGTTTCCATCGCCGGGATACCATGACACTATGTACCTGCCACCCGTATATAGGTTCGCATTCATCCCACGACTAAAGCCGTGGGCTTTCTGCTTAAGATCGTAAATTCTTGCCAGAATAAATCTTGCACGGAAACCCGCAAATCAGAGAAAGATGCCGTCTCTGAACTTACCTTCCATAAACATTTGAGTGTGTTTTGGTTTAACTCACTAAATAAAGGATGCCATGTAATCTATGCTTATAACTCTGGTAATCTACCAGAGGCTACTCCTGTCGTTAAACAGCGCTGTATCGCCTGGTGCCAGGAATGAAGGCTTCTTCTGTAAGGCATCGTTCTCATTTATGATTCAGGTCTCTTTTCAATGCAGGGCTTGAAGATAAGGAAGTGATTGCATTATGTGCGGGTACCGGGACGATCTGTTAACCAGAGCAGTTCTGTAGTAAAGGGTTAAATAAACAGTGCCTATAATTTATAAATTGAAGATAGCGATACTGATCCTGCTCGGTTTGGCCTTTCTTCTTGGGCTTTCCACTGTGTCCGCCATACCGGTGAACGCAAACGGGGCCGCACAGAGCGTAATGGTCATACACATGGATTATCCCGTTGACGCAGGTTCTACGGCCATGTTTCAGAGCGCACTTTCGTCCATGGATTACAGTGCGTACAAGGCGGTAGTCATTGAAATGAATACTCCAGGTGGCCTTCTTTCTGATATGAACCAGACAGTGACTATAATCAATCAGACCGAGAGGTACCTGCCGGTTTATACCTATATAGAGCCGGATGGCTGGGGGGCTTCAGCCGGTTCTTACATCGCGATGGCAACAGACGTGATTTACATGGGACCGGGTTCATTCATAGGGCCATCCACTCCTATAGTCACGGATAACATTTCCGGAGAGCAGCAGCATGTTACCAATGCAATGGAAAGCTTCATGGTCAGCATGGCTTCTGCTCATGGAAGAAACACCACTGCTGCTTATGATATGGTGGCCTACAATACAGCATACACTGCGTCTCAGGCATACAGCAACGGGCTCGTCGAAGGGATCGCGGATAATTTCAGCCAGTTCATGAGCGCAATGAACCTCACCGGTTACAATGTGGTGAACGTTAATGAGGGGGTTTACGACCAGTTCCTATCTGCATTGAGTAATTCTTTTGTCGATGGATTGCTTCTTACAATCGGCACCATTGCGATTCTTCTTGACCTTTACCACGGAACTGTGATAATTTCGGTAGTGGGCCTTATAGCCATAGGACTCGGGCTGGTCGGTCTGGAGGTGGTTGGTGCCGCCCCTCTTGGAATATTCCTGATAATAATAGGTGCGGTAATAATGCTGTTAGAATTTAAATTGGGACATGGTTTTGCTTTGGTGACAGGTATGGTGACAGCCTTGGTAGGTGCTTTTCTCCTGACTCCCGCTTATATCAGCTATGGATCAAACTCCTCCAGCAACGGTCCATTTTCCACGGGCAATATAGTGATTGCCGTAATTTTCGTTATTGTGGCGCTGCTCATCGCTTATTATCTGATGCAGATAAGGAAGGGATTTCAGCAGAAAAAATACACAGGTATAGAATCGATTATTGGTAAGGAAGGAACGGCTAAAACAGATATCTCCATGCACGGCTGGGTTTCCATAGAAGGGCAGCAGTGGCAGGCAAAGTCTGAGGGAGAAATCATTCCAGCAGATTCAGAGGTACTGATCACCGGAAAGGAGGGCCTCATACTCATCGTCAAGAAGAAGGAATAACCCGATGAAAGAGACTGTGCTTGGTTACGATATTGGCGGTACCAAGATCCTCGCGCTGGTTGGCAGCACAGACGGTACCGTTTACTCCAAGGTGGAAAAGAAGACCGGGAACCATCTTGGGCGGGAGGGCCTGATTGGGCAGTTGCTGCAGATCGGTGAGGAAGCACTGAGAACTTCCGGCAACTTGAAAATAAGCAGGATAGGCATAATCTGTGCCGGCCTCATTGATCAGAAAAACGGCACAGTAATAACTTCACCCAACATCCCATCTGTAAACGGCGTACACCTAACGAGAATACTTTCAGATCATTTCGGGACGCCGGCATTCCTCGAGAATGACGCCGCGGGAGCCGCAATAGCAGAAAAAGAGTTCGGGCTTGCAAAGAAGTCCGCCAATTTTATATATCTTGCACTGAGCACGGGGATAGGTTCTGGCATCTTCATAGACGGAAAGTTATACCGTGGATCTAACGGGCTTGCCGGAGAGGTGGGCCATAATGTCATTCAGGTTGACGGCCCCCTGTGCTCATGCGGCCGCAAAGGATGTCTTGAGGCTATGGCATCCGGTTCCGCTGTTGCCAGGTATGCAAGGGAAGCGCTTGAGCTGATGCGCGGGTCTCATGCCAGGACTGAACTCAGGGAAGGAATGGATGCACGTGCCGTTCTGAGCCTGTGGGCAAACGGAAACAGGGAAGCTGGCGTAATAGTGGACAGGGTGATCTATTACCTCGCCATAGGTATCGTAAACATCTGCTGCGCTTTCGATCCTGAACTGATACTAATAGGTGGAGGGATGTCCAATGCAGGGGAGAATTTCATTGAAAAAATTAGGGAAACCGTCCTGGGTGAATTCAAGACGATGGGAAGGCAGGTAAAGATAGCCAGGGCATCTCCGGACGTCACTTCTCTTGCACCGCTGGCACTGATAAAATATCTCTCGCGTTAGACAGCTACTGTAAAATATTTTTTCAAGCCGCCGACGGGGTTCGATCCCGCGACCTTGTGCTTACCAAGCACACGCTCTACCAGGCTGAGCTACGGCGGCAAAGTATGGCCGGTCAGTGGATTATCCGCTGATATTAAAATCTTCTAAGGCAGATCAGGTACCTTCTTCCCAACTGTCCAAATATTCCAGCTGTCCCGAATCCAGACTGTCGTAATTCACGTTCATTGATTTGAGTTTTATCTCGGCAACCGATCTGTCTATATCAGCAGGAACAGCATATAGCTTTCTGGAAAGCTTTTCGTGATTCTTTACCAGGTATTCGGCCACCAGCGCCTGAATTGCAAAGCTCATATCCATGATTTCAACCGGATGTCCCTGTCCTGCAGAGAGATTCACCAGTCTTCCCTCCGAGAGCAGATCGACGTGGTTACCGTTTTCGAGGAAATACCTGGTAACGTTCTTTCTTACCTCCTCCTTTCGCCTGGAACGCGAATCCAGATTGTCTACCTCTATTTCGTTGTTGAAATGCCCGGAATTTGCGAGAACAATTCCAGGCTTTGCAGTGAGCAGGTCTGAATATTTAATCACGGATTTCATTCCGGTAGCCGTGATCGCAAAATCAGCAGTTTTCAGTGCATCCCTGACGGGCATGACGGTGTACCCATCCATGACTGCCTCAACCGCCTTAGTCGGATCAACTTCAGTTACGGTGACCACCGCACCAAGTCCCCTGAGCCTCATGGCTATGCCCTTTCCACAGTATCCGTAACCGCAGACTACCGCCAGCTTACCCGCAATGAGGAGATTTGTGGATACCAGCAACCCTTCCATAGTGCTCTGGCCCGTGCCGTACCTGTTGTCAAAGTAGTGTTTCATTACAGCATCATTAACGTCAAACATGGGAAATTTAAGGATATTTTTCTTCTCCATAACTCTGAGCCGGTTGACCCCTGTTGTTGTTTCCTCGTTCCCACCAATAATCCTGTCAGAAAGGTCTGATCTTTCAGTGTGAACCAGCCTGGTAAGGTCTCCCCCGTCATCGATGATGATATCCGGCCTGGAGTCAAGAACCGCGTTCAGGTTCGCATAGTACTCATCCCTGCTCTCTCCCTTCCTGCCATGTACATCAAGAGAAAAATCGGACCTGAGGGAACCTATGACATCGTCATCTGAGGTCAGTGGATTGCATGACGTGAGGTGTATAACCGCGCCCCCATCCTTAAGTGCCAGTGCCAGCACACCAGTTTTTGCCTCAACATGAAGCGCCATAGCTATGGAGAGCCCCCTGAAGGGTTTTTCCCCCTTGAATCTCTCCCTAATGGCAGAAAGGACAGGCATATGCTCTTCTGCCCATTTGAGTTTCATCAAACCTGCATTCAATAATAACTACCCCTGCGTCAATGCTTAAACAGTTTAATAAGAATCCCGTCCCCGAGGGTGGAAACAAACTCAAACGACAGACTGGCCGCTGTTTTACCCTGGAAAAGGGGAGTACTGCCGGCAGGGAGAATTATGTTGCCTATAAACACGAAGAATCGGTCGAACAACCCAGTCTCAACAAACTGGGAAATCACGTTCGATCCGCCTTCAACAAGGACTTTTCTGATTCCCGTATCATGAAGGCGTGCCAGGATGTTGGCAATACCAAGATCATCCTCCCGGATAATTTTCACGCTTTTCCCGAATCCATGATCGGTGGAACGCGAGGTGAAAATAATGACTTCATGGCCGTCCTCAAATATGGACGATCCGGGTTTTATGCGGAACTTTGAGTCCAGAACCACCCTTATGGGCTGGCGGGCCGCGGGAAGGTTCCTTACCCTCAGGGTGGGATTATCCAGTATCACCGTGTTTGCACCCACCAGTATTGCATCGGACTCCGCCCTGAGCGTGTCTACCCTGGCAGCATCCTCTGCATTCGATATCGAGACCCGTTTTCCGCCTTTCCCTGAAATATAGCCGTTTAGGCTTTGGGCGACGTTTATGGTAACTTCCGGACGCATTTTCCAGACCTCAATAGACATTCCTTTAAAGATATTCCCTGAGTGGCAGTAATTTCATTTTGGGAGCGGGTCACTCAATCCTGTTATTAACCTGCTCTGCATTCATATATTGAATCAGGATGCTCGGTCAGTTCCTTTATGAGAATCAGGAGATAGACAGGATTCTCGGCACTGACGGACTGGCTTTATATCCGCATCAGCAGGAAGCCATCCGGAACTTCAGATCAGGATCAGACATCATAGTTTCAGTACCGACGGCTGCAGGAAAGACTCTCATCGCGACTGTAGCCATCACAGATTCTTACCTGAAGGGACTGAAGTCGATCTATATAGTCCCGCTGAGGGCGCTCGCTTCAGAAATTTACGCAAGCCTGTCAAGGTTAAGGTTGATCGGGGCCAGGGTAGGGATCGCGACAGGGGATTACAACGAAGGCTACACGCGGCTCTCCAGATTCGACGTAATCGTAATGACATCGGAAAAGGCCGACTCACTGCTCCATCATGAGCCTGAATTCCTGAGTGAAATAGGGCTTATAGTGGCTGACGAGATGCATCTTCTCGGAGACAGCGACAGGGGTTCGAGGCTTGAGGTTTTCATCACCGCGGCCAGGCTGGTTAACCCGGACATAAGATTTGTCGGGCTCTCAGCGACCATATCCAATGCAGATCAGCTCTGCGGGTGGCTCAAATGCAAGCTTACGAAGAGCAATTTCCGTCCTGTACCTATAGAAAGCTTCACCATATTCAGGAATAGGGTGGAGAACGAGTCCGGGTCAGAGGCGTTGAAAAACCCTCTTCCAGAAATTTCAAAATCGCACATACTCGAAGGCGGTCAGGTTCTGATATTCAGGAATTCGAGGAAGCGTGCAGAGGAGACCGCAATCGAACTGTCCCGGGAGCTTGATCTTGCGGGACCCGAGTTGCCAGTTGCGGAGGATGAGAGGACATCCAAGGAGTCGCTGCTTTTCGAATTGATCTCGAAGGGAGTCGCCTTTCATCACGCAGGCCTTTCTAACGAGAACCGGCAGCTGGTCGAGGATTACTTCAGGGAAGGAAAGATCAAGGCAATATGCGCGACCCCTACCCTAGCAGCTGGTGTAAACCTGCCTGCCAGGGCCGTAATTCTCAGAGACCTCACCAGATTCAGCGACGGGTACAGCCAGTTCATTTCAATAATGGAGGCAAAGCAAATGATGGGCCGAGCTGGAAGGCCCGCTTACGATAAGAAGGGTTACTGCTACCTGTGGGCCTCGTCCGATCAATCGTACGAGATGTGCAGGAAATACATAGAGGATGAACCCGAGGATATCAGGTCCTCACTGTCGGAAGTCCATCTGCTTAGGTTTAACAACCTTGCATTGATTTCATCCGGTATAGCGCATAACGCAGAAACGCTGATGGACTTTTATTCCCGCACATTCATGGGATATTCCGGTGACATGCCCGCAAGGCAATCCGTGGATGAAAGCCTTGATTTTCTGGAGACAAACGACTTCATCCGCAGCGGTTCCGCTGGATTGAAGGCCACCGATTTCGGAAGAAAGGTTTCAAACCTTTACATAGACCCCATGAGCGCACTGGCATTCAAGAATTTCCTTGAGGAGGAATTTTCCGTATTCGGGGCGCTTTACTGCATCTCTTCGGTACCGGATATGCCTCAGGTCTCCGTCCAGAAACAGGATTATCCGCTCCTGGACGATGCAGGAGAGCGCCTTTACACCGACAGGATAAATCCGCCCGCCCTGAAACTTGCACTGATAATGAAAGACTGGATCGATGAAGTGCCGATTAATAAGATTTCAGAGAAATACAGTGTTGGGTCGGGAGATATACAGAGCAGAGTCGCAACCGCGGAATGGCTGCTTTTCAGCATGGCTGAACTCTCATCAATCTACAGAAAACAGGTTAGAGATGAAATAATGAACCTGTCGCTCAGGATCAGGGATGGGGTAAGGCAGGACGTGATTGACCTGCTCAGGATCAGGGAGGTTGGCAGGGTTCGCGCCAGGCGTCTTTACAATGCAGGCTACCATTCGGTCAGGGAGGTGGGAGAAGCGAGGGTGTCTGATCTGGCAAAACTCAGGAATTTTTCGGACAGGCTTGCTGAAACCATAATTTCCAACGCGAGGTTGATTTCCGGTGATTCACGCTAAGGTACCCAAAAGCAGGGCCCAGGACAATATCCTGAGGCTGAAGCAGAAGAACCTGATCGCGAAAGGGTTTGAAATCATCAGGATCGGGGAGGACGTGCTCATACCGCTGAACGAGGACACTCCAGCAATGCCTGAGGGCATGGAGACTGTCGACGTCGAAGGCAAAGCCAGGAAGGAACGCGTCTATCCAATGAAGCATTCCGGCTCCTTTGACGTTATCGGGAAAATTGCAATCGTAAAGGTGAAATCTGTTGAGAAAGCAAAGCAGATCTCTGACAGCATCATGACGACCAATAGGGGAATCGATACCGTATATTACGGAGGAAAACTGAGCGGAAGTGAAAGGGTAAGATCCCTATTCCTTCTCGGGGGAGTGGACAATCCTGTAACAATCCACAGGGAGAACGGCCTCAGGTTCAGGGTCGATGTGTCGAAGGCTTATTTTTCCCCAAGACTGGCCACAGAGAGAAAAATCCTGTCGGAAGGGGTACGGGATAGAGAAAGAATACTGGACCTTTTTGCCGGGGTCGGACCATTCAGCATTACCGTTGCTTCACGAAGCAAATGTTCCATAGATGCTGTTGACATAAATCAGGAAGCAGTGCGACTGATGTCTGAAAATATAGCGCTGAACAGGATGAAGGGGACGATCACGCCAGTCTGTGCGGACGCTGCTGATTTCCTTGGAGAAACGAAAACAAAGTATGACAGGATCATCATGAACCTGCCGATGAAGTCTCCGGACTACCTGGATATAGCTGCAGTCCATCTGAAGAGTGGAGGCATCATAAACCTGTACGTGATTTCAGACATTGAGAACCTCACTTTAACGATGGAAAGGGCCAGGGCCCTTGGGCTTTCCCTGGTGGGAAAGAGGATAGTTCATGGTTACTCGAAGGACAAGAATCTATATTCGCTTGAATTGAGGAAGGAGTAATGGCCACTATCGGGGAAAAACTTGGAGACCTAGCAGTAGAGGTATACGAGAAGGTGCTTATGGACGAGATCGCCAAGGCACCTATCCCATCACATCTGGCCATTATCACAGACGGTAACAGGAGGTACGCCAGGGGTGAGGGACTTCCTGAAATTCTTGGCCATGTCAAGGGGAAGGAAAAACTTGAAGAGGTGCTCGAATGGTGCCGGGACATTGGCATCAAGATCGTGACAGTCTATGCCTTTTCCACAGAGAATTTTTCCAGAACAAAACGCGAGGTGGATTTTCTCATGGATCTGATAGAGAAATCACTTAACGACCTCCTGCATGACCAAAGAATAGTCAGGAACGAGATTAACATCAGGGTACTTGGCAAAATTGAACAGCTACCTCAGTCTCTAAGAAACGCCATTGATAAAGTTGAGAATTTTACGAAGGACTACAGCAAATTCAGGCTGAATCTCGCCATAGGATATGGTGGCAGGACAGAAATTGTGGATGCGGTCAGAAGGATCTCCGAAAAGGTGAGGAGCGGCGAACTGGCGCTGGAGGAGATAAGCGAAGAAACATTCCGCGGGTTCCTGTATGACCCGACCATCCCGGACCCTGATCTCGTGTTCAGGACCAGTGGGGAGGAGAGGGTCTCGAATTTTCTGCTCTGGCAGTCTGCGTACTCGGAACTTTACTTCTGCGAAGTCAACTGGCCGGAACTCAAGAAGATTGATCTCCTGAGGGCTGTGCAGAACTACCAGCAGAGGAAGAGGAGGTTCGGTCACTAAATGTTCGTGGGTGTGGACGATACAGATTCCCCAAGGGGCATGTGCACTACCTACCTGATGACAAAAATTATCGAGGAAACCGATCTCGATCTCATCGGATACCCGTCGCTTGTCAGACTCAATCCCAACGTTCCATACTGTACAAGGGGCAATGCAAGCCTGGCGATCAGGCTTGGGAAAGGAAGAGGAAGACCGATCGTCATAGGATCCATAGGTGAAAACCCAATTATCTCCTATCCTGAGGGGGAAGAATCAGGAAACATGGAGGAGTTGCTTGAACTGGGCAGTACAATAGTGAGGAGATACATGGAGCATGACAGCATGACCAATCCGGGAATTGTTGTTTCCAGGGGCATGCTCCCGACAGAACTGTATGACAGGGCGGTCAAGTCATTCGTTGAACTGGGCGATGTGGAAATTCTTCTGCAGCAGAATTCTGCCCTTTATGAGAAGATTGGGAACGGGAGAGGCATAATCGGGGCAGCCGCAGCCATTTCCTGGCCGGCATTAAGGGTGACCTTCGAGCTCATCTCTTACGGCTTTCCATTCAGGGAAAACGGGAAGCCGCTCAAGGAGGAGATTTCCTTGAGCGTGCACAGAATGGGCACAACATTTGACTCATTTGATCCGGAAAACCGAAGGGCTGCTATGTTCCCATCCTCAAGGACACCAATCATATACGGGATCAGGGGTTCCAGTCCCAGCGACCTGATCAGGACGAGGGAATCAATACCTAATCGCACGCTCGGGGAGGAGAGATATATTCTGTACAGGACTAACCAGGCATCCGATGACCACATCATAAGAGACCCGGAATCCCTGAAAAATGGGGAATCGTATCAGGTGGAAGGTTACCTGCTGGATACACCTGTCCCCATGGAGGGGGGCCATTATTTTGCTGAGATTGGCACCAGGAATGGTAACCTGAAGATTGCCGCCTTTGAACCTACAAAGACGTTCAGGGCCAGTTTCCGGCTGCTTCTGCCAGGCGATTACGTCAGGGTTTACGGATCGTATCTTGACGGATCGATGCATCTTGAGAAATTTGCCCTTCTTGCCAGGGGGAGGTCCTTCATTAGGACACCGCCAAAATGCAGCAGATGCGGAAAAAGGATGAAGAACAGGGGCTACAGGGATTACCGCTGCACCAGCTGCGGAGCACGCGCTTCCTCGGCAGAATACACCGAAGAGAAAAGATCCATAAATTGCGGTATGTATGAGGTTCCAACCTGTGCGCGCAGGCATCTGTCCAGGCCAATCTCCCTGATCGGTGGTGGAGGCGACCTGTTTTGATCGCCATCAGCGGGATACCGGGTACTGGCAAGACGACCCTTTGCATGGAGCTTTCCAGGCTGGGTTATACCTGCCTGTCGTTAGGAGATTTCCTAGCTAAACGGATCACGCAGCCAGATGGCGAAGTTGACGTATCAGATTTTGAATCTCTGGAATTTGATTACGATTTTGTGGAATCTCATATGTCGCATGTGATATCTGGTTCTGATGCAGTAATCATATTAAGTTGCAGGGAAGAGACAGTGAAATCGAGGCTTGAGGAAAGAGGGTATGATCTTAGCAAGATCAACGAGAACCTGGATGCGCAGAGGTCTGAGATTATTTACAGCGAAGCAATGGAAAGGCTGCCTGCAAACAGGATACTGGTGATTGACTGCTCCTCAAGATCCATTGAGGACATTGCCGCCATGGCAATCGAATTCCGGAAGGTGATCACTGCTGGCAGGTGAAAGGGCAGGATCATCCTTTGCGGCCGGCATTGCAAGGCCGTTTTACAGGTTCAATCCCAATGTGCTCAGCATAATCTCGCTTCTGTTCGCTGCCCTTGCGGCCACCCTTTATTATTACGGATTTCTGCTGATCTTCATTCCCGCGATCATCTTGTCTGCCGCTCTTGATGCAATCGACGGGGAAGTTGCAAGGCACAGGGGGCTTGCATCCAGGAAGGGAGATCTACTGGATCACTTCATTGACAGGTATGCTGACATCCTGATAATTCTCGGGGTGGGGCTGAGTTACTATGGCAACGTGCTGCTTGCTGGGCTTGCAGTTGAAGGGGTTCTCATGACCAGTTACATGGGCACACAGGCGCAGGCACTTGGTGCAGGAAGGGATTACAGGGGGGTGCTGGGAAGAGCCAACAGGCTTGTGATTCTCATCCTGCTGGCCCCGGTGCAGTTTCTCGTTCCATATTCATTCATTTACTATGGCCTGGTAATCAACGCCACCACCTCTGTTCTTGGCCTGTTCTTCATCCTTGGTAATGCCACAGCTATTTCAAGATTCATCCGGCTGTACAGGAAAATCTGATCGGCAACACTGTTTACTACTGTTGGGTATCTTCATCTTTCCGGAGGATAAGTACGCCGACAGCAGACATGGTATCACGTCCCGATCCCATGCCGGTTACAGAGACTCTTTCATTTCACCCGTCCAGCCTTTCAGTTCCGCTGATAGACCTCGAAAACCATGGTGCCTGCTTTTCTGCAAATGGATATTCCGCCACTATCCGGGGTCTCTCCCTACAATTGGAGGATTGCTGCGTCTCAAATCAACACGGGTCTTCTTTCCACTGCATGGATGGCCTTGAAAACACCTCACCGGCATATTCCCGGTCATAACCTGCAGGCAAGAGGGTGCCCTGCCCGAACAATCCTTGAATGCCGGCAACATGGCATGATCTTCCTTGTACCAATGGAGTAAAACTGGAAAGGAAAGCGGACACGGAAATCATCCCCATGGGCTGATAGCAGCCAAATGAAGGGGGCAAATCCTTGCGGTATCATGGTGCCTGGTTCACTGCGCCGCAATTGAAAGATACTTCGCCAGGAGCTTTCTCCCAGCCTCCTCGTCTTTGGCGTTGGAGTAAACACGGATAATCGGCTCGGTTCCGGAAGGCCTTATAAGGACCCAGCCGGTTCTTTCCCAAACCTTGAGGCCATCTGTCTCATCAATTTTCTGAATTCCGTCAATGCTCCTGATCCGTGCTTCAATATCCTCCCATTTTCCCTTGCGCTGAACGCTTGATTTTAGTACATGATACCTCGGGATTTCGGAAAGAAGGTCTGACAGTCTTTTGCCTGTAGAATTCATGATGGAAATGATCAGCATCGCCGCAATAGCCCCGTCCCGGCAATACTGATGCCTGGGGTATATGATGCCTCCATTTTCTTCCCCTCCAAGCGCTGCTTTCTCCTGAATGACAGTACGAGCAACGAGAGGTGCGCCAACTTTTGTCCTGATCAGCCTGATATCATTGGATCTGCACACGTCTTCCAGCGAATCAGAGGTGCTCACAGGAGTGACCACGGTATCCCCTCTTTTGCAGTAGTATTTGGTAAGGATCGGGAGTATGCTGTTGCCGTCGAGGAACTCGCCCTTTTCATCATAGAATACGCACCTGTCAGCATCACCGTCGTGGGCGATGCCCATGTCATATTCCCCGGATTTCATCAGGCTGCTCAGAGCGGTGAGATTTTCCGGCTTGGGTTCGGAATCCCTTGAAGTGAACAAACCGTCAGGGTTTGAGTTAAGGGTGGTGAGTTTCGCACCAGTCTTCTGCAGCAACAGGGGGGTTGTGAGATAAGATGCGCCATTACCAGCGTCAAACGCAATCTTAAGTTTCACATTCTTGCCGGCCATTTTTGCCGAATCAAGGACTCTCTCCACGTAAGTCTTGTAGAATTCAGGTTCAGAAGTTATGGACCCCAGGGATCGCCAGTCTGCCTTCTTAGGTGATCCGGAATGGAAAAGCCTTTCGAGGTCTTCCTCTGTCTGCCTGGATGCCTCAGTGCCATCCGGTTCTATCACCTTCAACCCGTTATATTTCGGCGGGTTGTGGGATGCCGTTATCATTACACCAGGTATCGCGTGCATCTTGCAGTATATCTGGAGGCCGGGTGTTGGAAGGGTACCTATATTTGTGAGGTCTGATCCGCCAGAAAGCAGGCCCGCACTGACCAGGGAGAAAATATAGTCCCCGCTCTGCCTGGTGTCTCTTGCAATTGCAATGCGGGAAGCATTAAAATGGGAGGCGATCGCTCTTCCCATGCCGATACAGAGGTCTGAGGTGAGATCCTCATTTGGCACCCCTCTTATCCCGTTGGTGCCAAAAAGCCTGCCGGGTTTTTCCATGCTGGCAAATGTGCAGGTGATATATTTCAGTAGCGGGGTATGGGCGATAAAAGCCTTCGATTGCACAGCAGTGCATCTTGAAACCTGGGATGCGCATGGGAGAATTTAATATTGAATTGTATATTCATAGGCTGTTGCCAATTAAAATCGGAAGGGATTGTTATATAGCACCAACTGCGGTACTGATAGGCGACATTACCATAGGGGACAGGGTCATGATTTGTGACTACGCGGTTCTAAGGGGAGACACCAATTTCATCCGAATTTCAAGCGGCTCTAATATACAGGATTCCGTCACCATTCATGGAGAACTTGAGAGCCCCGTCCTCATTGGTTCCGGCGTGTCCATCGGCCATAACTCGGTGGTGCATGGCTGCAGCATATCTGACAGTGTACTTGTCGGAATGGGTTCGGTAGTTATGTCTGGAGCCATAATAGGCAAGGGATCTGTTATCGGCGCACATTCACTGGTGACAGAAAGATTCAAGGCAGAAGAGAATTCTCTGATAATGGGATCGCCAGCAAAGGTTATCAAAAGGGATCAGAAGTACCGGGTAATGGCAGAGCTTAATTCGTTGGCCTATGACCGATTGAGGGAGAACTACCTCTCCGGGAAGTATGATCGGCTGGAGGGTAAGGATCACTTCTCCAGAACGCTCGGAGACAATGCTTTGTCATGACAGAACTGCAGTCAAAATCATCCAGGAGGCTTGTCGCTCTCATTTCCGATGTGATGCACAATCAGTCGCAGACTTCTGGCACATGCTCTACAATCTTAGCTGAAGTGAACTCGCTACTCGAAGAGGACAAGTATGTGGATAATGTCCTGCAGGAGTCTCTGATTTCGTTGATGGGCAGTTCTTCGGTCAGTAATGAATGCAAGGAATCCATAATAGAAAGCCTCAGTAAGTTTGCCCCCACAAATTTCCAGGCTGCAGTTCTGGAGATTCATTACCTGGTGTGGCTCAAAGAATTCAGGGAAGCGCTGCAAGCCATCGAGAAGGACCCAAGATTTGAGACCAGCCAGGAATCAAAGTCGATCATAGATCTGATAGCGGTCAAATCAGGGTACTACGAAGAATGTGTGCTGCTTATGGCAAAGCTCGGCCAGTGGATTCCAGAAGTAATGCATGCATTCCTGGAGACAAAGCCCGGTAATGCCAGGGTCAGGGAAATCGCCGACATCATGAAGCAGAGATCTGGATCGCAGGCGTATGTGCCCTTCCTGGAGATGGCGTATGAAACCTACCCTGATAAGGGGTTTCGCGACGATCTTATATCAATTTATCTGAAGCAGGGAAATCCAGCTAAACTCGCCGCCATCACCAGGCAGCTTTCCGAAACTGAAATCAGCGATTCAATGGAGCTGTCCAGACTTGCCGAAATATTCCTGGCCGGCAAAGATATGGAAATGGCCATGCGCTTCTCCAAAAAAGCCGTGGTTCTGGATCCCAGTCTTCTGGAAGCCAACCTGGCATATCTTCGTACTCTCATGGCTGCAGAAAGGTACGAGGAGGCATACTCCCAGATAATGAAGATTGGAGGGGAGCAACCCAGAAATCCTGATATTGCCTGGCTGAAAGTAGTCTCTGCCTTCAAAACCGGGAGATACAGGGAATGCATTGATACGATCAATACAATGAGTGCGGGTTCCGGCATTTCCAAGGACCTGTTGCTTTATTCAATCAGGAGCTACATTGGGCTGGCAGATTACCACAGGGCACTGAAGGCGATTGAGGAAAGCTCCAAACTGCTTCAGGATGACGTTGAAATTCTCAGGGAAAAGTTCCTGCTGGAAAAGAAGTTCGAGAACAAAGGGCAAATCTTCCAGACAGCGGAGAAGTTGCTGAAACTTGACAGCACATACCAGGAGGCCCTAAAATTCGTCATCAGCATGCTCTACGACACTGAGGAATATTCGAGGATAGTGGATCGCTTCGCAAAGATCAGCTCGACTGATCCGGAAGTGCTTGCCTACGTGATCGCAAGCTACCTGAGAGTCTCCCCTGGGGTAGATGGCACAAGGGAGGCCCTGAGAAAGGCCAGGCCGCTGATTAATCAGGGCATAGTTCTTGACACGTTGTTTGAACTCGCAAGATCGGATGAATTTGCCGAAATCCTGAAGGCTGAAGTTCCGCTGGATTCAGAGGATGCCTGGCCAGTTACACTCTGCCTTAATTTCCTGAGAGGGAAGTCCATTATATCGGCCAACGACTTATTTGATAAGGCTTCCAGGATCAGGTCAATAGGCCTGATGTGGGGACTAGCAAAATCCAGGTTCTATGCCCAGAACTGCGATATAGACGAGAAGATGCTTCTGTTCCTTTCCACAAAGCCATACGATATCCTCAGCACTACCATGGCCAGAATCAAGGAAATTATTGAAGGTAAAATTCCTGCCAATATAAGGGACTCAAGGTTCCTTATGTACCCGGTGAGCGAGGCACTTTCCCTGACTAACAGATATAAAGAGGCGGAGTCGACGCTGGAGGAATCCGTGGAGGACAAGAAAACAGATCCGTTTTACTGGTATATTTCCGGGCTGATACAGTTCAATACATCTGACTTCGCATCATCCATGCGATCAATAAAGAAGGCATTACAGATTTTCACAAACGCCGATTTTCTGGTCCTGAAAATACGTGCAGCAATCAGGCTCCGGGATGATGCACAAATAAGGGAAGCATTTGAAAAACTTGCATGGCTGGACGAAACTCACAGGGCACCGTATGCAGAGATAAGGGAATATCTTGCTTCTGCTGAAAGCGGCCTGCTGTCGTGGTTCGCCGAATTCCTAGAAAAAAATCCGCAGCAAAGCGAGGAGGCAGAGAGAATATTATTGATGGAGAAGGAGAGGATAGGAGACATTTCCTACGCATCCAAGGTTTCAAGAAAGATCATGAGTGGGAAATACCTCAAATCCGATCTTCTGAAGCACATAGCCCTTCTCGAAAGAATGAGCAACCGCGCTGAGAAGATCGCCAGCCTGAGGGAAGCCGAGGTAAAGTTCCGTGATCCGCAGATTGAGATTATGCTGGCAAACACCCTGTGTGAGGATGGGAATTTTCAGGAGGCGTACGATCACTTCAAGCATGCCCAGGATCTTGGTGCCGACATTTCCACCAACAGGTCTTTTGCAGAGGCCCTGCTTTATGTTCGCAAATACAAGGAAGCCAATGAGCTGATTACAAGAAATGAATACTGGGCCCTAAAGATAATGCATCTGGCGAGGCAGCACCTGTACAAGGATATCATCACTCTTTTCCATGGAATGGAAACAGGCAGCTTCGAATGGAAGGAGTCTGTCAATTTCCTGACGACTTCACTCTGGAAAAATTCGGACATAAGGGAAGCGCTGTTCAGGGCATTCGACAAATCCAGGAACAGGCACCTGGGGGAAAGGATGGCCACCGCCATGCAGAACTCCGGCGACAAGGTCGGGGCAATTGACATACGAAAAAAGATCCTGAAGGCCTATCCGGATGAATCCTCCAATATTTCGAAGCTCGCGACCCTCCTTGCGGAGGATGGATTCCCATCGGACGCGATAGCACTCCTGAACCGTTCATTGGGAAAAATCAAGAACCCGGAATCCGGAAGGGAAGTCATCGATACCCTTCTGACCATCTCGTACCTGAACGGTTATTTCAGCGACGTGGTCAGGGTATACGAAGCCAATCCAACGTACATAAATCGGGAAAACATTGAGATGATAATCAGATCATATATTGAGAGGAAGGACTATGAGATGGCGGAGAAGATCGCGAGCAGATATGTAGGCACGATTCTGGAAACATCCATTTTCGACGAAATTCTGAAAGAGATAGGCGAATCAAAGCATTTCCATGAGATTGCAGGATTCGCAGCGAAACTCCTCGATGCTGAATTCAAGAGCGGAAGGGTATTTGACATGGAGGAGGCAGTATACAAGGCCTCGATCCCGGTTGCGAAGGCAGAAGAGATATTCCAGTTCCTCACGGAGGAAGGTTACTATGCTGACATCAACAGGCCAAAATACGAGGCACTTTCAAGAGATGTAATTCAGAGGGCAGTAAAGAAGGCTGGCCTGACAAATATAGGTCAGTTGCGCATAAACGTGATATTCAACTGTCTTGACAGCAGGGACATAATCCTTGCCAAGAACCTCTATACCTATGTGAAAGAGTGCATGGGAAAGCAGAGGATTCCAGATGCTGAAAACCCTTATAAAGAGAAACTGCTGAAGTCCGCACTTCGTGAGCGCATTAGGATTGAACCACTCAACATTGCATACAATCTGAACATCGGGATTGATGATGCCATGGAAATTCTTACCCTGATGAATTACGTGCTTGACATGAGCCGGGGTGCTGTAAGGTAACATGCAGTTTATTGGCACCACACGGGACGAACTGAAGGATATTCTTGTGGCAATCACGGTGCTCACTGTAGCATTTCTCCTGCTTGACATTGTGTCCTATGGAAGATCGTCGTTTGTTGACTATTTCTGGGTGTTCCTCTCCGGTGCGCTACTGGCAGTGTTGACCGCTTTTCTCCTTCACGAGCTTGCCCACAGATACACTGCGAGAAGATTTGGCCAGCATGCATTCTTCAAGCTATGGCCGCTCGGTGCGCTTCTGGCTCTGGTAACTTCACTCTTCGGCATCATATTCGCGGCGCCTGGCGCGGTCTACTATAGTGGATATGCGTCGAACAGGGAAATGAACGGAAAAATCTCTCTTGCCGGGCCCGCGACGAATGTAATCATCGGTTCAGCAATGGCTATTGCGGGATTGCAGATTGCAGCTTCTGGTGCGGGATTGATCCTGATCCAGGTGGCGCGGTTAAACTTCTGGTTCGGGCTGTTCAACATGATCCCGATATGGCAGCTGGACGGTGCAAAGGTCCTTGCCTGGAATCATGAAGTCTTCCTGGTCATTATAGCAGTCGCACTCTTCGGCACGGTGCTGCTTCCATATTGATCCGGTCCCCTGAAGACAGCTTAAATAGTTCGTGGTAATTTGCCCAGAATCTGGAGTGAAAATAATGTCAAGCGTAGATACGTGCACTTCGTGTGGAGTAGGTCTGGTGGAAAAAGGATTCTCAATATTCGACTGCCCTGATTGTGGGGAGGTAAGCATTGGAAGGTGTGTCCATTGCAAGGAGCACTCGACCCCATACACATGCCCAAAATGCGGATTCACGGGGCCATAGGTGCTGTAAAATGGGAGAAGTGCTTGCCTCTCTGAGAATTCTTCCCGAAGACTCTGAAACAGATATCACGAAGCTGTCATCCGACATCAGGAAGTCTCTGGACAGTATCTGCAGTATCAACCGGCTAACGCAGGAAGAGATCGGTTTTGGCCTTGAAGCGGTGATCCTGGAAGTGATCGTTCCAGACGAAGAGGGAAAGTTATCGGCAATAGAGGAGACGCTGTCAAAGATCGCCGGGGTATCGCAGGTGGATACCCAGAATGTAAGCCTGATTTGATCTTGACCATACTTCTTTTTGTATCGATTGCACTCTACTGGATCCTGATCCTGGTGCTCGTCCTGAGCGCTCTGTTTTTTCTCGCAATTCAACTGTTCCCGGGCGAGAATAAGCAAGTCCGGCGGGAGATTGAGGGGTCAGTCCTTGTCATGGTTCCATGCAGGGGGGTGGATTTCACACTGAAGGAAACCCTTGAATCCATAAGGGATCTTGAGTACAGTGGCTTTCAGGCGGTATGCATTGTCGATTCGGAAGACGATCCCTCTGTTCCGATAATAAGGGAGGCGGGGCTTAGAACCCTGATAAGCAGCGCTGCCTGCAAGGATTGCAGCGGCAAGGTGAGGGCATTATGCACTGCGATGATGGAAACGCCTGGCTTCGATTATTATGTGATTGCCGACTCGGACATAATAGTGGAAAGGGACTGGCTTTCATGCCTGCTTTCTCCGCTGCATGACGAAAGAGTGGGTTTATCCACCACTTTTCCGGTTTTTCAGCCGGACAGCAAATTCTGGTCAAAGATGAAGTCTGTCTGGGGAATGGTCGGGCTATCAATGATGAAATCCAGGAGGACCAGGTTTGGCTGGGGTGGCTCTCTTGCCTTTCGCCGGGATTTGGTTGATGGCTACATGCCTGTCTTCTGCAGTTCGGTTTCAGATGACGTGGCTCTCTCAAAGATTTGCGGGAAGAAGGCACTCGACATTCAATACGTGGAGGACGCCCGTGCAATCATACGCGTGAAGGAGAACAGGAAAAGCTTTTTTGAATGGGCAAACCGGCAGACCTCCCTGTCGGTATCGTCCGGCGGACGGGTTCTTGCCTATGGCCTGGCATATTTCCTCGCACAGTGTATCCTCATTGTATCCTCCCTTCTATTGTCATTTCTGGTATATCCAGTCTTTCTTCTTCTCCTCCTGCCATTTGCGACTCAGTCGCTTCGATACAGGCAGGTCCACCGGAGACTTCCAGCCTCGGTTGTATTTATCGAATTCATTCTCCCGTTTGTCCATTCTTACAATTTACTCCACGCGGCTCTGGTGAAGGACATTGAGTGGAGAGGGAGGAAGTACACCCTGCAAAAATTCAGGGACCTTTGATTCTGTGGGTTTTTGATACAACCGTCGCATAAAAAGGAAAGTAATAATAACCAGCTGGTCTTATTTTGTCTGAAAATCGTCAGCCAAAACTGGGTGTATTTAATGTCAGTTCCGTACAGAATAACTATCAGGGTTTCAGAAAGCACTATGAAAAAGCTTGAGCAACTGGTTGAAAGCTACCATTACGAGAGCGTTTCGGATGTTATAAGGAAGGCTATCGATGTACTGATTGAGAGGGATTACAAAGATCAGGGTATAGAGCACCTTAATGTCACCGTCTCACGATCGCTTCTTGACGAGCTGAACATTAAGATGGAAACAGAGGAGACCCTTCCCCTTGAGGACATTATCAAGGCAGCACTCAGGGAGTACACTTCAAGGGAAATGAAGAAGGAGATGAAGGAGCTGATGGATGAGCTTAAGGAAAAAGATTCTTAATGCAGTGACAATGAAAGCCTGACAAATGGTAACAATCAGACTCCCGACTGAAGTTCTGGTCAGAAACTACGGTCAGGGATACAGGAAATTGTTGAAAGAATATGCCTCCGTAATAGGTTATTCGGTCGAGGAAGGAGATGAATTTGCTTTGGAACTCAATCCTGACAGGCTTGATCTCGCCTCTTTCCCCACCATCATCACGAGTGCAAAGCACTTTTATTCCATGGCATCCCGCAGTAACGATATTGTTTACTCAGATGAGAAGTTAATTGACCTGCGGGAAGATGCACTGAAACTCAGGCCATACGTGCTCACCTTTACCGCTGACGGACGCAGGATTGGCGACGATCTGGATCTCCTCATTCAGTACCAGGAGAAGCTGCATGAAACAATCGGGAAAGGCAGGAAAATGTCGTCCATAGGGATGCATGACATTGAACGTGTCTCTCCGCCATTCGAGTTTATAAAAAAGGGTCTTGAATTTGAATTTACAACCTATGATGGCACCCATGGAAAGGTTTTGGGCATACTCAGGAATCACCCTAAGGGGATGGAATTCTCCCGTCTGTTACCAGAAGGGAAGCACGTGCCGGTAATATTAGATTCAAATGGCGAAGTGCTCTCAATGCCTCCGGTGATCAACGGCATAGCTTCGAGGCTCACCAGTGAAACGAGGAAGTTCTTCGTCGATATCACCGGCACTGATTTGCGTGCAGCCACAGGCACCATGTACCTTATGGCTAATTTCATGTCGTGTCTTGGGTACAACGTGGCCATTCACCCCGTGAATGCGGAATGGTATACACAGTCCAGGGATTTCGGGCAGAGGAAGATTGATCTTGAAATTGAGGAGGTACGTTCTTACCTAAACACAGGATCGCATGAAATCGCCGATATGCTCAGGAAAATGGGCTATCAGGTTATTGAAGACGGCAGGAAAAAGCTAAAGGTGGGTGTTCCAGGGCACAGGGTAGACGTGATGGGCGCAGTAGACATCATTGAGGACATAGGGAAGGCAATGGGATATGACAACATCAGCGTGGAGGAGATCCCGCTTGCCACGATAGGAACGCCAGATCCCATGAAGGAACTTATGGCCAGCCTGAGAGGCATATGCATTTCGATGGGTTATCAGGAGGTGATCAATTTTTTCATCACCTCCCCATCCGTCAACCCGGCAAGGAGATCAAAAAGCAACGTCAGGATCATCAACCCAAAGTCGGAGGAAAACTCGGTGTTAAGGAGCGACCTATACCCATCGATCCTCAGTACTTTCAGGGTGAACAAACAGAGGCCAACGCCACAGAGAGTTTTTGAAACTGGCGCGGTAATGGTCAACGGAATTCAATCATTCAGGCTCTGCCTCGGCGAGATTGGAACCAGGGCTTCATTCAATGAATGCCGTAAAACGCTGGATTCAATATTCTCAAGAACCATCGGATCCCTCCCCTTTCTTAAGAAAGGAACCAATCCAGATTTCATTTCCGGCCGGAGCGGCATCATTGAATTGGAGGGCAGGGAAATCGGTACAATGGGAGAAGTGGATCCATCAGCACTCACAGAGTTTGAACTTGGACTTCCTGCAACTATCATCGAGCTGGATCTCGATCTTCTCAAATCCATGTTTTAGCGAAAGCATTCCTTAAGGGTAGCATCGGCGATCGGAACGTAGAGCTTCTCCCGCAGAGTCAGTACTGACTGCAGAAGGTCCCCCCTGAATAGCTTTATGCTATGGAGGGAGTCCAGCATTTCAGATGCACTGAACCCCTCGTACGGGCGAAGCAATTCAGATGTGAAGTCCTGCGCGAACACATCTTCCAGACTATTTTCGTCCATCTCCCTGTAAAGTTTAGTGGCACTGTCAATTGTTTTTCCATTTCTTCTGTAATAATCCATGTTTGAGCACATTATGCAGCACGGTATTGAATCAAGGACATCCTCATATGAGGTCACCTCCCTTACACCCTCCACTTTCTTTGCGCGGGTAAGATAGGGTTCCCACGTTACAATGAATTTCTCCCTGCCTTCCATGAACTCCTTGAGAGCCTTCCCCGGCTCCTCATAAACTTCGAAAGGGTTTGCGTTCTCTCCAAAGGTCAGGCTGGCGAGGGCATACATAGAGGATGCATTCGTTGTTGCTATTTTCATTATTCTGGAATCTTCCTTTTCAAGGACAGATGATCCCCCTACTGCCACTCCCACGATAATCTTGATCCGCGTGGTCGAATAGCAGTTGATCATTGTAGTCAGGGTAGGCAGAAATCCTATGTCGCAGTAGCCCGTAGCCAGAGCCCTGCTGATTTCCTGCCCGGAGGAACCCACATGAATGATTACCTCATAGCCAATTTTCCGAAAGGCCTTGAATATGGAACAGAGCGCAGGGATGTATTCAGATGCACGAAGCATCCACACCCTGACCGTTCCGGGAATCGGGTGCGGGAAATACTTTGTAAGCCAGATCCTGAGAACCTTTTCACCTTCCCGCGATCTTATGATCTCTCCTGCGTTTTCCATGCGTTTCAGGGTATCCGAGATGTATGACTTGGTGAATCCAATGGAGTGCTCGAGTTCGAACTGCCATACCCCGTCTGATCCAGATCGTTCAAGAGCAGTTCTTATAAGATCTCTTATAAGTCCTGGATTTTTTGACATTACTTCCTGCCTTCCGAAGGGAAGCATTGAATTCTGAAGTAATTATTTTGCTATTCCATGGGAATTATAAGCGGTATGCGGTATATCCTCGGATATCCGAGTGGAACCAATTTGGATACGATACAAAAGAAAAGCTTGCTGACTTAGTTTTTTATATAGAAATTACATTAGCGTGGGCTAGGTAGTGCACTAATGACGGAATCCCAGATGACGAGCCTTCAAAGGCTAAAAACATTGATGATCAACAATCCAGAGATAACGGCGCTATCTTCTCTCTTACTGCTTTATCTGTTCCTTGCAAATTATTTTGCCTTTTACCAGGTGTTTTATCTGCCGGGAATGCCAACGTCCGGGGGAAGTGATCCGTATTACAATTTCAGAGTCATCCAGTATATCCTTGATAACAAGCACTTCCTGATTTACGATGCTGCCCTGAACTACCCGCTCGGAGCTGGCAATCCAAGGAATCCGTTTTTCCAGGAACTGATAGTGCTGGTGGCAACGATTCTCTCACCAGTATATGGTACAATGAACGCGGCCCTGGGGGCATTCCAGGAATACGACGCTGTTTTCGGAGCATTACTCATTATTCCGGTCTATCTCATAGGCAACGAGCTTTTTGGGAAAAAGGCTGGAATGATTGGCGCTTTTCTGTACACCCTTATGCCAAGCAATCTTTCTGCAGGCATAATTTCCGACGGCAGGGAACATACCCCGGAACTGCTGTGGGCTTTCTTCACCATATATTTCATCCTGAAGGCTGTCGATCTGGCACGGAAAACCAACGTGGTGGACTCTTTCAGGCACATCACAAAGATACCTGGAAACATAGTTCAATATTACAGGGAGAACAGGATAGCCACGATCTATGCGTTGCTTGCTGGGGCTTCCACGGGCGCGCTGATGTTATCATGGCAGGGGTTCACATACATTGTGGCCATTGTGCTGATATACGTGTTCGTGCAACTCATTGCGAACATATTCCAGAATAAACCGTCAGGATATCTGGTCTATGTTACTGCGCTTTATGTTTTCGTGGGGTTCCTGCTTGGAGCCTATTACTACTTCGCGATGCACGAAGCCACCCTCTGGTACATGCCACCACTTTACCTGAGCATGGCCGTTCTGATCTTCGGTCTGTTCGTCTCGGTGATGAGGGGCAAGCCCTGGATTATCATCATCCCGTCCCTCATGATGATACTTCTCGTAATACTGGGATATGCCTATGTCTTTGACAGGGGAATCCTGAATACTCTGCTGAGCGGGGATGGCTACTTTATCAAGACAAGGGTCTATGACACCATTTCAGAGGCACAGGCACCGCAATTGGGATCATATATCAGCGGCTTCGGCCCTGCTCAGTTTATCCTCGGGATGAGCGGGATTGCATATGTGGTTTACCTGTTTCTCAGGAAGAGGAGCGAGTCCCTGTTGTTTATTCTTGTGTTCTCGATAGTCTCAATTTACATGAGTTTTGCAGCTGCGAGATTCAATGTAACCGCCGCACCTGCCTACGCTATCCTCGGTGGTGAATTGCTTATCTATTTCTGGGGCATATTGAGGGAAGGAAAGGTAAGATCCACGGTCAGCCAGGATGCGACTGGGCGGGTCAGGAGACTCATGAAGGGTAACAAATCCTGGATGAGAACCGCTTTCATAGCAGGTCTGGTAATAGTCCTCGTTATCCCGTCAGGATTCAGCTCAATTGCCTCCGCAGTCCCAGCGAACAATGCAGCCGGTTTTAACCAGGCAATCTACAATGAACTGCCATCCTTCCTCCAGCCCCCAAATTTTTCAGCCACCAATGCCCAATTTGTCGGGGGCGCAGGATTTGCGATAACGAACAATTCGCAGCCGTTATCCATGGCCTTCAACTGGCTCTCTACGCAGGATACTAATCAACCGATGGACCAGCGTCCAGCCTACGTATCCTGGTGGGATTACGGATTCCAGGAAATTTCCCAGGCTCAACACCCTACCGTTGCGGATGATTTCCAGGAAGGGTATCAGGCAGCCGGACAGATCCTACTGGCCCAGAACAACAGCCAGGATATCGCTTTATTCATAGCAAGGGTACTGCAGGCTGAATTCAAAGACAATAACGGAAATCTGCCTGCTAACATACTCTCGAACATGACCCTTTACCTCGGAGAAAACACCACGGTTCTGCTTGAGAACATCTACGCTGATCCGCTTCAGTACCAGTACATGATCTATGGGGACCCGTCTCTGTACGGGCATTTCATACCGGGAATCTCTTCCCAGAATGCCTATTTTGCGCTCTATGACGGTATACTCTCTTCCCGTTACAGCAATGGTGCACTGGTGAATCTCTATCTTTCCCTGACAAGGGCTTCCGGCTATAATATTAAGTACGTCGGCATTGACAGCGGCCTGTTTCCCTTCTCCGGTATTAACCCCGGAATATTCTATGCTCCCACCTACCTTACGGATCATGTTTCTTACACGTACAACGGCGAAATAGTCCCGTATAGCTACTATAATATCTATGCGGTAACTTCCAACGCAACTTACCCACTCAACGAAACGCCCAACAGCGCGGCAGTAACAAGTTACCAGATATCCTATAATCCGGCATTCTACAACTCAAGTATTTACAGGTTTACCATTGGTTACCCTCCAACAGCCACCGGTAACACGTCCGGAATTCCCGGGCTCACTTTTGGGCAGTCCACTTATTTTATGATGCCAGCATGGAACATGAGCAATTTTGAAGTCTCGTATGCCGGCATTCCATGGAATCCTTACAAGAACTTTTCATCACACCCAACTGCCTGGCAGATCATCCCGTTGCAGCAGGCGTATTACTACCAGCAAAAGGGCATAGGGACAACCGAAATTTTCCCTCCGACGTACCAGCTGACGAATTCCCTGGAGACTATAGTTTCCTATTACCCAGGTGCGATAATTACTGGCAGGGTGACGATGTCTAACGGCATGCCTGTGCCAGGCGTGCACGTTACCCTGCTTGATCAATATGGTATCCCACATTCGCAAGTTAACACAAACAGGTACGGGTATTACAACATAACCGCAGTCCCTGGAAACGACACGCTCGCATTCTCTGACGGTGTCCTGAACAAGCAATTCCTGGTAGGCAACAATTCGAAATTTTTCAAGATACACGTATCGAACGACCAGGCGGAGAGAAACGCAGTTAACCTAAACACCACCACGGGCCTCCCCGATTTTTACATAGTCAAAAACTATACTTACCCGGTCTCTTCGCTGACAGGTATCGTGCAATACCAGTATATGTATGAACCTTTCAACGCATCAAAGAAAATTCCCCAGACCTACACTCCAAAGGTTTACAGTGGCACGGTTCAGATAGTGAACGCATCCGAGGGGGTCGTCTTCAACGAGACCTTTACTGGCGGCCAGTTTAAATTCCCGGATATACCCCCTCTCCATTATACGGTAAATCTGATCGTTAACGGGAAAACCTATGTTAATGTGGCTAACTTCACTGAAAACCCAGGTTTAGCCCTTGAGGAAACATTCTACATCTATTACGATACGGTATTTGTTCATGTCAGGTCTGCTTCAGGAGGTAATGCTTCCCTCATCTCCGGGATTAAGGTGACTGCATATTCAGGTAACACAAGCTATTCTAACTTTACAAATTCGTCAGGCATGGCAATACTATGGTTGCTACCGGGTAGCTATTATGTTGCAGTCAATCAGACAGGTACGATCGCTTCCGCGTATGCACCAATAACATTCACTGGTTATGCCCAGAACGTCACTGCCAACCTTACGGCTACTCAGGGGTATACCTTTTCCGGACGGGTGATCAACAACTGGCATGATTCCCAGATTATGTTGTATCCGGATGCGTCAGCGTCTTCAGGTATCGCAATTAACGTTTCAGCTGCAGGGACGTTTTCGCAACTGATCCCTGCCGGGATATATACGGTGTATGCCGTACATTCTGGGAATTCGTACCTGCATACGCTTGTGCTGGATGGGAACACATCGGTAGACATCGCCCTGTCCGGGTCAAGCGTCCTCACAATATCACTTGGTGGCAATGCAACTTCCTCAACTAGCGGAGATTACTTGATCAAAGACGGAAGTGCAATCCTCCAGCTGCCCTTCAGCTATGGAAAAAGCCTCAACATCACAATTCCTGATGGACTGGTATCCGTTGAGCTGAATGGGATAAGCATTGGCCAGGTGCTTACTGCAGAAAAGACCATAAACCTGCTTTACAACCAGAGCGTCACTCTTTTCCCGGTGCAGAACAGCTACGTGAACGTATTTCCGTTTAACTCCATGGCCGGTTCCACTTTTAACTCGCAGACCGCTATTCATGATGGTATTGTGGAATTATTTGCGTCTGGAACCCTGGTATGGTTTTCACCACTCACACCGGTGGGAACCGCGAGGTTGTCCACCCTGAATTTGCCGTACAGCGACCTGAGTTACAGCGTCCTTGCATACCCCTTTTCTTATTATTATAATAACAGCGTTGATTCCTCGAGCCTTTACGCGCCACTGTCGACTGTCACAAACACGCTGGATATAACCCTACTTGCCAACAACATTTCAACTCACTATAATGGAACCCTTAATCTGATTGGCGTACGGAATTATTCTGTACCAATTACAAACGGCCAGGCCTCCGTCAACGCAATGCCTGGTATTTATTCAGTCAGAATCTCTTCCACAGAAGCAACTTTTGTGCCGCAGACAGGTTTTGCAGTAGCTTACAATAGCAGTGGAACCAGGGGCATTGCAATAAATTCGTCCGTAGTGCTTTCCCTTACCGTTGGATCAGCTAAGGGAGAATATGTGTTCAACTCAAATGGAAATAGCGTAAACGTAAGCAGGCTTGATCCGGGGCTTTACACTGTCTATTCTTATTCAGGAGGGACCGCAAACATATCCAGTGTGTATTTGTCCTCCAACTTGACCTACAACCCGTATTACGATTCCGCAGGTTCCGTCACCCTGTCAAACAGCTATAACGCTTCCCTGGGCACGTATAAACTGCAGTATAACGGCTTGACAATATCACTTCCAGCCGGAACCTATGAACTTCCATACGGTGAATATCATGCAAGCGTCAATTACTCTCACCAGACTCCAAATGGCCTGTACAATCTGGTGGGTTCGGCCTATTTCAACGTGAGCGGATCCACTGGTGTCGTTATACCGGCAACGCTTCAAAAGGTGCTTGCGAACGTAACAGGAAAGGTTTCCTCGGCAATTTATGCCCCATACACGGTACTGGAATTCTTCAATTCTACTGGAGCGTTTGTCACAAAGGCTGTAACAAATGCGTCAGGCGTTTTCAGCTTAAGCCTTTCTCCTGCAACCTACAGCGTATATCTGATTAACAATGCCTCTGAACTGGCGAATGTAACCGTGTTCTATATGACGCAGACGAACACCACCTTGAACGCGGCGATTGTGAACGCTAATTCTGTGGAATACGAAGTTACCTTACAGTCAATCTCACTAAACAGGCAGGTTAACATCAGCCACGGAAACTTCATAATGAGCGGTTATGCGACAAACAACACGCCGACCGGTGGTGTAGCTCTGCTACCAGCCGGCATATATGTATTCTCTGCATCCTACGAGCAAACTTTACAATACGGGAGCCACTCAGTGAATGTTTCCTATGTGGAGAACTATACGGTCAAAATTGACAGTTCAAGTTTCGTGGACATAATCCTTAGCAAGGTGGTTCTACCACACTTCCAGTTTAAGGTTCTTAGCTCATCAGGTGGGCCCGTCAAGAACGGTTCTTCCGAAAACTTTACCTTTATGATCACCAACCTTGGAAACGTAGTCATGAATCTCACGCTTACATCGGGTTATGGCGAATGGAATATGACGTTCAACAACAGTGTGATCAAGAATCTGCTTCCATACCAGAATGCAACCCGGACGGTTCAAATATACGTGCCTGCAAGCGGCGTGATTAGCGGCAGGAATACGGTCCCCATTAATTTCAATTACAATTACAGCGGCAGAACATTCACCGGATACGTAAACATTTCCGTAGTGAAGTACCTCAATCTTTCAGTGACACCGCCGACATTCGCCCAGCAGAATTCAACGCAGTATATGTTTCCATTCCAGCTGAACAATACGGGAAACAATGAGTTGAACGTTACCATGACCACCGAGTACAGCTACTTTAAGGCATTTGGATGGAACGCATCATTTATTTTCAATAACGCTTCTGTAACCAAGGTCTCAATCCCATTCAACACTACATACACGGTAAATCTCAGGCTTATACCGGTTACCGGCAATGCTCAGATCGTTTCCACGTTCTATGCGGTATTCAAATTTGCCAATCAGACTGATAATCTCACGGTGAACAATCCGCAATACCCGGGTAACCACATAAATTCAGGATATCCAACTGGACCTGGCATAATAGCAAACTATACAGGTGACCCGATTACCCAATTGTACATCGGTATTGCCCTGATTGCCATATCGGTTATCGCGGGTCTGGCGGTTGCCGCCTACAGGGGGAGGAAGTCGAGATGAAGGTTGTGCCGGCAGTCGTATTGCTGCTGTTTCTCTCATTTCTTATGGTCCCGGTGATAGCCTCTGTCAGTTCCGGAAATACCTATCCGTCGATTTATCAGACTTCGCTCACAGTCACCCCGTCTCAGAGCCTTTATGAGGGGGAAAACTTCACGGTTTACCTCAATTCAACATACGGATTCCCACTTTACACGAGCATGATATTCGTTTACGGCTCAAGCCTTGCTGGCCTCAAGAACAGCACCTCACAGAGTTATGTGGGATCTTCCTACACAATGAGCGTGAATTTCACAGCACCCATGTATGTGCAAACTCTGTACATCCTCGGCGTATCTTATGTCAACACTTCCACCACCAGCCTGGTTTCCAAGTCATATTATTCTGTCCAGATCCTTCCACCTCTGGACTTGAGTGTGGAACTGTCGAATCCAAGCAAAGTACCTCTTTACAATCTTACGGTGAATTTCTCGCTGGATGGTGCACTTAAGGGTTCCAAACATATTGCTGAACTGGCTCCATATTCGACGATTACCGTGACTCTCCAGGTGGCTTTGCAGCTTTCGCAAGGGCTGCATTCGATGACCGTCACAGTAAGCAATCCGTCGGCTTCCATTAACGGGCAGCAGGCTTCATACCAGAACCAGTTTTACTACGGGACTCCTCCCAACTATACCTGGATTTATTATATTGCTGCAGCCGTGATCGCCTTTATGGTGCTTCTGGCCTTGAGTGCTGGAAGGAGGACTTCCAGGCTGAAGAAGCCCAAGTGGAAGAAATAATTCCTCCCTTTATATGGAATTACGGATTGTGACAAATCTGTCGTCAAAAAAATTGTCACCTTTGCCAGGGCTCCTGGCGTCTTTGCTTCTCGCCATCCCTATTACCGCGGCTGAAATTGCGTTGTTCTGAGGCCTGTGCCGGAATATCGTCGTGTTGCTCTCGTCAACAACAACATATGACAGTCTGTTCCTGGACAATATGTCTGTGATCTTCTCCCTGTTTGGCGTATCGCCATCTCCAATCCTGATGGAATAGCCTCCGTAGCTGTAGTCGGACAGTACTTTCAAAATGTACTCCTCAATATACATTATCTCGGGGAGTTCAGTTGCCTCAGTGAGCACATCATCGCATATCACGGCCACGCCCGGTTTCGGCCCCGGATCGATCCCAATGACGATCCTTCTGAACTCAATCTGGTCGATTAGCCTGGGCAGCCCCAGCCTAAGTGCCCTGACAGGATCATTCTCCTTGACCTGCCTGTTGTCTATTTCCGGGTCAGCCGTCGTGCTTAGTATCACCGGGATATCGACAGGCACAGAACTGGATGGATCAATGCTGAAGTAGGGAAGTTCCCAGTTCTTGGCAACATCTATCACGTCATGATAGAATCGGAAGTTATTTGTAAATATGCCAATTCGGCTCATTACCAGCTAAATAAGGATGTTATGGTACTAAAACTTCTCTATTCGCAGCCAAAATTGCCAATCTGTTCATCTATCATGGAATTTGCCCTGGACAGGAAAGCGCTCTCCTTTCCCTTGGGAATGCTCCCGCCTGCCGCAATATCGTGCCCGCCTCCATGCCCTCCAACGGATGCGCAGGCATCCCGAACCACAACAGAAAGATTAAGGCCGTTCCTGACCATTCTTGCGGTTCCCCTTGCAGAAACCTTGGTAATTGGGGATTCCCCAGAATTAAAGCCGATTACAGGAAGGTCCTGTTTTGCGTAATATAGCATCAGAAGGCCGGCTATGGAACCGGCCATTTCAGAATCTGGAGCATAAAAATACTGCACATGGGTAAGGGAAAACATCTCCCTGGAGGCCTGTTTAGCAAACTCGATCAGCTTGCTTTTGAACCTGCGCCAGTTGTCCATGCAGGCCTTTCTCATAGATTCGTCGCCGAGAAAATACTGTATCACAGTCCCATTCTGTGATATCTTGCTGTTGCCATCCACAATCCCGGCGATCTCCTTAGACGTAAGGCCAATGTCGTCAAAGACCCACATATCTGTCTCAAGGTACTTCAGAGCATCCGATGAGATTCTCTGCTTAAGCAATTCAATGGCCAGTCTCTCTTCCAGCTTCTGTTTCTCATCTTCGGTCAAGTCCTTGGGGCTCTTGGTGTAATCAATATTCAGGGCAGCCAGAAATGTCTTGGACAATTCCCCGTTGCCCGACAGCGTACCGAAAAACGGATCTACCGAGTATGACAGAGCTTCCAGAAGGTTCTCTCCGGCCAGGTTTATTGTCCTGATCTTTTTGAAGCCCCTTCCGAGTTTTTCGATGAGCACACGATTTAAGCCAACATATCCGCCTATATCCTGCTTATCTGCTATGGCTCCTGAAAGGAAAAAAGGGAAGAGATCAGCATTTTTTTCGTTAAGCGCCAGCGAGAAGAGGTATGCCATGGTGGCTCCGCAGGCTTCCCTGGTACCGTCTATTCCATGATCCCTTGAATTCACATGTATTCCCCTGAACTCTCCGGGAGAGTGAAAATGATGGTCCAGAATAATTATTTTATCATTGCTGGATACCAGTGAGGATTGATCCGATCCTGCGTCCACTATAATCGTAAGATAGTCCGGATCCTCGTCTATTCGTGCTTTTACAGACTCCGGACTCAGGTCTTTTATGTAGCTGATATGGAATTTTTTATGCTCTCGCAAAAGCGCCTTTGCCAGTATGATGGCAGAACTGCTTCCGTCTCCGTCATAATGCGCAATAATCTTGATGTAGTCAACAGAATGTACCTTCTCAGCCGCCTTCTGCAACAATTCCAGCATTGATTCCGGAACGATTCCGGAGAGAATCATGGTTATCAGAGCGCTTTATCCAGACTCCAGGTTTCAGGAATCCTTCCATTTCTCCTGTAGTACTTCATAAGTCTGAGGATCTTTGACATTATGAGCCCCTGTTTCCTGAGGTTTGCCTTATCCTTAGGATTAACGTTTGTGTGCTTTGCAGCACTTTTGTAGCGCTCAATCAAGTTCAAAAGGTCTTCCGGAAATCCAGGTTTAACACCATTTTCTGCCAGTAGTTTTGAAAGCTTCTTTTTGAAAACGTATTTTGTCCCAGGCACGCCGAACTGGTCCCTGAGCCTCAGTCCCACTACGGAGTTGGGGACGTTTTCTTTCTTCATGCCAACAGCTGCCTCGATCACCTCATTCTGGTCAATAAAAGCGAACTTCGATGGATCATAAATTCCAACCTTATGCGATCTGGACTTTCCCCTCTTTCTAGTATGCATTCTGGACATTGTCTATCTACCGATTTTTACCACGATGTCGTCTATATTAATCTAATTTGCGTAATGTTTCTTTTGCATGAAACTGCGTGCGTTGTGTCATGCAGTCTGGTAGACATTGTGTCCTGATCCTAGGGTGCTTCGGCCTTGTATGAACATTTTACCGTTAGATACAATCAATTGTGGTGCCAGATGAAAAGAATATCCAATGGCATAACAAGACATAGACATAATTATGCACGCAACTTTACGCGTCCAGGCAAATGTAGACGGGACAATATCAAAAAGTGTGCGAGCCCAGCTCATGCATTGATTTTGAAAACTCGCCCCGCACAATGCCAGATATTAGCAGATGACTGAATGGGTATCGGACTGTTTTACTTATATTGTAATATGGATATATAACATAATATTAATATACATCCGAGGTTTGATTTCAGATTGATGTCAGATAATGAGGGCAGCAATGAACTCAGTCTGGAGACCAGGGGTACCAAGAAGGAGAAGATCCTTGTGGCAATATTGATTCTAGTTCCCATAATTGTTTTTTCGGCCACGCCACTGTACAATTTTTCGGGACCAACCCTATTCGGCCTGACCTTCTTTTACTGGTTTCAGACCTTTTGGCTATTTGTGAGCGCGATTTTCTTTCTGGCGGCAGCCTGGATGCTGAACAGGATGGAGGGTGAGACAGCATGAACAACTATATTGTGTTGTCAGTTTTCCTCAGCCTTTTCGTCCTGTTCGTAGGCCTTGGTTTTTGGAGTTCCAGGTTCAGGAAGGGGGACATGAGCGATCTTGGGGAATGGGCTCTTGCAGGCAGGAGACTTGGATTTTATCTTGCCTGGTTTCTTGTAGGTGCGGATCTGTATACGGCATATACCTTCATTGCAATCCCTGAGTTGGTTTATGAAGCTGGTGCTGTCTATTTCTATGCAGTTCCCTACGTCGGTATGACCTTTGGGATAGCACTGATAACTATGCCCAGGCTTTGGAAAATTTCGAAGGGCAAGAACTACGTAACTGCCGTAGACATGGTACAGGATAAATTCAACAGCAGGACTCTAGCTTTACTTATCGCTCTGACAGGAATTGTAGCGGAATTGCCTTATATTGCACTGCAGATTTATGGAATGCAGGCAGTGCTCACTGTAATGATCGGGCAACTTGTAACTGCAGATGTGGCAACCATTACTGAAGTCGCTCTTATTATCTCGTTTATAATTCTGGCTGCATTTACATATACTAGCGGTCTGAGAGGAGCCACAATCACCGCCTTGATGAAGGATGCAATAATATTCACTACCATCATCGTAGTGATAGTGGTGGTTACAGTCGAGGTAGGTGGATTTGGCTCCGCGCTATCCGACATGGGCACAAAGGCTACAGGAACGGGTACCCTTTCCAATCTCTACGTGAGTGCTTTCATTAGTCTTTCAGTTATGAGTGCGCTTGCGCTTTACCTCTATCCACATGCGATAAACGGGGTGTTAAGCACCAATTCTCCCAAGAAACTGAGGTACAGCACAGCACTTCTCCCGTTGTACGGAGTTGGTCTTGCACTGCTTGCGCTGTTTGGTGTACTGATATACGCTTCACCAAGCGCACTTGCTCTTGCTGGGAAATATGGTGCCGTCACAGCGGTGCCTTCTCTGATATATGCTGAGTTACCTGACTGGTTTGTTGGATTTGCCTTCCTGGGAATCTTCATTGGTGGACTGGTACCAGCGTCGATAATGGCAATTTCTCAGGCTAATCTGCTCACCAGAAACGTGATAAAGCCATTCCGTCCCAACATGGACCCAAAGACAGAAACTCGACTTGCGAAGTATTTCTCCATCGTGTTCAAGTTTATTGCACTTGGATTCATTTTCCTGATAAGTGCGAACTACTCGCTTCAACTGCAGCTAGTGGGAGGAGTGATAATACTTCAGACACTTCCATCTATATTCCTGGCAATGTACACAAAGAAACTGCACAAATGGTCACTGGGAATAGGCTGGGCGTTCGGGATAATTCTGGGGATTACCATGCTGCTTTATCGTAACTTTATCCAGCTTCATCTGAGCACCGTCACGACAACGTTCTATCTTTTCATCTCACAGGCAAACTCCCCATTTTACTTCCTGTATATAGGGGTATATGCATTGCTGCTAAACCTACTGATTGCAGTTGTCGGATCTCTCATTGAAGAAATGATTGCTGGGAGAAAAGCTCACAGGGGTGAGCAATCGCAGTTGAAAGCCTGATTATTTTTAAATTTTTTTCCACTTTTTCTAATAATAATTTTTTTAGATGTAATGATACTGAAAGCTTTTTCCTTTGATCTCCTTCATTTATTTTTAAAAGACCCCGTCGTTGATCCAAGTCTGCTAAAATATTGAATATGCTCTCAAATCAGGTTCAGCGTGCGTTCATACTGGCAAATAAGTTCTGAAGCGATGGTCCAAATAGTGAGTTCATCGGGAAAAATTGAATATCTCTCACGCAGGAAACCCAAGTCAGACCTGAAAGTTCCATTTGCAAATCCACCTACAACTATTGTATAATCTCTTCCGGGCTGAAAAAACTGTCCCAGCCCGACTTTCTTTCCAAGGGGATCGAGCAAAATCTTTTCGCCTTCAAGCGTGTCTATAAATTCCGCAAGAACAATGTTTTCTTCGACGCGAAGCAGGGTATCCTCCCCTGAAACTATTTCGCCTTTCTTGAACAGGTCCTCCACGAGTCCATTAAATCTGGCACAGCTCTTCGGTATTCGTGTTACCGGCGATACCATAATCAGATTATTGTTCCTGGTGTGTATATACACATGCAGCATTCCCCGGACATTCAGTATCGATGATTGAGCTACGTTCAGCATTATGTGGAAGATATCCGGTCTCCCACGTCTATTGGATTCTCCTGGAAATACACGTTCTATGGGTCTATGCAGTAATGAGCTATCAAGCAGTATCTCATTCGCTGGCTTACCCCTTTTCCTGGAAAGTGCCAATACTTCCGGTTCCTTCAGCATATCAGCCGGTATGGTCTCCAGCTCGGAATCCACTAATACAAGGTTGATCATTATCGTCTCCGCATATTAACCAGGAAATGATTTTTTTGTATTGCGATGTAATGGCAAATCATATTCTGTAAATTCTTCTGAATGCCCCGCAAACAGGAGGGAAGATCTATGGAATTTGGATATGAAAACGGATCTTTTGAGTAGTTACGAACTTCGCCACGTTCACGCTGCGCCGTTTTCCTCCTCCCCGTTGTAAACCCTGTAAAGGGAGCTGAATACCCCTCCGGATGATGCGAGATCACTGAATTCTCCCTCTTCTGCAATTTCTCCTTCATGTATGACAGTGATCCGATCCACAGCATGGATCATTGAAAACCTGTGTGTTATAAGTATTAGGGTTTTGTCTTTCGCGAATTTGATCAGCGACTCCAGTATGGCCTTTTCGGAAACAGGATCTATCTGCGAGGTGGGTTCATCCATTACGAGAATCTGCGGGTTGCGAACATATGCCCTCATAAGGGATATTGCCTGCTTCTGCCCTTCGGACAGGTTTGATCCAAGTTCACCCACCTGCGTTTCCAGGCCATCAGCTAAAAAATTGAATATAGAATCAAGACCGAATTCCCTGGATAGCCTGACCACCTCATTTTTGGAAATGTTCGGGCTGCTGAACTTTATGTTATCAAAAACAGTTCCCCTGAATATGAATATATCCTGGAGTACTGGGGCAATCATAGACCTGTACCTGATCAGATTTATCTCCCTGAGGTCATTTCCGTCAATTGTCAGGGTTCCTGAAGTGGGAGGATAAAATCCCATTAAAAGATTGGAAAAGGTCGTCTTTCCGGCACCGGTATGCCCTACTATCCCAATATGATCACCCTTACCTATTATCGCATTTATGCCTTTCAGGGCATATTCTGAATCATACATGAATGAAACATCGCGGAATTCGATCCGGTCAGAAAATGTTGCGGGGAGTTCACTGGACTGATTAGCCCTCTCCTCCTCGCTGTCTATTATGGCGTATATCCTCCCCACTCCCACCATGGCTGACTGATACGACGTATATAGCTGCGACAACTGTACAACAGGATCGAAGAACTGCTGAACATACAGAATGAAAGCCACCAGAATTCCAACGGTAATCGCGCCGGAAGAGAGCTCCAGAGACCCTGCCAGGATCACGATCACAATTCCTACCGCTTCAATTATGTTGACTGCCGAGCCATAAAATGAGGAAAGGAACGCGGCTTTCATGTTCGATTTGTAATTGTTCTGGTTAAGGACCGAAAAGTTTTGTTCGGTGGAACCTTCCGCACTGTAAGCCTTAATGGCTCTGAATGCCCCGATGTTCTCGCTCATGGAACCCGTGATCGCAGCGATTGTCTTTCTCGTAGCCAGATAGTTTCGCCTAACCCTTCCCTGAAGCATGAAAGTAAAGCCAACGAGAATCGGAATTACCAGCAGAGCATATAGCGTAAGTTCAGTGTTGAGAAAGACCATTATCACAATGGAGAGAACTACGGTGGATATTCCTGAAACTACCTGCGGAAGCTGGAATGTCAGGAAATCGCTCAGGTTTTCCCCGTCATTTGTGATCCTGCTGATAAGATATCCGGTTTTGACCTTGCTGAAGAAGGATATTGGAACTTTTTGAATGTTCTCAAAGGCCGAATCCCTGAGGTTCCTCACCTCCGCCTGGGCTAGCCTTGTGGATTCCACGGTTCGCACCCGGTTAGAGAAGAACGTCAGCACAAACAGGAGAAGGAATAATACCGCATACAGCTCAAAGGCAAAATAATTGCCTGAAATGACTCCATTGACGGATAATCCAAGCGACAGAGGATATAGAGTCCCGGCTATAGCTGTGATCACGACTGCGACGATCACTTTCGCCGCGTTATGTTTCATTGCGAGGAGTTCCCGAAGCATTCTTGCGAACGACTTCATGTTGCTTTCAGTTTTCAGCACCTCCTCCTCTATTTCCTCATATCGTCTAGCCAATTTGATCTCCCCCCGGTCCATTAAGTCCACTTCCCCTGGCGAGATATTCTGGGGATGTAGCCGTAATTTCAGATAGATTACCTTCTTCAAGTAGGAAAATACGCTTGGCAAATTTAGTGACCGATGGTCTGTGGGAAACAATCAGTATGGTCGTGCCAGTGAGTTCATTCCGAATATTCCTCAGAATTTTCATCTCCGCTTCAGGATCGACGCTTGAAGTCGAATCGTCAAGGATAAGAATGCGCGGTTTCCCGATCACCGCCCTTGCGACTAGTACCCTCTGTTTCTGTCCTCCGGACAATGTCAATCCTCTTTCGCCAACGAGTGTGCTGTACCCATTTTCGAGGCCTTCCACAAAATCGGCAATTTCGGCTATTCGTGCAGCCGATCGTACATCCTCCAGAGAGAATTTCCTTCCAAACGTAATGTTATCAGATATATTCCCGGAAAGCAGGTTCATGGTTTGTGGCACTATTGCAACGGTGCTGCGTAAATCCAAAAGCGGGATCCGATCAATCGGTACATCATCGATTTTTATTGTTCCATTCTTTGGTTCAAACAGCCTGGCAATCAGGGAAATAAGTGTGGTTTTTCCGGCCCCCACGCGGCCCGAGAGGGCAACGATGTCCCCGGATCTGATATCTAGATTCACGTTCGTCAGAATCTTTCTGCCCGCCCTTTCAAAGCTGACCTGTTCTAACGTTAACCGAGAGCTTGATGGGTTCCAGCCCGAAATACCCTTGGTCAGATCCTCCTCATCTACGTTGTTGATGACCTCCTTTATCCTGGCTATGCTGGCCCTTGCATTCTCTGAGAAGACAATTATGCGTCCGAAGAAACCAACCGGGCCGCTTACCATTATGAAAATATTGACAGCGGCGACCAGGTTTCCAATTGATTGTCCGGAAATTATGTCGACAAATCCCCCGTATAGGATCACGGCGGTAGCGGCCACACCCACCGACAGTGGCATAATGTTGTTGTAAAATCCGCGCAGTGCAGCAACCTCCATGTATTCATCAAAATAATTCTTCGTGCTTTCGTTGAACCTCTCCTCTTCAGTCTGCGCCCCCTGAAATCCGCGAACTACCCGCTGCCCAGTAATGTTTTCCTGCAGTCTTTCATTCATCATGCCATAATAATTACGTATTTTTCTCCAGTGCAATCTCTGCTTCCTCTGGAAAACCATGCCAGTGTAGACAAGAAACGGGACAGTGAATGCAAACAATACCGCATACACCGGATTCAGGGTAAGAAGCATGTAAAGTCCTATCAGGATAAGCAGAAGAGTTGTTATCAGGGTCGTAGTGGTATTCAACACGAAGTTTCTTGAGGCTTCTATATCCATTGTGGATCTTGCAAGGAGATCGCCGGATGTTTTGTCTTCAATGTATACTGGTTTCTTGAGAAGCAATTTGTGCAACAGTGACGTTCTGAGACTTTTGGCATAGTTCTGTGCAACATATTGCGAAAGATAGTTCAGGAAAAATTGCGATAAAGAAGTGACGGCTGATACAATCAGTATCAATATCAGAAAATGCGAAACAAGCGAATATTCTCCGCCTTCAATGATCCCGACTGAATCCCCGATGTACACCGGAACAAGCAGTCGCGTGATGGCAGAAGCTGCTGCAAAGGCCACTATCACGATAATGAACTTCTTCTTGCCCTTGATGAAGTCAAGGCTGAAACTCAAGGGCTCAAAAACCCCAGAAATTCTGGCCAGAGGACCTTTTGTATCTGCTATGCACTATCCTCCGCAAACAATTTGTTATACGTTGCAGCGCTTCATCACGGCATTGGAAAATAATCTTTCGTAGTCAAGCCGGATAAGCCACCGATCCTAATTACGCATACCGGTTTGAAGCCTGGGAAAATCGCATGCCAAGATCTCTTCCTTTTCAACCGTAAGGGTGATTTTCTCCTTCAGGGCAATCGGGTGATCTTGCATTTGTACGGGTTCAAGGCAAATAGGGGCATCCATCAATGAAAGATGAAGGAAATTGCCGGATAGCATTCCCAACATGAGAGTGCGAAAGTTTGCAGGATCATAGCAGATCGTACTTTATGACCAGGGCTCTCCACTCTTCTGGCGGTATGTTGAACTTTTCACATATTTCCGGGACATCCACGCGTTTGTCCAGCAATTTCCTTATCTGGTGAACCTCTTTCCTAGTGAGTTCTTTCATTCAAGACATCGCCGAAATATAACCGCGATTACGGATTTATACTTTCGCAGGACATATTGAAGCTCAATGCGAATAAGGTCCGTTACATCTTAGCCGCTCGCAGGTGCTGATCAGACCTTCAAGGTTATATCGCCTGCAGAAAACTTCTTCCTAACCTTCTCAAGCTTTGGGCTGATGACAAGCTTGCAGTACCCCTTATCAGGATTATTTCTGAAGTAGTTGTGGTGATAATCCTCGGCAGGGTAAAAGATGGAGAATTTACGGACTTCGGTAACAATTGGATCTTTGAATTTATGGCCTCTCCTCAAGTCGCCAATGTAGGATTCAATGGCATTTTTTTGCGCGTTGTCCGTATAGAAGATTATTGACCTGTACTGCGATCCAATGTCATCTCCCTGCCTGTTTAGAGTGGTTGGATCGTGGGATGCGAAATAAACTTCCAGGATTCCATTGAGATCCAGTACAGAATCGTCGTACCGGATCCTGACGACCTCTGCATGTCCGGTCTTATCAGAACAGACATCCTCGTATTTGGGGTACGCGAAGTGCCCACCAGAATAACCAGGTTCAACAGAGACAACTCCGTTGATCATCTGGAAGACGGCTTCCATGCACCAGAAACATCCTCCGCCAAGTACTATCTCCTTAACGCTCATTCACTTTCCTCCAAGAAATTCATTGAAATGGAATTCACGCAGTGTCTTGTATTTTTCGGAGTGAAACCTTCCCCCTCAAAAACATGACCGAGGTGTGCACCGCACCTTGAGCACTGGATTTCTGTCCTGAAGCCGTCCGGGTCAGGCAACTTTGTAACAGAACCGGGGATTTCCTGATCAAAACTTGGCCAGCCGCATCCACTTTCAAACTTAGAGTCCGATCTGTATAACTCTGCACCGCACCTTTTGCAGGTGTATACTCCTCTGCTGAAAGTCTTATCATAGGCTCCGGAAAATGGCCTTTCTGTCCCTTTGTGAACTATGACCCGTTCTTCCTCCCTGGTCAGCGGTCTCAGGTTCATTGGGATAACTATCCGGTAAGAATACTTAAAATTGTCCAATTCAGAGATGCAATTCCGCACTGATGAGAACCGGGGTGCATTTTCGAAGGAAGCGCTTTTAGTTCCAAGTAAATAAAGGAAACTCCCTGGAATAAAAACCAATTAATACGGGGTTCTCCATTACGTAAAAGCAAATCCGCAAAGGATCATAGGCAAAATAGTGATACAATATGTTGAAAGATGCAGTAGCTAGAGTTCTCCGGTTGGTATCTGTGAAGAATCTTTATAATCTTTTTGGGCTCATTCTCATAATTGTGCCGGTGAGCTTCTATCTTGGCTGGTCAATAGCATACGATACCTGGACGGATGTTGGTCTGTACTCGTTCGCTGCTCCACTGGTGGTCTTCGGAATACTTGTACTAATGCTCACCGCGGAAAAATATGGCAGGCATACTACCGAGAGTTAACCGCACGGTTACCATATCTATTCGGAAGTCTTCTTATGTTTGTGAATTTTGCATGCTGATCTGGGAGAGTTACCCAATGGCTTCCGCTTCCTCCTTAGACGCGATCACCCTTAGCCTCCTCACCCCATCTCCAGAATATATGCACTCGGAAAATGGGGAATTTTTTCCGCCGGGAAGCATAGATACGTCCGGGATATCATAGTCACCCCCCAGCAGATTATGGATTGAATTCTTGCCTGATTCAGAGCTCCTGAATACAAAAACATGTCTTGAGTTACTAAGGATGGATCTGTTCGTTGACCCTTTCATGAAATCTTCCAGGTTTTGAGATGTCACAATGACTGATGTGTTATAGTGCCTGGAGTGTCTCATCAGATTGTCGATAATCTCACGTCCGGTTGACGATCTGAGCATTACGTGCGCTTCATCTATGAGCAAAATTTTCCTCATTTCAGGTCTCCCAGTTACCCAGGAGTCTATTGACTGCCTGGACTTTGCAAGGGCAGTTTCTGCATCAATCCCCTTCAGGTTTCTGATAATCCTGATATGTCTTGGAATCGTGCCCAGCTGTTCCAACTGGGCGTAACCGGTTGTGCCCCCAGACTCCTTGCCACGCGATATTATCGCTTCATCCCATGCCGTTGAGAGGTCCACCACGCTGATCGCGAAATTTCCCTTTGAATCAGGAGAACCGAATATGCGCTCCCCATATTCTCCCAGAGGATCAAAAATCAGAATTTCCTCAATCATCTGAAGCTGGAGCATTCTGCGCAGAATCAGCTTGATGAAAAATGACTTCCCAGATCCAGTTTGCCCGAGAACCGTCATATTGTAAGATTCACCCGCAAACACGTCCATGAAAAACGGCTTGGAGAGGCTCAAGTCCACTCCTATCAATACGCCGTCCATTTCCTCAAATCCTTCCGGAAAGAAAATCATGTTTGCAATCGTGTTGGCGTCCAGTGGATAATTGCCAGGCTTTCCCAGGCGTATGCCGCAGCCATTCCTGCTATTCCTGGCAATCTGCCGGTGATTAATGCCCAGCGATGCAAGGTTCCTGAGGAGCGTACTGTCCAGCATCTTTAACCTTGCAGGGTGGGGAGAATAGCATTCAAGGGCGACGTCAATCCCAAATATAGGGATACCGCAATTTAAAGCCCCCAAAAGCATTTCCGCCTCTCTTCTTTTCTCAACAAGCGGCACCTTTTTTCCTTCCATGTTATGGTAGATCCTGATTCTGGCACCGTATTCAGCGATCGATCTTCGAAGTGTCTTCCCGATAGAGTCATCATCCAGTTTCTCAAGACCGATCTTGATTCTGAAAGGCATATTCAGGGAGATCAGGTATGCCCAAACAGTCCGATCCACGCCTTTCAGATCAAGGAAGGCATGCGACGTACCATATACGCTACCCATGCGCTCAAACCTCGAGTGTCTGCCTTCTATTTTGTGAAGTTTATCAGTGCCTGGTTCAACTGATTCACTGGCACCAAGCAGCCAGGCAAGTTCTTTACCATCTACCGGGTTTGGGTTGAGACCGGCGGATCTCAATGCATCTGTTACAGCGGCAAAGTCGTCCTGAGCACCATTTCCTTTCTGAATCAGGTATGTCCTGAAATACACGGAATTCTGCAGCAGGAATCTCTCCACGGGAAGCCTGTGCGAGATATCCCGGTCTCCTGCAGGGACAGCAGTCAGGATAAACGATGAAGGTGCGGTGATGGAGTTCAAAAATGACGCAATCCCCCTGGCCAGAGATTCAATTTCACCATGTGGCCTGATACCCCGGCTATTGGGTTGAACCCTTGTTATGAAATACGTTCCATTCCCTTCAGAAAACCTCGTAAAATTCCCGTTGATCGAAATATCTGATGGGCTCAGACTCTGACCTATTTTCCCGGAATGCCTGCTGCTATTTTCCCTTCTTACGATTGCCAGTATGAGGACACATATGAAAGTTGCAAGAAGGATGATTCCTAGGAATGCGCTCCACTTCCACACAAGAAACGAAACTACCAGACATAGAGCTATCAGCGTATATTGAATGTGCTTCGCATCACCGCTTATTCCTTCTAGAACATTCGATGGGGTAGCAGCAGGACGATTCATGGCTTCTCAGCGTAGGATTTCTGGTAAGCGGCGTTCCAGTCAACTGCATAAGTATTCCTCGCCGATCCATTTTCAATTCCCCCTGCCACAGGCGGGAGCCCCATCCTTTGCATTTCACCGGCTAGCGTGCTGTCCAGGACATAGTTCTCAATCGCAGGAATTGCCATTGAAGGAGAAACGCTTTCAAAGAGACTGTCAAACATTGTGACGCTGGTAAGGCTTCCGGTGAGGTTTCCAAATATCCTGGAACGTTCAACCAGCAGTAGCGGTATTGACGCAGAAAGAAATAGAGATCCTATCTGAACCAGCGAATTTCCCGGGACCATGACCATCGGATAGAAGGCCAGCAGCATGAATATGGGAAGGACAGATGATTCAATTACCGTTCTCCACACAGTCAGCGCGTATTTCTCAATTGGCGGAATCATTATCGCAAGGGATATGAAAGGGAGTGTGACATAGGCAAACAGCAGAAGCGCCGCGCGAACGGCCATGATTACAAAAATCGCAATGATCGGAATGTCGTAACCTGCAATCAGTATGAACCTTACGATGCCATTGCCCGATAGAAGGCTTGACCCGGAAGTCTGCAAAATCAGAGTATCCCAGTCAACGCCGGATGACCATATACTGCCGAAAACATATGACTCAAGAGAAAGCAGAACGTACAGAATTTCAAGTGACATCAGAGCCAGAATGATTGCATATATTGGCTTGTGGAGGGTTCCTCCGTTAAGGGAAGGTGAAAGTGAAGCCCTGTATATGAAGTACAGAGCAGAGATAGACATAAAAAGGGCAATCAAGCCAGGCAGGCTTCCACTGAGGAAACCCTGATAATTTCCAAGAAAGCCATTCATGCCTGGATTGAGAAGCATTCCGAAACTTTTGGAAGGCTGGAATCCCTGTGATAACAGCAGGTTCCAGAGCACTGCAGTGGATTCCTGTGCGATAGCAAGAAAAGCGGACAGGAGTTGTGAAATTACTGAGCTGATACCCGGCCCAGGTGCCAAAGGATCACGTACCCGTAGCTACGTAGTATACTATAGCGTACAGGGTTCCGGTGATCGCAAGGATGAAGATCACAGTTCCAAAAAAAGCGTATTTCGCGCGTATTTTTGCCTCGGCACGGCGTTTCTCGTCTTCGCTGAAAAAGCCTATGGCTATAGGCAGCCATAGTAGAGCGACTATAACAGCGGATACGCCGACTATGAGTGCAAAAAAACGGTTCACTATGTCTGAAACAGAGGTAAAAGTTCCACTTTGTACCACAAGTTCACTTATGTGCATCCGGTCCGTATGTGCAGGTTTTACTTAAATTACCCGCATTCCAGCCGGTTTTCAGAACTTAGGAGGGAACTGCTTTATCTCCTTCAGTTGTTTTTTGCGATGTTCGCTTCTTCTCGCGCCCTCATCCCATCTTGTTCTGTCCTCTTCTGTTTCTATTTTCAGGTCAGGAACCTGAACTGGTTTCCCGAGATCATCAACAGCGACATATGTTAGGAAGGCCCTGGTTGCAAATCGCTTAACAGCAGTGTTATGGTCTTCCGTAAAGACGGTGGTTTCAACCTCCATAGTCTCCCTTGTCACGTAGTCTATTTTTGACTCAATGGTGACAATGTCTCCCATTTTAATGGGAGTCAAAAAGTAAAGTGAGTCAATGCTGCCGGTGACAACCTTGCTTCTGGAATGCTTGAAGGCTGATATTGAGGCAACATTGTCTATCCATTCCATCAGCCGGCCGCCGTAAAGATTGCCAAAGACATTGGTGTCCGGCGGGAGAACCACCCTCTGTACCATTGCAAATGATTCTTTCCAGCTCTTGGGATCCATAAAGCCAGAAAGGGATTTCCTATTTAACCTATCATCATATGTTCACGGGACAGCACGTGATTTTACAGCCTTGCCTGTGAAAAGCCCATAGCGGACATATGAAACAGAGTTTCACGCCGGTGTCCGGATTAAATGGACGGGCAAAGAGATATCAAATAATACGAGGTGCTACATGATGAGATGCAGGATCTGGAGGCTGAAAAGAAGCTGGTTGCCGTGGAAGCGCTGAAGTTAATAAAGGACGGAATGAGCGTTGGTCTTGGAACAGGCTCTACGGTGAAATATTTCCTGGAAGGCCTGGCTGCACTCGTTCAGGACGGCCTTGAAATCACAGGAATACCTACTTCCAGACAAACAGAGCAAGTTGCGCGCAAGCTTGGGATTCCGCTCGATCTGGATATCAATCACGTGGACGTCGACGTCGATGGAACTGATGCATTCGATCTGCACGGCACATTAATAAAGGGTGGCGGTGGAGCGCTTTTCAGGGAAAAGGTGGTGGCGTACAACAGCAGTTATGTTGTGATTATCGCAGACTCAACCAAATTGCGGCAGGATTTTCATGGTGAAACCCTCATTCCGGTTGAAATTCTTCCCTTCGGAAAAAACATGACAGTAAGGAATCTTGAGAGACTGGGATGCAACGTTGCACTGAGGCATGAAGGCAAATTCATTACGGATGGGGGCAACATTATAGCAGACTGTACCTTTGCAGGTGTGGACGACCCGGGAATCCTAGAAAAGAAAATGAAGGCAATCCCTGGAGTGATAGAGGCGGGCATCTTCAACGGAATAGCCAATCTCTTGATTTTTGCAAAGGATAAATCAATAGCTAGGATGACGTTTTGAACTATTTCTTGAAACTTTTCAGGGCATCGATGGTTCCGTTGATCTCGCCGATTTTTGCCGAAAGGTCCTGGATGATCTCTTCCAGTATCTCATTGAAACCCTTGGAAAGCTTGTATCCATGAATGGGTCTCCCCTTCCCTTCCTTTTTCATGTTACGTTTGTTTATCCATCCCTTCCTTCTCAGCCATTGCATCGCGATGGAGACTTCCGGTTGCCTCAGCCCGGTTTCCCGCTCTATCTCAACGCTTGTGATCTCATTCTTGTCCCTTATGTATACCAGGGTATAGGCAACGCTTCTCGGCACATCTGAAATAATCAGAAATTTTGCAAGCCTGTCCGATTCTTCACTAACTGGCATTATAACCATAATATATTATGAATATAAATAAGTATCTATATATAATAATTCAAGCAGTTGAAATTCAACTTTTTGACAGGGCCTCAAGCTTGCTGATTATGGTATAAAGAAACGTTCTGCCTACAGATGGGACGTTGGGATCATTGGTGAGGTCATCAAGAGTAGAAATGACCTTTGCGCACCTCAGATCCAAGCTGTCTTTCTGGGAGTTCAACTTGGTCTTCGAATCCAGCGCAATCTTTCTGACATTCTTCGGCACCGACACATCCTGGCTGAGCTCATCCAGCAACTGTATCACTTCATTGAAAAGATTCTGATTCATTGTTTCCACCCCATTGTTGTTGAATTTCCGGAGTCCTTAAGTGTTGAGAGAACCATCATTGTCTTTGTTTCCCTCACCCCAGGAAGTTTTATCAACTCGTCAACAAGAAATTCATGCAGGTTCCAGAATTCCGGAAACCTCACCTTGATTATGATATCAAAGTCCCCCGTAACTATGAACACGTCCCGGATACTGGGATTCCCTGCGAGAGTTTTCGATAGCGAGTCAACCTTGTCCATTTCTGACTTTATGCCGACAATCGCATTAACAGCCTTCCCGTCATAATATTTTACGAGGGAGCCCTCAATGTCCTCAGACTCCATGGTTACACTCCGGAGGGTTATGATAAGCATGATAAAAAGAGTATGCTGATTGATTTTACGCGGTTGGTACAGGACAGTTCCGATATTGCAGCCGCCAATTCTAACTGTGTTCCATTTCACAAGAATTTTATATATCACAGTTATGGAGCAGAGCCCGGCTTAGCTCAGTTGGTAGAGCGGCGGACTGTAGAGGAAGATCCAATGTTGGAATGCCGCCGTAATCCGCAGGTCTCTGGTTCAAATCCGGAAGCCGGGATTTTTTTTTCCAAATGTCACCCTACGCAAGGAAGCTGATTTATTCTGAAGCGGGAGATTGAGATCTGCATCCGTTCATCGGCTATTTCCTGATTGCCACAGTAATGAATCCGGTGTGTCCAACCATCCGGTTGTCCGGCCTTGTGTGGCCCTTTCTCACCAGGATGTTCCGCTTGATAAGTTCACAGGTTTCAAGGTGCAGATACCCGCTTTCCTCCATCACTGACACCGTATCCTCAACCTGGTTGAAGTTAGGACTGTACGTGATTATGGTACTTCCGCGTTTCATGTATCCTGACAGGTTCCCCAGTGCATTCCATGGGTCAGGGATATCAAGGAAAACGGCATCAAACTGACCCGGTACATTCAATGCCCGCACGTCCCCTTCAACGAGGGTCCATTTCCTTTCCTGAAAAAATGGTGATACATTGTCCCTGGCATTCTTCAGGCTTTCTGGATTGTTGTCAACGCTTACCAGCTCTCCTCCGGAGAGAACCCAGAGGATTGCTGCAGAAAGTGAACCTGCGCCCACCCCAGATTCCAGCACCCGCGAGTTCATCGTGATGCCGGATCTGAAAATCATGTATGCATAGTCGCTTGGATGAATTACCTGGGTATTTCTCCTGAAAAGCTCCGGTATGTTGGCTGCATTCGGGATGAGCACATCAAATCTCTCTCCATCAACCATGATCTGATCACCAGGCGTGTATACCTTGTTTCCAGCCAGGCTGACCGACCTGTCCTGAAACTTTACAACGGAGTTTGATGTATCGTAAAGTGCGGCCCGTTTTGCGGATTTTATCAGATAAAACGTCATTTCTGTCTATCCCTGGTCAGAATATTCCACGTCCAGTCCTGAAAGATGCCATTTTATCATTCCTCCAATCACGTTGCACGTGTTTTTCAGATTCACGTCATTGAGGTATGCGCAGGCATAATAGCTTCTTTCGCCGCTGTGGCATACAAAGGCCAGGTTTCCCGTCGCAGACATCTCCCTGAGTTCCTCAAACCTTTCAGGAATTTCCTGCATCGGTATATTGATTGATCCCGCTATGTGCCCGAGTTCCCCTGTGAATTCGAATGGTTCTCGAACGTCTATGATGAAGAATTTCTCACCATCCTGAAGCTTTGATGCAAGTTCGTGAGGGGTAAGCTCTTCGACTTTTTTCTGTAATTCCATCCCTGCTATCGCCATGGCAATTTAGGATTGCTATTAAATCATTTATCAAATTGTGAGGTTTTTTCAGCAAATGCCCTGACGTGATCAGCGTCGGAAAACATTGCCCTGTACCCTTTCCTTCTGAGCAGGCTGGCCCCGCGAGCACTAATCAGGCCCTTGCTGCAGTACAGGATCAGGGCCCGGCTGCGTTCCAGCTTCGAGACGTAGCTTTCCAGTTCGCCTAGCCTCACGTTTATCGATCCCGGATAGTGCCATTCCCTGTATTTCTCATCACTTCTCATGTCGATTACCATGGCATCTCCCGATTTCAACTCCTTCCCAAGATCTTCAATTCCCGCATCCGCAAAAGGCTCTGATATCTCTGCATCGTCCTTGTTGAAAGTTCGTGCCGCGGAGACCATGGACTCAACAAGATCATTCGATATGACATCCGATTCCAGTTCCTCCCTTGATATTCTGGTTATCGGTCTGTCCGCAAAGAATGAACAGAATTCTCCCAGATTGCGGGCAGGAAGCAGGTCCTTCATCCTTGCCTCTGCAACAATGTCGTCCTTGTCCATCCCTATGAGCGGCCTGTAAATCGGGATTCTCACTGATGTAGAGAGGGCAAACAGGTTCTCTGTAGTCTGTGAAGAAACCTGTCCAATAGACTCTCCTGTAATGAGACCCATGGAACCGAGCCGCATTGCAAGCTGTTCGCCAATCCTGTAAAGAGCTTTCTTGAAGGTGACGTTTGAATATTTCCATTCACCATCGGGGCCAGCCATCTCTATCAACGGTGTGCCATCTACCACAAAGAGCCTCGACGCATATCCATGACCCCAAACTGCCACAAGCCTTCTGTATTGATCCACCGTTATGTCTGTGTCGAACGGATCGGCAAGCGAGACAAAGAGGAAATCCACCATGACTCCTCTTTTCATCAGGTACCATGCCGCAAGCGGCGAGTCTATGCCTCCAGAAATCAGGGAAAGCATCCTTCCCTGGCTGCCTATAGGCAACCCGCCTGGTCCATGCAGGGTATCCATGTAAAAATATGCCCTGGAATTCCTAATCTCAATGCTCACCACAGTATCGGGGCTGGACAGGTCGACCCCGGCAGAAATTGGGTTGAGCATGTTTCCCAGCTGAATTTCGACATCCCTGGACCTGAAGCTGTGGGTACCCAGTCTTCTCACCCGGATTGCAAAGCGCTTTCCCCTGACATAGTCATTGAAGTATGCATATGATCTCTGCAGAAGTTCTTCCAGCGAATCGAAGGAAACATCCTCAACCCAGGATATAGACTTCACCCCGAATGTTGTAAGGATCGCGGATTCAGCCGCCTCGCATCTCTCGCATTCAACGAAGAACCTTCCGTTCATCCTGGCCGTCTTGGCCGGTATTGCCGCGGCTTTAAGCGAAAGGGAAAGATTCCGCACAAGGAGTTTCTCCATCGAGGCACGTGCCCAGTGACCTTTCAGGCCAATTTCGGAGTACCGTACCAGATACACGATCTAGTATGCAGTTCACATAATTTATCTTCTCTGCGCAAAATTCTCAGCGATCGGGAAAGTCAGTTCAAATTCGCGAGGGAAGATGGGAAAGAATTATTAGCAGTATGCAATCCGGGCTTGATTTTATGCAGGAACTCATCTGTAACATTGAATTTGACCGGGACGGAGAATCTTTCATAGCCAAACTCAGGACAGAGATAGGAGGGCTGAGGGAATTTACGGATTCTACATTTGACAGCGTCCTTAACCAGGTCATGCTCGAGCTGGAGGAGGAATTTCTCTAGATGCCCGGGTTGTACCACAAATAGTTAATTATAGCCAGCTATGCTTGAACATTGATGCATAAGGCCATTCCCATAATTGCCATAATACTTCTGACCATACCGTCTGTAAGCGGAGCTTATGGGATTCAGCATCAATCAGGATCCCAGTATTCAGGAAATTCTGTAATCCTTCAGCTTCAGAATTCCCCCGGGCTGGCCATCAACATTACAAAGAATACATCCCTATCCATGAAAGTGTTTGGGCTTGGATTTATAGGTCCGGGCGGAACAGTTTACGGGTCAGCGTTTGCTGACTCGAAATGGGACGTTTTGCGCATATCACAGAATCAGGTCGAATACAGTACACAACTGGAACTGAAGGTGGTGAACGAAATGGAACTTTCCAATATCTCCCAGTACCTCCCTGTGAACCTTTCCAACATTACTTCACTGGAAGACTCGATACCCGGGCTCAAGAACATACTGAACATGCAGGGTCTACCGCTCAATCCTTCACTGGTCAGGCAAATCCCTGTAAACGTTTATGTAAACCTCACCAGATCAAGCGTTTCCAGAAACTACAGCGTGTCTGTGTTTCAGAACAACTCGCTGCAAAACAATTACCCTGGTCAGAACTATTCGCTGCTAGAACTCAATTACTCCTACAATTTCCCTTCACAGGCACCGCCTGGGTTTCTGTTCCTTATCCAGTATGTAGACGGCATTTCCTATTACAAGTATGCTGAGTACAACAGAGTGGCGGTAAGGTACCAGCCAGATCACAATATGCATAGCGGCATAGAACTCTATTTCGGCATGCGGACCAGCGCCTCAGCCTTCTTCTGGTGGAATGAAACTTATTCGGCTGACAGCAGATTGCAGAACCTTTACAACTTTACAGACGACCTGGGATTTGGCAGGCAGTCAGTGATATTCTTCTACAATATGACATCCGCTACGCATGTACTGATTGAGGATCCAAACTTCATGATCCCCGCCGTTGACATCGAGCCAAACCAGATTTCAGTTCCGCAGCCCGTGATCCAGGCAGTGAATTTTCTCTACCAGCACCTGTTCTTGCTTTTGGCTGGAACCGGATTTGCCGGTCTGATGCTGCTTGCAGGCTACGGAGTTTACAGGAGGAGGCGCATAGTCTAGCTTTGATCAAACAGGTTGATGAGTGACGAAGCAAGGCTGTCCAGGAACTTTTCCCTGTTTCTGATGAGAAAATTCCTGATGGTGTCATAGTCGACAAGTTCCACCTTTGTGCGATTCCCGCTGACCGTGAAGCTCAATATGGAATCTTCAGCCATCGTTTCCAGGGCTTCCCTCTTCCTGTCTGCAGGCTTCCATGAAAGAGTCAAATTACCCTTGTTACGCAGGAGTTCCACGAGCAAATCCCTGGAAAACTTGCTTCTGAGGTGGTATGAAAGGTTTCGTTCGAGTGCATTACCTGATATATTGGAAAAATAGCGGAGGAGCCTACCGTCCCTCCTGGATACTATAGTCCTGTCCTTTTCCATCTGATATAAATGGTATTCGAGTTGTCCCACTGCAAGGCCGGTTCGCCTCTGCAATTCCCTGAAGTGAAGTCCAGGGTTGCTTTCTATAACGGCAAGAAGCACTTCTCTTGAACTACCCTTTTCCATCTATCAGCTCAGCCCGGATAAAAGGTAAAGATACATGATCAGGATGGAGAGAAAAAGAAACAGGAGTATGGAATCATAGTACGGAAATGAAACCAGACCAAGAAGATTGAGTGAGATAAGCACAGATGCCAAAAAGGCTAACGCAAATACCATCAGCAGAGGCTTTAGTATCTTCAATCTGGATTTAGAATATGCCCTTCCGGCGATGACGATCAGGAGAAACGACAGGGCCAGAGTCAACCCTGCTAACAGATAGTCTAATCCGGCTATGTACAACGCTAAACGCACCCGCTATTTATCATGAGACTCTGTATAAATGTTTAGGTACGGGCGTAGCAGTGAGATACCCTTTGCAGCCGCCAAATATAATATAGAGGCCGGGAAATTCCCATGCAGCTATATTATGTGCGAAATGTGCAAGATCGAGGGCATCCTGTTTGGATCAAGCACCCCGCTGACATTGAGAGAAATCGCCTCGTTGCTTCATATGGACACGAACCAATGCTCAAGGGTGCTGAAATCCCTGATGAAAGTTTACAAAGACAGGGAATCTGCACTTGAAATCAGGAAGGCAGGCAACAGATACCGGATCGAGCTGAAACCGGAATATGTACAGTACGTTTATCCCGTGGCTGAAAAGGAATTCTCACAGACGGATCTTAAAGCCCTTGGCATGATTTTCACGTCAGGCGGGCTTTCCAGGACCGAAATGAGGGAAAATTTTGGCGACCGCTATCCCCGGATAATAGAAAAGCTGAAGGAAAAGAAACTTATCATTGCCCGGAAAGTTGGCAGGGCAGAAGTCTTCAGGATCAGCAGCAATTTCTTCCGGTATTTTGGTGTCAGGCCTGACGAAATGCCCAGGAACCCGGAGGATCGGAAGCAATGATAAAGGTAATGCTGGTGGGTGGCGGAGCACGCGAGGACGCAATATGCAGAAAATTGGTTGAAGACGGGGCGGTTATACATGCCTGTCTGTCCCACCTCAACCCTTCTATTGTATCTATGGCAGAGAACGTTTTTGTGGTGAAAGAGACTGATTCGGAAGCACTGTTCAGGTATGCAGTGAGGAACCAGGCGGATTTGGTTTTCGTAAGCCCGGACAGCGCACTTGAAACCGATCTTGTGGACAGGCTGCTTGAGAGAGGAATAAGGGTTGCATCTCCGAGCAGGAGAGCGGCCAGGATTGAAACCTCCAAGGCTTTCATGCGGGAGCTTGTTGACAGGCACAGGATACCAGGTCAAATCAGTAACCGTGTTTTCGAAAGTCCTGAAGGGCTGGGAGAGTACTTCCATGATCTTGGCGGGGAGTATGTCATAAAGCCCATCGGGCTTACTGGAGGCAAAGGAGTCAAGGTAAAGGGAGACCACTTTGCCTCGGACCAGGAAGGGTTGAAAATAGCTGATTTGCTGATAAAAAAGGAAGGTCAGGTTCTCATCGAGAGAAAGGTTTACGGTCAGGAGTTTTCGCTGCAGGCATTCTCTGACGGATCCAGCCTGCTTTTTATGCCTGTCGCCCAGGATTACAAGAGGGCACTGGAAGGTGATCTCGGCCCCAACACCGGAGGCATGGGATCCATTACCTCGTCGGATCACCGTCTTCCGTTTCTCAGCAACGAGTCTGTAGAAATGGCAAAAGAAACCATGAGGCAGGTAGCGGCCTCCCTCCGCAAGGAAGGATCTGAATTCCATGGGGTACTTTACGGCCAGTTTATGTTCACCGGAACAGAGACCCTGATAATCGAAATCAATGCCCGTTTTGCGGATCCGGAGGGGATAAATGCAATTTTCCTGATGAGGGGGTCACTTCTTGAGACCCTCTTCGGAATTGCAGACGGTTCCATTAAAAACAGGATTACTTTTGAAGCGATTTCCACGGTGCTGAAATACGTGGTGCCTCCCGGTTATGGATCTGATCCGAAGGTCGTTGATCTTGCTGTTCAGGCTGATAAATTCCAATCCAATCCGCGACTGTATTATGCTTCCGTGAGTGGAAGCCTGACAAAGGTGAAGACTACAAGCTCCAGAGCCCTGGCCGTGATCGCAAGCGCTGGCAAGATCTGGGAGGCATCAAGAAAAGTCGAGAATTCACTTGAATGGATATCCGGGAATTACTATCACAGGAGGGATATTGGAACGAAGGAATCCATTGCGGCAAAAATAAAAAGCACCGGCATCAGGGCATCCTGAAGGATCCCAGGATTCTCGGAGTTGCCGTATTTGAGCAGATCACTCCTTCGTTGCCCAGCATATAGATCGGTGAATCCAGGTCCAATTTGTTTCCGGACATGGTGCCTCTCTGGTACCTCATGGTGGAGGCCAGAAATATCTCCCCGTTTTCCGGCATCCTGTTCCTGACTGCAGGATGGGGGGAAATGGTGCCAGTCAGCGATTTCTCTGTTTCCAGTTCATCGCTGCTGAGTATCATCCCCCGCTCAAGTTCCTCAGTATCAATGTTCTTCAGCGCCAGGCCAACCCGGGTGCCCGCGTCGGCCTCAGGTACGTCTTCATCCTGCACCTGGATCGACTTCACCTGGACTTCCTTTTTCCCGTAACTTGCATGAAGCTCCTGGTGCTTCTCCACCCTTCCGGACAGCACAAAGCCAAGAGCTACAGTGCCAACGCTCCTGACGGTGAAAAAGTGATCAACAAGAACAGTTACTCCTTTCCCCTGGGTTCTGTGCTGGAATTTTTCCGCTTTTGCGATCACATCCCCGCCTCCGCCTTCGGCGAAGCCATAGTTCTTCAGATTTGTGCCTGAAATAATCTTCTTGAGTTTTTCCTGGTTTTCCTCATTGGCATATATGATCCCGCTGGTGATGCTGAACAGATCAAGAGCCATTATTACCTCTCCAAGGCTGCGGTCAATTGAATCTACCTGTAGTACTGCAGCGTCCACGGGAGCTATTGAGTCTGTGAGTGAGGAGAGTTTTTCCGGGAACATGGATGGGTGCAGGATGGTGAAAACGCAGTCATCAGTCTTTCTCCCATACAGGGTGATATCGCTCTGGGTGCCCTTTTTTCCAATTTCTCTGACGAAATCTCCACTACCGTAATAAAACAGATTTACGCTTCTCAATTTGTCTTCACCTCTGACAATACAATTTCTTTCAGCAATTCCAGCATCTCCTTGGAGTTGTTCGGGAGTTCTGTTCTGCTATATGCAATACCCATATTTCTTATCATGTTGCCAACAATAAAATCCAGATCATATAAGATCTCCAGGTGATCATAGCAGAATCCAATAGGGACAGCCACAACATGTGCAATCCCTCTTCCTATGGATGCGATGGAATCCTCTATCCTGGGTTGTGACCACCCTGATCCATATCTGCCCTGGCTCTGAAAACCATATGAATAGTTCCGGAGTCCAAGATCAGCCGCGACATCTTCCACCGAGTCCCTGAAACTATCCATGTAATCGGCTTCTGCCTGAGAATTGGGAAGCGAGTGAGCACTGAACAGGAAATGCGTTTTCGAATCTCCTTCTCTTCCAGTCCCTTTTATAAGCGATTTCCAGAGATGTCTGAACTTTCCATTTTTACTAAAGCCGTTGACAAAACTTGATCTCCCGGAAAGGCCATGCTCCAAATTCATCTTCTCAAATTCGGATCGGTACGACATCTCTACGTTTTTCGACGGAAACGGGAACAATGGAATGCCCGTAATCGATTTAACGGTACTGCCGTTTAGCAAGTTGTAAGCATCAGAAATCCATGGCTTCCAGTGTTTGAACGCAAGCAGCACGGTGACCATGCCAGACATCGCTGCTTCAAGTTTCTCCCTGAGTTCCCGCAAGATATGGTTTGAAGGGGACGATCCACCGAACATGCTGTATTTAGCGAGGTTTTCCGCAAGGGCATAGTCCGGGACAGGTCTTCCTTCGTAAATGCCAGAAAGGTATTTGCTGACATCCGACAGCCTGTCCGGGCTTCCATAACCCATCAGCAGCACTGCTGTCTTTCCATATTTATCCTGGGAATGCATGCACCGCCTCCACTAAGCGCCCTACTGTGTCGATCCTCGCGTGTGGCGGTATGCCGTGACCAAGATTAAAAATATAGTTGCTTCTCCCTGCCAGCGAGGAAAGGATTCTTTCCGTTTCCCTTATCGCGATCTCAGGTTCGATGCAGGTCATTACAGGATCCAGATTTCCCTGCAGGCCCGTCTCCGGCTTGACCTCCCTCGAGTAAGACGGGAGATCGTGCCTCCAGTCAACGCTTAGAAAATCGAACCCTGCATCCTGGAGCAAGTCGTCAAGATGGCTGCTTCCAGAAGAGAAATAAATTATTGGCGCAAGCCCCTTTAGCTCGGAGGCGATTTCCCTTAGGTGGATTTCATAAAATTCAGTGAAAAAGGATCTGGGGAGGTTTCCTACCCAGCTGTCAAAAATCTGAATTGCCACCACGCCCGCTTTCACCTGGGCCCTGGTAAATTCTATAATCATTTCTTTCAGCATGTCCAGTGTTTTTCTGGTTTCCGCAGGATGTCGTGCAATGAACTCCCGCGTCAGGTTCAGGTCACCGTCATGTCGGCTCTGAACTATGTATGACATCAGCGTCAGAGGTCCGCCTGCAAAGCCTATCAGCGGAGTATCTTTGTTTTTGTTTCTGAACAGGCTTATAGATTTCTCGATTGGGTACCTATCCGAACTGCTTTCATAAGCAACAAACTTCCCCTTTTTCATCGCGCTTAGAAGTGCCATGCTTGAAACTGGGCCGATCCCGCGCTGGTAGTCGAATTCAAAACCCATTGCCTCCATCGGGAGAACAAGGTCATGAAAAATTATTGCAGCATCAAACCCGAATTTCTTTACCGGGGTTGTGGTGATCTCCGCTACCCTTTCCGGGTCAAGGCAGATCTCCTTTATGCCCATATCACCGCGGATTGCCCTGAACTCAGGGAGATACCTTCCAGCCTGTCTCATGAACCAGACGGGCACCCTCTCGTGTTCTTCTCCCTTCAGAGCACTGACAAAATCCCTGTATGTCATTCAATCAAGGCTTGGTTCTTCTTATCGTCCTGGGAAACGGTATGGCGTTCTTTATCGTGTCAAGTCCACAAATCCAGGTAACGAGCCTGTCAAGTCCAAGGCCGAATCCGGAATGCGGTATGCTGCCATATTTTCTGAGATCCACGTACCAGTAATAGTCTTCCTCATTCATCCCGAAATCCCTGATCTTTCTCCTAAGGACTTCGAGTTCCCATATTCTTTCTCCGCCACCGATGATTTCACCATAACCTTCTGGGGCCAGGAGATCGTGGCACAGGACGGTTTCCGGGTTCTCAGGGTTCGGCCTGTGGTAGAAACTCTTCAGCTGCACAGGGAAATCCGTAACGAAAATGGGTTTCTCAAAGCGCTTTGTCACTGCCCTTTCCTCCTCCATTCCCAGGTCATCGCCATACTTCAGGGTGAGTCCTATCTCGTTTGCCAGGTCAATAATCTTAGAATAGGGGATTCTCTGATAAGGGGATTTCATGCTGCTGAGTTTTTTGGTGTCCCTTCCAGCCCGCTCAAGATCCTCAGCATTTCGTTTGGTGACTTCCGAGATGATATAGTCCATCATCCCCTCCTCTTCCTTCATCATTTCCTCGTTTCCGTACCAGGCCGCCTCGCCCTCTGCATGCCAGTATTCGGTGAGATGTCTCCATGTCCTGGATTTCTCTGCCCTGAAGCTAGGGGCGACGGTGAATACTTTCTCGAGGCTGAAAATCATTGTTTCTAGATAGAACTGTGAGCTCTGGGTAAGATTGACTTCCTGCCCGAAAAATGGAACCTTGAATAGCGTGGATCCTCCTTCAGTGGCTGTTGAAACCATCATCGGCCCCTGTACCTGATAGTAGCCGCGGGAGTAGAAATAGTCGTTGAAACTCCTGAAAACAGTATCCCTGATCTTGAGCATTGAGGTGAATTCCCGGCTGCGAAGCCATAAGTGCCTTATGTCAAGGAGGAAATCCTCGCTCTTATCCTTGGCCACGGGAAAGCTATCGTTACGGCAGTAAACCTTCAATGAGGAAATCAGAAGCTCCCGTTCTCCTGGTGCCCTCTTATCCTCCTTTACTGTCCCGGTCACTTCAAGGCTGCTTTCCACCGTGAGGGAGGAGGCTAACTTGAAATCCTCCGGGGTAAGGTTCGGCTCCTCTGCAACTGCCTGAATTATGCCGGTCGAATCTCTGATAACGAGGAATGACTTTTTTCCAACGCTTCTGGAACGGTAGACCCATCCCCTAACTGATACGGACTTCCCTATGTTTTCATTCGATAGTGCCTGAAGAATGCTGATCATCGACGTGCTCTGTAATTGGAAGCTGATTAAATAACTTCTATGACAGGTATCGCCTGAATCTGCCGGGGGTGATCCGCAAAGAATTTTCGGGTTCCCTGATTACTGTTTCAATCAAATCCGGATCATTGAGGTTATTCTCAAGCAGCTGAATACCGCTGGCGAACAACCTCATTGATTCCCCTGTTTGCGCCATCTGCACCTTGACCCTGGAGGCACAGAGGAGTATCAGGGAACGAAGGACCTCCCTGTTCCTTTTCTGTGTGGCTGGTTTCCAGACAGTCTCCAGAAGCACATGAGCCTGCCAGTATCTTCCGCAATTGATCAGGTAAAAGGCTTCATCCAGTGATTTCTCAATCTCAGTTTCGCTCACCGCTACATCGAGCTCCTCCGTCAAAAAGAAAACGAAGTCGGAGTTTTCTATTTCAGAATTCCGAACAATTTTGCTCTGATCCAGTTCTGAGTGAAAATCAAGCTCGACTGTGCGGGAACTTCGTCGCACTATCAGATCAGTTATATTCAAGCCTCGCAACGCGTTAATTGTTTGATCTTCATTTTCCAGATATGTTATCATAACATACCTTTTCGGAGCACCCATATACTGGTCTGCATCCATTAAATACCTGATAGCTTTTTCCATAACTTGCCGGAATGGATAGGTGGCAGAGTGGTTATGCGTGGGACTGCAGATCCCATCTATTAGGGTTCGAATCCCTACCTATCCTTTTTCACTTGATTCAGCCAGGTCAAACGCAGAATTCCTGACCAAAACGTTAATGAGTCAACGCTACGCTACATAAAAAGAATGAAGGCCACAGAACTTTTGCTGAGAAAGCCCGTGGATGCAGACGTTGAAAGTATGTACATTATGCTGGAAAACTCACTAAGTCCGTATCTGACGGTTAATAACTCTTCCTCTAGGGATTTCCAACTGATCATTGACAGAAATGTAGTCGAGGATTATGTGAAAAGAGATGTTTATCTGTGTCTAGTCGTTGAGATCAATTCGGAAATTGCAGGATGGCTGGCTGGAAGCAGCAAGACTGAAGTTCTCTCTGAGCATAGCTGTTCATTAGGGGATTTTTATATCGAAGAGATAGTAGTCGATAGCCGCTACAGAAGAAAAGGCATCGGTAGTTTTCTATTAAGAGGAATACCAAAGGATCGGTTGAAAGCTATTGTCGTAGATACGCCACTGATTAATAAACAGGCCATTACTTTTTACGAGAAAAGCGGATTCGTAAAGGTTTTAGGACTATCAGAAGAATTTTATAAGACATGGACCAGAATGTCAAAACCTGTCTGAATGCATTTTACTGGGATTTACAAATCATCATAAACATTCTTTCTGTTTCCCGCCTCAACCACAAGGATCACGAGTTTCTCCCTTTCTATACTCATGATTACCCTGTACTTTCCA
>JAKATN010000007.1 GCA_021818715.1 Thermoplasmata archaeon
AAATGCTCCGCACATGTCTGTTTTGCATAAGGCACTCAATACAGGCAGTACGTATTCAGTCACATTCAGTGAGACTGGTCTGCCTTCAGGAAAAGGGTGGGCAGTCCAGTTCGGCAGCTTCTACAAGGCGTCTGATCTCTCTTCCATAAGCTTCAATGCAACCAACTCCAGTTATTTGTACTTCGCATATGTGCAGGGAGAGTCTCCATATATTCTGACTGGCATTGTGAAGGTTAGTAGCGCTAACATCGCTGAGAACCTGGTTTTCAACACGATAATTTTTCAGGAGAGCGGAATGGCTGCAGGGGCCCAGTGGGGAGTCGGAATCGGTAACACTTCTGGATTCTCATCAACCTTGATGACGACAAATTCCACGCTGCAGTTTATAGTTGCTGGTGGCACCTATTCATACACAGTTTATACGACGAGCGACAACCTTCTGATTACCACTACCAGTGGAAAAGTCGCTGTGAGTGGCAATAACCCGGTAGTGGCGCTTGCATTCGATTCACTGAAATTCTCTGCCACCGGTTATCCGTTTGAATGGGGAATATCCCTCGCCAACACGTCCACATACTACAACAGCATATTTGGCACCTCAAGCTCATTTACAACATACGTGCTTCCTGGTAATTATTCATATCGGGCAGACGTGATATTGAATCATGGGTTCAGCTACTTTTTTGCAGAAGGTTACATTAACACCTCGACATCGGCCCATTCGGTTTCATTCAGCCTCCAGAACGTCACTTTCATTGAAAAAGGGCTCCCTTCTGGCGCGTACTGGGGTATTGCGATCTCAAATACCAGTATACTTCCGTCTCAAATTAATACTGGAGAAACTACCGCAACGGAGTTTTCGCTCTACCTGGATTCCGGAAAGTATACTTACACAAGGAACGTCTATACATCCAATTATGTATTAACCTACTCTAATGCGACTCCAGTCCCCATGGACGTTGTCACGGGAACAAATTCAGTGAGCGTTTCCTACAAAGGTGTTTATGCAGCCACTTTCCAGGAAACTGGCATCAACCTCACCAATGCAAGTTGGGGCGTATATATATTAATAGGCACTTCTTATTCATTAATTTTTGCTGGCACTCCGGAATTGACCTTATACCTTGCAAACGGAACCTATACCTATTATCTCAAAACTTACTGGGAAAACTCTATCGACGGCAATTACATTGATTCTGACTTTGGGTCGCCTGCGAGAACCCTAACGGTCAGGGGATCACCGGTGATTGACCAGTTGCATTTTTACGAGGTGAATTACAGTGAGACCGGCCAGCCGATTGGCTCATCATGGTATGTGTACCTCTACATTAACACTACATGGGTTGCCTATTCCTACAGCCCGTATCCCAGCGTACCGTTCTTCCTTCCCGCGGCAAACTACACTGTGTCAGTTATTCTGGATATGGCATCCTGGCAAAGTCCATTTACGGGAGTGGTCAAGAATTCCACCTCCCCGTATCTGAACATTTCGAAGGGCGGCTACAACCGTACCGTAAACTTCTATCTCAAACCGGGGTATTACGCCGTCACAATAGATGCTACAGGCATGCCGTCCGCTAATGACTGGGTGGGAGAACTGTTCAACACAACCACTTACAGTGAAAGCGATCTTTACTCTCCCTTTGGAGGCTATTCCTACTATTCGCTGGGCTCGGCGACATTCATTGCACAGAATGGAAGTTACACATACCAGGTGTACAACAACTATTACGGTTTCCCTATGGTGGCGAGCGGCAGCTTCCCAATTTCCGGCAATAATGTCACTATAGCGGTCAACTTCGGGTTCCAGTACAATGCTACCGAGGTCTTTACTGAGACAGGGCTCCCCGCAGGAACTGCATGGGGTGTGACAATAGCCGGGGTGACTCATAGCACCAGCACTTCGGATATCTACTTTACCCTCCCCCTTGGGAGCTATTCATTCGAGATCTCATCAGTAACCGGCTACACCGTTTACCCAGGATCCGGCATCCTCCACCTGACCAACTATGGATATTATGGCATGACTGTGTCATTCATACGCCAGAGCACATTGACCCCATACGTAAGCAACACTATAGATCTCAACAGCTATAGAGCCTATACCGGGGATTACTACCAGTCTGATCAGATCTATGGGCAATCCTCAATGGTATATGACAGGGCCAGCAACCTCGTCTATGTAGCGGATTCAGTCGCCCTCTATGTCATCAATGCTTCCGACATGTCAACCTTCAGCATAACTGCCGGATTAAGCGGACCCTCCGGCGTTGCGCTTGATCCATACAGCAACACGCTCTATGTTTCGGATTACTTGGGGGGCAATATAGCACTGGTCAATGCCTCCACAGCAAACATCATTGGGTACATCAGCACCGGAAGCGGTTCGAATCCGTCGAATATGCTGTTCGACAGTTACAATCACTATCTGTACGTATACCAGGCAGGATTCAACATACTTTCAGTAATAAACACCCTGACGGATAATGTGGTAGGCAACATATCTCTGCCTGCTGGTGAGGTATCGGTATTCACACTATCCTACGACAGTCTTAACGGAAACGTGCTGCTAACCGACTCAGACACTTCGAACATTAGCGTAATCTCAGGAATCACTATTCTGAAAAACATCTCGGTCCCATCCTGGTATTCAATTACCGGGAGCACATTCGTCCCCTCAAACGGCTATCTCTATCTCACGGGAACTGCCAACCTGGTGATGGCTGTTAATCTCTCCTCAGGGTTGGTGGTTGCCAACATAACCATTCCAAATGGAGGTACATCGTTGGCCTTTGATCCAGCCAGCGGCTATCTCGTTGTTGCGAACTTCAGCTATAACGGCAATCCTTCTTCCGTGTTCCTCATATCAGTTTCAGGCAAAACATACATTGGGAGCGTTCCAGTAGGGTACGATCCAGAATCTGTCGCAATTGCCGGTAAGGGCAATGAAATATATGTGATGAACATGGGCTCTGATACCGTTTCCATTATATCCAGCCACATCTCTCAGTATAGCGTTACATTTTCCGAAACAGGTCTTCCACAGGGGCAAGCCTGGGAGGTGGGCTTCGGTGGTGTTTACGAATCCTCCACGGCGTCTTCAATGACGTTCAACGCATCTAATGGGACCTACGATTATACAGTGATTTCAACGGGTTATTCTGCGTCTCCTTCCTCAGGTACAGCGACAGTGGACGGATCCGGATTAGCTATTGCCATAACTTTTGCCAAATCATCCTCGAAGGTATCGTTATACGACGTAACGTTTGAGGAATCCGGTCTACCAAACGGAACCAGGTGGGTAGTGACTCTCAACGGCGCGACGGAAAATTCCACCAGATCCAATATTACATTCAGCGGAGCCAACGGCACCTACCGCTATAACATCACCCAGGTGGCAGGATTCACCACAATCACCAGCAACGGCACTCTCAATGTTTCCGGATCACCAGTGACAGTCATGGTATACTTCAAAGAAATTGCCACGCCTGCCCAGTCCGGTTCAGACAGCGTGATCTTGATTGCTGTTGCCGCTGCAGGTTCTGCTGCCATAGTTGCGCTTGCACTCTTCATAACCAAGAGAAAAGGGATCTGGTGAACTGGAGACTTAATTATTAGCGGATGCGGATCTGGAATGCAGCTTTTAGCTGCATCATAATTTTTTAACACTGCGTGACAATACTATTTTGGTCATCAGGATCATTGGCAGAAGATCCTATCCATATTCACAGGAAAGATCAATTTCTCATCCTTACGCTACATGATAACCCAGGAACATAGCCCTGCATCTTGGTCTGGTGAGGCTTACGGTATGAAAAACTTAAAGATAGCGTATTGAATGGATCACGGCAACCACGATGGAAAAATTCGATCCCGTTACTCAGACCCTGAAAGTTCTGTCGGACAGGAAATGTCTTGAAATACTCAAGACCCTGTCAATAAAGCCTTCTTACAATAAGGAACTTGGAGAATTACTGAGGGTGCCTGAGACCAGGATTTCCGAGAAGGTCAAGATAATGAAGGCTGCAGGATTAATATCGGAGTACTGGACTGTATCAAACAGAAAACCAGTGAAGATGTACAGGCTAAACGTCGATAGGATAAGCCTGTCCATCCAGAACGGTAAGATCTCAGCTGTATCATCGCTGAATGATCAGACAAAACAGTCGCTTTCCCTTGATTCCTATAAATCAAGGGTACCTCACATTTCAAAATTCGTGGGAAGGAAGGAGGAACTGGAAATTCTGAAAGGAAATGATCATGTTTTCATTACCGGCCTGCACGGAATAGGCAAGACCACACTCCTCGCCAAATATGCATCGGTTGCAGGTGCCCCGGTTTTCTGGCACAGGATAAGAGAGATCGATACCCTGAGACACCTGATAATGAAGCTGGCGGTATTCCTCAAGGAATGCGGTAATGAAGAGCCTATAAATCTGATAAAAAATGAAACTGATTACAGGTTCAATATAGACGTGTCCGTCCATAATCTGAGGAAAACGGGTGTGACCGTTATAATCGACGATCTCCATAAATGCAGGGATCCGGAGATTATCAGTTTTGTACAGGACCTGGTGCTCACTGAGCCAAAAATTCAGGTAAAGATAATCAGCAGAGACCCCATGCCAGTCAGATCTGATTCCATTTACACTCTTCGTCTCGGTGGGCTGGATATGACTTCCGCCTCCGAACTTCTTGGTCATGAGGCGGATTCAGAGGATGTATTCAGGATCACCGGGGGCCACCCTTTAATGATCAAGCTCTTCAGCTCCCTTTATGGTAGGGTTAAGAATGTGGACTGGAGATCGAAGAGTTTCCTGTTCAGGGAAATTCTTGATGCACTGGGAAAGAATCTTTCCGAGGTGCTGCATAATCTATCATTCTTCCGGGGCGATGTCCTCATTGATGAACTGGATTCTATATTCGGGAGATCGGATCATTCGGTACTGGAGGAAGCCGAGTATCTTGGCTTCCTGAGATTCAGAGAAAACAAGATAACAATGAGCGATTTTGTCCGGGAAGTAGTATATGACATGACTGATGCGAAGCATGATATTCATGGCAGGATCGCTAGCTATTACCTGCAGTCCGAGAAAGCCGAATACCAGATTGAGGGTCTTTACCACATTCTGAGAAGTGGCAACGATGGCAGAATTGTGGATTCCCTGAACAGGGCAATCCCCGCGCTCATTGATTCAGGTTATCTAGAAAATATGCTGGCGGAACTTGAAAGATCCCTGGTCTTTGTGGGGCAGGGTCTCGCCACGGAGTGGATCCGTCTCTGGATGGGAAAGATATTGCTGATGAAGGGAAAGCAGGAAGAGGCTCTCAATCTCTTTCACCAGATCAGGAAAAATAACCTAAATCTTGAGCTTAAGGTGAAGGCCATGTCAGGCGAATCGCAGGTATACGAGGAAAGAGGGGACCCGACAAGGTCGATGGAAATTCTGCAGGAGGCCCTCAATCTGGTCTCAGGCCATGATGAGATTCTCGAGGCTAACCTGCTGCTTAACCTGTCCGGCCCTCTTGTTATGGGGGGAAGGATAGCCCTGGCACACTCCTACCTGCAGAGGGCTATTGCAGCCTATCAGGCAAAGGGTGAACTGAGAAATCTGTACGTCAGTCTGGCGAATTTTGCCTGGACTACCTATCTGAGCGGGGCTGTAGACGATGCGCTTTCTACCATAGACCAGGCCATTGAAGGCTTTCTTTCGGCAAATGCATTTTACAGTTACGCGGATTGCATAGTGGAGAAGGCTATTTTTCTCTCTGCGTCAGGCAAGTTAAGTTGGGCGGATGATCTGTTCCAGGAAGCCATAGAAATATTCGAAAGCACTGCATATAACCCGCGTGACCTGATATTCGCGTTTGCGTACAAGATAATGAACGATATCAGGTCAGACAATCTGGAAAAGGGACGGTTTGACCTGCGGACTGCAGCCCGAATGTCTGGCACCAATTCTGACCAGAGCACCCTGGGGCTGATCGGGATTGCTGAAGCACAACTCCTGTTCAAAGGCAGGAAGTACTCAAAAGCATTGCTGAAATTGCGATCCGCAAAGGAACTGCTTTCAAACGATTTTCCTAGCCTATGCCTTGCAAGGTTAACGGAGTATACCATAATGCTATCGAAGGGGGATTATAAGGAGGCTGACAGCATAGCCTCTGAACTCGTAGGAGACCTAAAATCGAAAGGATGCGCTGTGTTTCTCAAGAGCCTGGAAAACATCAGGAAGGAAATTACCGCTTAACGTGGCATTCCGGAAAAATATTGTTTGATCATTATGTCTATGGGGGGAAGATGCGCCATCGTTAAGCCTTGCTGCTTGGATTCTGCCTTCCCTTACGTACGCCCAGGATCGAAGGGGGAATCGTCTCTGGTTCTATTCCGCAATGCACAATGCAGCGATCTGCCCGCTATTTTGGCGGCTGTCGGCCGTGCATTAAAACAAGATCATGAACGCGCAAACCTTGGGTTTCAAGGTGGTTCTTCTGGCACACGGAATCGCAAATCCTGGGCAGGTATGAGAATACTATAATAATGGGGGGATTTCATTGCACGCCCATTCTCAGCGGATGACTCTCAAGGGCTTCACATTTACTATGCCATTAAGCCCGTTGCCGTCACTGGTATTATTGCCAATGCATCCAGTACGTCCTCAATTGGGCACGTCACGCTGAAGCTGAACCGCGGCATCACAGGTAGCCGGGACTCCTGATTTCATTGGGTGATCCGGCATTGCGGCACCAGACACCGGCATTTTCCGGGCAAAAATTATAATCCGGAGACGCGCTAGGCATATGGAGATACAGTGAAAATCTACGAAAATATACTGGAAACCATTGGCAACACGCCAGTTGTTAAGATAAACAGAATCACCAGCCCCGGGAACCACCTTTTCGCGAAGCTTGAATTTTTCAACCCGGGAGGGAGTGTAAAGGACAGGATGGCCAGATATATTATAGAAAAGGCCGAGAAATCTGGGAGAATCAAAGATACAATTGTGGAAAATTCATCCGGAAATACAGGAGCAGCGATTTCAATGATCTCTGCGGTTAAATCCTACAGATGTGTAATAACGATTCCCGACAAAATGAGCCAGGAGAAGATCAACCTCATGAAAGCATACGGATCGGAGGTTGTTGTCACAAAGACAGACGTACCATACGACTCTCCGGAGAGCTATTACAGCGTTGCACGAAAGATTGCGGCGGAGAATGGTGCATATTATCCAGATCAGTACAATAACCCGGACAATATTGAGGCTCATTACGCCTTAACGGGGCCGGAAATATGGAACCAGATGGAAGGTGAAATAGATATTCTTGTGGCAGGTATTGGCACAGGTGGCACCATATCCGGAATCGGGAAGTACTTGAAGGAGAAGAATCCTGACATAAGAGTTATAGGTGTAGACCCGGAGGGATCTGTCTTCTACAGTTACTTCAAAACCGGGAAAATGGTGAGGCCGCACACTTACAAAGTTGAGGGGATTGGCGAGGATTACCTGGTAAAGGCTGTAGATTTCTCAGTTATAGACGACATTGTAACAGTGAATGACCGGGAGAGCTTTCTCATGACCCGCAGGCTGGCAAGAGAAGAGGGAATATTTGCAGGGGGTTCATCCGGATCAGCAATGGCAGCAGCATTAAAGATTTCAGAATCTTACAGGGATAAAAATATACTGATGATATTCCCCGATTCCGGTTACAGATACCTTAGTAAAATATACAACGATGACTGGATGAGGCAGAATGGCTTCATGGAGTGATCTATGATGAATTTCTCAACCAGGTCGATACACATTGGCGAGGAACCGGATACCGTGAACGGGATTGGCGAGGTAGTGTCATCAATATACCTTTCGACAACCTTTGCAAGAAAAGATGCTGAAAAACCAACAAAGGGCTATGAATATACCAGAAGCGGGAATCCAACCCGGCTGGCCCTTGAAAATAAGATTGCATCACTGGAGAATGCGAAATATGGCCTAATGTTCTCATCCGGGCTTGCAGCTGAGACAACCTTATTTCTCTCCCTGCTCAAGACCGGCGACCATATAATCGCATCCGACGACCTCTACGGTGGAACGGAAAGACTCTTCAGGACTGTCCTGCCTGGCTTTGGGATCACTTATGAGTTGAGAGATCTGACAGTACCGCTTTTGCCAGAATCAATGCCGGAAAACACAAGGATGATCTACTTCGAGACACCATCCAATCCGCTCCTCAGGATTATAGACATCGAAAGGACTTCAGGCGCAGCAAAAAAGAATGGCGTAATTGTTGCAGTGGATAACACCTTTGCAACTCCTTATTTCCAGAACCCCTTGCAGCTGGGTGCAGATGTGGTGGTGCACAGTACTACGAAATACATCAATGGACATAGTGACTCACTGGGTGGAACACTGATAACCAGCAATCCAGACCTTTTTAAAAAACTGAAATTCAACCAGAATGCCATGGGCGCAGTGATGTCGCCGTTCGACAGTTATCTCACAATGAGGGGAATCAAGACCCTTGCCGTAAGGATGAAAGAGCACGAGAGAAACGCAAAGGAAATAGCCTCCTATCTCAAGGACAGCAAAAAGGTCAGAAAGATCTACTACCCCGGGCTGGAAGAGCATGAAAACCATCACGTGGCCAGAAAACAGATGAGAGGGTATGGTGGAATGATCTCCTTCAGGCTTAACACCGATAATGATGGGGTGAAGAGGTTTGTCCGATCCCTGAAATACATATCACTTGCGGAAAGCCTTGGAGGAGTTGAATCGCTTATAGAGATACCGTCGCTGATGACCCATTCCGGGATCCCGAGGGAAACGCGTGAACGAAACGGAATTACGGACGATCTGATCAGGCTGTCAGTTGGAATAGAGGATGCGGAAGATCTAATAGAGGACATCTCTATCGCACTGGAGAAGACTTAGGCTGCCAGGTTCTGGTAACAGTGGCTACCATCACCTGCTTGTTGATGGGTAAGAATTACCGCATTCTATTGCCTGAAAAGATGCCCTCAAGTTACAGTGTGGTTCACAGATCCAGTCACAGGAAAGCTCCAATGCTTTAGCCTGGGGTGGTTGGCTTATTCTCCATCGAAAGTAATGTGAACTCTTTCCGTAAAGAGCTTGAGCCAGAGATAGAAAGGGTCTTCATTACACTGGTAAAGTACCAATCTTTTGGTGATCCGGTCACCTCTTCTGATTTCCAGACCAGTTATCCTAAGATCGTGTATAAGCTTCAATTCGTCGCAATAAGAAAAAATAGTTATTCTCTGGCCAGGGTTAGATGGGACCGCTGAGATTTGAACTCAGGTTACCAACACCCCAAGCTGGTAGGATACCAAACTACCCCACGGTCCCATTATGAGAAGGGAAGAACTTCGTCGATGAGGTCTATGTGGGAAAGTATCATTCTCCTGCAGCAGTACCTCTCGACCCCAAGGTCATCCAGGGTTTTCTCAATCTCAGAATCCTCCGGCTTTCTGCCGGTAGACCTGATTTTGTCCATTGCTGCCTTGAACCTCTCATAATCGGACGCAACGACTCTTCCACAACTGAAGCATCTAACAGGTATTATCACTCTTCTCACCTATACGATTTCTGTCTCTTGGCTCTGGCACCAGATCCTGTGGGCTTCTTGGGCATTTTTCTCCTGATATCATTGACAAGCAATGTCCTGTCGAATCCCTTGAACGCTTCCTGGATAGAATCATCCTTGAAATAGTCAACAATACCATTTGCAATTGCAGTTCTTGATGCATCAGCCTGTCCGGTGATGCCTCCGCCAGATACGCTTACTTCGATATCGATTTCGTTTACCTTGTCACCTGCCAGTCTTATAGGGTCCATGAGTTTCTCCCTCAGAAGCGGCACGGGGAAAAATTCCACTGGCTTACCATTTATGGTAATCAATCCCTTTCCCTTTCTGGTTACCGCCCTGGCAACCGCTGTCTTTCTTTTTCCTGAGGTATATATTATTACGGGTTTTCTTTCGCTCATTCTTTCACCTTATAGCCAAGTTCCTTTGATATCTCCGCAAGTGTGAGAAAACCGGTAGATTTGGCATTCCTAGCATTCTCCAGGCTCTCGAACTTGATATCTCTCATGGAAGTTGGTCTTATGGTATAAACCATGCACCTTCCCAGAGCTTCCTTCCCTCGAGTTCTCTTTTTTGGCAGCATGTCCCCGATAGATCTTCTGAGTATCTGGTTTGGGGTTCTCGGGTAGTGAGGTCCCTTTCGCACGCTGCCTATTTCCATTCGTTCCTTGAATTTCTGCACGATAAAGCTCCTGCTTCCGGTGACTGCAACCTTGTGTGAATTTATGATGGTTACTTCTTCACCGTTCAGCAGTGCCTTTGCGACGTAAGCTGAAAGCCTGCCGTAAATCAGATTTTCCGCGTCTATATACTGCATTTCATCACCTTATGATCTTTATGTTGGTCCCCTTGGGATTCTCTTCTGCCAGCTGTACCAGCGAGGTATGTTTCCCGCCAACATTGGCTATCTTGTCAACTGCTGAAGATGAGAACTTGAGTGCAGAAACCGTGATTTTCTTCTGGAGATTGCCACCTCCAAGTACTGCGCCTGGAACTACTACGGTATCCCCTTCATTGCAAAGCCTTTCAATCTTCCCCAGATCAACGCTGGCATACCTCCTCCTTCCTGCTGATAGCTTTTCCGCTATGTCTCTCCAGAAAGTTGACTGATTTTTTCTGGAAAGCTCGTTGAGCTGTATTATTGTGTTGCTGAGCACAGGGCTCGTTTTTCTCGAAACATCTATTGGCATGGCGTCACCGACTTCAAAAGAGCGCTTCCCGTCTCAGCGGGATCCAATCTCTTTCTCAGGGCTGATGCAGTTTCCGTATATATTTGTTGGCAGGTCTCCCGCAACAACTGCCGATCAACAGTAAGGTTCATTTCCTTTGGGACCTTTTTCACTGACCTTTATTCCTGACGCTTCCGGACAGCACTTTTATGATACCCATGAGCTTGAAATACTCCTTTTTACGCAGATCCGCCCTGGAGATGATCCTCCTCATCATGACCATCGAGTTCTCCACCTTATGACCAGGATAGCCTGAAGAAATCAGGGCTCTTGCTGCAAGTTCCACCATCCTGTCCGCTTCCTCCCCCGATATGGTTTCCTCTGTGGGGTTCGACGGCACCGCGGTCTCCAGGGACTTATAAAGTATAATGGCGGCAGCATGAGACAGGTTGTACACCGGGTAATCAGGATTGCCGCGCAAGCTGACAAAGTAATGACATACTTCTATTTCTTCGTTGAGCAGGCCATCGTCCTCCCTCCCAAATAGGATGCAGTACCTGTTTCCGTCGGATCTGATCTTCCCCCACAATTCCTCAACTGAGATCGGTATGCGCCTGTACCTTCTCCCGGTGACAGTGGAAACACTTGAAGTCGCAACAAGATAACAGTCCGGGTCAAGATCGTTGATCGAAGAGACATGCCTGCTTCCATCAAGTATTTCCCTTCCCCCCATAGACCTTATCTGGGCTTCGTCCCCAATGACGACATTACCGGTTATGGTCAGCCTGGTAAAACCTGTGTTTTTCATTACCCGGGCAACTGCGCCTATGTTGCCCTGATACTTTGGCTCCACAAGGACTACTTCAACTCTTCCGGCAAGATCAGAATTGAAGCCCTCCGTATCCTGGGCAGGGTCACTGCGGTTGGGTAACGTTCTGCTCGCTGGCTTGCGGCTCGTGAATCTCCCCACCTTCTGCGGCTGGTTTTTCCTCGGCCTGCTTTGAGTAATGCTCAGTGATGTCAATGTCAAAATCCTTCACGTACTTCCTGATCTCGTTGACAATCTGATACTTTGCCTCAAGCCATACGAGATCGAATTTGGAAGCCTCGGATACAACGATCCTGATGGCGTTTGAATCTGATGTCACCGTGAAATTTGTAGCTTCCTTCGGATAATAGATTCTAAGAATGGCAGTGGCCTTGGCAGGGACGTCCTCGACCTTCTCCCTGACAGTGTACTTGTAAAAGATTGTCTTGCCCGCATATCTGTTGTTGTAGTCAACTACTATCCTTCCCGGAGTTACAGATATAACCTTTCCCCTGCGCCTGTTGACAACGACCTCCTTCCCCACCTCTGGCTCAATTTTCAGGCGCTCAAATTCTCTCACGGTGTGAACATGGATGTTCTTTGGATCCCTGACGCCAAAAGCATCCTCAGGTTTGATGGTGATCTCGTATTCTTTGCCCACTTCTGCCTGCAGGAAGGATTCATTCAGAACCTTGAAGAACAGATCTGATCCCACGATGGCAACGAAATCCCCGTAATAACCGTTCTCTTCAAATATGCCGTTGTCCCTGGCGGTCTTTTCCACGTTTGTTTCGATCAACTGTCTATCTTCGCCAGCCCTCATCTCATAATCGATCTTTATGAAGTCACCATCTTGCATTTGTCAGCACCGTTTTCTAAGGCAAGACGAAAGCAAACGACTCTATTTATATATATCGTACTGCCCGCGCTGGCCCTCTTCCAGCTTCAAAGACGCTCTGCCGAGTGATCCAAGTATGGATTCGGTCTTCTCCATCAGCCCGGAAAATGACTTAAAGTTGATCTGCTGAAGAGGATCACTCAGGGCCTTTCTGGGATCCGGGTGCACTTCGACCATCAGTCCATCAGCACCGGCAGCGACCCCGGCAAGGGCGAGTGGTTCCACATATCTTGCAAGCCCGGCAGGATGGCTGGGATCGACGATGATCGGAAACTCGCTTTTCTCCCTGATTACAGGGATGGAGGAAATGTCCAGCGTGAAACGGGTCGCCGACTCAAAGGTTCTTATTCCCCTCTCTACGAGAATTACCCTGCTGTTCCCCTCGCGGGTAATGTATCGCGCCGCCTTGATGAATTCGTCAATGGTATTCCCAAAACCACGCTTCAGAATGACGGGTTTATTCATCCTGCCCACCTTTTTCAGCAGAGGAAAATTCTGGCAGTTCCGCGATCCTATCTGGATGAAATCCACAGTGTTCTGGAACAGCGGCATCATATCGTAATCCAGCAATTCGGTGGCAACCAGCATGCCTGTTTCCTCCCTTGCCTCAGCAAGATATTCAAGCGCTTCAGCACCAAGACCCTGGAAGCTTTCCGGATCAGTTCTCGGTTTGTATGCGCCCCCCCTGAGAATGGGCACGCCCTTGCTGGCAAGGAACTTTGCCGCTTTCATGATCTGATCTGCGCTTTCCACTGCGCATGGCCCTGCAATGTAAACGAAACGGCGTTCGTTTACAATTCTCTCATAGATCTCGTTCGCATCCATCAGGCAACACCCGGTAACAGCTCTCCTTCCAGCATGGACTGTCCTATGAGAAAGGCATTGCAATCGAGTTTGTTAAGCCTTGCAAAGTCTGCCTTTCCAATCCCGCTTTCTATAAATTTAATACCCTCGTAACTGAGAAGCAGATTCACAGCTTTGATTTCCTCTTCGATCTTCATTGTCCTGAGATTTCTGCGGTTGTACGCTAAAATTACGCCATCCGTTTCGGCAATCTCAGGAAACCTGCCAGGGTCATGGAATTCAATCAGAACCTCCATGCCCAGTTCCAATGCATTATCCGCAAGTTCCCGAATTTCGGGGGGATTCAGAAAATCAGAAATGAGCAGGATGACGTCGGCACCGGCATTGAAACAGCCCTCGATCATGTGACGTGTACCAACGAAGTCCTTGGCAAGAATCGGAACGTTGAGCGATTGGACCCCGGAAAGGTCCGCAAAGTCGCCCAGGAAAAAATCAGGCTGCGTAAGTACACTAAAGCCGGCAATCAATTCGGATTGTATTCTCTCGAAGTAATCTACGGGCATTTCGTCGCGCCCAAGATCGAAGCCTGACGGGGAACCCCGTTTGAATTCGGCCACTATTGCTTTGCGGCTTTCCATGTTCACTTTCCTCACAGCTCCAATCATGCTTACCGGATCCCTTGTTCTGCTGTATTCAGGTATACTTCTTTTTTCGTTTCTGAAATAAAGCTGATCAACAATGCCCATTCTAATCACCCATGAAATTTGACAGGATTACATTCCCGAACTGGGAATAGAAACTCTCCGGATGGAACTGCAGTCCGCTGAATCTGCCATTTGATGAAGAAAATGCCATTACGGTACCGTCCGTGGAAGAGACAGCTTTTACAAGCACATGGCGTGGAAGTTTCAGAGCCAGGGAATGATACCGGATTGCTTCGAACTCGTCAGGTACCCCCCTGAAGATATCCCCTCCAAAGTGCTTTACTCTGTCAACCTCTCCATGCATGGGCCTTTCTGTCCTGTATATAGTCCCCCCAAGGTAGATGCCAAGAGCTTCATGCCCGAAGCATATCCCCAATATCTTCCCGAAGTTACCAGAGTCAAGGAATTCAAAGAGATCCCCCCTGTCGCTTTCAATGTTTGGATTTCCCGGGCCCGGGGAGATGATAACCCTGTCGAAATAGCCTATCCCGCGCAGACTATCGTTGCTCACTACCGTGGCTTTTATACCGATCCGGTTCAGCAGGGCGAGAATGTTGTAAGTGAAGGAGTCAAAATTATCCACTATCAGCGCTTCTACAGGCATTCACATCACCGTGGCTGCCTTGTGCAGCATTTCCATGGACTCATTCTCCGGGACCGAATCTTTCACTATTCCAGCCCCTGCCCGTGTGATCATCTTTCCATCAATGCCATACCTGCTTCTTATGATCAGTGCAAGATCCATGCTGTTTTTCCCAATAACACCAAGACTTCCAGAGTATGGCCCCCTTGCAGTCTTCTCGTACTCGGATATCACCCGGAGAGCCCGCTTCTTTGGGGCTCCTGAGACTGTACCTGCAGGAAACACGGCTCGAAGCACATCATCAGCGCACCGGTCACTCTGCAGCATTCCGGTTACCTCGCTGACTATGTGCTGAACGGACCGGTATTTCCTGACTTTGCGATCAACTGTCACCAAAACTGATTCAGGGTCGCATACCCTTGCAAGATCGTTTCTCGTGAGATCGACCAGCATCCGGTGCTCGCACAGCTCCTTGCTGTCAAGCAGAAGATCCTTCTCAAGCTGGATATCCTCGTCGGCCGTCATACCCCTCCTGCGGGTTCCTGCAATAGGGTTCATCATCACCCTGCCATCGTGGAACTGGACGAGCTTCTCGGGAGAGCTTCCGTAGACCTCATAGCTTCCGAACCTGAAATAGAAAACGTATAATGATCTGTCAGAGTAAAGATAGGTGTGCAGGGCGTCAGTTGATCTGCACGGTGAAGCAGGAAATTCCCTGGAAAGTACAACCTGAAGCAGCTCGCCGTTTATGATCCTGTCCCTGGCCTGCTCTATCTCTCCTATCATTTCGCCATGCACTGATCCCGCATCTGAAACCACCGGAACATAACCGTCCGGCCTTGCTATCCTTCCCTCATCCATGCTTTCCGGTTCAAGCACCATTGCAGGGGGCCACCCGGATCTCATGATTGGCACGTCCGGGAATATCTCACCTGCATAGTCGAAGGTGATCATTGCCGGCAGCCCTGTGGAAAATTTTTTTGCCTCACTGCAGAGGAAATGCGGAGATCCGTCGTAGCGAACCACAGAACCTCCGGAAAAAAGATATTCCTTTCCATTGGTCGCAGTCAGATCATCGAATGCCGCAAAATAAGCGAAATTATCCCCTGATCGCAGGAGCGCAGGAATATTATCAGCCAGGGTCAATCGCATTCCTCCACTTTTAAAAAGAATTCCTTCATTCTCACAGGATCCTTTCTGCCTGGAGATAGTTCCAGCGAACTGCTGAGGTCTATGAATTTGGGCCTGATCCTGCAGATCTCGGGCAGGTCTCCGGAAGTGATCTTTCCAGAAATCCCAAAATCGTACATCATGGACATATGCAGCAGCGAGTCCTTCTGTTTCATAATCCCGGCTTTGGATTCCAGCATTACGAGGCTTGTTCCAGCCTCCCTGTATTCCTCATACCTGCCGATAAAATCCGGCATCGACCTGAACTGGATGACTGAAATGGTCCCCACGCCTCTTTCTTTGAGGGCCTCAATCTGCCTGGCCGTATGGTCGAAATGCAGCTGCACCATGTCCTCATCCGGATCTTCCGGGATGTCTGAGAATCTGGTGTACACCCCCACTACCGGGACCCCAAGATTCTTCAGGTCCTTTAGTACGGATCTGGGCGCGAATCTTGGCGACTCGCCAGCCCTGACTACCCCGATTATGTCCGTTCCGCAGTCAACCGCAAGTTTACCGTCCTGCATGTTTGTGATGCCGCATACCTTAATCATGAATCTCCCCGATCTCGGAATCATTGCCAAGGCTTCCCACCCTTTTCAGTAATGCCAGTGCTCTCTTGGTCTTTATGCATTTGAGGGCAATGTTATACCCCTCACCAAGACTGCCCGCAGCGTTGGAGATCAGAAGTGCCGGAGACGCATTCATGGCTATAAACGAAGCGCCCTTCTCATTATCGCCGGAAAGAGACGACATGGTCTTTGAGTAGATTTCTTCTGGTGTCGTACCTGTCACCTCATCAATGTCGAATTTCATGCCGAATTCTTCCATCGGGTCTATTGTCTTGCTGAATATGCCTCCGTTCACGAATGAAACTCTGGTTGGAGCGGAAGGCGATACTTCATCGATCCCGTCCTCTGAGCATACGATCACCCCCTCCTTTCCAAGCCTGTGCAGTACCCTTTCGTAAACGGACATCTTGTTTGGGGCGTTGCACCCAATCACGCTCCTGTCTGGATCGCAGGGGTTGGTTATTGGCCCGAGAAGGTTGAAGACAGTTTCCCCACGGATCCTCTTCCTTGCCTCCCTGAATCTCCCAAAAGCCGGGTTGTGGAGGTTTGCCAGCACGAACAGGAAATTCACCCGAAGGATCCTATTTTCTGCCTCGCGCTGGGAGAAGTCAAACTGGTACCCATTCTTTTCCAGGAAGTCTGCACTGCCGAAAATCCCTGTAACAGCACGGTTTCCATGCTTTGCAATCTTCAGCCCGAGGGCAGAGCATACTATTGCTGCGGCCGTGCTCACATTGATCGTCCTCTTCCCATCCGCGCCAGTGCCCACAATGTCCGTTGTTCCAGGAATCCTGGTAAGCGGGGAGAGCTTTCTTATTCCTGAGGCAAACCCGGAAAGCTCACCGGTGGTTTCGCCCCTCTCCCTAAGCATGGCAAGGAATTCGTACCTCGTTTCTGTGGAGATCTCCGGCTGGGCAATGGAGACCATGAGTTCCTCCGCCTCATGCATGCTAAGCGGCCCCATGCGGGAAAGCTTTATCCCGATCTCAGTTTCTGACAGCATTCACTCCCTCCAGAAATGACGTGAAACCAGGGATGTCCCTGTGCTCCAGATAATCCACAAGCGCTGATCCTATTGCTATCCCGTCTGCCCCAAGTATCCTCAATTCCCTGATCTGGGAAGGGGTGCGTATCCCGAAGCCGAAACAGATCTCCCTTCCCCCGAGCAGTTCCCTGGCACGCAGATATATGCTCTCCATTGAGGTGGGGAGCGAAACTCCTGTCGAGGGCAGCAACCCATAATAAATCCATGATTCTGTGAGGGCGGAGAGTTTCCTGACGACGCTGTCAGGGGTTGCCTGGGAAACGAAGGGGATGAATTCCAGCCCCTCGCCTTCAACATTCCTGATTATCCTTTCCGCATCATGGAAGTAATCTGTAATCAGATCCGGAAGCATGAGACCGCTGAAGCCGAAATCTCTCACCTTTGCAAGGAATGATCCAGGGTCACCTGAAATGGAACTGAAATAGGCAAGCGCATACGCACTCAATCCGTCTCTGGATAGATCCCTGAGCATCTCCCTTGCTGAGCTGTCGGAGTATGATAGCAGCGCTGATCTGTGCGTGTTCTTTATTGCAGGGCCGTCGTACCTTGGATCACTGCATGGAAAACCAAGTTCGATCCTTTCTGCCCCAAGATCCCTGCCTTTCCTCACAAACATGGCGAGTGATTCGTTGTCCGGGTATCCCATTGTGAAGTACAGGGTGAGATTCATCGTGCCCTCCCGCCGTAAATTGACAGGTCGAAGTTGCCGTGTCCGCTTACGTTCAGCACAACCGTCTTCGGGTCATGCCTGTGATCCTTTGCGTACCTGATCGCAGAAGCAATTGCATGCCCAGACTCGGGAGCAGCAACAATGCCGGTGCTGCGCGCAAAGATTTCCAGGGCAGCAAGCACCTCCTTCTCTTCTACCTCCTGCGACGATATCCTGCCCGATTTCACGAGGATTGAAAGGGATGGCGCAGCGCCATGATAGCGCAGCCCACCGGAATAAATGGGTGGGGGGATGAAATCCGATCCGAGAGAGTACATCTTCACGTAGGGCAGTATTCCAGCAGTATCCATGGCGTCATAGTCATATTTTCCCCTGGAAAACTTGGGTACCTCCGATGCGGTTGACGCAATCATCTCGATTTTCCCATTCGAGATGAATGGAAAGACAAATCCTCCAAAATTGCTCCCTCCGCCCACACACCCGATCATGGCCTCGGGTTCCTCGCCGGTAATCTCCAGCTGCTTCATGGTTTCCTGTCCGATGATGCTCTGATGCGAGAGAACGCTGTTCATCACGCTCCCCACCATGTATTTCATATCATGGTCCAGGGCATATTCTACGGCTTCGCTGATTGCTATCCCGAGGGAACCTGTTGACCTTGGGTCCTTCTGCAGCATTTTCCGACCGAACTTGGTTTCCACGGATGGGCTGGCGACAACTTCCCCACCATAGAGAGCCATAACGGTCTTCCTCAGCGGTTTTTGGTCGTAGCTCACCCTCACCATGAATACTTTCGAATGGAGGCCTGTCAGTGCGGCAGCCAGCGTGGTGGCAGTCCCCCACTGGCCGGCACCAGTTTCAGTAGCAACACCGGTGACGGATTCCCGTGATGCATAATACGCCTGCGGGATTGCCGTGTTAATCTTGTGCGACCCTGTTACAGTTGCGCCCTCATATTTCAGGAATATCTTCCCGCGGTAACCAAGGAACTCCTCGAGCCTGTTTGCACGGATAAGTGGCGTGGGCCTTCCCACCAGCCTGTAAAGATCCCTCACCTCCTCCGGTATGTTTTCGTACCGGTTGAATGAAAATTCCTGCCTGAGTATTTCCCTCGGAATTATGCGATTCAGCAGTTCAATGGATGATCCATCTTGTGCCCTGCTCAGTGGAGGTGGCAATGGTTCAGGAAGATCAGGCACTACGTTGTACCATTTTGTAGGCAATACTTCTTCATCGTACTTGAGCACAAACGCGACACGTATGTCTATTATTTAATCATTTATGTCATAGTTTTGTACATTAACACTGATCTGTGATCATTTGAATCCTTCATGCAGTATCACCGAGCCCAGCGCAAAGGACCGCGACTTGATCGAATGAAACCCGGCGTCAGCGAGAATTTGTGAAAATCCTTCCGGTGAGACAAAATTTTTCACTGATTCGGCCAGGTAGCTGTATGATTTGCTGCCTGTTGCCAGGTCACCAAAAAAAGGTACCATCCTGAAAAAGTACAGCGCGAACAGCGGACCGAACCAGCCAGTGGGATTGAAAATATCGAGATTCAGGAATTTTCCTCCGATCTTGAGCACCCTGTGAGCCTCGCCTGCATATTTCCTCACTGAATCCAGGTTCCTCGTAAGAAATGCGGAGACAACGCAATCAGCGGAAGAATCCGGGTAAGGCAGCGATTCAGCTGACCCTATCTGGTAGTTTACCCTCCCTGGATCAGGATTTCTTCTCATTCTTTCCGTCAGGTCGATTGCATTTACACGTGAAGCAGTGCGCCTCAGGATCAGGGAGGTGAGTTTTCCCGTACCGGCACCGCAATCAACTACCAGTGCCGCGTCGGCTGGGATTTCTTCGACAAGTGCTTTTCGCCATTTCTGATCCATACCGAAGCTGATGATGGAATCCAGCAGATCGTACTTGTCACTGATGACGCTGAAAACTTCCCTGACATGGTCACTCTTGGAGCTGCCCGCCACGCCCTATCTCTCCAATATGGTGAACTGTGCGTACGGAACGCCCTCTATGATGAGAACGTTTTCCCTGTCCACAAAGCCTTCCCGCTCGGCTATAGTTACCACGTTTTCTCCCACGAGGTTTGCAATCGTGCACATCCTGAGCGAATTCACGAACAGCTTCCTGTCAGATCTGACACCGAAATAGAAATTCCGGTCAACATGCAGGTGAATTTTGCCTTCCCTGAGAGTCCTTCCGACAATGCCTTCGTCCGCTGCGGCCAGCAGTACCTCCCCTCGCACTGTGGTCAACTTCATGCAGATATTTCCCTGTTCGTCGTTCACAGTACCGCCTTTAGTTCGCCTGGTCGTTTTCCTTCATAAACCTGGCCGTCATTCATCAGGTCCTGTACGATCTTGTCAACCCTGGCTTTCGAGATGTTTTTCGATTCGCACAGCTTTTCCAGGTCCTCCCTGGTTATGAAGCCATCCTTTCTTGTTGAGTTCCTGATCGTGGTGATGATAAGTTCCAGATCGCTTCTCTGCCTTTGGGACATCCCTATGTTTATCATATCTACGTCCACCTTTCCTCCCACGGTGGTCACGTCCCTGAGATAATAGTCAAGAATTCCCGTGGCAAGTATGGCATCGTTCTCTGTAACAACGGTTGAAAGTCTGGTTCTTGCTGAAGCTTCGGACAGCCTGATCAGCGATTCAAGCTGCCTGGCGGTAATTTTCATCGTATCATTGTGCCTGTTTCTCGCATCGACATAAAATTCCCTGATGTAATTCATAGCTTCCTCAGACATGCGTGGAAAGACCCTTGATTTTGCATAAGCCACATATTTCCTGATAAGATCCCGATCTATTTTCGGAAGATACTCTATTTCGTCGGGTATGTCGACCTGCTTTGATGCGCCTGCCTCAATTCCCCTGTACATTTCGCCCATCTTATGCACGCGGAGCACATGGCTCGCCAGCTTTTCATCCTCTTCAATCGCCGGCTTATCCTGAATCCTGAAAATTATGTCGAACCTGGACAGAAGAGGCGGAGGGAATTTTATCTGCTCAAGAAGGGAAAGCTCGGGATCATATCGGCCCAGGGACGGGTTGGCAGCGGCGAGAACGGAGCACCTGCTCTTCAGAGTGGCTATAATTCCTGCCTTGGATATGGTTATGGAATTATGCGACATGATGCCATTCGCTATGATGGTGCGGCTTGAAGGGACTGTAACATCATAGACGAAGTCTTCGGATTCCATATTGCTGATTGAATCCACGCTGTCCATTGATAACTTCAGAAGCAAGCCTTTCTGATTGCCGTCGCCTGCATCGCTTTCCTCGATCACGAAGAGTTCATCGCCAGTCCTGACCCTGGATGCCTGCACAGCCTTCAATCCGCTGTCGTATATCCACATGGGGTGATCTTCAGTGACGGTCAACTGCAATCCTCCCCTTGTGCTGAACCTGATAAGCCTGCCCTCGTTCCTGTGCCTGCTGACCTGCGTTATCCTTGCGGGAAAAATGTTCTCAGAGTCGCTGGAAACCATGTACACTGGATCCTTGAGCCTGAGGATTTCAGCCCTGCCACGCCTGATAACCTTAGCCTGGTTTTCTGACATCAGGGAATCCACGAATTCCGCGATGGTTCTTTTGGACCCGTCTGAAAAGAAGAGAACGGTCTCGCCGTGGAAACTCTGCTGTTCCATTGCTTCATGCATGGCACCAGTATCCGTTGGATCCATCTTGTCCAGTTCATCAATTGCTGCCAGTCCGTTGTTCGCCATCACAAGGACTCCGGCTTCCAGCGTCCAGCGCCCCTCACCGAAGTCGTCACGCACGGCTGCAGCAGTCAACCCAGCGGCGCTTGACCCTTTTCCAGCGGCATAAATCCCGCGCGGCGACAGCAGGGTCATGTAGCGGAGCAACTGGGATTTCGCCGTACCGGGGTCTCCCACAAGAAGGATGTGAATGTCTCCCCTGATGGTAGTACCGTCCTTCATCGTCTTTCTCAGACCGCCAAAGAGCTGCAGGACCAGTGCCCTCTTTATCATTTCATGACCATAAATTGTCGGTGCTATAGACCCTTCAAGGAGGCTTGTGACATCCGGCTTCTGTGAAAGCTCCAGTATGTTTTTTTCATCCTCTTTCGTGATTTCTATGTCCGTTATCTCCCTGACATCCTTGTCATGGTTTATGGCGTAGATGTAGGTATGGAATTCTGTAAGTGGTACAATTCCCTGCCTTTTCTGCTCCGCCACCAGCACGCCTGTAATCAGCGCCCTGTCACCGGGGAAAAGTTGCCCGGTAAGATCGTCTTCAATAATCACCTCAATGCGCTGCGGCTGTGATCCCCCTTCCATAGTTTCCGGGTTTTCCTGGATTTCTATCTTCTGAACATCAACGAATTCCGATTCATTGGGCAGCAGCGTGAATTTTACCTTCTTTCCTTCCGAAGGGCATTCGTCATTTGTGCAGACTTCAGGTTCCTCCAGCCTTCCCCTGAGCTGGGATCGGTATATTATGGACTTGCAAAACGCGCATTCGAATGCCGCGTTCTGCAGGCGGGGGGTCACCTCTGTATTCTTTCTCACGATGCCGGTTACACTTATGAGGCGTCCGATGTTGTTGCTTCTGATGCTCCGGATCTCGATGAAAGTATCCTTCAGCGGGGTGTCAACCAGTCTTATATTGAAACGTCGCGAATCCGAAGGCAGGATTCCCTTCTCCAGGTAGTCTTTCCTGACGATGTCCTCTCCAATCCTGAGCATGGCTTCCGGCATGGCAAGTATCATGTCGGCGAACCCCTCAATCTTCGATATGTCCTTGAAGGAAACATTCATGGACCTGGTGTCCGGGTAGACCTGCCTTAATTGATTCAGGATATCCGTGTATCCATAAAGTTCGAAAAGATCGTACCACGCTCTCTTCGCAAATTCCTCAATCTCCTCAGGGACTGTGGTTATCGCCACAGTTAACGATAACCATCCAATGTATTATAATTCCCATGGCTTGAATTTCAGAATACCCTGTTCATTTAGTGGAGGCAGAAAGAGTAGAAAATTGTTTAATCACAGGGAATATCTCAGTCCATGAAAAAAATTGCCCTATTGATTCTGGATGGGCTGGGCGACAGGCCATGCAATGTTCTTCACGGGCTCACCCCACTGCAGTTTGCGTACAAACCCAATATGGACAGGATGATCTCGGAAGGGCAGGGGGGGTTCATGTACCCGGTTTCTCCCGGAACCAACACCGGATCCGATACTTCCCACCTCTCACTTCTCGGGTATGATCCCAGGGATGTTTATACAGGAAGAGGGCCATTTGAGGCGATGGGGCTGGGCCTGCTAATGAATCCGGGAGATATTGCCTTCAGGGCAAACTTTGCCACTGTGGATGAAAGCGGTACCGTCATTGACAGAAGGGCTGGACGCATCTCAGAAGGAACTGAAGCATTGGCTAAGGCAATTTCCATGGAAATTGAGGGGTATTCATTCAGGGTGAGACCCGGGGTGGAGCACAGGGCAGCCCTTGTGGTGAGTGGCCCGGATCTTTCCGATAAAATCAGCGACTCAGACCCGCATGAGGCCGGGAAGCGGGTACAGGAAATCCATGCGATCGATGGCTCAGGCAAAAAAACTGCAGACCTGGTCAACCGATACCTGAAGGAGGCGGGCAGGATACTCAACGCACACGGAGTCAACCTGAAGAGGAAAAAGGAAGGCCTGAAACCAGCCAATGCACTGTTACTTCGCGGTGTGGGAAAGGCGCCATTGCTTAAACCGTTCCACGAGAAGTACGGCATGAAGGGGTCATGCATTGCGGGAATCCCACTCATCCGTGGCATTGGCCATCTTGCAGGGCTCAGCATCGTTTATGATGAAAGGATGACAGGCAGCTACGATTCAGACTATGATCTCAAAGTTAAAAAGGCGATTTCCGTCCTGGAAAACGAGGATTTCGTCATAATCAATTTCAAGGCTACAGACGTGGCAGGCCATGACGGCGATGCATTCCGCAAGGTAGAGGTCATAGAAAAGGTCGACAGGGCAATCGCCCCTCTCCTGAGCCTTGCAAAGAGTACTGTGATCGCAATAACGGGCGATCACAGCACACCATGTGAAATGAAGGAGCACAGCGGAGACCCGCTCCCCCTGCTGGTATTTTCGGATGGGATAAGGACTGATTTCTGCAGTTATTTCGATGAAAGGCACACGATCATGGGATCTCTGAGACTGGCTAGCGGCGACCTGATGCAGTACCTCCTGGCACTTTCAGGAAGGGCAGAAAAGTATGGAGCATAGGCTAAAATAGGCCGTCTGGGCGAAATTGCGAAACCTTATATATCAATGATGCGTTATATTGTCTGACACATGCATGACAATGTTAACCTCGAGACCTAAATATGTTGAGCCAATAGATGACCGATCCTATACTCGGCTCCTGAGGAAGGAGGCTTCTCCAGACTCCAACAGAATGGCTCAGGTCAAGTCAATTTATTACACAATAATCTTTGCATTTTTACTCTGGTGGATACCTGTCGCCGGACCCGCAATTGCAGGTTACCTGGGCGGCAGGAAGGCTGGCGGCATGTGGAAGGGCATAATGGCAAGTCTTGTCGCTTCATCAATAATTATGTTCACCACATTCGCTTTGATGCCGTTCAAGTCCGGCCCACTTGCCTATGCCTCATACTATTTTGGATCCGGGATACTCGCGATTTCGCAATCCCAGCTTGCTTCAGCTTCTAACGTTCTTACAAATATGTATACCGCCTTTGGATTGATCAGGACCTTCACATTAATAATGCCCAGTTCTCTCATAACTCTGGTCACTTTCGGATTTGTCGGCGGAACTTACAGTGAAATGCTGAACCATGAGGAAGTTCTGCACCAAACCTACAGGAGATCCCTCGACAGGGTGACCTACTCCGAGACTAGGAATACGCCCAGGTTAAAGGTCACGCAGAATACGCGGGCTTTGAGACCAAGGACAATGGGAGTCCGGACCTACGATGGCGGCAACGAAGACTTCGAGGATGATGGGGCGTCAATGGATGAGATGTGAGAATCCCTTCTGGAAAACCTTGCTTGTTCTGCTTTTTCTGCTCTAGATTGCAACTGGATCCAGGAGATGCCCGGCACCCTTGTTTTTGGATCTGATAGCATTGGCCTGACACCGGACAGATAAAAGATTGATCCTGCCATGAAAGACGAAAAAAGGCCGGCTAAAAGATTATTCCCTTACCCGGCTGATGGCCTTTCCGATTGTTGAAAGCATGTTGATCATTGCTGTGGCACCAGCAGCAAAATCGGGATCTTTTCCAAGAGCCAGCAAATGCAGCAGGGTGAGCTTCTGGGGATTCTTGGCACCATCTATCATCTTTTCAGAAATGGTGTCGCTCTCAAAAGCAATTGCCTTGATGACATCTGAAGTCCCCTCATCCGATAGTGCGGAAAAGATGGCAGGGATAAGGTTAAGAGTCTTGTAAAGCCCAACCTTCATATTATATGATCCAAGCATCTTGGCAAGATACTCTATGTTGGAAGGGCTCACTTTGCCAATAAGCTCTAACATGGTCTGAATGGTACCCGCTTCTACAAGATCTTTGAATATGGTTGCGAGACCAGCTATTTGATCCTTTTCCTTCATCAGTAAAATAAGGAGTTCCTCTATCGTATCCGGTGATCCGTTATTCTCATCGTTTCCAGTCATTATATCATCCCCCTCGCTATTGCCGAAAAATACGCATCGGATTCCATCTTTTTCAGCAGGTAATCGAACCTTTTTGGTTTTGAGGCTAACGGCCGCTTTTCGTAATTGAAGTAAACCGTCATCCCCAAACCCCTGCCAGCGTACAGCGTACATCCGACATCCCCCTCGTAGGTGGAACCGATCATCATCTTTCCGAGGCGGTGGGAGATTTCCTTTACCACATACTCTGCCTGCATCCATGCAGCCGAAGCTGCCTTCGGTATGGGCAGGTCAGCGGCGTCCCCGATAACGAATATCTCGTCATGCCCCTCCGGATTAAGCCGGTTCTTATCCACCGTAACAAAATTATTGACATTTTTGAGGCCTGAGTCGGCTATGAAATCCTGTCCCCTGTGCGGTGGAACAAGGATGAGAAGATCATAGTTTATGGAATCCCCCTTCTTTGAGTGCAACTCATGGTTTTTCTGTATCACAGAACCTACTTCAAACCCGGTGACGATCTCAATCTCACTGTCCCTGAGTATTTGCTCTAAGGTTGGAGCGAGTTCATCAAGGAGAAACGCTTTCTCCAACGGGTAAACATACTTTATTGAGGTCTTGTCACGTATTCCCTTTTCCCGGAGGAATTGGTCCAACAGTACAGCAAACTCGAAAGATGATGGGGGACACGGTGAATTTACCTCACAGGGCCCAATTACAACGTTTCCACCATTGAATCTTTCCAGAATCCCGCGAAGTTCCATTGAATGTTCAAAATCGTAAAAATGTTTTGCCTCTCCCAGATAGCCAGGAACCATTTCATACGCGAGTTTTGCACCGGTTGCTATAACAAGGTAATCGTAGTTCAGGGTTCGCTTCCTTGTGATCACTGCCCGGTCATTTACACGTATTCCGGTTACGGTATCCCTGATGTGTTCAACGCGTGAATCCAGCAAGAAATCAACAGGCTTGTATGACTCATTAGGTTTTTTATATCCAAACGGCAGGAGAAATCCGTCACCCTTATAGTAGTGCCTGCTAGATGATCCCACCAGCGTTACAAAAGCATCATCAGCGGGAAGCAATCTCCTTATTTTGTTTGCGAAATTCAACCCTGCGGTGCCATCCCCAATGACAAGAATCCTCGGTATCTTCGGCATTTTATCTGCCTCCCGATAACAGGTCACGTCGTGCAAAAAGCGTAAACATGTGAATTCTCTGGATGATTGTTAGAGTGGTTATAATATTTTCTTGGAACGCATTACGTGCTGTGCAATATGACTCAACACATTTCGTTTTGCATGAATTCCGGCATGGTTACCCCGAACACAGACCTGGATACCGATTGCAGAGGTTGTTGCGGAACACCCGGGCAAGACGTAAGCTTATAACTGAATAAGGTATCATTCTTCGATATTCAGCATCGTGAAAACATATGGACACAATCAGAATGCTTTCAGTTAATGAAGCGTTTTTCCCGCACGAGGGCGGCGCTGAGCGGAGATCTTATGAACTTTTCAGGAGGTTAGGTAAAAAAGGCTTCGATATAGAGGTGCTGACGAATCCATTCGGCACTCTTGAACAGACGGAAGGTCTGAATATTCGCAATATCACTGCATTGAGGGAAGAGGATTACTTCAGACAGAGCTCAAGGAAGATCATGGGAGTACTGAACTTCTCATCCAGCGTCAGGAGAGCTCTCACAGGAAGGAGGGACTATGATATCCTCAATTTCGACGAGTTTCCACTGTATCATGCAGTGAAATCCCAGGAGGAGATAAGGAGGTCGCCAGTAAGCTTCTTTCACTGGCATGAGGTGCTCAAGGATTTCTACAGCAGGAAGGGACTCATCTGGAAGCTGGCAAAAAACTGGGAAAGAAAGGTTGCAAACCTGTTCACCAATCATATCGCCGTATCGCGGACAGTGCGTGATCTCCTAAAGGCAACCTACCCAATCAGTGACGTTTCCGTGATCGCTAACGGGGTGGATCGAAAGGCTTTTCGGTCAAACGGAAAAAAGGATTGGGGGAAGATAATCTATGTCGGCAGGCTCGAGCCCCACAAGAGGCTCGACAGCCTCATCAGGGCCATGGATGGCATGAACGGACTGGAATTACACATTATTGGGAACGGAAGCCAGTCCAATCTCCTAAAATCCATCGTTGACGGGAAGAAGAACATCAGCCTTCACGGCCATATGGATCAGGATGAGTTGATGGACTACTTCAGGAAAGCGTGGCTGTTCGTTCTCCCAAGCTATCGGGAGGGATTCTCCATAGCCTCGATTGAGGCCATGGCCGCATCAATACCCGTGGTTACTGTCAGGAGCGAATATAACTATGCCGCCAACGAAGTTATTAAGAACGGCTACAACGGGCTCATTTCTTCGGATTTTGTCGATCTGATGTCCCGGATCCGGTACCTCTATAACAACGAGGAGGAGTGGAATATGCTGAGCAGGAATGCCCTTGAATTCACCGTGGATTACGACTGGGACACCATAGCTGACGAGATGGCTAAATTATATTCCAGCAAAGTGTCGCAATGAAGAGAATCTATGAATTTGCCATAGTGTTCTTTCTCTCGCTGGTAGCTGATTTCATAATATTCCTGCCTGGATTGATACCATCCGGGGACGTTGGCCAGTTTGCCACATACGTGAGGGAAATTCATCTCGGTGGCGGATCGATCCCTGCGATCAACCAGTTTTACTATCCCGGTTCGGAATACATATACCCGCCTGCACTTTTTTATCTGAGCTATATTTTATCGATACCATTCGTTTCAGCGCAGGTTACATATTTTTATTCCTATTCGCTTCTTTCAATTGCAATAATCTTCAGTTCTCTGACTTCGGTCCTGGTTTATTCAACAGGCTACCCGTACATCGACAGGAGGCACTCGGCGATTGCAATGGTGCTTGTGTCACTCATGGGGGCGGACATTTATTCGCTTCCGTGGGGGGGTTATGCCTATATTTTCTCCCAGTTCTTCTTCCTCTTCCTTCTCGTCCTGCTGTATAATCTCAGGAGAGGCGGCGCCAACTTCAGGAAATACGCTGCCATGTCCGTTTTACTGTCAGGGATGATTGCGATGTCCCATGACCTCACCTGGGCTGTCACGTCGTATCTGATGCTTCTACTGACGGCCTATTACTGGATACGGCATGAGAAAACTTCCTTCCTGTTCTCTCTCTTTTCCCTGGTCACCAGCGTAGTTGTGGGAGCCATATGGTGGCTGCCCAGACTATCGTTCCTCCTCAACACGTTGAGGGTCTCATATTCCCAGGGAGGCGGAATATTCCAGACAGTTCCCAAGCCGTTCACGGTGGTGCTCTCAATGATCCCCTCAATCCTGGAAATAGGAATTATCCTGGGATTCATATTACTCTACGCAATCAATTCAAAGAGGAAAGCCGGCTTTGGAAATCCTTTCGCGCTCTCTATTATAATGTTGCTGCCCCTCTCGGTTTTTGTTTTCTGGGACGAGGTGGTTGCAGCAAGAATAGTGCTCTATCTCTTTCCAATGTTCACTGCCATTATCTGCATGAACCTGCCGGAATTCAGGGAACTGAAGATAAGAATTGCAGGAAGATACAGGAAACTCTCAGCAGGAAAGGTGACGGCTGTCCTGCTGGTCAGCGTGATGATTCTTGGGCCACTGCAGGTGTATCTGGATCAGGGTTCTGCTCAATTCTATTCCAGCGGGCCATTTCAGTATGATCAGCAGCTGATAGATTATGGTGCAAATGCTACGCATTTTGGGAACTATACTGTGCTGGCACCATATTTCGGGCAAACGCTCTCTGCCATAGACGGTGTAAGGATAATCATCTATGAAGGATTTATTTTTGGTGAAGTACAGATAAACGAAAGGAACGCTGCAATTGGCATACTCACAGATCCCGGATCAAACAGTTCCCGGCTGAACATAACAGAATACAACATTGGCTTTGTGATAATTCCCGCTTCATGGGAAAATTCCAGCGTGAGCGGGGTATATATCAACCTCAGTCAATTTACAGTAGTCTTCTCCGATCAGTATTATATTGTGTATAAAACAGGAATCGCAGTCTGAACCATTTCACATGTAGTCGTTGTATGACTTTCCGTATCCCTCGTACGATCTTCCGCCGGTTTTCCTCCGTCTTGGGTTTCCATGGGAATTGCTTCCGTTGTTTCCTTTACCCCGGTGGAAATTCCTCGGACCGTTATCCGTTCTCGTGCTTTTCCTGTAAAATGGTTCGGAAGGCTCTTCTGCAACGAGTCCAAGCTGGCTGATCCTAATGTTTGCCTTATCCTCGATCTCAGGTATAAGGTACTCCTCTGCATCGGTGAATATCGTGAATGCCCTGCCATCCCTTCCCATTCTCGCGGTACGTCCTACCCTGTGGATATAGACGTTCGCTTCCTCAGGAGCGTCGAAGTTGATAATGTCAGAAACCTTGGGAATGTCAAGCCCCCTGGAAGCAACATTTGTCGCCACCAGGTAACTTGTCCTGTTCTTGAATTCCCGCAGTGCAGCCTCCCGCTGTGCCTGGGTTATATCACCGTGGAGGAGGACGGCATCAAGCTTCTCCCTTTTCATGGCGGAAAACACGCGGTTTGCATATTCCTTAGTATTGGTGAATATTATGGTTTTTTCCGGCTTGAAATGCTTAATGTAAGCCAGCAGCATCCCAAATTTGTTCCTTCTTTCGGAGATAGCGTAGTAATTGGTTATTGTTTCCACCGTACGTTCCTCCTCGTTTCCGATGATTATATTCTTTCTGTCCTTCTTCATGTATCGCTTCGCGACCTGGACAATCCCGCTGGGCATTGTAGCCGAAAAGAGCAGGGTCTGACGGTTCTGTGGCGTAAATGATAGTATATCCTTTATGTCGTCAACAAAACCCATGTCAAGCATTATGTCAGCTTCATCAAGAACCACGTGTTCAATCATGGACAGATCCAGTTCATGCCTTGAAATCAGGTCCAGAATCCTTCCGGGGGTACCGACGACTATGCTTGGCTTTCTTCGCAGGGCGTCAATCTGCGTGTTGATTGATGCTCCGCCGTAGACGGTAACCACTTTCTTGCGGGTATTTGCTGCAATGCTTGATGCAACTTCGGAAACCTGCTTGGCCAGTTCCCGTGTTGGGGCCAGGACGAGCACGCGAAGCCCATCCTTGTTCAATATCTTCTGCGTTATGGGGATCATGAAGGCTCCGGTTTTTCCCGTGCCTGTTTTTGCGCGCACGGTCACGTCCCAGCCTCCGAGAACGAGGGGGATTGTTACCTCCTGTACCTCGGTAGGCTGAAGGAATTTCATGCTGTTGAGAGAATTCAAAATCCGCTGATCAAGTTCCATTTCTTCGAAATTTACCAATTTAAACTCATGCCTTATTGCGTCTTGTTAAATGAACTATCGCATAGTCCGTCAGCTGAAACCGGAAAGGCAGTACCCTGCATTCACTTTTCAATCAGGTCAAGCAGGGCAGATCGGCTGAGTCCGGAAAACCCATTTCCGTCCAGGTATATCCATGCAGCAGAATTTCCCAGCCTTATGGAATCGCCTATGCTCATGTTCAGGTAAACGCCAAGGTAAAAGCCAGCACGAAACACATCCCCTGCGCCAACGGTATTTATGGGCGAATCGACTTTGCGTGTCCTGAACCATGACTTTCTTCCATTGGCAATGAGCTGTGTGCCATCGGAACCATGGGTTACAATCACTTTTGCACTGTCAGGAATCCTGCCTATTTTATCCTGAGAACTGGTGATCATTTCAAACTCGTCCTCGTTGAAAAACAAGAGGTCAGCCTTCCTGAGGAATGCCATTATCTGACTATTGCTATAACGGTAAAAAAGCTCCTGGCTTGGATCGAATGCCACCTGCGGATCTTTGATGGTGTCAAGCAATGATATATACAGAGATGGTGGGCCGGTGGAAAAATGGACGTACCTGTACTCATTCAGCCTTTCCATCCCTACCCGCGTGCTCCAGGTCTCCATAGGGCCCTGCTGCATATATGCCGTCTGGGATTGTCCGCTACTGACAATGTAACATGACGGGCCATCCTCGTTTTCCGATTCTTCAACTGAGGATGTGTCAATTCCCTTCTCGTTCAGGAATGTCAGGTAGTCCCTGTGTGTTCTTGCGGATACTCTTGAAAAAATCGTAAACGGAAGGCCAAGCCGGATCGCAGCCATGGCAAAGTTCCCTGCGGTCCCCCCATATTTTGTATCTACTGACATAAGCCTGTTGGATCCTTTCTCTGCCACTTTCTCCACGTTCAGGACAGTATCTATATTCAGGTGACCGAAATATGCCAGGAATTTTTCCATTGGACTCTGGCACATTGCATGGTTGCTCTTGAATCCTCGGGGTCATCCCCCGGCGATGGCAAGGTAATTATCATTCGGTAAAATTACACTTAATGCCAAAAAGGTCATTAGTTGACGTTTCCCACATATCATCGAAGGGCGCATCAATGCGCATCACTATCCCAAAGAGAATAGCGGTACATCTCGGTCTGGAAGCCTCCGACATAGTGGCGTTCTATGAAGAGGAGGACGGGAAGATTGTGCTGGAAAGACTGAAATGAATGTTTAATTCTGCAGCCGACATTACCGGCGAGTGCTGAATCGATCCGACGAAAACATCACCGTTCCCGCTTCCAGCGGGTTCTATGCCATGGGTTGGTTCGCACTTGCTTTTACTTTCCCTATACTTTCGGTTTACCTCGGATACGGGTATGTGGTCACGGGAATACTGGGAAGCGTTATAGGCCTGCCTTTTGCAATCGTATCATTCCTTCTCAGACGCAGCGATCTTGCGCGCATCCTGGCAGTCGTTCGCTTCTGCACCATTGCAATGATTCCGGTTACCCTGGTGTTTGCGGTTCTGTATGGCAGCCTTTTCTTTCCACTCCTGATAATCTCTGATTTCGTGACGGGGACTTTCTGGATAGGGATGGAGATTTACATAGGCTACGCCGGCATGGAAGGCCTTGCAGAGCGGTATTCCTCTGCCTGGGGAATACCAAATCTCATCTCACCGATACTAGCAGGATTCCTGCTCAGCTATCTTGGCTTTTCCTACCTGTTTGTCTTTTCCTTCATGTTCTTTCTGATTGCAGCGTTCTTCATTCCTGCCGGGAATGCACGTCAGAAGGATTTTACAAGAGTGGCACTGGCTTCCCCGCTCATGGTACTTCCACTGTTGTTTGTAGGAATTTCTTCCGGGTTTCTTTACTATGTCATAGTCCCGTTTCTCAAGCTTCTTAGTTACAGGGCTTACGACATCGGTATAATTGTGTCCATACCGCCGCTTGTTTCTGCCCTGACTTTCATTGCAATGAACAGGCTTAAAAGCAGCAACTGGCAGGCATATGCAATAGCCTCATCGCTTCTCCTCTCTGTTCCGTTATTTCTTGCCTTTTCATCATCGCTGGAGGCCATAATCGTTCTTTCCTCCATTTCGGCTGTGGGATCGTCAATAGCATTTTCAAAGCTGCTTGCTTACATTTCTGCCACCTCATCCCCGGGCACCGGAGTTTTCTACTATGAGGCACTGTTTGGCACAGGCTTTGCAGTTGGCAGCCTGCTTGGAGGCATCGGGTTTGGCATGATGCACTTTCAGATAGCGCTGTGGCTGTTCCTTCCGGGCATATTGTTCGCGATTGTTCTTTCCCTTACTTTGCTTTTAACGCGAATTCGCGGGCAGTCACGATTCAGCCCCGGATAACTGTTTGATAACGGTATAAAGTTTGACCGCGGCAATTCAGAAGCGAGAGCTTCTGATGTCTATTCTTACATTCATCGGGCCCTCGGCATCTTTGTCGATTACCTGCCCGCATTTCAGACAGGTGAGCGATCCGTCAGGGTTGATTTTATAAGTTACAGATCCGCAGGACGGGCAGGAACTGTTGATCCACGGGCTTATGGTGTGCCTCGGACTCCCATTACTCATCGCCCTGGCAGTTGCATTTCTTACGCGAAGACTAGCGCCATCCCTCATGAAAGTGAAGAGTGCGGCGAAAATGGAAGTGATGCCTATGAAAGCCCATACCAGGATGAACAGGCCAACTGACAGCGAAACCGTGGAAGCGTATTGTGAGGTTCCGGCTGCACTCCATGCTGATACTATATCCATTGCCATAAGCGAAAAGTAGAGCATGGCAGCGGCGGGCAACCCGAATCTGATGAAACTGTAAGTGATCACGAAGAATTCCAGTGCCAGCACCATGTAGGAGAACACGTCTCCGCCGTTGGAGAAAAAGAACAGCCCAAAAATCAGGGCGGCGGGAACCCATGCAATGGCAGCTATCCCTAGCGCTGGGAAATCACGGGGAACTATTCCAAAGACAAGTTTCCTCGCTGAAAGCCCGCCGGTCACAATCATGTAAAGTATTGCAACAGCAAGGATTGGAAGCAGCAGGAGTTCCAGGAATTCATAGGTGTTCTGGTATATGATAACCATAACGGTCGCAAGCGGGGTAGAACTGAATGCGGCTCCGGCTGGCGGAGGAGAGATGAATACGGGCAGAGTCACGGTTAGCAGGAGGTTGCTCGATATGAGTATCGCAAAAACCCGCATGATAGCGAACCGCTCATATACTCCATCCCTTACTTCAATGAAATAGTAGAGTACAGCAATAACAATTGGAATCCCGATTACTGAAGCCTCCATTAAAATTGGGGGGCCGCCGGCGTTTGAATAATATGGATTGTTGCGGATTGTGAAAAGCGTGCCTGCAAGATCCGAGAATATCCCGTAGACGAAGTAGAGAGCTATTGCAACGGCCAGCAGAACCCCTGCCAGTCCGAAATACCTTTCTATCTTTCTTATCAGATCAGGGTGGAAATCCATGGCGAGCCTTCTGCTTTACAGTGCAAGGTTGATTATCAACCTCTTGTTTATCTTTCCCTTCACCAGCGTTGTCTTTATCGTTATCTTTCCTATTTCTGAGGTGTTCTTCACCTGAATTCCCATGTCAAACTGGGTTGCCAGGCCAGGGATTTCCGTCACCCTTATTTTCTCGTAGTCGGGTATGCTGTTCTTGTTCAGGAACATCAGTGTCCCATTCCTGGCGAATTCTTCCTTTGAAATGTATCGGCTGGTTATCGGCAGGGCTGAAGCCATCTTTTCGTTCGCTGCAGCTTCGATATCCTTCACCAGTTCATCGCTAAGGTCCTTATCCGTAAGCAGGTCAATCCATGACTGATCATCATATGTTTCATTCATCCTCGTGAGGCATTTCAGTTTTTCATAAGCGATTCCCGCGACAAGAAACATTGCGCTCCTGAATCTCATGTGAATATGTCTTATGTTCCAGTCGATTACCTGTTTGACAGATTTGCCCGCTATGTCCTGGGGGTATGGATCATACAGGGACATAAGGTGGACAAAAAGTCCGTCGCTCCAGGCTTCTGCGATAACAAACTCTTTTCCGTCTATGATCACCTTTCCCCTGTCGTTTGGTTGTCCGAAGCCTGTGGGAAAGAAAATGCTTCTATCAACGACCAGGTCCGTAAATTCAACTTGTGTCACGGTGCTTATGCACTCCGTTTCATAGGGGCGATCCAGGTACAAGAGTTCTGTTGGCATTCTGCAGCAAAATCTTAATAGTATTTATTGATTTTTATGAAAGCTATGGAACTGTCTCTTGAATTGGTTATCCGTAATCTCAGGGTAGACTGCAATGACGTCCTGTATTCACTAAAACCGGATAATGCTGGTATGATCGATGGGGAATGCATGGAAAATAATTCCCTGAAATTTACAGTCACTAGAATTAAGCCCTCGTCAATCTACTCACTCACTGAGGAACTGGTGATGAGCGTAGACGAGGTTGAGAAAATGGGAGAAGGCTACTCCTGAATGCCAAGGGGTAGCTTTTCTGTAAGTTCCTTGTACCTGTTTCTTATTGTTACCTCGGTGACTCCAGCCACTTCTGAGACAGCTCTCTGGGTCCTGCGCTCCCCTGTCAGGAGTGACGCAATATATATAGCGGCTGCAGCAACCCCTGTGGGCCCCTTACCGGAGGTCAGGTCATTATCCCGCGCCATCTTCAGGATCTCCAGCGCCTTTTTTCTGGCTTCCTGGGAAAGCTTGAGCCGGCTGCAGAACCTGTTGACATAGTCGTCAGGTTTTGAAGGGAGTATGTTCAGCTTGAGGTATCTGCTCATGATCCTGTATGTCCTGCCTATTTCCTTCTTCTTTACCCTGGTTACAGAACCTATCTCATCCAGTGTCCTGGGAACATTGGTAAGCCTGCAGGCTGCATAAATGGAACCGGCAACTACCCCCTCAATACTCCTGCCGCGAATCATGTTCTGCTTCACTGCCTTCCTGTATATCACCGCGGCAGTCTCTCTGACGTCGTTTGGTATGCTGAGATTTGATGCCATTCTTTCAAGCTCCTGAAGAGCCTGTGAAAGGTTTCTCTCAGCAGCATTAGACACCTTGATTCGCTTCTGCCACTTTCTGAGCCTGTAAAGCTGAGCCCTGTTTCTGGTCGGGATTGACTTCCCGTATGAATCCTTGTTCTTCCAGGAAATGTCCGTAGAAAGACCCTTGTCGTGTATCGTAAATGTCATGGGCGAGCCTGCTCTCGATCTCGCATCGTTCTGCTCGGAATCGAATGCCCTCCACTCGGGCCCCTGATCAATGAAGTTGTCGTCTATGACAATCCCGCAGTTGTTACAGATCAATTCTCCGCGTTCATAATCCCTAACGATTTGCGTGGAACCGCATTCCGGGCATTTAACAATCTCATCCGTTTTTCGCTCCTTTTTCTCTTCGGCCTCAGTCATATATTTTCTCACCTGAAATACACGGATTCAACTCCATCCAGATTTGCCTTTGCGTCTCTAAGTTTCAGTATTGCCATCGGTTCCCTGACAGGGCCAAGTATCTTAACCACCTTGCCTATGGGTACATTACCGTTGATGTAGGCTCTGCTGTACATCTCCACGGGTGCTTTGAGTGATAGGAGGACCTCGTCTCCATTACGTCTGATTATCCTTCCGGCTTGATCCATCGGTCATTCTATAATTCGAGTTAGTATATAAACATTCCGTAAAAGTATTAATATTTTTGTATTTAATTAGAATTGTTAAAATTTAGGCTCCGTCAGCATTCCCCGTGCATCAATCAACCTTTTATCTTCATGCAGAATAATGAAACCATGATAGACAGGGAACTGGCCAGCTTCGTGAAAAACCTGATGCCTAAAGAAAGGAGATCAGGCAACAACGCAAAACCCGTTTCTGTCTGGATGGAGATGGACAGGATCCGTGGTTATCCGGAGCAGACCTGCGTCGCGATTTTCAGGACTACAGGATGCTCCTGGTATAACTTTTCCTCCTGCAGCATGTGCGGATATTTCAACGATATTTCCAGCACGGTGACAGAGGAGAATCTCATGAAGCAGACGGATGAGATCATCCACTATCTGGGAAATACCGAAACACTGAAGGTGTTCACCTCGGGAAGTTTCCTTGACCCCATTGAGATGCCGGTACGGGCAAGGGATTATTTCTATGACTCCATAAGCGGGAAGATTGACAAGCTTCTGGTGGAGTCCAGAACCGAATACATCACGCCATCGAATCTTTCCCCGATTAAGGACCGGAAATTGAAAGCCAGAATTGCAATTGGGGTAGAGAGCGCAAATGACGAGATAATTGCAAGGAGCATAAACAAGGGTAGCAGCTTTAACAAGTTTGTTACCGCAGCCAGGACCAGTAAGGAACAGGGCTTCGAGGTGAGAAGCTATCTTTTGCTAAAGCCGCCGTTCATGTCAGAGGCTGAAGCGGTTGATGACTGCATGCGATCCATAGCCCTTGTTGCCCCATACTCAACTGATATTTCGGTGAATCCAATGAATATACAGAAGAACACTCTTGTTGAATATCTTTGGAAAAGGGGACAGTACAGGCCGCCAAGGCTATGGTCCCTGGCCAGGATCCTTGTCTGGGCAGGCAGGAGCGGGTTCAACGTGGTATCTTATCCCACCGGGGGGAACAGGGAAAGGGGGGTGCACAACGATCTTCATGATGACAGGCTGCTGAATCTGATAGTCCAGTCTTCCCTGAGCCAGGGCTTCGATGAACTCGATAAATATATCCAGGCCTCTGACCTTTCCAGATATTATAATGACCTCGAGGTTGAAAATCTTCTCCCTGAGGAGATAGATTACCATAAGCTGATACACGAGATGTCCTATTCCAGAATCAGCGTATGAGGAAGAAAGCGTGAAGCTTAGCGGGATTGGAGAAAGGGAAATAATAAGAAGGCTCACTTCAGAGTCTGGTGTCCACGAACTGGAGGATTGTGCAGTCCTGGACTTTGGCGACGGGCAACTGCTTCTTTCCACGGATTCTGTCTCCTACGAGAATAACATTCCAAAAGGCGCGGATCCGGAAATGATCGGGAAATTCCTCGCATCGATAAACCTGAGCGACATAGCTGCAATGGGCGGCATTCCCATTGGCATGCTGATCGCCCTCTTTCTGCCCGGGGATACCGAGTTTGAATTTGTGCAAAGGGTGTATCGCGGAATAAACATACGGCTGCAGGAGTTCGACTGCAAAATCCTCGGGGGGGATACCAAGGAATCCGGCACTTTCAGCATAGCTGGAACAATAGTTGGAAAGTCGGGAAGTGGCGGGGTGGTCAGGCAGAGCGGAATTGCACCAGGGCAGGTAATGGGAATAACAGGTTCCCTTGGACGTGCTGCTGCCGGTAAAATCTTTTTCGAAAACGGTTACAGGAAATCCCATGGTATCAGGCTGATGCTGGATTTTATGCCCAGGATCAATGAGGCGCTTGCACTTGCACGAAATGGCGCAAAATTCATGACCGATCTCTCCGACGGGCTTTACTCATCTCTCTGGAAAATAAAGGATTATTCCGGACTCGGTGCGAGAATAGTCGCCGAAGATATCCCTATACATACTTCTATGGAAAAGGCAGGGGAACTTTCGCCGATTGACATTATCGAAACTGCTTGCAATTACGGTGGCGATTATGAGATTTTGTTCACGATTGAAAACCACGAATATGGGGATTTCAGGAAAAAGATGGCCGAAGAAAAAATCCCTGTATTCTTCATCGGCGAAGTGTACGATGGAGACATTATAATTTACAGGGACAACGAATGGAAAAAGGTTTTGGAAAAAGGATACGAACATTTCAGATGACTGGCATTTTGCTGCCTCTTCACTCAAGTGGTTGGTCTGGCAATTGTTCAAAAAAATATATAGACCAGCAGAGTTTACAGGCTGATGCCCTTCAAGCCATTCCCGCCTGTGGATACAGGCATGAGCATGTCTGTCATCCAGGATCGTGTCCTGAATGAGTGGGAAAAAGAGTCGCTTGAAGCGAAAATTCTTGATGCCAACAGAGGAGGAAAGGAGTTTATTTTCCTCGAGGGCCCGCCAACTGCCAACGGCAGACCGCATGTTGGGCACGCAATAACCAGGACAGTAAAGGATACGGTGCTGCGGTATAAGACGATGGCTGGTTACAGGATCAAGCGAAGAAATGCGGGCTGGGACTGTCATGGACTCGCGGTGGAAATCGAAGCTGAAAAGCACTTTGGTATAACGCAGAAACAGAAAATAGAGGAACTTGGCATAGGAATATTCAACAATTATTGCAGGGAAAGCGCATTTCGCTACATCAGGGAATGGAATGATGTAGATCGACTGCTCGGCTATTCCGTCGATCACGACCATCCGTACATTACAATGAACAGTGAATACATTGAGAAGGTATGGTGGGCTGTAGATCAGTTCAACAAAAAGGGCTTGCTGTACAAGGATTATAAAATAGTTCCATACTGCCCCAGATGTGGAACCCCCCTGGCCTCGCATGAACTGTCCCAGGGATACAGGGATGTGAGCGATCCATCGGTCTTCATAAAGTTCCTGGAAAAGGGAGGGAAAGCGTACTTTCTCGCTTGGACAACCACCCCATGGACCCTTCCTTCGAATCAGTTTCTTGCGGTTTCCCCTGAGGAGGAATACAGCCTGGTGGAGTTTAACGGCGACCGATATTACCTGCTCTCAAAGAGAGTAACTGCCATTTTTGGCGATTCGGCTAAAGTCATCACCAGGATGAAAGGGAGCGATCTGAAGGGAAGGGCTTACGAACAGATAATGCCGTTTGCAAAGGTTCCCGCCGGCTCGCTTGTCGTGGTAGCCGAGAACTTTGTGGACACGGAAAACGGAACCGGGATAGTGCACATCGCGCCGGCATTCGGGCAGGATGACTTCGATGTTGGAAGGAAAATGAAGGTCAAGCTGGTGAAGCCGGTTGACGAGTCCGGCAAATTCTCGGACGGAGCCATGCCATGGAACGGGAAATTCGTGAAAGACGCGGACAGTGAGATAATAAAATATCTGAAAGACCATGGGCTGCTGTTCCGGTCCGAAAGGATTACACACAGTTACCCGTTTTGCTACAGGTGCGATTCGCCAATACTCTATTATCCGCTCGACACGTGGTACCTTTCAGTTTCCAGAGTGAGAAAGGAACTCGTAACCAACAACGAGAAGATAAACTGGTACCCATCTCACCTTCGCGATGGGAGATTTGGCAACTTCATCAGCGAGGCAAAGGATTGGGCACTTTCGAGAAATAGGTACTGGGGATCTCCCCTACCGGTATGGACATGCAGGAATGGACACACAAGGATAATCACCAGTGCCCGTGAAATAGAGACCCTTACGGGAACCTATCCAGAAGACCTTCACCGCCCGTACATAGATGACGTGAAGTTTCCGTGCGAGAAATGCGGGGATATCATGAACAGGGAGCCCTACGTAATGGATACATGGTTTGACTCCGGCAGTGCAACATTTGCAGGCCTTCCTTCTGAACCGCTGAATGGTAAAGTCCCAATACCTGAACTACCAGTAGATTTCATAAGCGAGGCCATAGACCAGACCCGTGGATGGTACTACGTACTTCATGTAATTTCTTCCGTGATCTTCGGAAAACCTGCCTTCTCCAATTGCGTAACCATGGATTTTGTCCTGGACAGCAGGGGCAAAAAAATGAGCAAGAGCAAAGGGAACAGCGTATTCGGTATTGACGCGGTACACGAGAACACGGGGGACGAGTTGAGGCTTTTCTTTTCCACCGGAGCTCCATGGAAGACGAGGAACTATGACAGGAAAGTCATCGCTGAACTCTCCAGAAAGAACCTTTACACCCTGCTGAACGTCTATTCCTTCTTTGCGTCAAACGCAAATCTGGATAAATTCCTATACAGCGGACTGACCAGTAATCTGAGGGAACTCGATCAATGGCTGATCTCAAGGGTGAATTCGGTCGTAAAGAATGTAAGGTCCCACTGCGATTCCTATGAGTTCCATTTAGGCATGGAGGCCATACAGCAACTGATAGATGAACTGTCGAACTTTTACCTGAGGCTTTCAAGGAGCGTATTCTGGTCTGATGAGTTCACCGAGGAAAAGAAGAGCGGATACTCTGCGCTTTTTTACACCCTCGAAACAATTTCGAGGCTTATGGCACCATGGATTCCATTTTTTTCTGATTTTCTTTACATGAATCTCACCGGGTCTCACCAGAGTGTCCATTTACAGAGATTCCCTGTCGCCGACGAGGATCAGATAAAGCCTGATCTTGAGGAGAGACTTTCCAGGGCATACAGGGTGCTCGAACTTGTCAGGCGGGCAAGACAGGAGAGAAACCTGAAAGCGAGGCATCCGCTCAAGGAAATACTGATCTTCTCAGAAGGCATCTCTTCTGGCGACCTGGAGGTGGTGTCAGGAGAACTCAATGCCAGGTCAATCCGCATGATAGCTGCAGGCGAGAGGCCCTTGATCGTGACCTGCAAGGTCAACTACAACAGGGTGGCACCGGTTCTCAGGGAAAAGCTGAAGGACTTCGAGAAGGTAGTCAGTGGGCTGTCGCCGGACGAACTGAACAAGGTAAGCAAGGGCCCGATATCGAAAGGGGGATTCACCATAACGCCTGAGGACCTGATCTTTCAGGAAGAGGCAAGGGAGGGGTATGCAATGCAGGCCGGAAAGGAAGGCATACAGGTATTCATAAACCTTGAAAAGAGCCCAGACCTCGTGGCCGAAGCCCTTGCCAGGGAGGTCACCAGGAGAATTCAGGTGATGCGCAAGGATCTCAGGCTGGAATACGATGACACGATAGCCACAATTTATGCAGTGGAGGACAACTCTTCAGATTACGCAATAGATTTGGACGTGGTGTTTGAGAAATATTCCGATTTTATCAAGGCACAGACGCTCAGCGGCGATCTGACCTCCGGCGGCCCGGATGCCAGGGAGGGATACTACCTCAGGAACTGGGACATTGACGGATTGAAGATTGTGCTTGGAATAAAGAAGATCTGAATTCATGAGATCGTGGTACCACTGTGATCCATGCCGTTGATTACTTTCTCGTACTGTTCAACATCCCTTCCGTCTATCACAACAATTCTTATCTTTGATCTCCTTGCAATGTTAAGTGAGGTAACGTCCATGAAGACATTCGGTCCTGCCCCGAGCGATCCCACGACTGCCATTGAAACAGCCTCATCATAACCGAGAGCCTTCAGCTTCTTCGCATCGCTGTATTTCCTTGGATCCCTCTCATAGACCCCATCCACGGATGTGCCGTTGATAATTACCTTTGCCCCAACCCTTTCTGCCAGGAGCGCAGCAACGGTATCGGTTGTGTGCCCCGGTTCGGTGCCTCCCATTATCACGCAGCGGTATATGCGAGTCATCTCGGCTGCCTCGTTGATGGTGGTTGGTATCTTTGTGTTGCAGTCACCCAGGAAGGGTGCCACGGAAAGCGCATTCATCCTGGTCGCGTTTATCCCTATCTCGTCAAGGATATTGTCATTCACGCCAGCTTCCCGTAGCGCATTTATGTAGGATCTGGCCAGTTTACCGCCCCCGATGACTATGCAGAACTTGTTCCCCTTTCCAGCATTTCCGATCATTGCAGAGAAACGCTTAATGAACATTATGTCAAGTGGATCTGAAGTTACCACCGACCCCCCGAGGGAAATCACGAAAATAGGCATACTACCGGATTAACATTAAATACGATTATAAACTTTCTATCGAAATGCCGCAGGATGACGTTCAGCTCAGGAAGTATGAATTTAAGAAGGCTCTTCAGGAGATCGAAAACCTGAAGGGGAATGGAACTGAACTCATCTCCCTGTATGTTCCTCCGAACAAGCAGATATACGATGTGATCCAGTATCTGAGGGAAGAATATTCCACATCCTCGAACATCAAGTCCAAGTCTACAAGGAAGAATGTGCTTGCTGCAATCGAATCGATCATGTCCAGGCTGAGGGTCTTCAAGGCTCCACCACCCACTGGCCTTGTGTTTTTTGTCGGCCATGTTGCAACCAGGGGGGACCTGACCGACATGTACACCAAGATCATAGAGCCGCCTGAAGCATTTACGACGTTTCTGTATCGATGCGACTCAGTCTTCCACACGGAAATCCTCAAGGGGCAGCTTGAGGCCAAGGAGCTTTATGGCCTCATAGTGATCGACAGGAAGGAGGCAACCATAGGCCTGCTGAACGGAACCAACATTGTGCTTATAGCCAATGAACAGTCGCTTGTTCCCAGCAAGCATCATCAAGGTGGGCAGTCTTCGCGCAGGTACGAAAGACTGATAGAAATTGCCGCCCACGAGTATTTCAAGAAAATTGGGAATATAATCAACGAAAGCTTCATGCCCAGGATAAGGGAGATGAAAGCTGTCTTCCTTGGGGGGCCGGGTGCCACCAAGGAGTTCTTTCTCGAAAAGGATTACCTGAGGAACGAGATCAAGGAAAAGGTGGAGACTCCCTTTGACATAGGTTACACCGATGAGACAGGGCTCCGTGAACTTGTGGAGAAGGCCTCTGACACAATGAAGGACCTGGAAATTGCCAGGGAAAAGGACCTTCTCAACAAATTTCTAACGGAAGTGAGGAAGGGTGACCAGGGGTTGGCTGCTTATGGTGAGGACTCCATTTATAAGGCACTTGAAGACAAGAAAGTCTCCCTGCTGCTGGTATCCGAGGGTCTGAATCGGAAGGTCTTCTCCTACACATGCCCGAGGTGCGGCAAAAGCGGTTACTTCAAGGAGAAGCCGAATCAGGCTTACTGTCCTGCCTGCTCGATGCAGCTATCTCCAAATGATATCAAGGAAGAGGACATCGTAGAGGTATTCTACAGGATTGCCGACGCCGGAAATGCCAAGGTTGAATTCATCTCTGAGGAAAGCGAGGAGGGGAAACTCCTGAAGAAGGCATTCGGAGGGATGGCTGCACTGCTCCGGTATGCGAGCGAGGCACCCTCATACTGATCATTCCTTTGTCTTTATTACCACATAGTCCTCGATGGAAGACACCAGGTTCACCGGGATATTGTAAAAACCTTCCTTATCCTTGACGAAGGACGCAGAACTGAACTCCTTTTCTGGTTCCACAAGCAGGCTTAGAACCTGTCCTCTATCGCTGTCAATCACAAGATTTGAAAGTTTTCCAATGTGATCCCCTGACGCAGATACTACCTCCATTCCGATTATGTCCGTAAAGAACCTCTTGTTGTTGGTGGCCATGGCATTAAAATGAGAGGGAGCTATAAAAGCTCACTGATACAGACCAAGCTCCTCTTCAGATTTCCTCTTTTCCCTGACGGACTTGCCTATGTTCTCCGTAATGGACTTATAGAATTTCAGCACTTCCTCGTCCACCGAGGGCTTGATGCTCTTGAGGGCTTTCAGGAAATCTTCATTGCCCACCTCAGAACTGTCCGGGTTCTTCCTGTAGGCATTCATGCCTGCCTCTCTGCAGAGATTTTCAAGATCCGCCCCTACATAGCCGTCTGTCTGTTCGGCTATTTCGTCCAGATCGACATCCTTGGCCAGGGGCATCTTCTTTGTGTGAACCTCAAGAATCTTCTTCCTGCCTTCAAGATCGGGAACCGGGATGTAAATCAGTTTGTCGAATCTTCCCGCTCTGAGCAGCGCGGTATCCATGAGATCGGGTCTGTTTGTCGCAGCAATGACAACCACGCCCTGGAGAACCTCAATGCCATCCAGCGAGGTCAGCAGCTGGTTGACTATCCTTTCCGTGACACCGGAGTCTCCATAAACTCCCCTTCTCGGCGCTATTGCGTCTATCTCGTCCAGGAAAACGACACATGGAGCAACCTGCTTAGCCTTCTTAAATATCTCCCTGACGGCCTTTTCGCTCTCACCGACCCACTTGCTCATTACTTCCGGCCCCTTGACCGAGATGAAGTTTGCGTTGCTTTCGCTGGCAACTGCCTTCGCCAGCATAGTTTTTCCAACTCCGGGCGGCCCGTACAGGACAAATCCCTTGGGTGCCCTGATGCCGAGTTTCTTAAACGTGTCCGGCTTGAGCAGCGGGAGCTCCACTGCTTCCCTGAGCTCGTCTTTCACGTTCTCCAGTCCGCCTATGTCTTCCCACCTGACATTCGGTATTTCAGCGGTGACCTCGCGGAGGCTGCTTGGCTCTATGGCTTTGAGGGCTTCCCTGAAGTCCTCCTCCCTTACCGCCATCTTTTCCAGTATTTCGGCAGGAATTGGCTTGTCCAGGTCTATTTCCGGCAGATACCTGCGCAGTGCATTCATAGCCGACTCCCTGGCCAGCGCGGCAAGGTCGGCGCCCACGAATCCGTAGGTCAGCTCTGCAATTTCATCAAGGAACTTTGCCTTTCTCTGCTCGTCCATTCCCATGGGCATGCCACGTGTATGAATCGCAAGGATCTCCTTCCTGCCCTCCTTTGATGGTACGCCAATGTTAACCTCACGATCAAACCTTCCGGGTCTTCGCAAAGCCGGATCGACCGCGTCTATCCTGTTGGTTGCGCCGATCACTATGACGTGCCTTCTCTCCTTGAGGCCATCCATAAGAGTGAGCAGCTGTGCCACTACGCGCCTTTCCACCTCACCCTGCACCTCCTCCCTCTTCGGTGCAATGGAATCGATCTCGTCTATGAATATTATGGATGGTTCGGTCTCCTCTGCCTTGGTGAATATTTCCCTGAGCTTCTGCTCGCTCTGTCCATAATACTTGCTCATTATTTCGGGCCCGTTGATTGATATGAAATTTGCACCGCTTTCATTTGCAACGGCCCTGGCTATGAGCGTCTTCCCGGTTCCAGGCGGTCCGTAAAGGAGAACACCCTTGGGGGGATGAATACCAAGCCTCTCAAATAGCTCGGGATGTTTCAGGGGAAGCTCAATTATTTCCCTGACCTTGCTCAATTGTTCTGAGAGGCCGCCGATGTCCTCATAACTGATACGGTTGACGTCCTCGAGGAGGTCAGAAACTGGCTCCTCCCTGATTTCAATCCTGGTTTGCTCGCCCACCTCAATGGCAACCTTTGGCGGCATGGTCTTTATGACCCTGAACAGCAGTCCGGAATGCCCGGCCAAGGTGAGACCGGGGACGCTGATATTGTCCCCTTCCATCATGGGTCTCCTTATCAGTGCCTTCTGGACAAATTCCTCTATTCCTTCGCCAAATTTGAGCCTCTGGTCCTTCTTGATGATGGGCGCGAGGGTTATCTTCTTTGCATCCTCAACATGAACTCTCCTTATCTTGACCTTGTCGCCAATTGATGCCCCGCAGTTATTCCTCATCACTGCATCTATCCTCACCATGCCCTTGTTCTCGTCCTCGGGCCTGGCCCTGAATACCCTCCCAACGGTCTTCTTGGCCTTTTCTATTTCAACCACATCCCCTATCTCTGCGCCAAGGGCGATTCTTGATCCCTCGTCAAGTCTCACCCTTGACATTCCGGGATCAGTGGAATTAGCTTCGGCAACCCTGAGAGTAATGGCTTCGCCTATGTTCATATGCCCAAATATACAAAGAAGGTATTTTAACGTATTTCAGCAAAATCACCACCTACTGTCACCACATACATCAGCTATCTACAGGATTACGGCAACAATAAATATTGAAAGAGAATCATCGCATAGATATAGCAGAGGATGATAAAATGACTAACGAACTACATACTGGAACTACAACCGTAGCAATCTCGACCAAGGACACAGTCATCATGGCAACCGAAAGAAGGGTGACGATGGACAACTTCATCATGCATAAGGATGGAAAGAAGCTTCACCAGATTGACACCCATGCGGCGATGACAATAGCCGGGCTGGTCGGTGACGCCCAGGTTCTCGTCAGGTACATGCAGGCCGAATTGCAGCTCTTCAGACTGCAGAGAAAAGTAGGGATGCCTGTTGAGGCCGCTTCTACACTGCTTTCAAATATCCTCAACCAGTCAAAATTCTACCCATACATGGTTCAGATACTCATAGGTGGCTACGATACTGCACCGCATATATTCAGTGTTGACGCTGCCGGCGGCTCTGTCGAGGATGTGTATGCAAGCACCGGATCGGGATCCCCATTTGTTTACGGTGTCCTGGAGAGCAACTATTCCAGGGACATTACGGTGGATGATGGCATAGATCTCGTGATCAGGGCAATCTCTGCTGCAAAACAGAGGGATTCCGCATCTGGAGGCATGATCGACGTTGCCACTATTAATTCCAAGGACGGATTTGTCCAGCTCCCTGAGAAGGAAGTCGAGGACAGGCTGAAGAAACTCAAACTTAGAATCTGAATTCCACGAATTACATGGCATGCGGCATGGAAGCCGCCCATTAATTTTGCCTCTCCATTTATATCAATTTACCATGCTGTATTGTATGCAAAGTCTTTTTAACGAGTCCTATATTTACCAGCAGCCAGAGCAGTCTGGCGCGACTGGATTTAGCATTCAGGTTAGCCAGCGAGAGATTATGACAGTCTTGAAATAAAGTTCAGATGAATGATCTCTTAAAAATAAGATAGACAGAAAGGTGGCCTTTTTCATGGCTTTTAAGGACTATATTAGTGAAACGCGGAACATATTCGACAGGTTATACCCTGATAACAAGATTACTGAGATCGACTATGAGGGCCCAAACATAGTCGTATATACCAAGGACGAAGTCCTTTTTTCTAAGAGGGACGATCTTGCCAGGCAGATCGCAATGGAGATCAGGCGCAGGATACTCATTAGGCCTGACCCGTCAATTATGGAGGATGAGGATCGCGCAAGGGAAAAAATATCGTCCATCGTCCCGGAGTCTGCAGGGTTGAGGGATATATATTTCGAATCCGACACGGGCGAAGTCGTGATTGAAGCTGACGAACCGTCAGCCATTATGGCGCGGGACACTGATTTCATACAGAGGATCAAGGGGGAAACAAAGTGGTCCCCGAGGCTGGTGAGGGCGCCGCCCATTTACTCGAGAACAGTGAAGGAGATGAGGGAGCTCCTTAGGGAGATGAAGAAGGAGAGGAAGGAATTTCTCCATAATCTCGGAGTCAAGCTCACTGCGCCGGTAATGCCGGGTGAGACATGGATACGCCTTACCGCCCTTGGTGGTCACAGGGAAGTGGGAAGAAGCGCAACCCTGGTCTCAACCAACAACTCGAAGATTCTTGTCGACTGCGGGATGATCAACCAGCCCTCAGACGATACCCCATGGGCTGAGGCTCCTTACCTCTATATTCCGGAGGCCCAGCCTCTCAGTTCAATCGATGCAGTGGTGCTTACCCATGCACATCTTGATCACTCCGGGCTGGTGCCGCTGCTCTACAAGTACGGTTACGACGGCCCAATCTACATGACTCCTCCAACCAGGGACCTGGCGGCCCTTCTGCAATCGGATTACATCAAGGTTGCCCATGCAGAGGGCAAGAAAGGCCCGTATGAGTCGAAGCACATACGTGACATGGTGAAGCGTTCCATCGTTATCAGGTACAACGAAACCACCGATATAACCAGGGACATGAGGCTCACCTTCTACAACGCCGGACACATCCTCGGATCTGCTTCGGTGCACCTTCACATCGGGGAAGGACTTTACAACGTCGTAATGAGCGGAGATATGAAGTATGAGAAAACCTGGCTTTTCAACCCTGCCAACAACAGGTTTCCCAGGGTTGAAACGTTCATGACCGAATCCACCTATGCGGGCAGGGACGATTATTCTCACACCAGGCAGGACGCTTCTGCCGCGCTGGTGGACATTGTCAACAGGACTTTCGAAAAAAAGGGTTCGGTACTGATACCTGTGTTTGCCGTGGGAAGGAGCCAGGAAGTCATGCTTGTGCTGGAAGAGGCCGTAAGGGAACACCTGATACCTGAATGCAACGTGTACCTGGATGGCATGATAATGGAGGCGACCGCGATTCACGCAGCTTACCCTGAATACCTGAACAAGGAGCTCAGGGAGAAGATCATGGTGAGCAGGGAAAACCCCTTTCTCAACCCAATCTTCAAGAGAGTAGAATCCTCGCAAATGAGGAGAGATATATGTGACTCGGTGGAAAGCAAGGTGGTGCTTGCAACCTCAGGCATGATGAACGGTGGCCCGGTGATGGAATACTTCACAAGCTGGGTGGACTCTCCGCAGCATTCTCTCGTTTTTGTGGGGTATCAGGCTGATGGTACCCTCGGGAGAAGGATACAGCGCGGTTCACAGGACATATCTCTCAGCGACAAGGGAAGGATGGTGAAGTACAGGATCAAGATGGGTATAGAGACTGCGGAAGGTTTTTCAGGTCACTCCGACAAGAGACAATTGCTGGCATACCTGGCAAACATGCAGCCCAAGCCAAGCAGGGTGCTGGTGAACCATGGGGACGGGGACAAGGCTTATGAGTTTTCCAAGCTCATCAAGACAAAGTTCGGGGTGGACGCCTACGCACTCCGGAACCTTGAAACAATCCGCCTATATTGATGGTTTACGCCCAACCCTTAGAGGAAGAATTTTCCATCCGGTGATATCTTCTTCCAGTCTTCAGAAAATTTCCTGAGGCCCTCGTCTGTCTTTGGATGCGTCGGCAGTTTCTTGAGCACTTCAAAAGGCAGTGTTACAACGTCCGCACCAATTATTGCAGAACGCAGCACGTGGACCGGATTCCTGATGGATGCCACCAGAATCTTGGTCTCTATGCCGTAATTCACAAAGATCTGCTTGATCTGCCCGATGATGCCCATCCCGTCCTCCGCGATGTCGTCAAGCCTCCCTACAAAAGGCGATACGTATTCTGCGCCGCTCTTGGCAGCGAAAAGGGCCTGAATCGGGTTGAAGACAAGCGTGCAGTTCACCGGAATCCTCTTCTCCTTAAGTGATTTGATAGCCCTGAGCCCGTCAAGCGTCATGGGAATCTTTACCACAGCATTGTCTCCGAGTTCCCTTATCTTGAGTGCCTGTTCCATCATGCCCTGGTAATCCTCGGCGACTACCTCAATGCTTACCGGACCTGGCGTAATTTTAAGGATTTCCTTGACGATCGATTTGAAATCCCTTCCCTTCTCCTTGCTCGCCAATGAAGGGTTCGTCGTAACCCCATCCACCAGCCCCCAGGAAACCCCCTGTCTGATCTCATCGACATTTGCCGTATCAAGGAATATTTTCATTATGCTCTTTCCTCCCTGAACACCATTTCTGCCTCTTTAACTATATCTGAAGCGGACATATGAAAGTAATCGAAGAGTTCCCAGCCGTTTCCGGACTTGCCGAACGAATCACGCATTCCAATCCTTTTCATCGGAACCGGCCTGTTTTCTGAGATTACTTCCGCCACCCTGCTGCCCAGCCCGTTATAGATGGAATGCTCTTCCGCCGTGATTATGCCGCCGGTTTCGGAAGCTGCCTTTATTATTGCTGATTCATCGAGCGGCTTGATGGAACTCATGTTCACCACCCTTGCGTCAATGCCCTTTTCCTTAAGGGACATGGCTGCATCAATCGCAAACCGTACCATCGCGCCGATTGCAAATATTGTTATGTCGGAGCCATCCTTGAATGTCACGGA
>JAKATN010000032.1 GCA_021818715.1 Thermoplasmata archaeon
CCAGAATAACGTCAATTACTTGCTTGTCTTCGAAGGTGAAATCAACACAGGTACTCATAACATAGTTGTAATGGGAAACCGAATAGTAAGAATAGCTTACAAAAAGGAAAGGTAAATTTTAACGGGTGAATTCTGCATAATTCACCATACTAAGAATAAATGTGTCTGGGCCAGCACAATCACATTACGTCTCAGGGATGGTATTCTTCAATTTCATATGCGATGCTGGCGGTATTATCTGGGCAATGCAAACTCTCCTCAAATACGTACTTTCTCATGGATTCCCTGGGTATGACAGAGCGATTACTGCCATTAAAATATACACACAAGCAATTACACGGTTGATTTACGTATGGTTTCTGCAAAGCTTGCCCACGCCTGCCAGAAGAAGGCACACCCAGTAAGACCAGCAGGATGTAAACTGAAATTCGATCTCCGACATTTCGCGGAAGTATGAGTGATTTGGGATAAATAATATCGGCATGGGAATAACATGGGAAAACATGAAGTCGAATTAGCTGCCAATAAAATCAGTCTGGGAGAGTACCTCAGGATGACCAAGCCAGCAGTTTGGGGCGCAATTGTAATTACCGGCGTAATCGGATTTCTCATCGGTTCCATGAAGGCCGATTCCCTCTCTTTCCTCAGACTGGCCATTGCTGTGGTCGCGCTTTCAGCCGGTACCGCCGGGTGCGAGTCGATTACCAACGTAATTGACATTCCGGTCGATCGCGTCATGAGGAGAACTGAGAACAGGAGTCTCCCTCAAGGAAGAATAGCTGCCAGGTCGGCCCTTTACCTGGGAATAATCCTGATATCCGTGTCTCTGGTTTTGAGCCTTGAACTTGGGTATGTCTTCCTTGCGCTTATGGCTGCAGGCGCAGTGGACAACGTAGTTGTCTACAGTTACTGGCTAAAGAGAAGAACTAGTCAGAACATCGTGTGGGGAGCTGTCTCAGGGGCAATCCCAGCTGCATTCGGCCTGCTTGCTGCAGATCAATCCGCAACGATCCTCGCCGTTCTCATTTTCATGTTTGTCTTCTTCTGGACACCACCCCATATTTGGTCACTTTCCGTAGAATACAAAGAGGACTATGCCAGAGCCGGAGTGCCCATGCTGCCCGTTGTTGCGAACGAACATTCATGGAAACTGGCCACCGGTGCCTTTTCTGCTGCCATGATAACGGTTTCCCTGTTTTTCGCCTGGCAGTCGTCGCCTTCAATCCTCCCCCTGACTGTTTCCAGTCTCCTGGGATTGTACTGTGCCTTCCAGGTTTACTCTTTTATTGGAATGCCGGAAAAATACGCACACCGGCTGTTTGTGTTCCTGAACGCATACCTGGTTGCCGCACTCATCGTCCCGTTTTTCTCTCTAATTGGGTAATCTCAGTGATCCGGAAAGCGTATCGATCAGGTGCAGTGCCGGCAATCCGCTGTCTTAGAGTATACCTTAACATAAAATAAGCGGCCCGAATGATTACACATGGTCAATGCTCGGATGCCAATGGGAAGTGCATCGTCTTCAGGGAATCCAGGCAGTGCTGCCGTGAGGATTGCTTCCGGAGAGAGCCTGAGGCACAGCAGTCAGTTCAGCGTTGAACTTGAGGGAACCCTTGATTTTGACGATATATTTTCAATTATCAAGGCCTCTGTCAAGAAGGAACTCGGCATGGAGAGGTCAGGAATTGGCCTTGCTCTTGCAGATCTCCCCAATTCCCTTGGTGCATTCTGGGAAGTTGGAGGGAATTATCTGGTGTTAAACGAGAACCTCTTGAACGGTTTTCTTGTTTCTGGAAGACCCAGAGTTGAATACAATTCGTTCATCCTTGTCATACTGATGCATGAATATCTGCATTCCCTTGGATTCATAGATGAGGGCGAGGCAAGAAGGGCTACGCTCTTTGTGTGTTCGAGGCTTTTCAGCAGCGAGCACCCGGCATACAGATTGGCGGCATCGGATCCCTGGGAGTTGTACCCATTCCTGATTGGCCTGCCCAGATCCGGAAAGAAAGGTATGACCTTTGTCCGGGAATTTGACCTTTCGTCAACGCCTTACATTTCCTGAGTACGATACGGTGCAAAATACTAAGTTTTGGTAATTACCACCGTTCTTTTCATGGACTCATAACAGGAAATAGTAAAGGCAGACGAAAATTTATCCATATCAGGAACTGCGCAGGTCAATCCGCTTCTGCCACAGTTCCTGCAAAATCCTGTATCCTTTCGCCCTTGCCCAGGCCTTTCCTGCCAAGCACTTCCCTTCCGAGGGGGATGAGAACCTCATAACGCTCAAAATGTTCTTATCTGCCTAATGATGTGTATATTCGACAAATGCATGAAAACATTTCCGGGGAGAAACTCCTATCGATGGCTTCTGAAATAGTAAGGAAATCCGGCGTCAAGAGTTTTCCAGATGATTATGTCACCTCTCACAGCGGGGAGAGGATCAGTATACCTGAAGGCAGCACAGTAATGATGTTCAGGCAGGACGAAAGCGTGGTGGTATCCATAGATTCCCAGCGCATTTACCTCAGGACTCACGATCAGGCAAAGTTTATCTTTTACTCTGCCAAAAGGGGATTGCCGGAAACAATTAACCCATATTCTGTCGATCTCCATGAAGCCATCATAAAATTTGAGGAGGATCTGGATGCCACGCAGAGAGACATTAACGCAGCATCAAAAGCGCTGAGCGAACACGACTCAAACGAGCTCCGGTCAATGTGCTCCCGCATGCTTGGGTATAGGGATATTTTCTAGTTCCCTGAAGGAAAGAACTCTAAATCCGGCATTCGGGCATCCGGCCCTTTTTCCCCACTGGACTGGTACCAATGCCTGGAATCTGATTTATACGGCAGTGGGATCACCTCAGCATGCAGATCCGCACAGAAGGCGATGTTGTTTTTGTAAAGCTTGAATCTGGTGAAAAGGTTCACGAGACCATCCTGAAGATATGCGATCACAGGGGAATCTCTTCCGGTTCGATAGAATTTGGCATAGGAATGCTGAAGGATTACGAGATCGGCTATTTCAACGGAAAGGAGTATGAGAAGATTACCATCGCGGAAAATGGGGAGCTGCTTTCATTCCACGGTTCAATTGCAGAAAATGATCCACGCCTGCACATTCACGCTGCTCTTGCCAGAAGGGATCACACTGCAATTGGGGGTCACCTCTTCTCAGCGACTGCAGACCCTCTTGTGGAACTTCAGATCCGCATATTCAGCAGGATCAGGATCAGAAGGGAAATCAATCCAAAGACAGGGCTGAGTGAAATTTCACTGTCATGATGGCTGGTTAGCCCGGATCATGATAGTATCAGGCATGAATCTCCGAACTCATGCCACAGAAAACCATATTCTTCGGCAGCCCGGTAGACAGATCGGACCGGTGAGAGATCGTAGAATGCACCAAGCATCAGTAGATGAGAGGTGGTGGGGTCATGCATTCCGGTGATTATGCCGTCAATATGCAGCTTTCTGTCTGTCTGATAAACAGATCAGTAAAGCCGTTTGATCCCATTAAGCCGTTTCCCGACCATGACCTCAAACCACTCCTCCGGGATGGGTAAGGAAGTCTGAGGTTACATTGTAATCTGCTTTTATAGGAGGTATTGATGCTGCTGCAGTGGGCAGGGAATACGATACAGCAGCCTTCTTAGCAATGGCCGTATTCTGGGGGCTTAATTACCCAATGCTGAAGATCGCGTTCGCTTATGAGCCTCCGCTTTTCGTACTGCTGTTCAGAGTCATATTTGCGCTGGGGGGTGCACTCGTAGTATTCAGGAAGCAGCTTGTCTTTCCAAAAGGGAGGAGGGAGAATGCCGTTCTTTTCCTTATTTCGAGTTTCAACATAACCCTCTTCATGGGACTCTGGTTCATTGGTGAGGAGTCCGTGAGCGCTGCACTTTCCTCTATACTCGTCTATTCGTACCCGCTGTTCAACGTGCTTGGATCAGCAATATTCCTTGGAGATCGGCCGCCTGGAATTTCTATTGCAGGGCTGATCCTTGGGTTCATTGGGCTCATAATAATATCAGGGTCAAACTTCACCTCGGCATATTCCGCCGGGATCGTACTGCTGCTGGGATCAGCCGTTTGCTGGGCGGCAGGCACGATAATATTCAAGAAATACGCAAAGGGGATGGGAGTTGCAACCGTCAATGTATTCCAGTACGTTTATGCCCTGCCGGTTCTTCTTATTGTCTCCCTGATCTTTGAGGGAAATGCAATTTCTTCCCCTGGCCTGCCGTTTCTTTCGGTGACGGCATATATTGGGATACTTGGCACAGCAATAGCCTATTTCATCTACCTGCATCTTTTCAGGAACTACAGCGTATCCTCCATATCCTCGTTTTTCTTCGCAGTTCCGGCCATCTCCATAGTGCTGAGCAGCCTGATACTCTCCGAAAACCTTTCCATGATCACCTACGGGGGCTTTGCCGTGATTTCGCTGGGCATTTTCCTGAGCTCCAGAAGATGAATGCTGCCACGCGAGATCAATTCTTTATACTCCAAGATGATCGAAGTTGGAACGATGCAATCCATCAGGGAGATTTGCTCCGCAGTGTCCTCATGCAAGAAATGCGACCTACATCTTTACAGGAAAAATGCAGTCTGCGGCACAGGGCCGGAAAGGGCAAAGTACATGATTATCGGTGAGGCCCCTGGCTTCCAGGAGGATGAGAAGGGTATCCCGTTTGTGGGAAGGAGCGGAAAACTGCTCGACAATGTTCTGGAGAGCCTCTCGATCCGGAGGGATGAGATCTTCATCACCAATGCCGTCAGATGCAGGCCCGGAATGAACAGGACCCCTTCTACGAGCGAGATCAAAACCTGCTCGGATTACCTGAAGAGCGAAATTGAATCGATTTCCCCTTCCGTTATAATACCCATGGGCAATGTTGCCCTGCGTTCCCTTGGTTACATATTCAGGAAGAAATTCCCGAAGATTTCCCAGGTAAGCGGCAAAGTCATAAAAATTGGGGAATATCTCATACATCCCCAGTTCCACCCTGCAGCCATACTCAGGAACCCAAAGAAGAAAGTGTATTTCATAGAGGGTTTGCGAAGGGTTTTCACATATTCAGGCAGTCCCGAGGATGAAACTGGACTGCGTTATGTTGAAATCTAGTTTTTCCTCGAGTTTTTTCTGACAAACATAAGGACAACAAGCATTGCCACTGCGGTGGTTGCGACAGTTATCTCAAGTATTCCGGTAAGGGATAACTGGGTCACGCTGTAAAACAGCATCTGATCCCCCTGTATCTGGACCTTCCCGGCGGCAGAAAGCTGGATGGAGTCAGCATAACGGATGGACTCGGAAATTTTTGCATTGGACGGAATCGACTGATTGTGCACCTGATCATAGGTCAGGATTGTGGTATTGCTGGATGGGTTGTACTCATAGTTCATGGATGAAAGCTGGATATCCCCGTCTTCCTCCGTGAGATTATCGGTCAGGTTGAGCGCGGACTGAATCGGGCCTGGTAAACTGGCGAAAAATTGGGTGAGGTGGATTTCAGGCAGTATGCTGATCCAGTTTACGGTGACAGAGTTCATCGAAACAACGTTGGAAATATTGTAGGTGTAGTTGCAGTATGGGGTCACTGCAGCAAAGCGGTTGCCGGAACTTGCCTGGAAGAACAGTGAACAGGATAGGTTGGAAACGTAAAGATCGGGATTTACCGCCTTAATCCTGTTGTTGAGATCCGTGTATACGGCGGAGGAAGTTGACTGTGGCAGATTGCTGAAATCCAGGGAACTGAGGTTATTGATCTCGCCGGAAAGGTTTGCTGTGTAACTGTCAGACTGAAGGTAGGAGATATTGATAGACGGGCTGAACGATACTGACATTGTGGCCATGTCCCCAGCCGCAGAAACTGTGGAGGAGACGGACCCGCTGGCTGTGGTGGCAACCAGCAGGATAACCGCAAAACCCAAAGCTGCCGGGTACAGCCTCATGATACCTGGTACATCTGGTAGTTGGGCGGCTCGCTCACTATCCTTACGTCATGCGGATGGCTTTCCCTGAGGCCGTTGGCTGTGATCTTGATGAACCTGCTGTTTTTCCTCAGCACGTCAATGTTCTTTGCCCCTGTGTATCCCATGCCGGACTTTACGCCGCCAACAAGCTGGAATATTACCTCCTCCACCTTGCCGCGGTATGGCACAGCACCTTCAACACCCTCAGCGACAAATTTGCTGCTGGACATCTTCCCGTACCTGTCTGAAATCCCGGTTCTCATTACGCCCATTGATCCCATTCCCCTGTACGCCTTGTATTTCCTCCCGTTCATGATCATTTCCGTTCCGGGGCTCTCGTCAGTCCCGGCAAGAAGCGAACCCAGCATAACCGAATCGGCACCGGCGGCAATTGCCTTCACAATATCTCCGGAAAAGCGGATTCCACCGTCTGCTATCACCGGCACCTTGTGCTGCACTGCAACTTCCGCAACGTCCGAGATTGCTGTGATCTGCGGCACGCCTATTCCGGCAATTATCCTGGTGGTGCATATCGATCCGGGGCCTATGCCCACCCTTATGCCGTCCAGGTCCAGCGAGATTAGGTCTTCCGCTGCCTCCTTTGTGGCAATGTTTCCTCCGACAATGTCAACCGATACCGCTTTCCTGATCTGCCTGATAGCCTGCATCACCTTTTCATTATGTGCATGAGCGGTATCTATAACTATAAGGTCTGCACCGGCTTTCTCAAGGGTCACGGCCCTGTCTACGTCGAATGGCCCAACCGCAGCTCCCACCAGCAGCTGGCCCTCCTCGTCCCTGCTTGCATTGGGGAAATTCTTTCTTGTGGTGATATCCTTTGCCGTTATCAATCCAACGACCCTTCCGTTGGAATCAACTAGCGGCAGCTTTTCAATCCTGTTCTTGTAAAGGATCTGCTTGGCGTCCTCGATGTCGATTTCGTCATTGGCATAGATCACGTCCTTCACCATGATCTCGCTCACGGTCCTCTTGCCCTCCCCCACAAACTCGATGTCCCTCCTCGTGACAATTCCCACAAGCTTGTCGTTGGATATGACCGGAAGTCCGGCTATATTCTTGGTGCGCATGATAGCACGCGCATCGGATATCGGCGTTTCCGGCTCAACTGTGTGCACATTTCTTATCTTTATTGACTCTTCCCTCTTCACCTTGGATACCATCTGGGACTGTGCATTTGCCGTCAGGTTCCTGTGTATAATCCCTATACCGCCGTTCCTTGCCATCGCAATGGCCATTTCAGCCTCAGTGACCGTATCCATTGGGCTGCTGACAATGGGGGTCTTCACCTTGATGTGCCTGGAAACAGACGAGGACACATCAATTTCAACCGGATCAACAGGGCTGCGCATGGGGACAAGAAGCACGTCGTCAAAAGTGAGGGCTTCCCTTATCCCTGTCAGTTTTTCTGCAAACATGTAGCCATAAGCAATAATCGATACATAAATCTAATGAGAATTGTGCTGTTGTGTTGTTGAATATGTCGTCAAGTACAAAATTTATTATACGTTTTTCCTGATTTGATTCGGAATATATGGCCCTTACAAAAAATAGAAAAGAAATCCTTTCATTCATTATAGTTGCAGTTGTCATAGCGTCTCTGATCTCCGTTTTTGTTTTACCATCGTATATTGAAAGCCATACAAGTCATATCAGGTTGAAGGTGAGCAATGGGTATTCTAATTATGATTATACGGGGAACTTCCACAATTCCAGTTTGGAGCCTTTCCTTTTCCACACTCCTTATGCTAATGCGACTGTTTATGATGCTGGATACGGTAACTCAACTCTTTCAATGATCACAACAGGCATCTTATTCTATAGCTCCAATGGACCTGAGGTTAATGCAAACGTTGCGTTATGGTTCTCTTCTGTCTTATATGGAAAGTTGCATCTCGGTGTTTCGCCGTCCAACCTATCTGTCTATCTTGGCGTAACCGGGATTACACCTGATCAGACAGCAGATATGTGGCTCCAGAGCGGAATAAATATTTCCTTCTCGAATGACGCTAACTACTTTCTTATTGGTTTTGGCAGTGTAAACATGTCAATGGGGTTCGTTAATAACACCATGGGAAGTTACTTTAATTTCAGTTATATCCCAACATTCGAGAACGCAATTGAGTATGGTAACAGCACTGATATTTATACTCTGACGCTGGATCTTAAGATCGCCTCTTATAATGTGCTAGTGACTAACGAAATGGAATTTAGGGACGTGGTCTGATGAAATACCAGTTAAGAAGAGTTAGCGTGGTTTTGCTGACCCTTGTTATGGTGATAATTGGTGCGGGCGCAGCGTAATCTCATTTGGATAACAATCTGGCGCCGAACAATAGTCCTGTTTTATCTGCTGCAGAGATACCTTCTACGAAAGGCCTCTGCGATCTTGTAGGATATAATGGAAACGATTAGGAGGAATGCCGGAAGAACTTTTTTCATAGAAGAAGGAGAAGGCATTGCCAGTCTGGAAGAAATGGCACTGTAGGGTCTCGCATTCCCGTTCTGATACGATGAAGAAGGCCGCCAGGATGATGAAGCACTACCTGTATGGTATACTGTCATACTTCAGGAACCACGTAACCAATGCAATAGCAGAGGGAATGAGTTCCAGGATCTCAACAGTCCAGAA
>JAKATN010000033.1 GCA_021818715.1 Thermoplasmata archaeon
GGAGTCATCATCACCAAGATGGACGGGACTGGCAAGGGAGGAGGCGCACTGAGCGCAATATCCATTCTCCATAAGCCAGTGTTCTTCATTGGAACCGGAGAGCACATGGATGATTTCGAGATTTTCAATGCAAAGAGGTTCCTGTCCCGTTTGATGGGGCTGGGCGATCTCGAATCGCTGCTTGAGGTTGTTCAGGAGGCGGAAATGACGCCGGAGGAGACGGAGAAGTCCATCAACAAACTCATGAGCGGCAAGTTCAACCTCAAGGACATGTACGAAGTGTGGGAGAAATTTTCAAAACCCGGGCTGATGGGAAAACTCTTCCAGTCGCTACCAATGGCAAAGATGCCCGGCGTGAAGAAGATTGACGAGGGGGCCTTTGAGAATGCCGAAAACAAGCTCAGGGTGTACAGGACTGTGATGGACTCGATGACATTCGAGGAGCTTGAGGAACCCGAGGTGATCAACGCTCAGCGCATATCCAGGATAGCAAGGGGAAGCGGTCGGTCGGATCAGGACGTGCGCGCCCTTCTGAAGGAATTCAAGGCGATGAAAAAGAACCTCAAGGAGATACAGGGCAACCGCGGGTTCAAGAAAATGCTCAAGGCCCAGATGAAGAGCGGGAACTTCGGCCTTGAGAATATGGATAACCTGACCGGCGGATCAGATTAGATCCTCCAGTTCTTTCATCAGCTCTGGATATTTCTGCTGGACAGCCTCCAGGATAGCCTGCGTAGAGATATCATTTACCTGCACCTCGGACATGACGTCGACAAGCTTGTCCATGGTCTCATCCGAAAGAGTGGCCAGTTTTTCCTTCGCAAGCCAGTTCCTCAGGTGTTTTCTCTCGAACTTGTCCTTGACCATCCTTTCGTACTTGGACATCATCTCCTGGCTGAAATCGTCCTTCTCGATCGCCTCCTTTGCGATGGATGCAGCGTATTTTCCGGAAATGTAGGAGTTTGCAATGCCTCCTCCTGTAATTGGATCAATGAGCCTGGCTGCATCCCCAACAAGCAGGAGACCAGGAAGGGTGAACTTGTCCTTGACCTTTGATACCGAAACGCCGCCGGTGATGTACTGTATGGTCTTGCCCTTTGAATATCCGGGGTGGTTCTTTATCCAGTTGTCCAGGTAATTCTTCACGTCAAACCTGTCCTTTGCTGCAGTTATTGTGACTCCTATCCCCACGTTGGCTTCCCTTTCACCCTTCGGGAAGACCCAGAGGTAGCCTGCAGGGGCAACGCTTCCAAGGTAAAAATCCGTGTAATCCGGATCAGAATCGACGTTTCTCATCCTGTATTCCACGCAGGAAATTATGTCATTCTTTGCCAGAATTATTGATTTGAGACCGGCCCACCTTCCGAATTCGCTTTCAAACCCGTCGGCGGCAATCACCATTTTTGCCCTGACATCTTCCATCTTTCCATTGTGCCGTACCCTGGCGCCTGCAACCCTGCCGTTTTCCTTAATCACCTCAAGCGCCGGCGACTTGATCCATATGTCTGCTCCAGCTTCAGCGGCAAATGCTGCCATTTCCTTGTCGAACTTGTCCCTCTCCACAACGAAACCAACTTCGTTGCCTGCCTTCTCTGCCCTAAGCACAATTGCCTTCTTCTCGGAAGGCCCGAATATCCTTGCCCCCTTGACCTCATCAGCTATCCAGTGCTGGTTGGGCTTGATCTCTCCCTCATGCATCCATTCCTTGGAGAGGCCCTCGCCGCATCTGACAGGCGATCCTATGTCCGGCCTTTTCTCTATCATCAGGGTTTTGAGCCCGGCTCTTGCAGAAAACCTTGCCGCGGAGCTCCCGCCCGGTCCCGCGCCCACCACCAGGACATCATAGTTTTGCATGGAACCACTCCGCTGAAATTGCGCCGGTCGGGCACCCTATGACACAGAATGTGCACTTTATGCATTTGTTCTCGTGTATCTCAATTACCGTGTCGTCCATGAATATGGCATCCGTCGGGCACATCCCTACGCAGGCCCCGCAGTAATTGCAGAGGCTCCTGTCAACGTCCATCTCGCTCTTGACCTTTATTTCAACCATTTTATCACTCGTTTATCTGATCGCCTTGTGTTAACGGGCTAGCGTAAAAGCTTCTCGTGATATATTTTCTTTTTGTATTGCCCTGCATAAATATCAGTCTGCGTACTACCTACGATTTTTTACGTTTGGAGAAGTATCGGCAATAGGAGTTAACCCTGCATATTTCGCATCGCGGCCTGACAGGCCTGCATACGGTCTTTCCGAATTCCACCAGCATTGGGTTGAGGCCCACCCACATGTCTCTGGGGATAATCTTCATCAGTCTTTTTTCAGTGGCGGCAGGGTCATCCGATCTTGACCAGCCAAATCTTCTGCTGATTCTCTGGACATGGGTATCAACTGCAATGGCAGGAATTCCCATTGAATCGGAGAGCACGACGTTGGCCGTTTTCCTTCCCACACCGGGGAGTGAAACCAGATCCTCCAGCGTTTCAGGCACCCTGCCTCCAAATCTGTCTATTATAATCCTTGAAACCTGAATGATGCGCTTTGCCTTTACCCTGTAGAATCCCACCCTTGCAATTACTGATTCTACATCGCGGGGATCGGCCATGGCCAGGCCATCCGCATTTCCGTACCTTTCAAACAGCCTTCTTGAAGCGCTGTCAGTCACCTCATCCCTTGTTCTGTGCGAGAGGATTGTCGTTATGAGCACCCAGAAGGGATCGGAAAACTCGAAATGGTGGGGCGGAGCCTGGCTTCCAATCTGCTGCAGTATCTCTCTTATGTCAGCTGTTCTATTCCCCATCGATCATCCTCCAAGCGGGACTGATCCAAGGTAAACAAGGGTATTTCCCCTAAACCCGGCCTTTGCCGTCAGCACTTCACCGCCTGCAGCGAGGAAAGCTTCGAGCTGATCTGCAAAATCAGGGTCAGTTTTGCTGTTCGCCTGGAAACTTGCGGCATCTTCAGAGAAAACCAGGAAGAGCACGTATGCCCTCCCGCCTTCACGTACATAATCGGTAAGTGCTCTTACCTGTTCCGTTCCGCGCTTTGTGGGTGCATCAGGGAAAAGTGCCACTGAATCAAGGGCAAGCGAGCACCCCTTCACCTCAAGGTAGACAATGCCGGCGCCACTTTCCCAAGCAAAGTCTATTCTCTTACCGGAAAGGGGCACCTCCTGCCTGAAGCCGTCGCAAAGCAGATGGGAAGCTATATCCGAATGTATGCCAGAATCAACAAGTATCCAAAAGGATCCACGCCGTGCCGCAGATATCCTGTACTCCGTTCTCGCGGCATGCGCGCGTCTTATGAGGACAAAGTTGCCTGGAAAAATAAGTTCCTTCAGCCTTCCAGGATCGTGGAGATGGCATTCGAAGTCCCTGCCATCATGGGAAGCGATCACCAGGAACCTGTTTTTCCTCTCTACCACCATGCCCTGAAAGAGATCGCCAAATCTGTACAGCACGAGTCCAATCGGGAGATCTTTCAGCGGGAAAGACCCGTCAAACAACGCCAATGCTTTTCCCTATCTTCCTGAATTCCTCCACTGCGAGGGCAATGTCCTCATCCGAGTGCACTGCGGAGGGCATGAGCCTGATTCTTGCAGCGCCCCTAGCAACAGTCGGGAATACAATGGGTGAAGCGAAAACGCCATCCTTATAGAGTGCAGAGCTCAGTTCAAGGGTCTTCTTCTCATCACCGATAATTACGGGGGTAATAGGCGTCTTGCTCTTCCCCGTGTTGAATCCCGCATCATTCAGGCCGCTTTTCAGGCGATCGGAATTCTTCCAGAGCTTCTTCACCAGTGAATCGTCGCGTTCCAGTATCTCTATGGATTTCAGCACGGCAGCGGTATCGCCCGGATTCAGAGCACTGCTGAACAGAAATGGCCTTGATCTCTGGTGCAGCAAATCTATCAGATCGCGGGAACCGGCAGAAAATCCCCCCATTGTACCAAGGGCCTTTGAGAATGTGCCCATCTCCAGATCCACCCTGTCGTGAAGGTGGAAATGATCCACTATACCCCTGCCATGGCTTCCAAGGACACCTTCTCCATGGGCATCGTCCACGTATACCATGGCGTCGTATTTTTCCCCAAGCTCGGTGATCCTGTCAAGGGGCGCAATATCGCCGTCCATGCTGAATACCCCGTCAGAGATGATCATGGCTTTCTTTCCGGTGTTCCTTTCACTCTTGAGTTTGGATTCCAGGTCTTCCATGTCTAGGTGCCCGTAAACTACCCTCCTGGCAGAACTCAGCCTGACGCCGTCGATAATGCTAGCATGGTTGAGTTCTTCGCTGAAGACGACATCGTCCTTCCCCACCATTACAGGAATTGTCCCTGAGTTTGCCAGCAGGCCTCCCTGAAAAACTATTGAACTCTCCATGTTCTTGAACTCCGCAAGCTTCCTCTCCACCTTCATGTGGATCGTGTTGGTTCCGGCTATGGATCTAACTGCGCCAGCACCAACGCCAAATTCCTCGATGGCTTCAATGGCAGCCTTCCTTACTTCAGGGTGGTTTGCAAGTCCCAGATAGTTGTTGGAGCAAAGGTTGAGCATCTTCCTGCCGTCTATGCGGACGTAGGCGCCCTGAGCGCTCTCAATCGTCCTAATTGGAATGTATCTCCCCTCGGACTTCAGCTGATCTATCTCTTTCGAAGCCCAGTCTGTTCTGCCTGTCATGTTACAGTCTATTTTAGTCTGCACAAATATCTTTTGATCGGTAATTCGCGTCGCGAGGAATAAGGAGTTTCGGAAATTCCCACATCTTAAACCAGAGCATTCGCATTGTCTGCTGTCAGGAGTTTCAATGCGGAAAGCATGCAGGAATTCGTACACCTGTGTACAGAGAAAGCACTGAGCGATAAGGCAGGAACCATGCAACAGGCAGGGTCGATTATACAGCATAATCATATCGCCAGTTATCTCCAAAAAATCCCAGTGAAGTATCTTTGCGCCAGAAGTCCACAAACTTGCCTTTGTAATCAATCAGTGTTGCCACTTCAGTGTGATACCCTGTTTGTGTCTCATGCAATATCACGTACAAAGCGCCCGAAGCTGAAGTGTCAATCTTTTTTAAAATCCGTGCGTTGCTGAACCATGAAAATTCTCGTTACCGGAGCTTCCGGACAGGTAGGCTCGGAACTTGTAACTGCACTGGCCAGGAAGTATGGCAGGGATTCCGTGCTGGCATGCGATATCCGCAGAATGCCTGATTCAGATATTCAATTTGAGGAGGCGGATGTGCGCGACCGCGATGGACTTGGAAAAATAATCCGGGATAATGGTGTGCAGAAGATATTCCATCTTGCCGCGCTCCTTTCAGCCTCCGGTGAAAAGAATCCGACTCTCGCATTCGACGTGAACCTGCTCGGGACCTGGAATGTATTGACCACAGCAAGAGATCAGGGGGTGAAGCAGGTCATAATACCCAGTACCATTGGCGTCTTTGGCCCGGATACCCCAAAGAAAAACGTCCCCCCTACCACCATTGTGCGTCCAAGGACAATGTATGGGATTACAAAGTATGCAGCCGAACTCCTAGGCGACTATTTTTCTTCCAAATTCAGCCTGGACTGCAGGGGACTGAGGTTCCCCGGCCTCATCAGCTATCTCTCTCCACCCGGGGGCGGAACTACAGATTATTCCATAGAGATGATCGTAGCTGCAGCGCACCAGGAGCCATATGAATGCTTCCTGAGAGAAGACACAAGGCTTCCCATGATGTATATGCAGGATGCCATATCATCCCTCATCGATCTCTCGGAGGCGGATAGTTCAAGGCTCACAAGAAGAACGGACTATCACGTTTCATCCTTCAGCTTTACCCCTAAAGAACTCGAGGAGGAGCTGCACAGGCATTTTCCCTCCTTCAGGGTAACGTACAGGCCGGACTTCAGGCAGGAAATAGCGGACCAGTGGCCAGAGTCCCTTGATTACTCTGCGGCATCAGCCGATTGGGGATTCAAACCAAGATTTGATTTCCGGCACATGGTCTCGGACATGATTTCCCATCTTGCCAGACCGAAAGTGATCTGAGGCTGCCTGATGGCAACACTGGCTCTGATCAGTTTCACCCATTCCGATCCGCTTTGCAGGGCAATTTCCGGTATTGATACCGTCAGGGCCACACCATCAGCCATTCTTGACGGGGTGATCGAAGGAAGGTATGATTACGGAATGGTATCGCTGCTGGGATATATCAGGAACATGGACAGACTCAGCCTGATAGATAGCGGCACGATCCACTCAAACGGAAAGATACTTTCAACCATCCTTGTTTCAACACAATTATCCATAAAAAAGGGGTCACAGGTTTCCGTGACAGCGCATTCAGAGACTACCCTCTTCTACGCGAAGGCAATATCTGAGAGGCTCGGCCTTGATCTTGAGTTCATCCCTTCAAGATTCACAGAAGCCAGGGATCTACTGAGCGAGCGGGATTATGCGCTTGTGATCGGGGACGAGGCCCTGAAGGTTTACCAGTCCAGGTACAGAATTCTTATGGATATTGGGTTTGAGTTCAGCCTGCTCTTCCACCTTCCTCCGGTCTTTGCCGTCACTGTGGCGGGTAAGGATTCAGTCAGCCTAACCATAAACGGAATCATTGACGATGCAGTGCGGAATTCCTCCCTGTACCGGGAAGAATCCGTGAAGGTCAATTCCGGTAAACTTGGAGTGAAGGACCATATCCTTACGGAATATTACTCCCTGCTTCGATATGGATTTGATGATTCCGTGAGGAAAAGCATTGAATTCGTTGAATCCATTTATTCAAGCGGCAGAAGAGATCAAGTGTGAACGGGTCACACGCTTCAAACACAATGGATGTAATAGGTTCACCAGCGATCGCTAAAGTGATGATGCCTGGTGTTTGAAAAAATATCAGAGATGGAAAATAATAGGTACAGGGTAATCTGAATGGGTACGGCTATAAATCTGCCGATTTTTCTGTCCACCAGGAACCCGTTGGCAATGTAATCGAACACCTGCAGCGAATGATCGTCTATGTAGAAACCATGTTTTGTGATTACCTCGTATACGGTGAAGTTCCCGGGAACCAGGGTTTAGCTGAACACCGGCACCCATGTACCGTTCAGCGGATCGTAAATGCTCATCGTGGTGTTTATCGCGCCCAGCACAAGCCATTCCATGGTTCCGTTGCTGAGCTTCACGAAAACAGGCTGATCATTCAGCCCGGATAGTGATATCAGGCCATCTATGTTCACGACCGTGCTTACGCTGCTCACCTGAATCTGCTCAACCGCTGTCCTGTAAAACCTGTTGCTGTTCGTGTCATATGCCAGCACCCTCATACCAGCGGAGAGATCCTGCACGGGGACGGAGTAACCGCTGGCAAGGGTTATATTTGTGTTAAAGAGAACGCACCCTCCCTGGGAGTTGTATACGGTGATGTTATCCCAGTAGGTCGCCTAATCAACTCCTCTCCAAGATTGTCATTGCCAGTGTGGAATTAACCGGCTCACTTAGGCCATTGACCTGTGCGCTGAGATCAAATAAGTGGGAGCTTCCGTTGTACCAGTGCATGGTCAACTCCATCTGAACAGACACACAAAAGTCGTAATAAGGAACATTGCCGTTCTCGTTCAGGAGGTTCGTTGTTACGCTCACATTGCCGGGGCCAACGAGATTCAGATATCCGAGAGTGTAAGGCGACAGATTTTCCGCAGTGGGAATCCAACTGGAATATGGGGGGGCCCAGGTAAACAGAATTACACTGCTCTGGTTAGGGCCATTGGCTCCAAACGATATGGTGAGAGAGTTGGGTTGGAGATTGCTGGTGAAATTGCCATTGATTGTGAGATTATAGTTAACAGATACTACATTATTGGGGGGACCAATCCAATATATGAAACCGTTGGTCAGCCTCAAATCAAGCGATGAGTTAGGATACCCGGCATCCGTAACTATAGATCTGGAAGCGTTTGTGGAGAACAGAAACATATTCGATGAATTGCTGAGATCCTTAAAGTCACCTGCGTATGTGACATTGGAATAACCAGCCTTCACCGTTATGGGCACTGAGTGTTTCTGGCCAAAAAGAGGGTCGTAGAGATGATATACCGGAAAAATCAAGCCAAATATCATGATAAGAATAATAATGACTGCGTACGCCACAATCCTTTTATTTTTGACAGGAAAACGCATATCTGTTCCCAGATTACTACAAGCACTAAATTGCATATTACTTTTCAGTTCTCCTGAGAATATTGTGGTATGAATATAATTCATTACGCCGTCGCTCTTCTCTGATAACGACCGGGACAGAGCTACAGGTTCCCGCAATGGAAATATGTTGCAGTCTTGAGATGTTCTTTGCTGCGGTACCCGTATGCTATCTTCTGGACTGTTGAGATCCTGGAACTCATTCCCTCTGCTATTGCATTGGTTACGTGGTTCCTGAAGTATGACAGTATACCATACAGGTAGTGCTTCATCATCCTGGCGGCCTTCTTCATCGTATCAG
>JAKATN010000008.1 GCA_021818715.1 Thermoplasmata archaeon
CAATGAAGGGTGATCTTGAATCGGACAAGACATACCTGAGGGACAATGAGAAGGTGAGGGGATTCTTCTTCATTGTCTTTCTCGCACTGAGAATAAGATTCAAGATACTGAAGGTGCTGAAGGATCATAATTTACTGGGAAAGATGTCTGTAAACGAGATAATCTTTGAACTGTCAAAGATGGAGAGGATTGTTGAGAAGAGCGGTGCAGAATACTTTGCAGCAGTTCCAAAAAAGGTTGAGAAGATTGTTGATCTGTTCAAAGATCTGATACCTATGGGTTAAATTAGGGGGAGTTCAGGTTTAGCCTCTATGCAGAGTTTAAAAGAAAATCCAACTAAATTTTGATATTGTCAACAATAAAAAACGGATTAATACTAAGAGATACTTCATTATTTATGGGAATGACGCCCGGTAATTTTGATTATGTAAGGGTGTCCTCCTTCAGGGAGGCTGCCAGAATTCTGTCAGAGGAGGAAAATTCAAAGATTCTTGCAGGGGGGCAGAGCCTGATACCTCTTCTTAAGACCAGAATCATGAACGTTGATCTGCTGATCGACATCTCCGGAATCAAGGGATCTGGAGGAATCAGGCAGGAAAAGAAATCTCTCGAAATTGGGGCAACTTACAGGGTGGGAGAACTTGAGGGCAACTCCCTTGCTGCAGAATCGTTTCCTATCCTTCATGACGCTGCCTCAAGCATAGCCGACCCGCTTGTGAGGAATATGGGAACCGTGGGCGGGAACCTGGCACATGCCGATCCGGGAAATGACCTGCCGCCTGTCATGGTCGCATTGAATGCAGAGTTCACCGTGCTGGGACCCAAAGGGGAGAGAGTGGAAAGATCTGCCGCATTCTTCAAAGGTGCTTTTTCCACATCAATGGATCACAGCGATACGCTGACGTCGATCAGGATTAACCAGAAAGACGGAAATGTGTCTTCAGCCTTCGTAAAGCAGAGAAAGAGCGCCGGTGATTTTTCTCTTGCGTCCGTGGCATCTGTGGTGGAACTGGATGATTCCGGAAATTTCAAAGACTCAAGAACGGTGCTTGGATCGGTATTTCCAGCACCCATGATCCTTGAAGGCGTCGACGCATACCTTAAGGGAAAGAAGGCAAATTCTGAAACAATAAAGAAGGCAGCTTCCCTGGTGAGGACTCAGATTAACCCGGAATCTGATTTCTTTGCCAGCGCAGATTACAGGAGACATGTTTCCTCTTTGCTGGTAAACAATGCGCTGACAACGGCAGTGCGCCGATCGGGGGTGAATATTGCATGAAAAAGGTAAAGGTGGAACTGAAACTTAACGGAAAGCAGTTTAAAACAGAAGTGGAGGCGAGAACTCTGCTCGTCGATCTTGTCAGGGAACTGGCTGATCAGACGGCCACGCATATCGGATGTGACACCAGCAACTGCGGAGCATGCACGGTTCTTCTTGACGGGAGACCGGTAAAGTCCTGCACTGTGCTGGCCGCCCAGGCAGGTGGCAGGGATGTGAAGACGCTTGAGGGATTATCAGAGGATCCCCTGATGAAGAAGCTGAAAGACCAGTTCCTGGACAAGCACGGGCTGCAGTGCGGTTTCTGCACCTCAGGCATGCTGATCTCCAGCTATTCCCTCCTGAGGAAAAAGCAGAAACCCGACGAACTCGAGATAAGGGAGTCACTGTCAGGCAACATCTGCAGATGCACAGGCTATGGTGGCATTGTCGATGCAATAAAATCCGTTCAGCCGGGAATCGAGAAGGAAAGGGTGGCTCCAGCGCCGGAGATACAGAGGAATTGAAATGAGCGACATAGTTGATATCATAAACGGAAAAGGGCGCTTCATCGACGATATTTCGTTCCCGGATATGGTTCACATTGCCTTCGTGAGGAGCAATTACTCGCGTGCAAAGATACTGCACGTAAATGGAGGCTACCTCGCGAAAGATTTCCCTTATTTCATGGCTTCCGCGGGAGAGGGCGCCACTGATGAGGAGATGAGCCTCAGGGCACCAGTTCTGGCAAGCACTTATGCGGCATACCTTGGAGAACCAATTGCGGTCGTCACCGGAAAGAACAGATACGAGGCAGAGGATAATCTCGAGGGGGTGGAAGTGGACTATGATCCGCTCAACCCGATTCTCGACCCGGAGGAAGCGATCAATTCCGATCCTGTAATTCCGGGGGTTAGAAGCAACGTCATCTCCGACAGGTTTGTCGGTAGACCCTTTTCAATCACTGACGCAGATCTGGTGCTGGAGGACAGGCTCGAAAACAGGAGAGTGGCCACCAATCCCATTGAGACGAGGGGAGTGGTAGCAGCTTACGATGGCAGTAAGCTGACGGTGTGGACGCCCACCCAGTCTGCGCACAGCGTCAGGGATGGCATATGTGAATCCATGAACCTGCCGAAGGAGTCTGTCAGGGTGATCCAGACCGATACAGGCGGTGCATTCGGCCTGAAGGGTGGAGTTTACCCGGAGTACATTGTCGCTTCCACGCTTGCGATGAAGTTGAAAAGGCCAGTAAAGTGGATTGAAACGCGAAGGGAGCATCTTATGGCTTCCAGACCTGGCAGGGGCGTGGTGGGAAGAATGAAGATCTACGCCATGAAGACCGGGCTCATACGTGGGATTTCCGGCGATATCATTGTTGATGCGGGAGCTTATGGGGGCGCTTCCTGGTCATCTGGATGGATTGCATACCAGGTCACCGGCCCTTACGCAATTAAGGAGGCATACTTCCATGCGCGATCCGTGATGACGAACAAGGTCGATCAGGGTCCGTACAGGGGTGCTGGTCGCCCGGAAGCTTCCTTCCTTATGGAGAGGATGATTGACCTGCTCTGCGACGAAACGGGAATTGATGCTCTTGATCTCAGGCTTCTGAACTCTGCAAAGGACAGGTTCAAATCGCCAACCGGGATGGAAATAGAACCTTCAGCCGGATTTATATCACGAGCCTTCGAGAAAATGGGGTACAGGCAGCTTGCCAGAACCGACAGGCCCGGCATCTCTGCGTTCGTCCTTATCCCTGCGGTTGCGGATGGTGAAAGCTGCAGAATTCGTGTGAAGAATGGCAGGATCAGCGTATGGCTTGGAGGCGTTACCCACGGCCAGAGGCATGACCTCTGGGTGAAGAGCCTTCTTTCTGAAAAACTGGGCATAGACCCCTCAATAGTAACACTCGAGCTTGGGGACACTGACATGCTCAGGGAAGGCGTGGGGACCTGGGGGAGCCGATCCGCGATAGTTGGAGCCAATGCCCTCCTCAAAGTTGCAGCGAAGATCATGGAGAGCGTAAGGAAGAAGACAGGATCGTATAGCGGGAAGAACCTGCTTGCCGGAGATTACGATGAATATGAGTACGCAAACGAAAAGGGATCGCTCATTTCATTCGGGGCTAACCTCGCGCTTGCAGACTCCGATGATCTGGGAAACGTGAAGATTAGGACAATGAAGGCATACTACGATGTAGGGAAGGCTCTTGCTCCTCAGGTGGTGATCTCACAGATAAGGGGAGGTGCTGTACAGGGGGCCGGCCAGGTGCTGAGCGAGAACCTTGAATACGACCGTGATGGGCAGCTGATGGCAGCCACTCTTTCAGATTCAGGTGTTTTGAACTCAGTCCAGGCTCCGGACATCGAGGCGTTTTACGAGGAGAACCCATCAAGGTTTCCCCATGGCGCAAAGGGTCTGGGAGAATCTCCCACTATCGGGGTGCCTACAGCACTGGTAAGGGCAATCGAGAGAAGCGCAGGCATCAGGATAAGGAAAACGCCGGTCACTCCTGAGAACATTGTATCGGCAAAACTGGGTAAGACGGAATGAATCTGAAGGTTGCAGAGGAACCGATAGACACAGGAAGGGCTCTTGCCAGCCTGAAGGCTGACACTGGGGGTGCAGTAGTCACCTTCAGCGGTATTGTCAGGGCTCATGAAGGGGGCAGGATCCTGAAGGGGCTGCAGTATGACTGCTACATGGATATGGCGAAGAAACTCTTTCAGGAGGCAGGCGAATATGTGGTGCACAGGTTTTCACTTCTTGACCTGGTTGCAATCCACAGGATCGGTTTTGTAGCACCCGGAGAAACCTCTCTCTTTGTGGCAGTGAGCGCACTTCACAGATCTGAGGCATTTAACGGATGCTCCGAATTTGTGGAACAGATCAAGAAGAAGGTCCCCATATGGAAGAAGGACATTTTTGCGGAGGGGGGTGAGTCATGGCACTAGCCGGCAGTATGGTTTATTCCAATGCAGCAGAGCCCACTTTACTTGATCCCCCGATGGATGCCTATGGCCGCACTGTGAACAGCCTCAGGATACAGTTGAACGCGGTCTGCAATTTCTCATGTATATTTTGCCATATGGAGGGCACAGGGATAAACAGCAATGAGATGGCCCCCGCCGAGATAGAACGGATTGTCGAGATTGCAGCGGCTAATGGCGTCACCCGGGTTAAGTTTACGGGTGGGGAACCGCTTCTCAGGAGAGACATAATCGAAATAATATCCAGAACGAGAAAGCATGTGAGGGGAGACCTGTCTCTCACCACCAACGGCGTTCAGCTGTCAAAACTGGCTTTTGATCTTAAAAAGGCTGGGCTTGACAGGGTGAACATATCGCTGCACTCCACCGATCCATCAGGGTTCGCACAGATAACCGGGATGAATGCGATGGACAGGGTCATTGAAGGGCTTGCCGCTGCTAAGGAAGCAGGGCTGAACCCTATCAAGCTCAATTTCGTTGCCCTCAACGGGGTGAACGTGCATCAGATCCCGGAGATGATGGAGATGTGCGCTAAAGAGGGTGTCACATTACAGATCATCGAGCTTGAAGCAACGAAGACCGGTGAAAAGACGGAATTCTTCAGGAAGTATCACTATGACATCCTGCCGCTTGAGAGGGAGATAGCCGGGAAGGCAACGGGAAGGGAGAAAAACATGCTCCATGGAAGATACAGATATACTGTCGATCACCTTGGTAAACCTCTGATCGTCGAGTTCGTGAGGCCAATGCATAACGCGGATTTCTGCATGAGCTGCACCAGGCTCAGGGTAACTTCCACGGGCAAGTTGAAAACATGCCTGATGCGAAATGACAACCAGACCGATGTTCTCCCCCTTCTGAGAGGGGGCAACGATACCAGTTCCCTTACTGGCGCTTACAGGTCGGCCGTAGGAAGGAGGGAACCATACTGGAGGAGAGAGGATGAAACTTAGGGTGAGGTATTTCGCGATGTTCAGGGATATAGCAGGAGTGGATACCCTGGAAATGGATTTCACTGGCAGAAAGGTGCTGGACCTCAGGAAGATTATTTCGAGCGCCAATCCGGAGTTTGAGAGAAGAGGCATGCTGATCGCTGTCAATGAAAGATATGCAGAAGATTCAATGGACCTGCACGAGGGGGACACAGTTGCGGTTTTTCCTCCTGTGAGCGGCGGATAAGGTTGCCGGCGTCCCGCATGGCAGAATGAAGTTACAATGGTGGATATCAACCGTTACTCCGGACAGATTGCGATCAATGACATCTCCATAGATGGCCAGAAGCGGCTGTCCGGATCTACGGTTGCAGTCGTGGGGATTGGAGGCAATGGTGCGATAGCTGCAGAACTTTTCGCGAGGATGGGGATTGGCCGGATCAGGGTGATAGACAATGACAGTGTCAGGGAAAACAACCTCCACAGGCAGTTTCTCTACGGAGAGGATGACCTGGGGAAGCCAAAGGTGATATCTGCTGCCGGCAGGCTGAAAGCTATCAACAGATCAGTTGAGGTTGATACCGTCAACGATTATCTCACCGAAAAGAATTCCGCATCCCTGATCAGGGGATCGTCGCTGGTTTACGACGGGACGGACAATTTTGCATCCAGGTATGCCATAAACAGTGCATGCTTTGATCTTGGAATTCCATTCGTGATGACATCGTCGATCCAGTACTGGGGAGAGATCATACCTGTACTCCCGGGTAAAACGGCATGCCTGAAATGCCTGAACATTCCAGTGGTAGAGGAGGGATCATGTTCCAGGATTGGCATTTTTCCCACTGCGGTTGTCCTGACAGCAGCAATAGCAGTCTCGGCGGCTGTTTCGATCCTCACCGGTAAACTCGAAGCGGGATACATTAAGATTGCAGACGCAAGAAATGGAACGGTCGAGACAGTGATTACGGAAAGAAACCCGGCGTGCCCGGTCTGCGGAAAGCTAACTTATAAATCGGGCTGAACGGTTATTACTCCTTGTTGGCTTCATGGAATGCATGATCGCTCAGCCCGATGATTATGTCCGATGCTGTCTTCATAGCATTCGGGCTTCCCGGGATGGTATACACAATCCTGCCAGAACAGACGAACATTGATGCATCGGAGAGATAGGCGAAGTCTGTGCCTGACCTCATTCTGAAAAGCTCCCCGAAACCGCGAATTTCCTTGTCGGCGATCCTCCTGACTGTAGCTGAGGTGAGATCGTACCTGCTTGGACCTGTACCACCCACAAAAACGATGATGTCAGACTCAGAAATCGATCTTTCCAGTGAGGCAAGTATCTCATTCGGGTCGTCGTGCGAGCTGTCCCTCCTGATTTCATTTGCAAAGGGCTTTAACATAGCTTCCAGATCATTTCCAGATTCGTCATCTTTCAGCGTCCTGGTCGTGGACACAAGTATAATGGAGAAATTCAATCTTCTCTTTCCGGTAAAGTGATCGCTACTCATTTTGCCATCTTGGTCTTGCTCAGCACCCTTATCTCTGATATCCCGGTTTCAGGGTAATTTCCGCTGTCGTCCTTTTCCAGGTACTTCACCATGTCCCATACGGTGAGGAGTGCCACAGAAGCTCCGGCAAGCGCTTCCATCTCCACCCCTGTCTTGTAAAACGCCCTTACCTCACACCTCACAAGTATTCTGTCCTCTCTGATCTCAAAGGAAATGTCAGCGGCCTCAACCGGGATCTGGTGGCAGTAGGGTATGATCGACCATGTCTGCTTGACGGCCCCAAGCCCTGCAACCCTTGCAACGGTAAGGACATCGCCCTTCTTTACTTCAGATTTCCGTATGCTCTCTATCGTTGACTTCCTGAGCCTGATTGTACCTCCGGCGGATGCAACCCTTTCCACTGGTTTTTTGCTGCCTATGTCAATCATCGAAGACCCGGTTACTCCATCCCGGATTTTTATAAAACTGCTGCGCTTCAAAAACCGGATTCAGGGTACGGAGGGGGGATGAAAACCGCCGTTACGGGGATATCATTTCCACCTTGTCAGGATCTCTTCCCTGTCAAAAACTGCTGTGCTCACCTGGAACACAATTGCTGCCGCAACGGCAAGACCGATGGCAACATAGGCAAGGATTGACGTATCGTTCAGGTTGATCAGGTCAAGTTCACCCGTGAGGTAGATAATTATCAGGGGGATCAGTGGAACTACGCTGAGGCTCTGGGCTGACTGAATTGTCGTAACACGGGAAGAGGAAAGCACTCCGAAGGCAGTGCTGAATATGCTGGCAGCAGGGGCAGCGGCAAAAAGGGCGATATCGAAGGCCGTGTTCGGGAAGTAGAAATACCCGATGCTGGAACGGGTCAGGGTATCCATGAGCGTGACAAATATCGCCGCACCAATGTAGGTGCCCACAATGGTCAGCACAAACGTTGCTATGTACTTTCCAACAAGGATCTCCCGGTCGCTTGTGGGTGTTGCAAGGAGCGGCTCCAGGCTCCTCTCGATCTTTTCCACCACAATGCTCGAAACCGAGGTGTAAACGGGAATAAGGGCAGCTATTATAATGAAGTAAAATGCAAAGGATCCCATCAGGGGAGTGACTGCTTCAATCGGCACCTTCTTTCGAGTGATTTCCAGGTAAGTTATAAGAGGAAGCAGAATTCCAAGGCCAATGGGGAGGCCGAATGAGATGCCCAGCGCGGATTTCTTTATCCTGATGAAATCAAACTCCTTCCTTGCGATAAGCCATGATTTCCAGAATCTCAATCTATTCACCCCTGACAAGTTTCAGGTAAACATCCTCTAACGAACCGGTCGTTTCGTTCACCGACTTAATCTTTCCACCTGCTGCTACTATTGCGGATACAATCCGTGGAGTTTCCTTTTCGGGATCATCCAGTTCAAGCGTGATTGAATTCCCTTCCACGGTATACTTCCTGGGGTTCGTGCCCCTTACAGCCTGCACTACCTCATCACCGGCGTACTCCAGCTGGATTACGGTGTTTCTCCCGAAGATCGATCTCTCGAGATTTTGCGGTTTGCCCACTGCAAGCAGCTTCGTCTTGAGAATCCCTATTGTATCGCACAGGCGCTGGGCTTCGTCAAGGTTGTGTGTATTCAGGAGGATCGTTCTCCCCTCCTTCTTCAGATCCAGAATGGTGTCACGTATCGTCCTGGCCGCTTCTGGATCCAGGTTCGCAGTGGGTTCGTCCATGACCAGTATTTCTGGGTCGTGGACAAGTGCCCTCGCAATTGCTACCTTCTGCTTCATTCCCTTAGAGTAGGTCGAAACGGGATCGTCTTTCCTGTCCCAGAGATCAAGCTTCTTCATTAAAGACTCTATGTTTGAGGTGATCCTGCTTTCGGGGGTCTCGTATAGCCTGCCAAAATACATCAGATTCTTGTATGCGCTGTAGAACTCGTATAGTCCAACATTGTCCGGTACCAGACCTATTAGCTTCCTGATGCTCATAGTTCCTGCGGGATCATCTATGCTGAACCCGCCGACCGTTGCCTTGCCGCTGGTCTTGCCGATCAGGCAGCAGATCATCCTAATTGTTGTTGTCTTTCCGGCGCCATTCGGGCCAAGCAGGCCGAATACCTCACCGCGGTCAACATGGAATGACAAACCGTCGACAGCGGTCATGCCATCGAACTTCCTGGACAGGTTTTCGGTTGCGATCATTTGCATTTCCATTCACCCGATTGATATGTGACCGGACCACTCAACTGGATCTATTCCTGTACATCGGCCATATGGCGCAGCCATCTGTTGCCTGATAATAAATATCATCCCGTTGTTATGCATTCACGATGCTCTGAAGGCTCGTTTGACAGTGATTCAGCGGCCATTCTCTATTGGCGCCTGCATACCCGTTACGTAATATATGCCTTCTGGCAATCCGCCAAAAGATCAGATTCGGATCTCAAGTGTGATGGGGGCATGGTCAGAACCCTGTATCTGATCCATTATTCCCGCGCCAGTGACATTTTCTGCTATCTCTTTGGACACCAGGAAATAGTCGATCCTCCAGCCGATGTTCTTTTTCCTGGCATCGAACATGTATGACCACCAGGTATAGTGCCCCGGATCTTTCGTGAATATCCTGAAGGTATCCACGTAACCGTCTTCAAGAAAACTGGTCATCCAGCTCCTTTCCTCGTCGGTGAATCCTGCGTTATGCCTGTTCTGATCCGGTCTCGCAATGTCGATTTCCTCATGAGCAACGTTAAAGTCACCGCAGATCACCAGCGGCTTCGTCTTCCTCAACCTGTTGCAGTATGCCTGGAATTCCCTGTTGAATCTGAGCTTGTAATCCAGCCTTGCGAGGCCTCGCTGGGAATTTGGGAAATAAGCATTTATCAGAAAGAAATGATCAAAATCCAGCGTCTGGACTCTTCCCTCTGAATCGAATTCCGGTGCGTTGATCCCTCTAGCCGCACTTACAGGATTTGCCCTTGATAGTGCCGCTACTCCGCTGTATCCCTTCCTGCCGGCAGGAAATACATCCACCGCCTTATGGGCATTTCTCAGCTCTGTGGGAAACTGGGAATCGTCGGCCTTCACTTCCTGGAGCAGCAGAACGTCGTAAGTCAATCCTGACAGGGTATTGATGAAACCGTTCCTCATGGATGCCCTTATCCCGTTTACGTTCCACGAGATCATCCGGAATGTACTCACAAATTGTGCATGCATACCGGTATTAGAATACGTATCATTGCAGACTGGAGGGTGGAACCTGACATTTCGAAACTCGATGCCCTACAGCATTCTCAATTACCCCTCTGTCGCTATCTCTTTCGTTCTGGCAAATCAAAATTAGTAAAAAATTGACTTATCGAAACCCGTCAGCTTATCTCCGGGTCAAGAGAAGCCAAATGTTTTCAGAAGTCGTCGTCGTCCTCGTCAATGTCCTCATCGTCGTCGAAGTCCCTTCTTCTTGCACTGACCATGGTAACCTCCGAGGTAAAAATGTTAGCCGATATATAATGAATTCGCTCTTCAAGGACTGTGTTGTCTGGCTGTCCGTGTATTCCCGTACCACCTTAATGATGCTCGGTAACGTCCGCATTGTAGCATTGGAGTTTGTATGGATTGCTCCAATCAGGCAGACGGGCTCATGAGGTAGGTTCACTTAGATCATTCTGAATTGATTCATTCTCTTCGGGTCCATGTTCATTTTATTTCCCTGAATGAGGTGACAGTCAGTGTCCTGGAAACCCCGCGAACAGCATGCATCCTGTCCACGACGGCGTCTCCCACATCTTCAATGGATTTCCCCCTGATCTTTATTAATATGTCGTATTCTCCCGATATGATGTGGACCTCCTCGACGTTGGGAATCTTCTTCAGAGACTTTCCGACGTCGTTTTCCGGTATCCCGCTTGACGGATCATAGGATACCAGGATAAACGCGGTGGTTGGCAGGCCAAATTTCGAGAAATCTTTTTTCAGGGAAAAGCCTTTTATGAATCCTGCCTCGATCATTCTGTCTATCCTGGATTTGACAGTCGTCCTGGGTATATCCAGCCGCCTGGAGATCACAGTGGGTGTTACCCTGGAATCCTTCTCAAGCTCATCTATGATTTCCATGTCGACATCGTCAAGTTTTGTATCCACTATTGTCATAATGACAATTAAATTATAAAAATATTACCAAAAGTTGACAGTATGACAATATTTCATGACGAATATTTAGATACCCCTTCCTTTTTGCCTACTTATGATCAGCCAGCACGGATTGAAAGCGGAGGAGGAACAGGAACTCAGGAAACTGCATGATCGCCTTTCCACCGATCGTGCAAGGAGGATTCTTCACGTAAACTCAGAAGTCAGGAGACACCTCAGGGACTTCTTCCTGAAAGAGGGATTCTACGAGATACCCCCGGTGATAATAGGGCCGGTAACTGATCCGCTGAACCATCCCGTTGCCGGAACTGGAATTGAATACTACGGTTACAGATATTCGCTTACCCAGAGCATGATCTTTCACAAGCAAATAGCCCTCCTCTCATGCGATAAGCTGTTCGCGTTTTCCCCGAATGTCAGGCTCGAACCACTGGAGAGGAGAGGAACGGGAAGACACCTGGCTGAGTTCACACAGCTAGACATGGAAGTTAAGGGTGCATCCAGGAATGAGGTCATCGCGATTGCCGAAAGGATGTACTGTTATGTCATAGGACACGTGAAAGCAACCTGCAGGAGCGACCTGGAATATTTCAGAAGGAAACTGCACGTGCCTTCCAGGCCCTTTATGCGATTCGATTTCACCGGGGCTAAAAGAGAATACGGGGAAGAGTTTGAAACCGTGCTTTCCTTCCGTGCTGCCGACCCGTTCTTCATTCAGGACATCAGCCTCAACGACAGGGAATTCTATGACAGGGAGGACCCTGAAAGGCCCGGGATATTGCTCGATATGGACATGATATATCCGGAGGGATATGGGGAGGCTCTTTCCGGAGGTGAGCGGGAATACGAACTGGAGAAAATCATGGAGAGAATCAGGAAGAAGAAACAGAACCCGGATCAGTTCCGGTATTATCTTGCGGTCGCCGGTATGGGCCTGCCTCAATCCGCAGGATTCGGCATTGGGATAGAGAGACTGGTGCGTTTCATTACAGGAATCCCCAACATCGAAGAGGCCACTCCCTTCCCAAAGGCAATAGGCAGGTTCAGCCTCTGACCTGGGACATCCGGCTGGATCAACAGGTTGTCTCTGGCCGGATCTGCCGGCCGCACGCCGCTGGAAACAGATATTATTTATCCAGCTTTTGGCATTGGTTAGGGATGCCGCCCGAAAGAGGCAAGCTTTATGAATTTTTTGAGCACTATCTTGAGAGGAACCTTTCCGTCCCAATCATAGTCGAGGGGGATAACGATATCCGGAGCCTCCGCAGCCTAGGCTTTCCAGGGGAGATCATAAAACTGAATTCCGGAATGAGCCTTATGGCCTTTTCAGAATCCATATCGCGTAGCTACAGGGAGATTATCATTCTTACTGACATGGACAGGAAGGGAATCATGCTGAAAAATTCCCTGACCGGTTTCCTGGTAAGTCTCGGAACCAGGGTGGATGCGGGCTTCTGGCATCTCGCCAGTCGCAGGCTCAGGATAAAGTCTGTTGAGGATCTTCCCGCTGCTCTGGACAGGATCGCTGCGCCAAAAATAATCCCGGTGCAGACGGGGCGCCATGCAAGATATTAATTACACATTCCAATAACGTGCGATGGCTTCCCTATTCAAGTTGACTTTCCTTGGCACAGGCGGATCGTGGCCATCCCCGGGGCGTGCCATGCCATCAATTGCGCTTCAGGTGGACAGCATTGTGAACCTGATAGATTGCGGGGAGGGCACACAGAAACAGCTGATGAAGAGCCAGCTATCCTTCATGGACATTGATAATGTCTTCATATCCCACTTCCACGGAGACCATTTTCTGGGGCTGCTTGGACTGGTTCAGAGCATGTCCTTCAACGACAGACAGAAACCCCTCAACATCTTCTGCCCAGAGATGGGGAGCAGGATTCTCTCCAACGCCCTTTCCGTGGGTTATTACAGGCTCAATTTTGATATAATTGTCAGGGAGATTGAGCCGGGTCAGACTTATGATCTGGGCGAATTCGAGTTTTCTGCCATGAAGACTGACCATCCTGTCCCTGCATACGCCTACAGGTTCAGGGAGAAGGACCTCGTCAGAATTGACAGGGCAAAGGTGGATGAACTCGGAGTCCCGGACAGGATCATAGAAACCATAAGGAGGAACGGGACGGCTGAACACGGCGGGAAAACGTACACTCTCGATCAGATATCCGGAGGCATCAGGAAGGGCAGGATTCTCGTCTATTCCGGTGACACGCGCCCAATGCCGGAGAAGATGAGCGAATTTGCAAGGAATGCCGATGTCTTTATTCATGAGAGCACAACTGATTCAAGCCTTGAGCCGAAGGTGAACGAGTTTGGCCACACATCGTCGAGGCAGGCAGCAGAGATAGCCTTGAAAGCCAAGGTGAAAAGATTATTCCTGTTCCATTACAGCCCCAGGGTCAGTGACCTGCGGCTGCTTGAGAAGGAGGCCAGATCGATATTCAATGAATCCTACCTTTCCAGGGAACTTCTGGAATACTCAATCCCTTTTGACAGAAGCGGTGCCGCCAACGGTAATCCCTGAACTGTTCTGGTAGTTGCCGGATCTCTGCTCGTAATTTCTTTCGACAGGCTGATCAATGCGGTGAAACACGATCTGTGCGATCCTGTCCCCTGCCTTCAGTTTCAGCGGATCGGATGAGGAATTGTAAAATGAAAGTGTCAGCTGGCCCCTGAACCCTGCGTCCACGAAGCCGAAGCTCCCGAGTATTCCCCTCCTCGCGAAGGACGAGCGTGTGAACATCTGCGCGCTCACGTCGTGGGGACAGTGGATTTCCTCCATGGTTGAAACCAGGAAGTGATCCCCGGGATTCACCGTACCCTCCTGGCATGGGTCTCCGGCGCCTATCTTTATGCTGCCTATCCTGAGATCATAACCGTTCGGGGTAAGGGAGGCGGGAAAAAAATTCCCGGAAATCAGTTTGCCTTCCGATACCATCCTCTGTATCGTGCCGTCTGAAAGGATCATTGAAAGTACATGCCCTGTTGGTTATTTCTTTTGCGCTTGCTTTGCCGGAGAGAAGTTCTGCCTCCTCAGCAGGTAGAAGAACAGCATCGAGAGAGCGAAGGAGACAAAGTAGCTTATGTCAACACCGTCGAGCCAGACAGCAAAAGGGCCCTCAAGTCCCTGGAAGGGGTTTATGAAGGGAAGCGACACTATCAGCGGGATAATGTATGCAATGAATGTCCTCCTGTTGTATCCCGGCGAGATGCGTGTCATATCCCTCCCTGAAAGCAGGAAGTCTGCAATCATTATTCCAAGCCATGGCGTGATCCAGTAGGCAAGCACATAAAGGAAGTCTTCGTAATACGAGTAGAACACGGTATACCCTATTATTCCGAGAACGATTGAGAACGAGGTGGCCAGCACCAGGATCGATCTCCTGGAAAGTGTCAGTGACATGCTCCTCCCCCGGCTCAGTGGTATGCCTGCAGTTTTCAGGGAGACTGAATTAGAGAACAGGTTGAGGGAGTTTGCAGCCAGGCCGCCAAGTATCAGGGTGACAAGGCCAATATCGGCATATCTCCCAAGAAGCGGATCCATCACCGATGACGGTCCGGTGGTGAATGACGGCACCGCGAATGCAACAAGGGCTCCGACCGTTTCAACCCAGAAGGTGGATCCCACCGATCCGGCCAGGGTGTACCAGAATGTGCCTTTTGACCCGGATTTCACGTACCTCGAGTAATCAGAGGCATACGGCCCCCAGCTCATTATGTAGGAAAAAGACAGTGTGACTATGGAACCGAATGAAACAAGGTTGAAGGTACCCGTGGAGAAATCCCCGGAAAAATCCACCAGCGTGTATACTGTGAGGTAGAGGAACAGCGCCCCGAGAACCACGGACATAATCTTCTCGAACCTGTGGATTACGTTATGGCCGAAATAGACAAGCGAAAGGACGGCGGCTGCAATGATCACCACCGGTACCACGTACAGGTACCCGGCTGTGGTGTAGATCAGGAGCGAAAGTGCAGATGCTGCGATTATGGTGTTCACGGTAAGCCAGCCGGTGGTATTGACCCACTGCAGCAGCGACATTACCATGCCGCCGCTCTCGCCGAAAGCATGCCTGCCAATCATCATCTGCGGCATCCCCGTCTTTGGGCCCATGGAGCTCATGGATGCAAGGAGTATCCCTCCTCCGAGAGTCCCTGTGAAGAGCGCGAGCATGCTGTACCATATGCTCAGCCCGAATTCGACCGGAAGGAAGCCAAGCGCAAAGTCTGCTATTGTCAGGTTGGCCCCGAACCAGAGGTAGAACTGTGAGGATGGATTCTTATCCCTCTGTGCCTCGGAAAGAGGACGCAGGTCCTCCTCTATTGCGGGTGAAGTGCCGGCATTACCGAACATACGTTCGGTAATTCTTCCCCGTATTAAAAATCCCCTTTGCATTGGCCTTTGAAAAATGGGGACATTTTAAATAGAATGTTGGGGTAAAGAATCATTATGCCCTTTACCGTCGTATCTACCAGAGGCCCATTTTCCCATGAGAGGGTGGGAGGTACTTACAGGATAAGGTACAGCGCTGGCGGGGTCTCGAGCTCGATCAGCAGGCTGATGGATCATGAGGGCGGGACATGGGTCTGCCTTGGTGACGGATCAGGCGATCAGGCTTTTGAGGTCGAGGATCACGGAAATTACAGGATTTCCAGGGTCATCATAGGTAGGAAGGAAACCAGGGGATTCTACGAGGGGTATGCGAACAGCACACTGTGGCCGCTATTCCATTATTTCAGGGAGAGGGTCAACTACAACCAGACGAATTTCATGTACTATGAGATCGTGAACAAGCTTTTTGCGGAAACCGTGAAAAGGAACATAGACGCGAACACCACCATCTGGGTGCATGATTACCAGCTTGCTCTTCTTCCCGGCATGCTCAGGAATGACGGGATAAAGAACAGGATCATATTCAGCTGGCACATCCCATGGGTTTCACCGGAATTCTTTTCCCTCCTGCCTGAATCACGGCAGCTGATACAGGGTATTGCCAGGGCCGATGCAATAACTGTCCACACGGACTGGTACAAGACCAACTTTGTCAATTCATACAGGTTTGTAACGGGCAGCGACGATTCCATAGATAGCAGGGTGTTCCACATACCCCTTGGTATCGACAGCAGGTATTACGCTTCAAAGGCGAAGCATGCCCACTACCCGCTTGACAGGAGGGACAGGAAGCTGATTTTCTCCGTTGACAGGCTGGATTATACAAAGGGGCTTGTCAACAGGGTCCTTGCGGTGGAGAAGCTCCTGAGCCTTTATCCTGATCTTGCCGAGAAATTCATCTATGTCATGGCAGTAAATCCAAGCCGGGCTTCCGTCAGGCAGTACCAGATATTCAGGAGGGAACTGGAATTCCATATCGGGAGGATAAATGGAGAATTTGGTAACGTAAACTGGATGCCAATAGTTTACATGTACAAGAGGCTCGGGGAAAGCTCCCTGATCTCCTTCTACAGGCACGCGGACGTCGCACTCGTAACGCCCCTGTCCGACGGCCTCAACCTGGTGTCCAAGGAATTCGTGGCATGCACGAATGACGGTGTCCTGATACTTTCGAAATTTGCCGGCGCTGCCCAGGACCTTAAGGGGGCAGTGATCGTCAACCCGAATTCCCTTGAGGAGATGGCCAACGCCATAAGGCAGGCGCTGACTATGAATGCCGAGGAAAGGGCGCAGCGGCTGGCGATGATGAAGGGAAACGTGGAGAAGAAGAACCTCACGTGGTGGCTCAACAGGGTGCGGGCGCTTGCAGCAAGGAAGCTACATGAAAACTCAAGCTGACTGCCCCTATTTGCTGTTTGAAAGCCACAGGGTCCCGAAGCCGGTGCTCTTTCTTGACTATGACGGCACACTGGTAAAAATTTTTCCTGATCCTGAACTTGCAGTGGCTGACGACGATCTCAAGAACCTCATCGGAGAACTGGACAGAAGGTTTGAGATGTACCTGGTAACCGGCCGGGCTCTGGAAGACATCCGGAACCTTATAGGGATAAGGGTGAACATCATCGCGCTCCATGGCGCAGTCGGGATCATTGGTGGCAAATACAGGGTCTTCGTGGAAGACTTTGAGAGATACGTTGATCTATGCAACTTGCTGGAGAAGGAGAGCCTTATCATGACGGAAAGGTACCCGGGTCTCAGGATTTACAACAAGAGGGGAAACCTCCTGTACCACTATGGAAGGGTCAGCCCTTCATTACTGGACGGGCTCTTTGGCGAAGTCCGGGAAATAGGCAGGGTTCATGGCCTCTCAGTATACATGGGCAAGCTGATCATAGAACTGCGTATCCCGGGAATGGACAAGGGGAAAACGATCTCCTTCCTGAGAAACGGAAGGAGCTCGATTATAGCAGGCGATGACACCACGGACGAGGAGGCGTTCTCAAGCAACCCGGACGCTGTCAAGATTTCCGTGGGCAGGGCACTTGCCGGATCGGACTGCGTCCTTTCCGACCCGGCCGAAATGCGAAGGTTCCTCCGGTACATAATTCAGAGAGAGGAGTAGAGATCGGTCCTCCTCTGCTCGACCAGAGGGTAATTCCTGTCGTATTCCTCAATGCTGGCAGCCGAAAGCTGAGCCTCGAGAATTCCCTCCTCCTTTCCCAGCCTGGCAACAATCGCACCCTTCGGATCTATTACGGCGGAATTGCCTGTGAACGCTTCGCCGGTCTGGGCAGCGCCAATGACGTAACATCCATTCTCAATCGCCCTCGACGATAGCAGGGTGATCCACTGATCCTTCTTGCCCTGCCCGGAAAACCAGCCTGACTGGTATGTTATCACCCTTGCCCCCCTGAGCCTGAGGGCTCTGGCCGCCTCAGGAAACCTGAGGTCGTAGCATATCAGCGGCCCTATGGTGAATTCGGAAACCCTGTGTCCCCTGTAGGGCAGAAGGCCGTAGCTGTAAACTGCACTTTCCCTTGAATTCATTGCATCGTAAAGATGGGTCTTGTCGTACCTGAAGGAAATCTCGCCGTTCTCCAGGAAAAGCGATCTGTTAAGGACCCTGTTCTTCCCATCCAGTATGGTGCCGTTGCACAGCACTGCCGATCCGGAATTCTTAGAAAGTTCCCTCATTGCTGTCACGAATACTCCTTCCTCACTCTCAGCCTGCCTGATGGTGAACCCGGGATTGGCAAAATCTGGGACGATCATCTGGTATTCCGGAAAAACAATCAGATCGGCCTTTTCACCCTGGGAAGCCAGCCGGATGGATTTCTCTATGTTCTGCTGAACGTCCGGTCCGGAGGAAAGCTGGACGATCTTCACCTTCAACTTTGACCACCGATGGACCCAAGTTTCTGCGGAAGATACGTATCTGTGACGAAATCAAGGCCGTACTTGGCAAGGGCCTGCTGCTCGGCCTTCTTCCCGGACATCAGCATGGTCTCGATCTCCTGCTTCCAGAATTCGGTCTGGAAACGCGGGTCCTTTAGCTCGGCGTTGAGCGCCTGCGTGTCCTTGTCGGTGAGCTTGTCCGACGGGAGTTCATAATTCAGTATGTCGCTTGCCGTGATCCCGATGAATTCCGCCGATGGAACGGCAAGGTAGCTGGAAATGTGCGCAGTCTTTATCGCGCCGTATGCCACTGACGCGTATATCCTGAATGACCATGGATCGCCGTCGGTGAAGACGTAGATTGGGAGCCTGAACTCCTCGTTCATCCTCTTCATCAGCCTGCGGGTGCTTCTTGCAGGCTGCCCCTTCAGGTGCAGCAGTATGCAGTTGTACGACTCGTCAAAGCCGTTCTCGACAAGCCTGTCGAACATACCCCCGGTCTCTATTGCAAGGATGAACCTTGCCTTGCTATCAATGAGCTTGATCTTGTCCGCTTCCACAGAGTAGGGTATGTTGTATCCCCCGTCCCCGACATCATCCCTGCAGTTGATCCTCTTGAACTCTCCCTTCCTGTTCCTCTCCTCGATCGTGATGTTCCCGATTATGCTCGCACCGTTCTCCTCCGGCCTCAGGTTCAGCTCCTCCCTGAGCATCTCGGTGATCACCTCAAGGTCTTCAGTGAGAAGGTCTGACTCGTCCTGCGCATGGAATTTCGCGTGGCCCCAGCCTTCCGAGATGTAGTACATTTCCCTGAGGGTTGAGGTCTTGGAAACGGAATACATCTCCTTGATGAAATCTATCAGGTAGAGTGTTTTCAGGATGTATTCCGCACCGTCCAGGTTCGTTGCTGATCTGGTGGTTTTGGATTCCCCGTATTTCCAGACCAGGGAGAGGGCATCAAGCACTATGTTCTCCCTGGTTCTGGAAGGCAGGCTGAGGGCGGGCACCTCTCCCCTGCTGATGCTCTCGTATATCTGCCTCGCCAGCTGATCCAGGCGATCCGACCTCGAAATCATGGCTCCTCGACCTCGTAGGAAATCTCCTTCATCTGGTAATCCGGCGGCAGCGCCTCCGCACCGATCACGTACACCGGATCGATCCCCTCCACGTAGAAATCCGTCTCCCTGTATGGAAGTTCCGATTTGACCGTAAAGCTGAATGGTCTCGATTCCGCAGGTTCCAGCCTTTCCACGGCGATCTTCTCGGTGTCGCTCTTCCCGGCGGGAGGGGAGATGTGGATGGTGAAGCTTCTCTCCTCGTTGGTGTAATTTGTAACTTCCCCTGAGACAAGGTAGGTGTCTTCCGACTGCTTCTCTATCCGTTCCCTGATCAGGACAACGTTCACGACCCTTGATATTGTTCTTGAGGTGTCAGGCGGATCGACCCCAAGAATCTTGCCGGATTTCAGGGATATCTCAGGGATTATCTGCGCAACGAGCCTGTACTTCTCGTTTGCCTTGTTGCGCCTCTCCCTCTTGCGCATGAACGTCCTTAGGCTCCTTGCGGAGAGCCTGAGAGCCTGCCTGATCTCCTCGACGATCTCCGGGACCTGCGCAATGGCCTCCTTGGACTCGGAAGTGTAGGGAATCTTTGTGCCGCAGATGTGCACCAGCAGGATCATCGGGCCGAAAGGAAGTCCGCTGCCGGACCTCTGCTCGAGTCCGAATGACCTCCAGTCCATGTCTGAGATTGCCTTGGTGACGGCACAGGCACCCTGCTGGTAAAGCAGGGGCACCTTGTTGGCGTACCTCACTATGCGTATTGGCTCATCGGGGCTCAGATCACCGCCGTATACAAGGCCGGCCTCCACAACCATCGGGTTTCCCTTGTACACTATGGGGCTCCTGACCACCGGTTTTGAGTAGAACGAAGGGCGCAGTTCCTCGTAAACATTCCTGAGGCCTCTTCTGATGTACTCAATCCCGAGCGGGGAGAGGCAGTCGGTTTGGGGAGGCATGATCTTCACCCTGGAGAATGCTTCGACTATCGCCTTGATATCCTTCAGGGGCAGGGTGCCGGCCTTCTGGTCCGGTTCCACTCCGGAAAGGGAAAGTATTTCCTCTGCCACCCTGCTGCTCACCCTGGAAAAACTGTTCTGCAATACCCTGGAAATGCTTTCATCCTTTGCCTCTGAAATGACGAACTGCAGGTCTCCCACCTCGGTTCCATGAGGATGCGGCTTTATGGGTACCGCTTTCTTCGGCAGCTCGTCTATGGTCCTCGGGAATCTTATGGTCTTTCCGTCCGGATTGGTGAATGTGAGTTCCATGTCCGGATTCACCGCAGCGGTTTCCCTCAGGTATTCCATGATGGACTGCTTCCCCTCCTGGTATTTCCCCCTGGCCCAGATCGTGACTGAAGTTCCATGATCCATTTCCGTTATCTGCCTGTCCTCGCTCGATACAACCCCGGAGTTGGTCTTCACGTCTATTCCAATCTCAAACCTGTAGGTCACGTCGTCCTCCGGCTTCTTTGTGAGTATCAGCGCATGCTTTCCCGTTGTGATCTGGCCGTAAAACACCGCGGCCGTGATGCCTATGCCCTGCTGCCCCCGCGACTGCCGGAGCTGGTGGAACCTCGAACCGTAAAGGAGCTTCCCGAAAACGTTTGCCACCTCCTTCCTGTCGATCCCTGGACCGTTGTCTGCCACTGTGATTTTGAATTCGTCCTGGTCGACCTTTTCCATCTGAACGGTGACGCTGGGAAGGATGCCGAATTCCTCGCAGGCGTCCAGCGAGTTGTCGACCGCCTCCTTGACAATCATGAAGAGGGATTTCTGCGGCGATTCGAACCCGAGGATGTGCCTGTTTTTGTTGAAGAATTCAGAGATTGATATTTCCTTGTTTTTGGAAACTGGATCCTTGTTCATTCAGTCGAACATGTCAGACAATTAATAATAGTTTGGCTGGAAAGTGGATTCCGGCAGTGCCCCGAATGATTATCCGAAGTAACCGAGGTCTTCCCTCTGCTGGGATCTCTGCTGGAACTCTTCCGCAGCCTTGCCGGTAATCTGCTCCATCTGCTGCGATCTCGCCTCCATGTCGGAGAGATCCATTTCCACCCTGATTATCTTGGAGAGTATCTTGAGAACGTTGAGCGCACTCCTTGGATCTGCAAAGAACCCAGAGGTCTCGCCCATCAGGCATGCACCGTCAATGGAGAAGAGTTCCTTCCCCAACCCGAGCATCACGCCCGCGGAACCTATTATGCCGCCTCCCGGTTCACCCTTGGGAAAAACAACGCCGAGGGATGAGAGGGTGGATATCATTGAATTGTCGGTGACTGCACCCAGCACCCTTGGGGATTCCACAATCTTGCCCATGCTGTATCCGCCCAGAGTGTATATGGTCTTCAGGTTGAACTTTGAGAGAACCTCAAGCGTGTTGTACGAAAGCTCGTACTGCCCTTCCTGGGTGGTGCCCTGGAAGTCCCCCACAAGCACCATGAGATCGCTCCTGCCCGCCAGCTTCTTGTAGTAGACTGAGTTCCTCACGAGGTAGGTTACTCCTTCTTCAGAGACAAACACCTGCGGTGGGAAGTACTGGGAGAAAATTTCCAGCAGTTTCTGCATTTTCAATTTTTCCACAATGTACTCCGCAGCGATCTTGCCTACGTTTCCAATGCCAGGCAGCCCCCCAATCAGCAATGGGCTGTTGAGCTTTGGTTTCTTATACTGTTTTATCAGAATTTTCTCCATTCTTTTCCATCTCCGAATTCATCCTGTATTTCATGAACCTGTCCCTGGGGGAAAATCTTGGCGGCAGCGCCATGACTGTCTCCTTTCCGCACTTCGGGCAGTTGACCTGTAGGGTATACAGAGAACAATCTTTACACTTTCTAATTGTGGTTTTCATTGTTATGTTCTTGTAAACTCAAACTGGACGCCGTTTGTCTTTGCGCTATCAGTCATTCTCTGCACAGAAAGCTTTATCTTCTCTTCCGCGACCTTGTAATCTGCATCTGTCACGGTGATCCTGTACCTTGGGGCACCCACATACGTGATGTGGACTCCGTCCGTGTTCCCTTCCTCCAGGGTCTTTTTCACCCTTATTATGCCGTCCTTGTCCGTTGAATATGCGTCAATGTAGCCTACAATCTTCACTGAAGGTACTGCGACATTCTGCCCCGCAACTTCAATGAACGCTTCCTTCCACTTCCCCTTCTTCTCAGGGAGGAAATCCTCCGATGATGCCGCCTCCTGGAAAGCTGCATAGAGGGTACCGTACTTCTTCCTGAGATCGTCGCCGAATTCCTCCTCGCACTTTTCCTCGCTCATCCCCAGGGATCTCGAGACGATCTCCATGAGTTTCCTGGCCTTCTGGTCCTCCTTCCAGAGCGATATCTTCTCTCTCTTTGCGTGATCGTTTATCCTTTTCAGGGATAGATCCACGTTCCCCCTTTCATGGTTGACGGATATTACCTTGCATACGGTTTTCTGCCCTTCCCTGAGATAATCCCGGATGTGCTTAACCCAGCCGGTTGCAACCTCTGCTATGTGGATAAAACCCTCAACGCCGGGATACTCCTCCAGCCTGGCCTTTACGCCAAACCCCTTCACTTCCATGATCGTGACGACGACAAGGTCGCCAATCTCGGGAAATTTCTGCCTGCTCATATTTCGCCGACTATCTCCCCGGCCACTGCTATGTTTCCGCCGGTGGGCACCGCAAGCTTTGATCCGCATACCGAGCAGTTGACCACGCTGGACGCCCTGATAAAGGTCACCTGCTCGCTGTTGCAGTCAGGGCATTTTATCTTTATGAACCGTGACTTCGCGTTCTTGACCTTCACGAATTTCCTCTCCTGCCTGACTTCCTCTTCCGCCATCTTACTGCGCCTCCACCAGCTCAAACTTCTTTGCCCTCTGCGTCGGTGAGGTGATTGCCGTCTTGCACTTCAGGCACCTGTACCTGATCGAAATCCTCTTTGTCGGCTTTTCCCTGCCTTCGTATCTGGGCCTGGGAAAACCTCCGTAACCTGACGTGACTCTCCTGAATCGCCTCTGCCCCGCCTTCAGTTCGCTGGCCTTCTTCTTTTTTACCCTTTCTACCTCGTGATCGGTGTGGGTTCTGCATTTTGGGCAGTACATCTTTACTATCTTAGGAAGCTTCAATATATTCACCTATAGCTTTGAGTGTGCAGGGGTCTGAATGCAAGTAAGTATTTTAATACTAACACAGGAACCGGAGGAACTGTTAATATTCACATGACATTGCAGTCTGATGCCTTTCAGTTTCAAGGACAGGAATATACTGGTAACTGGCGGTGCCGGCTTCATCGGATCAAACATGGTGAAATCGCTGATTGCGGAGAACATGGTCACAGTGCTGGACAATTTCAGCGCCGTTGATGACAGGTTCCTGAAACCCCTGGCAGGAAAGAACCTGAAGGTGATTAAGGGCGATATCACAAAACAGGAAACCTTCAGGAAACTGCAGCAGTTTGACATGATATTCCACCTTGCCGCAAACTCTGACGTGAAGCACGGGTCAAGCGACCCCATGATTGACGTTAACACCAATGACACGGGAACAGTGAACGTGCTTGAATTCATGAGGAGGAGCGATTCAAGGGAAATCGGGTTCTCTTCAAGTTCCACTGTTTATGGGGAAACGGATGTTCTGCCCACGCCTGAGACCTACGGACCTTACAGGCCGATTTCCTCCTATGGCGCGTCCAAGGCTGCCGGCGAGGGATACATATTCGCCTATTCACATTATTACGGGCTGAGAGGATCGATATACCGGTTTGCCAATGTGGTGGGAACAAATTCGACCCATGGCGTAATCTTTGATTTCATCCACAAGCTGAAGAAGGACCCGAAGAACCTGGAAATACTTGGTGATGGTACGCAGAGGAAGTCCTACATCCACGTGGATGATTGCGTTAATTCAATGCTGTACATCCACGGACTGAACAGGCCTACGGACGTGTACAACCTCGGGAATACCGGAACTACCGGGGTTCTATTCATCGCAGACAGGGTCTGCCAGAAGATGGGGCTCAAGGGGGTCAGGTACAACTTCGTACCCTCGAAGGGTGGAAGGGGATGGCCTGGAGACGTGAAGCTGGCGCACCTCTCGATCGACAAGATCACCTCGCTAGGATGGAAGAACAGGTACAGCAGCGATCAGGCCGTTGAAATCAGCATAGACGAGACCCTGAAGACCATTACCTGAACTGAGCCATCGCACGTTCATTTCGCTGATGATTCCCTGCATGGTTTATTAGTAAAACTGATATCTGCACTGTGTGAAGGTATTCAGGCCGGAAAGGCTCAGGCCCGGTGACAGGATTGCAGTCGTTTCTCCGTCAAGAACCCTGCCGAACAAGTTTCCCGGGGTGGCAAACAAGGGAATGGAAAACATCAGGAAATACTTTGGACTGGAACCTGTGGTCTATCCCCATGCTTTCGATGGCCTGTCCTTTGCCTATGATCACCCCCAACTGAGGGCAGATGACATCAACAGTGCATTTTCCAATCAGGAAATGAAGGCTGTGATCAGCACAATAGGCGGAGACGAATCCGTCCGCATACTGAAATTCCTTGATCGGAATAGGATAATGCAAAACCCGAAAATCTTCACTGGGTTCTCAGACTGCACAACCGTCACCACCTACCTGTCAGTTAACGGCATGGCGAACGTTTACGATGGCGCAGTGATGGCAGGATTTGCCCAGATGGATGATCATTTTCCGGAAAGGTTCAGAGATTACTGGGGGGCATTGCTGTTTGAGGACTCTGAAGGAATGACGATGGAACCCTTTACGGAATATTCAGAGGGATATCCGGACTGGAATACTTCCCTGGATCCGGGAGCGGTAAACCGCAAATCACCGTCAAGGCCATGGAAATGGATTTCCCGGGAAAGCATGGAAGGGGAGATATTCGCAGCCAATATTGAAGTGCTTGACTGGCTGAGAGGCACAGAGTATTTTCCTCCGGTTTCGTTCTTCAAGGGAAAGCTTCTCTTTCTTGAAACCTCTGAAGAGGTTCCATCTCCCGTGGCCGTAGAGAGGATGCTCAGGAGTCTCAACATTTTAGGCGTAATGGATCAAATCGCCGGCCTGGCCTTTGCAAGGTTCAGGGGATATACTGAAGGGATGACTGTCGAGATGGAAAGAATTCTGGAGAGAATGCTTGAGAAGGAATTCATCAACAGTGGCTTGCCCATCGTGACGGGACTGGATTTCGGGCACACGGACCCATATTTCCCCATCCCGAATTTGATAAATGTGAAGGTTAAAGGCCATGAGATTAAGCTGCTGGAGAGCTTTGCCTCGGCTGCAAGATCATGACATTTTCCTTCCTTTCAGGTATAATATCCCTGTCTCTGTCTGGTATAATAATATTTTTACGCCAGTTTTATTTCAGCTAAAATTGTTATATTGATTGGATAACCTTGTTCATTTTTTCGAAGAAAATGAATATTTAGACCAAATTTCCATCAAAACGCAACATTTATTCGACGATTTGAAGCACTATAAATACAGTATAACTCGCGCAACATATAAATAGTGACATTGCGTAATCGCTTTACAATGAAAACTAAAGGGTTAATGCCCGTGATAGAAAAAAAGGATAAGGCAGTATCGCCTATTATCGCAACAATTCTGCTGGTGGCTATAACAGTCATACTGGCGTCTACGCTTTATCTGGCTCTGACAGGGTTCTTTACGACAAGCACTTCGAGCACACCAACCGTGGGGATAAACGCGAAGAATATAACTTCCAGCAGTACATTCACTTATACGATTACAATCTCAAACCCTAGTTCGAGTTCTATTGCTTGGTCCTCTACATCCTGGATTGTAACTGTTGGCTCGAGTTCATACACTTTGCCTTGGACAGCTGCCACATCGGATTGGACTCTGGCCGCGCCTACTGGTACTGCTATTGCTGGCTCCACAATTACAATGAGTGGCCAATCAGGATCATTCGTTTCCGGCGGTGATGTTCTTACTCTCACAATCAGTACGCCTTCGGGTGGTTGGCCTGTGACTAATAGCATTATCTCAACGTTGGCGTTCAACCTTGTTGGATCAAACGGGGGACAGATGGGCACTACAAGCTTGTAATTTTTAATTTTTTTCACGATTCACAATTTATTTTCATTTTTATTTTGATTATTTTGTAAATGGTTTTCATGGATTAGAAAGAGGGCTTATTACTAGATCACAATTGTATTTTATGGACCGGCGGGGATTTGAACCCCGGGCCTCTTCCATGCCAAGGAAGCGATCTACCTCTGATCTACCGGCCCCGTTTTTGCGTAATGTTGTCTCTGCTATAAAATTTGCCTGTTTGTGTGAGAGTCTTAATTGAGTTAACAGCATAAAATCTCGTGTAAGCTTAAAGGATAAATACGCTGGTTGCAATGATAGGTAAATGGCAGAGATAAATCTGAGGCGAAGGGCGAGAAGCAGAAGACCGATGGTCAAGGCTGCAGAAGCAGAAAATCTCGACCTTGTGGACAGATACGAAGTCATAAAGGGATTTGGATCTGTAGAGATATTGTGGAACAGGAACACCCTGGAAAACATCTACTCAGTTGTTGAGCCCAGGCTGAACGATTATGAGAGACAGTTGATGAACATACTTCCCAAGGAAATGGAGATGGTGATCCCCAACCTGAAGAATTTCTCCACAGAGTATGTCAAGCTGGATGTGGGGAAGCTTCTTGACATATACTCAGATAATTACGAGGTAAACCTTGGCCAGGAATCTAGGGAGAAGATAAAGTACTACCTGAGCCGGGATTTCTCAGGACTTGGCGCGATTGAGGTCATTGTCAGGGATCCATACGTGGAGGACGTTTCATGCGACGGTTACAACGTCCCGATATTCGTTTACCACAGGAAATACGGTTCAATTAAGACGAACGTGAGCTTCAAGACCAAGGAACAGCTCAACTCGTACGTGGTAAAGCTTGCACAGTTATGCGGCAAGGAGATATCTGTAAGCGAGCCCATCCTTGATGGCGCAACTCCCCAGGGCCACAGGGTGCAGGCAATTTACGGTGAAGAGATATCCACCCGCGGCTCCACGTTCACGTTCAGGCTGTTCAGGGAAAAGCCGTTCACACCAGTAGAACTGATAAAATACGGTACTGCCAGCGCTGAAATGGTCACCTATCTATGGTATATGATAGAGTACCTTTCCTCCGCCCTGATTGCAGGCGTCCCAGCAGTGGGCAAAACTTCCACCATGAACGCCATTCTAATGTTGGTACCGCCGAACTCAAAGATTTTCAGCATAGAGGAAACAAGAGAGATCAACATTCTGCACAACAACTGGGTTGCAACCTCCACCAGGGAGGCGGAATTCGAGTCAAACCAGAACAATACCGGCACAATGAGGATCGACATGTTTGAACTGGTGAAGATGGCAATGAGGCAGCGTCCTACTTACATTGTTGTCGGAGAAGTCAGGGGAAGGGAGGCTTCCTCACTCTTCCAGGCAATGTCCACGGGCCATACGACGTATTCAACCATCCACGCGGATTCGATGGAAGCAACAGTCAACAGGCTGGAAAGCGCACCGCTCAACATCCCGAGGATAATGATAACCTACCTGAACACGGTTATATTCAATAAATTCGTCAGGAGCGGGGATTCCGTCAGCAGGAGGATCACGGAAGTGGACGAGATGTCTGGCTTCAACACGGAAACTAACGAAGTGGTCTACAACAAAGTTTTCTCTTATGATTCCTTCAGGGGAAAGCATTCCTTCATGGGCTACAGCAATCTTTATAAGAAGATACAGTACATAAAGGGTATTGGACCAGGCCAGTTCAGGAAGGAATTCGACGAAAGAAAGAGGCTGCTGGAGGAAATGGTCAGATCAGATCTCACTAACTACGTTGACATTCACAGGATTATCAGCACTTTTTACAAGGAACCTGAAAAGGCAATGGCCCAGGCTTCAGGAGGCACCGTGTGACAGACGAACCTGATCGGGCAAGGCTGGCGAAGAGACGCAGACCTCTCAGGCCAGTTATAAACGAACCGTCATCCGGAACAGAACAGCCTGAACCTTCCACTCAGGAGACACAGCCTGCTCCTCAGCCTGAAGAACCTGTTTCAGCTTCCGGCGCGGTGCCATCAGATCAGGAGCAGCAACCTGCGCCCGCAATGGCTGAAGAAGAGAAAGCGATTGCAGAAGGCGGTTCAAAAGTCACAGAAGTGCAGCCTTCCACTGCTCAAACGATTGAACCTGCTGCCGCTCAGCAGGCCGGGGAGCCTGAGGTCAGCAATTCCAACGCTGCACTTGATTTTGAAAAGTTTGCCGAAGAGACCCCGGAAGTTAAGCCGGAGCCTCCCACCTATGAGGAAAAGAGGCAGAAGAGGAGCAGGAATCCTCTCACCAGGAGAATAAGCAGGGACCTGGAGCAGCAGCTTGTCGAAGCAGATAAGACCAATCAGCCAGAGAGATCAGAGCCGGTCATCGTTACAGGGATTGTCACCAGAAAGAAATCCGGGGAGCACTCAAAGGAACTTGCCAGGAGCAGGACAAAGTCAAAGGACAGGACATCCAAGTCGAAGAAGAAGGACATATATGGCACAGAACTGGTAGAGGCTAAACCCAGGATCACCAAGATCTTCGGAAGGATTATGGACGTTTCCAGGGTACTTGGCACCCCGCAGAAAACCCAGTCCCTTGAAAAGACCATAAAGCCGCCGTCGCCCTTCCTGAAAGTCGCGCTGATACTCTTCAGGGATTATTTCCAGGCAAGGGAGAGCAAGTATGCAAAGCTCGAGAACTCCCTCAGGGCTTCAAAGATGCCGTATTCTAGCGTGCAGTACCTTTCTCTTGTCGTATTTGTTTCATTGATAATATCGCTTGTCGGCGCCGTAATGATTGCATTTTTTGCCTACCTGATGGGTCCTTTCTACATACTGGCAATTGCAGGCGGCGCGATGGGAGTGATAATGTTCGTAGTAATTTTCCTATCTCTTCCCGGATCGACTTCCAAGAAGAGGAAGAAGGATATCGAATCAAAACTTCCTATGGCACTGGGCTACATTGCCACCATGGCTTCGGCTGACATGCCGGTTGACCAGATATTGTTCGAACTGGGCGAGAGCCCTGAATACGGTGCCGTTGCAAAGGAAGCCAAGTCAATTTCACTGGGCACAAGGGTATTCGGTAAGGATATCGTAACCGCCCTTAGGGAGGGTGCCAAATATTCCCCATCCCCGAAACTGTCGGAGTTCCTCCAGGGTATTGTTACCACGGTGACTTCCGGCGGGAATCTCAAGCAGTACTTCAAAACAAAGGCAGTGCAGTATCAGGGCGAGCTGAGCACGCTGATCAGGAGCAATGCCGAGTCGATTGGTATACTGGCTGAAAGCTATGTGACCGTTGGCGTAGCCTTCCCGCTTATGCTCATAGTGATCCTTGGGGTAGTGGCATCGCTCCAGTCAGCCTCATCGGGCATGATTGTGGTGCTGTACCTTATTGACCTTATGATTATACCGCTGATCACGGTGGCATTTGCTTTCCTCGTTTCGTCAACAATCAAGGAGATAAAGGTATGAAGACAAAAATTAAGGCGCTTCTGCTGTCGTATTTCGCCGCGATAGTGTTCATAGTGATCTACCTGTTTCTCTCGATCAACAATCCCAGGGTTAGTTTCAATTACCTCCTGGCTTTCTCAATATTCTTCATTCTGCTCTTCATCCCTTACGGATTCTTCGATTCGCTTGAGATGAAAAAATATTATGAGGCTGAAAGACGGGTCCCGGATTTCCTCAGGGACCTGGCAGAATTTACCACCTTCGGTATGCCGATAGCGGAAGCTATTGTCAGGTCTTCCAGGACCGATTATGGCCCGCTGTCCAGTGAAATAAAGAGGGTAGCGGCGCTGATATCATGGGGGATATCCGTGGAGGAAGCGCTCTCAGATTTTGGCAGGGACCTGGAATCTGAGAACATCATAAGGGCAGGCAAGATCATTGTCAAGGCAAGCGAATCCGGAAGCAACATTTCAGACGTCATGACAATGGTTTCCGATTTCAATGGGCAGATGCAGCTGCTCCGGAACTCCAGGTTCGCCGAGATGAAGAACTACACAATGGTCATGATGATCTCCTTCGGCGTATTCCTTTTCGTGATACTGGTACTGGATATCGATTTTCTGCCCCATCTTGGATCGGGGGGATTTTCCCTCAGCGGTGCAGGAGCTCCTACAAGTGCCAGTGCCATCGAGGAGGTGTTCAACATCGGAATGCTGGTTCAGGCAGGCGGGACGGGCATTCTGTCAGGCGTCCTGAGAGATGGCAGGATCAGTTCCGGCATCCTCCTTTCCGGAATACTGCTGGTGGTAAGCATAGCAATACTGTTAATGATAAACGTGGTGTAAGATGTTAAGGAGAAAACGAGGCAAGCAGGATTCCTCCGCGATGGAGATAAAGCTTTCAGAGAGTTCTGAACCGGATGATCTGTCTTTCGACGAGATAGAACCGGGTCTTGTTTACGCCAGGGTATTTGTCAACAAGACAGATCAGTCCATCAACTACCATCTCATAGAACCATACCTGGACTCTGAGATGAGAGACGCAATTGAGGAGATCAAGACCAACATCATTGACGATGTTGCTGATTCAATGAAAGCCAGCGAAAACAGGAACGCTGATTTTGAGGCGATATACAGAAAGGCGTTAGAGGAGTTGAATATAGATTTCCTGCCGCAGGAGATGACGGTGATCCACTACTACGTTCTTCGTGACGTGGTAGGATTCGGCCCGATTGACGGCCTCATGCGAGACCAGGATATTGAGGACGTTTCCTGCGATGCGCCCAACGTGCCGGTTTTCGCATTCCACAGGAGTCATGGATTCATACCAACGAACGTCATATTCAAGGACGAGAACGTGCTGAACACCTATGTGAAGAGGATTGTACAGGATTCTGGTAAGCACATTTCCATATCTGTGCCAATAATTGACACAACACTGAAGGATGGATCCAGACTGCAGGCTTCACTGGGTCATTACATCACCAACAACGGCCCCGCATTCACTATCAGGAAATTCAAGGCGAACCCGCTCAGCCCGGTGAGCCTCGTAATGGGGAATTCCGTTTCAGCCAGGATCTTCGCCTATCTCTGGACAATAACCGAATACGGCGCAAACATGATGGTCGCCGGAGGAACAGGATCGGGAAAGACCACGCTGCTGAATGCAATTCTCCTTTTCATACCGCCTCAGATGAAGGTAGTGAGCATAGAAGACACGAGGGAAATCAACATCCCGCATGAGAACTGGATTGCCATGGTCACCAGGCCCGGCTTCGGTGAGTTCAATCCCGATACCGGAAAGCGCGGCGGGGAGATAGACATGTTTGACCTGCTGGCGGCATCCCTGAGACAGAGGCCGAACTACGTGGTCATAGGAGAGGTCAGGGGAAAAGAGGCTTTCACCGTTTTCCAGGCAATGTCTGCCGGCAGGTACGGCTTCGGAACCTTCCATGCGGAAGATCCAAAAACACTCATACACAGGCTCGAATCTCCGCCCATAAATATCCCGAGAACGCTGATAACTGCGCTTGACGTCATAATAATGCAGTCCCAGATTAGCTACAACGGGAAGCTGGTGAGGCGTGCGGTTTCAGTCTCAGAGCTCACTGGGCTTGATCCGGGCTCCAATGACATCGTGGTCAACAACATATTCAAGTGGAACCCTAACGGGGACACTTTCACTTTCAGCGGTTTCAGCTACGTCCTCAACAGGATTGCCCTGAGGATTGGAAAGACAGAGGCGGAACTGGAAAGGGAAGTGGAGGCGAGAGAACTCATTCTCTCCAAGATGATTGAGAATAAGTTCTACACCTACAGGGATGTTACCAGAATGCTCACCCTGTTCTACAAGGACAGGGATGCACTCCTGAAGGAGCTTAAGATTACTCCTGCCCCAGCTGAATAAATGCAATTGCCAAGCATATCACAGGTTAAGCAGCATCTAAGTGAATGCTCTCAAAACTATTACAACGCACACGCTCGATAATGGAAATCTATACTTTGTTAAGAAAACGATGGGTGAGGATAGAATGCAGTGTTCATTCGAAGGCAAAAGGCTGTCAATGGCAATTATTGCCACTGCCGTTAAACAGATAAATTTCACAGTTTTGCGGTTTTTCAGTTTACCGGAGCAAGAAAATCCCTTATCCGGGAAAACACATTCAATGCGCAATCAGGGGGTGATCCTGCAGGGAATTCCAGACGTAACCTGTGCGAAAAGGAAAAATCAGATGGTTCCATGCGTCACTGACGCAGTATGACAGATGACGAACGGAAAGACACCAACTCCATACCGGAAACGCCAGCCTTCTCCGTAGGATTTATGGATACATCCGCCGATCCGGTAAGCGATTTCTACCACTATGCAGCTGGAAACTGGCTGAAAACCCGCAGCATTCCGGAAGACAAGAGCACATGGGGGGCCTTTGACGAACTTCTTGAAAGAAACAATGCACTGCTCAGGAGCATCCTGGAAGCCTGCATCCCTGTATCCAGCGACAAGACCGTCGAAGGGATGCTCGGTCGCTTCTATCAATCTGCGCTCGACACGCAAACGATTGAGAATAGGAAATTTGAACCCATCCGCGGATTGATTGAAAGAATCGATAAAATTGATACGATTGATTCCATGATCGAGACCGTTTCCCTTCTCCACAGAACCGGGATTCCCTCGTTTTTCCACGTATATTCTGATCCTGACAAAAAGGAAAGTTCCCGTTACGCGCTATACATAGATCAGGCAGGTCTCTCTCTGCCTGACCGCGAGTATTATCTCTCCGATGATTTCAGCGGGATCAGGACACAATACCTGCGGCACATGGCAAACATGTTCTCCCTAATGGGTTCCGATGGTAATGAGGCAGGAAAGAATGCTGAAACGGTTCTCGCTCTCGAGACACTGATCGCAAAGTTCAGCCGCCCCCAGGCTGACCTGAGAGATGCAGAAAGGAACTATAACAGGTACCGGGTTGATGATCTCGCATTCAAATTCGGGAAAATTGGCCTGGAGAAATACCTCAAGTACATACAGATCCCAGAAGTAGATAATATTGTGATCGGGCAGCCTGAATTCATGGGATCCCTTCAGGACATTGTCCATGGCAGACCCATTGATGACTGGAAGATTTACCTCAAATGGAATGTGATGAATGCCGCAGCTTCCCTGCTCCACTCCGACGCGGAGAAGGAGCATTTTGATTTTTTTAACAGGAAGCTCCTTGGACAGGAGAAGCCAGAACCGCGATGGAAGACCGCCATAGAGATGATAGACTCCTGCATCGGGGAAGCTCTGGGGGAACTATACGTCAGGAAGCACTTCGGGAAAGATGCAAGGGATCGCATGAAGCTGATGATTGAGGACATCAGCGATGCCTTCGCAGGCAAGCTCTCATCCCTGGCATGGATGGGGGAGGAGACAAGGAAGCTGGCTCTGCAGAAGTTCAGAAGGTTCAGGGCAAAGATCGGCTACCCGGACAGGTTCAGGGACTACTCGTCAATAGAAATCAAGGAAAACGACTACTTCGGCAACGTTGTAAGGTCCGAGGAATTTGAATTCCGGAGGCAGGTCAACAGGATCGGAAAGCAGGTGGATCCAAACGAGTGGTACATGAGTCCTCCAACGGTAAATGCGTACTTTTCCCCCACGGACAATGAGATTGTTTTTCCAGCAGGAATACTGCAGCCCCCGTTCTTCGACGTCAGCATGGATGATGCCGTGAATTACGGATCCATCGGTGGCGTAATCTCGCACGAGATAACCCATGGATACGACGATCAGGGCAGGAAGTACGACGCAGACGGAAACCTCAAAGACTGGTGGAGCGAGGAAGACAGGGAAGAATTCATGAAACGAGCAAAGCGGGTGGTGGATCTCTATTCATCGGTCGAGGTGCTTCCAGGCATGCACATAAACGGGGAACTGACTCTAGGGGAAAATATTGCAGATTTTGGGGGAGTAAGCATCGCGTACGAAGCACTGCAGAGAAGGCTGGAGAGACAGCCTCAATCCAGGAGGTTGATAGACGGCCTTTCGCCGGAACAGAGATTCTTCATATCATGGGCTCAGACCTGGAGGCTGAACATCCGTGACCAGGAATCGAGGAGAAGGCTCACCGTGGATCCCCATGCCCCGGACAGGATACGGGCGGTATTCCCAGTGATGAATCACCCAGACTTCGAGCGCGCCTTCGGCAGGGATCCTACCGGTGAGGATCTGGCCAGGAAAATTGCCATATGGTAGCCTGTAACCAAAAAGTGCGGGGATTAAGGGATCTCATTCACTTCAGCTCAATTCCAACCAGGCGCCTTGAAAGGAAGGGGAAGTAGATGGTCTGGATCACAATCGAGATGATCACTACGAATGATGTTGTCACGTATATGATCGGACCCCAGGTTATCAGCGACTTGATGTTATCCGCGATCCCGACGGTATAGGGGATCAGGGAAACGACAATTGAAACCACCCCCCTTGGCCCGACGAGCCCGATGAATGCCCTGATCCGGTTGTTCATCTTGAAACGCTGCGGGACAATGTCTGCAATCAGCAGGGAAGAAAATACTGCCACCGGTCTAGCGAGAAATATGACCCCAACTGCCATGATCACCCCGACAAGAAAATATGCCTCGACTTCGCTGCCGACGAGTATGCTCCCCAGCGTGAAGAAAATGATCGCCCTCGCCAGGAAGGAGAGCGACTGCTGAAAGCCCTCCTCGCGCTGCCAGAAAAGAGACTTGTCTGAATAGTTGCCAATGATTCCTCCGGTTGCAATTATTGCCGGGAAGGGCGTAAGGTCCACGACCTCAAGGACTGCAAACTCAAGGATCAGTATTCCCAGCGTAAAGGCAAGCAGGAGATTGTCAAACCTCAGGAGCTTGTGCAGGTAAATGACGGAAAAGCCGATTCCGATGCCAATGGCTGCCGGGATTGATATCTGGATCAGGAAGAAAATCACGGACGTCAGGAGCAGTGAGGTGTGAAGCGCGAGCACATCGAACAGGGGCATGTAGCCGGATCCGGGTGCAGCAAGGGAGATGCCGAGCGCGACGAGAATTATGGCGATCGGATCGTTGAAAATGCTTTCTCCCACCAGCGTCCCGGAAACTTCCTCCTTCATCGTTATGTTCCTGAAAAGCGGGATCAGGCTGGCCGGATCGGTAGGGGCAATTGCCGCCCCGAACAGGAATCCCATCAGCAGTGGTGCACCCGTAACGAAACTGAAAAGGAATGCTGCAACTATTGTTGTAACCAGTACGCCAAGAGTATCAAGCATCGCTATCCTGAGAAATTCCCTCCTGATGATCCTGAAGTTTATTCCATGGCTTTCATAATACAGAATAATCACAATGCCAAGCATTCCCAGTCCCACGCCGCCGAACTGGGTCATCAGGTATGAAGAGAATGCGGGATGCACAATGCCCGCAATGGGCCCAAGGAGGATACCAAGGAATATCAGTACGGGAATATCTATTAGAGATGCTTTCCTCGAGATGGGAATTGCAAAAGCCGCAACGATAAGGATGAAACTCAGCTGGAAATACTGCTCGTAGCCGAATGACAATGTGCTTACCGTCTGTCAAGAAGGCTCGGAGGCATTTTCCTCTTGTGCTCGCTGGAAACCATCATATCCCTTACAATTTTAGAAATTTTGCCACCGCCCTCTACACCTTCCAGTTTTCGGAGTTCCCCATCAAGCTGATCATAGGTCATTCCAAGTTCCGCCTCGTCGGTCTGCCCCGGCCATAACCCGGCAGAAGGGCTTTTCTTCACAATGTGATCCGGGAGGTTCAGATGCTTCGCAAGAGCCCTGATTTCATCCTTGTAGAGGTGGATTACTGGCTCGACATCACATGCCCCGTCGCCAAATTTCGTGAAATACCCCGTAAGGTATTCTGACCTGTTTGTGGTGCCAACCACGATTCCTGAATAGAGGTTTGCGAAGTAATAAAGGATGCTCATCCTGATCCTTGCCTTGAGGTTCCCGGCCACCTTCCTGTCCGGCCTTCCATCCAGCGTCTCTTCGTATGCCTTTTCTATCGGGGAGATATCTATCCTCTCAACCTTGACTCCGCTACTTTTCTCCAGTTCAGATAGATCTGCAAAATCTGTTTCGGGAGTGGCCCCGTCGAACATGAAGTACCCATGGATCGTGGCGTGTGGAATGCGGGAACATATTGTCAGTACCACGGAACTGTCTATGCCCGTGCTGGCGCCTATCACAAAAACCCTGCCGGCGGAAACGCCTGCCAAAAAGTCCGATATCTCGGAGACAACCTTTTCGGCACCGCCTGAACCCATATTGGATAATGTATGCTCTTTAAATAAATTTTTTAATCGAATAAAAAAGTCCTATGCCATTGATCTTCTGATTCCGTTGTAAACATTGTAAAACGACATGACGTTTGTAACAGGCCCGACACCGCCCGGTACAGGCGTGATTCTGTCCACAAACCCGTAGAGCGAAGGAGAGCTGTCTCCCACAAGCTTGCCATCAACGCTGTTCACTGATGCGTCAATGACGATGCTGTCGCCTGTCACGTAATCATTGGTGAGGAAACCTGCCTTTCCCGTGGCTGAGACTATTACCCGTGCCCTCCTGGCCTTCTCCGGGAGGCGATCAGTCCTTGAATGGCAAACCGTCACGGAGTAATCCCTGTTAAGGAGCGCCATGGCCAGTGGCCTGCCAATTATGACCGACCGGTTGATTATGCACACCTCCGTCCCCTTTGGAAGATCCTGCCTGTCAACTATGTATGCTATGGATTTTGCAGTCGCAGGAAACACGGAATCATCCCTGAGCATCAGGTTGCCCAGGTTGATTGGGCTCAGGCCGTCCATGTCCTGGTTTGCCGGAAGCATTGCCTGCAGCCTGGATGAATTCAGCCCGTCCGCCACGGGCATGCTCACAAAAATGGAATCGTAGCCTGAACTGCAGGCCCTGGCAAGTTGCGCCTCAACTTCTGCCTGAGATGATCCTGATCTGACGGAAACCCTGTCTATCGTGATGCCCAGTCTCCTTGCAAGCCCCTGTCTCGCCTTTCCATAGGATATGGAATCATCTGATTCAGTGGTGTTGAATTCACATATCCTGACCTGCCTTCCCAGGGAACTGAACTTTGCCTTCAGGTCCTCTTCGAGTTCCTTCGCCAGCGCCTTGCCGTCAATTATCGTGGTCATGCTGACTCAATCCCACCTGATGACCGCCTTTATCTCAGAGGGATTTCTCCGGGTGAAAACGGTCTCATCCTGGGGATCGTACAGGCTGGTAATAAGTTTCTTGAGGGGTGAGTTGGGCAGATTTCCCCACTGGGAAAGCTTTTCAAGGGCCTGGATGTAGTGTATCTTCGCTGCATCCACCGTCCCTAAAATGGTGAGATTCCTCTCGATCATGTGGTCAATGTCCACCCCGCTCACCGAAGTGGGCTGAGCCTTTCCGTTGGTGCCGAAAAGCAGCATGATCCCGTTGTTATTGAGTTTCCTGTAAAACGTGAAAATTGTCCCGGGATCTCCGCTTGTGTCAACTACAACGTCTATGCCCTGATCAAACGTTCCCATGTCGGTGGAATAGTCTACGAAGCCCAGGTTGAAATATTCGCAGATTTTCAGCCTGTTATCGTCCACCGGATGCCTGTTCGTGATATGGGTGGTGAAACCGAGGTCGGAGAATGACATTGCATAAAGGAAAGCCTCCGGCCCTGTCCCGATGACGGTGCACTTCTTTCCCCGATATGTTGAATCCCCGGCTGCAAATACCGACCTTTTCGACACAATTCCAAAAACCTCCAGCGCCTTCATCACGTTCTTTGTGGGCTCGGTAAGCACTGCATAATCCTTCATTGAGAGATCTGGCACTTTAACAAGGAATTCCTCACTGTCGTAGAACGTTCTCCTCATAAATCCGTTCTTTCCCGTTATTCCTGCCTCATGCTTCTCCCCGTCAGAACAGTTGTCCTGCCTGCCTATCCTGCAGTTTACGCAATCTCCGGGCCTCCTTACGACGGGAACAACCAGGTCCCCTTTCCTGAGGCTGGTGCTGCTGCCTGGGTCAATCACCTTTCCGAGTGCTTCATGGCCGAGAATGATGTTGCTCTGCCCCTTGGGATTGTAGGCAAACTGGAGGTGACCTGCAACCATCCCCCTGTCGGTGCCGCATACACCGGTAAAGAGCGTCTGGAGTTCTATATCCCCCTGGTCGTCCACAATTTCAAAATCTCCGTATGTCGAGCCACCTTTCGGGGCATCTGTCGCAATCCCTTCAGTTTTCTGCATGATTCAATATGTTTTCATGGGTAAATCAATTTGCATTTCCGCCGGCAGTCCGTTGCCGGATATCACTGTGCTTCCGCAATTTCCCCAGAAATTTCTTCAAGCAGCCTATCCCTTGTTTCCGGTATGGCAAAGTGCATTATGACGCTGGATCCTGCCGCAATCGCGGCGTAAAAACCTATGACCGCGGCCAGCCCGAACTGTGTCAGGAATGCAGGGAATGACGAGATTGCGAGTGCAGCGGCCATTTTGTCTATGAATACGTTTATTGCCTGCCCGCTCGCCCTCACTTTTGTGGCCACCAGTTCTGGCACAATTATGGTGCCGCCAATCACCGTTGCCGGTCCCGCTGCCGAAAAGAGGTAGTTCAGCAGGTAAAAGGAGAAACCGAGAAATGCAGCATATCCGATCAGGCTGCCGTTGGCGATGGATCCCCTGCCAAGCCCATAAAACGATGGGCTGGAAAGCAGGATAGCGTAAAGCAGCAACGCCGCAAAGACCCCGGCATAACCAGCGACAACAAGTTTCTTTCTTCCCACTCTATCAATAAGATACACTGACAGCAGAGTTCCAGGCAACCCGGCTATGAAGACCGCAGCATACGTGAACATCACAGGCGTCATGCCGAGGTTGGAGGCGATGGTGATTGGCCCATAGATAGTAAACGTGCTTGAATACGTATCATACAGCACCCACAGCAGGGAACCGGCCAGCACAATGGGCAGGGATCGAAACAGCCTCTCCCTGTAGGGAACGCGATCCGGTCCAAGCCTTCCGGTAAGCCCAGGATCTCCCACAATATTCAGGCCGCTGGTGTCCTGTCCCATGATTCTGGCGGTGAATCTGGGGGTTTCCGGTATTTTTCTTCTGTAATATATTACAAACAGGGAAGGCACTGCCCCAAATGCCAGCACCACCTTCCAGGAAATTGAAGGCACCAGCAAAAGCATTGAAACCTGATCGACGAATGCCGACAGAGTCGCACCCATGAGGAACATTACGGAAAACGATACTGCCATTAGCTTTCCCCGGTTCGCCGTGTCGGAGTTCTCAGCCATGATCACGGGAGACATCACGTAATCCCCGCCGATGCCGAATCCAAGGATAATTCTCGACGCGAAGAGTAAAGTGAAGCTGCCGGCAAAGAGCTGCATAATTGCGCCGAAGAAGATCAGCATGAGATCGATTCCATACATGGGTTTCCTGCCTATCCTGTCTGCGATTACCCCGAACAGGATTGCCCCGAACGCCGCACCGAAGAACGAGGACGCAGTGACCAGTGAGGCCTGAATGGTATTGAGATTCAGGTAGAGAAGCGCTGAATAGTATACCAGCGAGATAGCGTAAAGATTGTAGGAATCCGAGAAAACACCCATTCCTGTAACGATGACTGATTTCAGGTGAAACGACCTGGAGTTCACAGACGCTTCCATTCTTCGCCAAACTGGAAATTGAAAATTTTTATTTAATATTTTGGTAAGTACGTATTTATGAGTTATACTTTCCGGGAAGCATGTGTTCGGCTGCTTTCATGGTCTGCACATCTCTGCCCTGATTGTGTTTTTTGAGGCGAAATTGGGCGGTGTGCCAGATGTCGCTGAGTTCCAGGATCCGTGCCAATCGAGCGCCCATCTTCAAGCCCGGCTCTCAATCGCCTCAATCCTGGTAGCGGCAAATGCTGGCTTTCCGTGTGAGCTGCATTGCGATGCACCATCGAATGGAAGTCCTCTATCAGGATTCCAGTTAGATATATAGGGAGGCGGACATTCAAGATCAATGGAATCACCAAAGAAGGTCGCCGGGCTTGCAGCCGCTGCAGTTGTTGTGATTATCTCTCTGCTCGCATTCTACCTCTCATACGTTTCCATAGGAAACAAGCAGGAAGCGTTCGCCGTCATCGGCCTGCTCTCGATTCTCTTCGCGATTATATCCTATCTTACAATTGCATTTTTCTCCAGCATCCCGGTAGTCAGGGGATTCGTCTGGGCCTACTATATCTTCGGAGTGGGCAGCCTGGTTTATGGCACAGCTATTGTGGCATTCAGCGTGCTCTACCTGATACTTGTGCTGCTTTTGGTCCTCATATCCATCGTGTTCATTTACTGGAGAATCTCCAATACAAACCCCGGAGAATCAAAAGAGAATAAGTGAAAAATTCCTCTGTTCCCGTACATTACGGGGAACAGGTGCGTCTGATCGAAGCCTGGCGGTTTGGTATTACCGGGAATGATCTGATCTCAGTTCCTGGCCTTGATTGTCTTCCAGTCTGATTTGGATGCTGTCAGCCCTTTCTTCGCCTGCACGTAATTGTAAGCGGAGAGCGCCGCTGTTGCGCCCATTCCTGCTGATATTACCGCCTGCTTGTACGGTATCTGCGTGATGTCACCGCAGGAAAAAATTCCGGCAGTTGAAGTTGTTCCGTCAAGGTTTGTTATGATCTCTTCCTTGCTGTTCAGGTTAACTATCCCCTTCACAAAATCGCTCTTGGCTATGTACCCGATCTCAACAAAGATGCCGTCAAGCTTTTCGTCCCATGTCTTTCCGCCTGAACTCTTCAGGGTAATCGACTCGACCCTCTTATCGCCGTTTATGGAGACCACTTCCGTGGAAGGCAGGAAGTTTACCCTCTTGCTCTCTATCATCCCGGATATTATTTCACCTCCAGCAGTAAGCTTCGGAGGTTTGTGTATCAGAAGGAGTTCACCCACCACGTTGGAAAGATAGTTGACCGCTTCGTATGCCTGGTCACCTATGCCGACGACAGCCACCTTCTTTCCCTTGAAAAGCGGTCCATCACACACTGCGCAATAGGAAACACCCCTGCCCTTCAGTTTTTCCTCCCCGGGAACGCCAAGATCCCTTGGAGTCTTTCCGAATGCAAGTATAAGGGAGAGTGCTGAAAATCTGCCGGACGTTGTGCCAACGCTGAAATTATCCCCAACCTTTTCGATGGATTTCACCTCATCGTAAAGGAATTCTGTGCCGTAGGCCCTGGCCTGCTCCTGGAACTTGTTCATCAGCTCAAATCCGCCTATGTTCATAAAGCCAGGATAATTCTGTATATCGTTTGTGAGCAGCGCCTGCCCACCTATATCCTTGCTGATGATCAGAGTGCGCATCTGCTGCCTTGATGTGTATATTGCAGCGGAAAGCCCCGCTGAGGCTGCGCCCACGATTATGACATCGTAAATTTCAGTGTCGGCCAGGTCTGTCACCCTCAGTTCCTGAGGAATTTCTCAATCCTTGCCTTAAGGACTTCCTTTGGCACGTAGCCTATGACTCCGTCCACAGGCTGCCCTTCCCTGAAAAACAGCAGCGTGGGGATACTCTGGATCGAGAATTCGCCTGAAACCATCGGGTTGTCGTCAACGTTGAGCCTGCCGAACGAAACCTTTCCGTTGTATTCTGATGCCAGCTCGTCCACTATTGGGGAGACCATCCTGCACGGGCCGCACCATGGTGCCCAGAAGTCCACCACCATGTGTTTTTGCTTCTTTACCGTCTCAAAGAAATCCCTGTCCCCAAGTGTTAGAGGCTCGACTTTTCCATTCATTTTTTTCTCACTCCTAGCATTCTCAAGGAATTTATTGTACATCCGTTCCCTTATTTTCTCCAGGTCCGAGTCCATCTGCATCCCTTAAGTATCCCTGTATCAGCCCCGTGCATAAATATGTTGCGTTTTTGCCAATAACGCACAAAGTCTAAATATTGGCTCGCCATAAGGATAAGTGGACAGTCTTCACTCCTTTTCCAGAAGGGAGATCAGATGCGATAGCGTTCTGTGCTCCCTGTTCGGCATAAACGACGTGGAGTGCAGGGCTTTCTTCAAGATAAGCAAGATGGCCAGCATATCACTTGACGACATGGCTGTTTACCTGCACAAGGACAAGAGCACCACCCACAGGTGTCTCGAGAAACTCGTGAGCCTTGGCCTCTGCTTCAAGGAAAGCAAGAGCCTTGAGGCTGGCGGGCACAGGAACGTGTATACTGCAACCAGCCCTAAAAAGGTGAAGGAGGAGGCCTCCAGGATCCTTGAAGATTTTTATTCGACCATGAAGGAAAAGGTGCTTTATCTTGATGAATACATCGAGATGGAGATCAGGAACCTGCTCTGACTGACTTGAGGAATTTTGAGAGTGCATCAAGCCCGGATGCAAGGATATCCCTTTCCGTGGTGAAACAGAGCCTGAAATGCCCCTCCTTTCCGAAAATTGAGCCTGGGACAAGGAGGACACCCGCTTCCTTTATCGCTCTCCTGCATAACTCCTCAGAACTTGCCCGAAAACCGTAGGAAGGGAAACAGAATGGGACTCCGTCTGTGATCTCGCATTTCAGGGAATTCTCCAGAAGAAATTCCTCTACCAGTTTCCTGTTTTCCCGTACCACCCTGGCATTGCGTTTCCGGATTTCCTCCTCATGATCCATAATTTTGGAAGCGATGTAAAGCATGAAGCCGGGATTGCTGTTGCTGGTGAGATCCTTCATGGTGGAGATCCTGTCCATCATCTCACCCTTTGCTATTATCCATCCAGCCCTGGTAAAAGACGATCCATAGAATTTTGACAATGTCCCTGCTATCGCAATGTTATCAGCAAGCCTGAAACTTGACCTTACCCCGGTGAACTCTATGAATGTCTCGTCCACGAATGCCTCTTCATACTCCTTGAATCCTGCCGGCTTGAGGATGCTTCCCGTCGGATTGTTCGGGTTCGAGAATGCCACTGCGGAACTGGCAGCATCGTCAGGGCACGACTCCCTGAGATCGGTAAGCCGGACATGCTTGCCGGCCACCTCTGCGACCCTGAAAAATGGCTCGTACTCAGGGGCATTTAGGTAAACGTCAGCTGGCTTCAATGCCGATATACCTAGGAATATTGCCTCGGTGGCCCCGACAGTGGGAATCACGTTTTCCACCCTGACAGAATATTTTTTGGCAAGTGTATTCCTGAACAGGTCGGATCCGTCCATTCCTGATTCAAGGTATTCGTTGATTGAAGTGTCAATACCGTAACTGCCAAAATCCGGCGCGGGCATGCCGCTGAGCGACAGCTGAAAATGCTTTACGTTGAAGTTTTCCCTGAGCCATCGGAACATCCTGAAATCTGTCGGAACCATGATCTGGAAGTTTAAACTCACTATTATTTACTTGCGAGTCGTCCACTCCGAATCTATATTAGCATTCTGGCGATCAAGTCTCATGGCAAGAAGCAAGATTTCAGTTATAGGGGCAGGAAATGTTGGGGCTTCCCTTGCACAGTTCCTGGTGAACCGTGACCTGGGTGACGTATATCTTTTTGACGTCGTTGAAGGGATCCCTGAAGGAAAGGCGCTTGACATTTATGAGGGTACACCCCACTGGGGCGTTGACTCCAGAGTCTATGGCTTCACGACCAAGAGCCCTGAGATATACAAAAATCTCGAAGGTTCGGATGTGGTGGTGGTGACTGCCGGTCTTGCGAGAAAGCCTGGCATGAGCAGGGATGACCTGCTGGGAAAGAACGTTGAGATAATCAGGGACGTCGCCAAGAGCGTCGGCAGATATTCCTCCGATGCAAAGGTCATAGTGGTAACGAACCCTGCGGATATAATGGCATATGCATTTTACAAAGCATCCGGCATAAAGCCGGAAAGGATACTGGGACTTGGAGGATCGCTGGACAGCGCCAGGTTCAGGACTTTTCTCGCCATGGAGCTTGGGGTTTCTGTTGAGGATGTCTATGGGTTCGTGATTGGCGGCCATGGCGATGACATGGTTCCATTTATAAGATATTCCAGTGCCGGCGGAATTCCTGTGGAGAGGCTCCTGTCAAAGGAGAAGATTGACGGGATTGTCAAGAGGACAAGGCTCGGCGGGGGCGAGATCGTTAATTTGCTCAAGACTGGCAGCGCATATTATGCACCGGGCATATCCATCACCGCAATGGCGGAATCAATAATCAGGGACAAGAAACGCATAATTCCAAGCGCAGCCTTCATTTCAGGAAAGCATGCCGAGCATTATGGCATATCCGGAAAATTCATAGGTGTCCCGGTGAAAATTGGATCGGAAGGAGCAGAGCAGATATACGACATAGATTTCCAGGCTTCTGAGCTTGATCTCTGGAAGAAGACGGTGGCTTCAGTAAACAGCAGCTGCGACGTTGTCGACAAGCTTTTCTCATCCAGCTGAGGGTAAACCCCCTCAACCCCTTTTTATCCATTCCAGATAGAAGTCCGGGAATTCCCTGTACTCAAGCGGATCCTGCAGGCCCGCATCCATAAAACCGCGAAGTCTGAGGAGACAGGAATCACATTTTCCGCAGGAAACCTGATCTCCACGGTAGCAGGACCATGTCAGTTCGTACGGTGCATTATTTGTCTTTCCGACACTTATAATCTCACCCTTGCTGAGGTACTGCAGAGGCGCCTCTATGCGTATCGCATTGTGTTTTCCCAGGGCAAGGTTGACGGTTTCCTCCATCCTGGAGATGAATTCCGGCCTGCAATCAGGATAGCCTGAATAGTCGACTGAATTGACGCCGATGGCTATCCTGTCCGCACCAATGGAGAATGCATATGAAGCTGCCAGCGCCAGAAATATAGCGTTCCTTGACGGTACAAAGGTGTTGGGTATGCCTGAACCAACTTCCTCCAGACTCCTTGCCATGATTTCAGCATTTCCGGTAAGCGAGCTTGTTGATTCAGGTATCTCCACCTTCACCCTCTTACCTTTCAGCCCATAATAGCTGCAGAGGTCCTCCACGCTCTTCAGTTCCCTGGAGTGTGTCTGTCCGTACTCAAAGCTGATGGGAAAAATAGTGTATCCCCTGGTTTTGAAAATTGAGAGAAGTGTGGTGGAATCCAATCCGCCGGAAAGAAGCACTACAACGCTATTGCCGGGTGAACCTGATCTCATAGCATGCACCCATGCCGGGTCCCTCGTCCACGCAGACCATTATCTTCTCTATATTTTTGTTACCGGAAAGCTGGTCCCTCAACTCTTCGGCGACGTACCTGGAAATCTCCTCGCTTGCGCTGCTTGTGGCAGGCAGCTCAAAAATGTCATTTCTGCTCACCCTTATCTCTTTTTCCCCGTAGCTGATGATGCATGTATCCCCGGTGATTGTGTATCTGGAAATATCTGATTTTGTGGGCACAAGCAGTCTGTGATCCATCCTTGCTGTGATGAACTTGAGCTGCTGTATCACTTCGAGATAATCCACGACGAATTCCCCCTCAGTTTCACCGAATATTTTTGCCCTGACAAAATAATCATGCCCGTGCAGTCTAGAGCATTTTGTGTGGGAAGGTATAAAATGCGCGGCAGAAAACCTGATGTCGGTTTTCCAACCATCTACTTCCAGTTGCATGTACCCACATTGCTGCATGATATTATATCAGTTGTCCGACCCGCCTGTGACATCCTCCCACCCCTAAAGGAGTGGGCTTCCCGTTTCAGCGACCGGAGTTACCATTGCTGGCAGAGCTCCAATCTCCACGGGCGTGAATTCGGGAGTGCCCCTCCCTATCTTTATCAGTCCC
>JAKATN010000009.1 GCA_021818715.1 Thermoplasmata archaeon
TTATAATAGGAATGTTTTTCACAGCGTCCATGTTCTACTTCGCTTCGAAAGTCAATGTCTTTCCTCCGTATCTCTCCTTTTTGAAGACATTTGGGATCACAGTACTTGTTGGGGTATTCTTCTTACTGATCGCTGTGATGCTTGTTTTACTTGTAATCTCGTATTCCAATGTAAAGATCATACAGTTTCTATCGTTTATACCAATGGTGCTGGTCTTCGCATTAAGCTACCAGATGATATTTTCATCACCTACAGTATTACTAATGTATTTATCCCCATGGAATTCTGCCCCAAGCCTTATTTACGCAGCATTTACCGGTGGTATCCCAGTTAACAGTTTTACTACTCTGAATCCAATTAAACTCGATTGGTCATTTCTCATAATAGGGCTTGTATTGTGGGAACTGGCTCTTTTTGCGATAGATATTTGTATTTTCAAACACATTAAACCACAGAATCCTGAGGCGATGAGACAGGTATGATTTCTGAGGAACAGAAGTATTTGAAGGAAGGCCAGTCGCTGATTAAAACGGCGTTCGATTTTGAAGATTATATTTTGCGACGTTCGTTTGGATTATATTACATTGGCTGGGCTGTTGCTTTCTTCCTGTATACTATTCCTGGTTTAGATTATCCTCTCTTTACAAGGTACAATTGGATCTTGCCCCTATTTTATATTTCAAGCTCACTTGTTATAATGCTCTTTACGGGATACGTATTCAGCAGGGCTGCCAGGGTTTCCAGATTTCTTAAATGGTTTAGGCCGGGAAGAAGCTTGACTGCTTTCATTCTGTTCTTCGTATATATCTCTATCATTGTTTCCTTATTGGCATTTTTTGGATTTTATAGCTATTTTATTCTATTGTATATATTTCTAGGTATATATGTACCATGGGCAATATTCAATACAATGTGGAAGAGCGGGACTCGTATTCATATCGAAACATGGGTAGCAGTAGTTACATTTGTCGTTGCCTGTGCGATAAGTATAGCAGGTATTCAGGCTGGGCTCTATTATATTCTGACCATAGCGTGGATCGTTGTTGCATCAATTTGGTTTGTCTGCGGTGTAGTTGGCTTATATGATTCGCGTTACAAAAGTATGATGATCAACGATGACGAGTGATTCAGACTCCTTGAAAGAGCTTTCGTCGATCTTTAATGACAGGGCACTCAAGTCGTCTCAGCGCCTTCTAATTCTCATATGCCTCTCGATTAACAGGAAACTTGGCTTTACCGAACTGTCTAAACTCACGGGACTCGCTAAAGGGAGCCTCGGCAATCACCTTCTGAAATTGACTCTTTCAGGTTATATCATAGTCACCGAACATTCTTTCTTCTCCTCGAAAAGAATAACTATCAAGATTACTGAAAAGGGCATCCTAACAATACGAAAATACCTCTTGGCTATAAACGAACTGGAAACGACTGAAAAGGGGGAGATAACCTCCACCACATCTGCAGATTCGGATTTCAACTGATGGTGCTAATCTTTGCACGGTAATTGCCCTTGGAAAAATTAGCCATCTGTTCTCTCCTGCACTTTCAAATAATATCAGAAACCGTCCTTCAAATAACGTTAACCAGGAAGCCGAGGAGAAAGCCTGTGATAAGGCCGGTATAGATGGTTTTTCCCTGGACCTGATTCCTGGACTGGCTGAAAATCATGTTGAGCATTGGCAAGATAATATAGAAAATCGAACCGATTGCAAGGGAATCAAACGCAACATTCAGATACGGAATGTCCAGGTAGTAACCTGACAGGGCGCCTGCAATGGTAGGCAGGGCACCGATCAGGAATAGCAATATGAGCAAATCAATGCGGGGTGCCTTGCCTCCCAGAAACGGCGATACTATGGGGAAACCTTCCGTGAAATTCTGCAGGATAAAACCCACAAAAATAACGAGTACAAATCCGTACAGTCCTGTGTTCCAGTTTGCCCCGAAAACCAGGCCTTCTGTAAGATTCTGGAAACCTATTGCTATCGCAACAATCACCGAGATGTGCATCGGCTTGACTGCCCCGTCATGGTCAGTTTTCCTGCCCTGCAGAAGCAATAGAACGGCGAATGAGCCGCCTGCACAGGCAAGAAATATAAAAGCTACGGCCGGGTTTGCCACGTAAGAACCCCCCGGATAGAGATTGCCAGTTACATCAGAAAAAACGTCAGCAAGCAGAAACACAAGTATGCCTACCGCGATTGCGGTTAGTGTGGTGATTGTTTTCGATCCAATATTTCTTGCAAAAATAACAGGCAAGGAAAGAAAAATGGAGAAACCCATTATGGTGCTCAACAAAATGAGTTCAGGAAAAGAACCTGCAGTCATGGCCTACCGCCTTGAAGTGATGCGCATTTCAAGCTAATGCAAATTGCAGAAATTGTGCTGTAGTGTGTGGGCATACTTAGGTAGACCTAACACCAGGAGAATTATACTCTATAAAATATTTGCCCGCCTCACGAAGCTACAAAGTTTCCTGAAACCGGATGTGAAGTCCGTGGCATTTTGTAGTGATCCAGGTAATTAATGAAACAATATATTACTGGTCTGGAATCACCATCCAGCATGAAACGGACTCTAATCGCAGAGATTGGTACTAATGAGGCCATTTTGACGGTATGTGGATGGGTTCAGGACATAAGGATCCTGAAAAATCTTTCATTCCTGGTTCTCAGGGATGAATCTGGAGTATGCCAGGTCACCGTAAAGAACCTGGAGAAACCTTTCGACGTTGCCTCGCTGAACAGGGAGAGCGTTATCCTTGTTGACGGAATGCTGGTCCCACAGAGCCAGAGCAAAACAGGAAAGGAGATACTGGCAAGCAGGATAACACTCCTTAATGCCGCAAAGGTTCCCCTGCCGCTCGCTCCATTTGACAAGGTACAGGCAGATCTTGATACCAGGCTGAACAACAGGTTCCTGGATTTGCGGAATCCTAGGATTTCCTCAATATTCAGACTCAAATCTTCAATCCTTTGGGGGATCAGAAATTTCTTGATGCAAAATGGATTTGTGGAAGTTCAGACTCCAAAGATCGTCGCATCAGCCACAGAGGGGGGAGCAAACCTGTTCAACGTGAAGTATTTTGAAGATGAAGCTTACCTTAGCCAGTCCCCGCAGCTCTACAAGGAGATTCTGATAAGTGCGGGGGTCGGTAGAGTATTTGAAGTCGGCCCTGCATTCCGGGCAGAAAAACACAACACTGTGATTCATCTGAACGAGTTCACTTCGGTAGATATAGAGATGGCATTCGCAGACGCTGAGGATGCAATGAGAATGCTTGAGGGAGTGGTGGATTCTGCCATTCAAAATATACTGGAGGCAAACAGGAAGGAACTTGAAATCCTCGGTATAGACCTTAAGCGCCAGCCTCTCCCGTACCCGAGGGTTGAATTTTCGGAGTGCCTGAAAATTCTTGGGGACGCCGGGATAAAGCATGACCCGGAAGAGGACCTTACCCCGGAAGACCTTAGGGTTATTGCGGGCAGGTACAGTGGGTTTTACTTCATCACCAAATGGCCCGCGTCGGTCAGACCATTCTATACGATGCCTGATCATGAAAATCCTGAATTTACGAATTCCTTTGACCTGCAATACCAGGAGAAGGAAATCACTTCAGGTGCACAGAGGGTGCATGATCCTGCAATGCTGAGGAGCAGGTTTGCCTCCAAAGGACTGAATCCGGAAGACTTTGATTTCTATCTCAAGGCATTCGAATACGGGATGCCACCGCACTCCGGCTGGGGTCTCGGGTTAGAGAGGCTCGCGATGATACTCCTGGGCCTGAAGAACATACGGGAGTGTGCTATCTTCCCAAGGGACAGAACCAGGCTAAAGCCTTGAGGCAGACAAAATAATTCATACTTTCGAATGATGACACCTTCATGGCGAAAGTAGGAGTAATTGGCCTGGGTAACATGGGGTCGGCAATAGCGGAAGTTATGGCGTTCAATGACCAGGCAACGGTCGTAACAGATCGGAGCATGGAACTTGTGGAAAAGGGACTCAAAAACATTGCCTCCATCCTCGATTCACAGATAAAGTTCCAGGGGAACAGAGCGGAGAAGGAGATTACAAGATTGGAGAAAGAGGGCCTGAAACTCTCCAACGACCAGAAAGACATGATAAGAACGAAGCTCAAGCCTGCGATTGATGAGAATTACGCGAAGCGCGTAATGTCCAACATAATAGTTGCAAAAGATTATAATGATTTTTCGGAATGCGACTTTGTCATAGAAGCCGCGTTTGAAAGCGTGGAGGTCAAAAAGGACATACTGCGTGAACTCGACCGGAACATGGGAGAGAATGGGATTATTTGTTCCAATACCTCTTCCCTTAGCATTACCCAACTTGCAACATTCACCGGCAGGGCAGACAGGTGCATTGTATCGCACTTCTTCAACCCGCCTTACACGCTGCCTCTCGTGGAAGTGGTTCGCGGCCTGAGAACGTCCGACGACACATACCGGCGGGTAATGGAATGGATATCATCACTGAAGAATCACAGGTCCATGATGCAGCCCGTAACCGTAAAGGAAATGCCGGGCTTCCTGGTTAACCGTATTCTTGTGCCGATGATGAACGAGGCCATTTACATTCTGGATGAGGGTGGGGCATCCCCGGAAGACATTGACAAATCGATGAAACTCGGTGCCGGAATGCCAATGGGGCCACTTGAACTGTGCGACATGGTGGGCCTGGACATCACGCTTGACGTTATGAACGTCCTTTATGAAGAGTATTCAGACCCGAAGTACAGACCCTCGCCTCTGTTAAAGAGGATGGTAAACGCAGGAAAGCTTGGCCGGAAGGCAAAAGAGGGATTTTTCAAGTACCCCTAATCTTCCCTCTCATTCTTTTCGTTCCTGGACTGCCTGTTCAGTATTACCATTGTAGGTTCCACTACATACTTTTTCTCGGAAGCCCTGAAAATCGAAAACAGGGCAGATCGACGATCGTTGCCGTCAAACACCTTCCAAATTTCCCTGACCATTGTCTTGTTGGTCTCCAGTTCCACGTATATCGGGTTCCCCTTATGGTACCAGGTGGCTATCACGTAGTTGTATGCCGGGGCAAGTTCCAGATCTTCCCTGTCGATTTCTACATCAATCCTCTGGCCTACAGAAAGTTTCAAGTTTAACCCTACCTTCGCAATGGTGCAGCCTATATAACCTTTTTACGGTACAAACCTGTACATCAGGTTCTTATTGCACCTTTTCAATCAGCTTTATCCCAAGGGTTTTTTCCAGCTTCCTGGCGGTCTTCAGATCTGGCATAAGGGCGCCCCTTTCTATGCTGGAAAGGACATTCTTCTTTTCCATGATCTTTTTGGCGAGATCATCCTGCGTCCATCCAATGCGTTCCCTGGCTGACTTTATGGCTTCCCCGCATCCGTCTATCAGAAAGGTGTCCTCCATTTCCCTGTCGCTTTCCCTTCTGCTTACCGTTTTGCTTACCGCTGGCTTGCTTACAGACTGTGGCCTGGGCCTGGCAGGCTGTGTTGGGAGTATGACAGTTTTTGGCGCTTCCCGTTTCTTTTCCACTGGAGTCCCGTATTTCAGGCACTTTTCACATACCATCATTACGGCAGACTCTATTCTCGCCTTGATGAGCCTTGGTACGTTTTCTCCGCACATCTCGCACTCTGCCATGTCAACAATAATGAGAACGTGATATATGTATCATCACTATGATGGGCAAAGCCTCACGTCTTGTATTAAGAAAGAGTTCCATTTTTACTATCTCTGACTACGGAAAATCAGTATATGGAGAGAAAATTTCAAAGGAAGGGCAGAGGTATCTCAGGCAGTGGAATCCAAAAAGAAGCAAGCTTGCGGCACTCCTAACGAAAGAAACCCGATTCATCCCATTCACCGAGGACTCAAAGGTGCTCTATCTTGGCGCTGCCTCTGGCACCACCGTCAGTCATGTTGCGGATCTGGTTCCGGGAGGCAGAGTTTACGGTGTCGAACTCTCATATGTCCCCTTCCTCAAATTGCTTGAACTGTCGGAAGCAAGAAGCAATATCATTCCGATCCTTGAAGATGCCAGGGCCCTTGAGAAATACCAATTTTTGGTAGATTCTCCGGACATCATATACCAGGACATTTCCCAGAGGGATCAGGTCTCCATTTTCAACCAGGCCATTAAATTCTGGCCAACGATCAGATACGGATTTCTGGTTCTGAAAATAAGGTCGATTTCATTTTCGAGGAGGGATAACGAAATCCTCAGGGAGTCAGTTCAGGGAATAAAGGGAATGAAGGTGAAATATACGGTTGACCTGAAACCATTCCATATGAACACCTTCATGCTTTGCCTCAGCAGGTCGCAAACATAATTTATTGCATAGGAGTACATACTGGAGCCGGGAACATGACAGAATCGGAATATCCGGTATTCGACCACCTGGGATATCAAAGGCAGAAATGCGTGAAGTGTGGAAAACATTTCTGGTCCAGCGAAAGGCGGGCCACGTGCGGTGACTCTGACTGCGACCGTTACACATTTCTTGGTGCTAAGATGGTACCAAAGCCGTACGACGTGAATTCCATGAGAAAGGAGTTCATTGACTTTTTCAGAAGCAGTCATGGGGTCGTGAAGCCGTATCCCGTGGTGCCAAGGTGGAGAGAGGATGTCCTCCTTGTAAATGCCTCAATATATGACTTTCAGCCCCATGTGACCATGGGATTTGCAAAGCCCCCGGAGAACCCCCTGGTTATGTCGCAGCCATGCATACGCATGACTGATGTTGAAAACGTGGGGGTTACCGGACGCCATCTCACGGGCTTTGAAATGATGTGCCATGATTCCTTTAATTCACCGGGGCACGAAGTATACTGGAAGAATGGTACCATAGAATACTGCAACAACCTCCTGACGCAGGCACTCAGAATTGACAGGGCAAATGTCACATACACTGAGAAGCCATGGTCTGGAGGAGGGAATGCCGGCAACGCACTGGAAGTCTTTGTCGGAGGGGTAGAGATTGCAACGCTCGTGTTCATGGATCTGCGCAGGGATCCAAAAGGTGAAAGGATCATAGACGGTGAAAAGTATTCCCCTATGGAGATGCGGGTCGTAGACACCGGCTACGGCCTGGAGAGAATGACCTGGCTTTCCCGTTCAAAGGGGACGATATATGATGCAGTTTACCCTGAACTGGTATCGCACCTTCTTGACTTATCAGGCACGGAGCCTCTGCCTGAAGATCAGTTGATGCAGTATCTTGACTTTGCAATACACAGTGATCCGTATAGTGAGAAGGATGTGATAACCGGTACCGTAAAAGCACTAAGCAGCAGAGACAGCGGTTTTTCAGAAAGGTCATTCCTGGATTCCCTTTCAAAGATGAGGGCAATATGGTCGCTTTCAGATCATTCCAGAACACTGCTATTCATGCTGTCCAGCCATGTGATCCCATCCAACGTCAGGGTAGGTTATCTTGCAAGGCTCCTAATTCGGAAGGCCCTGAGGCATTTCAAAACCCTCGGAATAGATGACAATCTCGACGAACTCATAGATCTCCAGTCCAGGAATTACAGGGAGATAATCGGCAAATTTGATCTTGATTTTTCAAAGACCCTTCTGGAAAGAGAACGGACAAAGTACGCTGAAGTTATCAGGAACGGAACATCCCTTGTCCACAGGATGATAGATAAGAAAGGGAGCCTTTCGGAAAGGGACGTTTCCGAATTATATGAATCGCATGGCATACCGCCTGAAACCGTCGCCCAGATCGTCACGGAAAAAATCGGGAAACCGGTCAGCTTCAACAGGCTCCAGATAAGGGAGAATGTGGAAGCGCACGAAAAGGCCGATACTTTTCAGATCGAAAAATACGACACCCGCCCGCTTTACTATGACGACACTTCGATAAGGGAATTCACCGCAATAGTGGTGCATTCTGGAAATAATTTTGTTGTGCTTAACCAGACTGCCTTCTACCCGGAAGGTGGCGGACAGCCCTTCGATACTGGTTTTCTCTTTTATGGATCAAAGAAATTTGAGGTCAGCAGGGTTCAGAAGATAAACGGAACCATTGTCCACTTCATAGATGGTGTCATTCCTGAAAAGGTAAGGGTAAGGGGGGTGATAGACAGCGAGAGACGGGAGAGGCTCATGGTCAGCCATTCAGCCACCCATCTTCTTTTGGCCGTTACCAGGGAGGTTCTGGGACCACATATATGGCAGAGCGGCGTGCAGAAAGGAACGGACTATTCAAGGCTTGACGTGACGCACTATGAGAAGATATCCGACGCTGACGTGAAAAGAATAGAGATGCGCTGTCTGGAACTGATAAGGCAGGGAAAGACCATATCCGTGAAGATGGTCGAATGGAATTCCGCGCTGAAAAAGTACGGATTCAGGCTATTTCAGGGTGGCGTCCCACTATCCAACAAACTGAGGGTTGTGGAGATTGAGGATACTGATGCTGAGGGATGTGGCGGCACCCATCTGAAAAATACCTCTCAGATCGGCATGATCAAGATCGTCAGGGTTGAGTCGATCCAGGAGGGGATACAGAGGATAATATTCGCCTCAGGCATTGGCGCACTGGAATATTCACAAAAACTGCAGGCCTTTTACAACAGTACCGTTCCATACCTTGCCTCAGGGATCGATGACGCGGCGGAAAAATTCTCCAGAGTTTATGAGGGGTACCTTGAGAAGAGGAAATCCCATGAAAGGATAATAGATGAAATGGCTGATCTCCTGATGAGCACCGCCGAGCCAATGAAGGAAAATGGGATCGAATTTTACAGGGTGAGAGGCATGGTCAACGAGGAGATCCTCCCAGCGCTGGTCCCAAGAGCAAAGAAGATTCATGCCCCATTGCTTGTCTATTCCTCCACAGGCGGTACCGGAAAAATTACATTGGTTTCGTATGGCGATACAGCCACAGGAATCCTGGCCCAGCTATCCGGCACGAGCGAAGGTATCACCGGCAATGGCAGGGTTGCATCCCAGCCGATCGGAAATAGCAATGAAAAGTTAATATCTTGAATTACAGATAGACAGACGGGTACTGATACTTGGCCGACGTAAAGGAATACGCAGAACTGTTCAAAGTCATCTATGGCGAGATGCAGGTGGAGTCCAACGAGGAGAGGGAGGGGATTATTATCTTTTCCCTCTCACCCGGTGAACTCCAGAGGATAGACTTCGACCTTCTGGTGTATAAATGCAGACTTCTTGGATATCTGCCATTTACCGTGGAGGAGGACCCAGATCGGCTATTCGTGATAAAGCTCGATAAACCAAAAAACTACGGCCCCATTCTCAGATTCGTGCTCTTTTTCATAACTCTTGCATCGATACTTTACGCAGGGTTTGAATATTCGTCCCTATATCGCGCCACTACATTCCTGGGCACGCTGATCACGGATATTCTCACATTCTTCCTTCCAATGCTTGGATTCCTGGCGTTCCGGGAGCTTGGTAGGTATTTTGCAAGATCAAGTTCTGGAATGAAATATTCGTTTCCCGTTTTGATCCCTGACCCTTTATTTTTTGGCACCGCAGGAAGCATTTCCACTTCCGATGAAGTCTACAGGGACAGGAAAGCCATGATTTTGTGTGGCGGTGCACCGATCCTGTTTGGTTTCCTCTTTTCCGTATTCATCATCGTCATTGGTGGACTCATCAATGTCAGTTATTCCCCCCCGGGCCCGGTAGGAAGTATGCCCTACACAGCCGTTGGATTTCCCCTTTCATTCTATTATTTCTTCAGCTTTGCGATCCCATTCAACGGCTTCATAAACCCGATGGTCTTTGTGGGCTGGATCGGCCTGCTTGTATCTGCACTGAATTTCGCCCCGCTTGGATACCTGGACGGCGGGCTGTTCTGGAAAGGGATTATAGGCAAAAATTTCAGGTACGTTTCGTATGCATCTGCAGTTGCCCTCACAGCTCTTGGGCTGGTCTACCCTGAAATCATAGTGATCCCCGTATTCTCCATATTCCTGGGCCTGAATGGTGCTGAGCCGCTCAAAGGGGGCATTTTCTTTCCCCATTATGTCAGCGCTATCCTGGTGGTCATTGCGGTGATCTTCCTGGTGAGCATGATCCCGATTCATCACATTCCTTCCCAGATCAAAATGGACGTACAGGTCTCCACCGGTACCCAGGTTGTTGCAGTTACCTCGGGCAATGTAACAAACAACACGTATAATAATTTGAGCGTGGGTATCTACAATGCCGGTACGGTTCCCGTGTCTCCTTCCTTCTCAATTTCCCCTCAACTTCAGCTTTATATACCGAATCCCCCACAAAACATCATGCCTGGTTCAGGTGCTAACATTACGCTCTCGATGAATACCTCGGGTCTTTCCCCAGGGATGTACAATTTTTCCCTTGTCATTTACACCGGCACTTATTCGACCTCAGCCCCCATAACCCTCCTGGTAGTCAGGGAGTCGGGTCAGCTGCTTTTCAATGGCAGGAATCCTTATTATCCGACCCCCTCAAAGCCCGGGATACCACTGAAGCTGTCGCTTTTCGATGATACGAACAGGACTATAAACGTGTCCCTGTACGTCATTACGGATCAGCCCACGGCGTTCACCATGACGATCAATGCATCCCAGTTTTACAGGCAATCGTCAAACGTTCCGGGTTCCCCGATATCCTTCAACTTATTCCAGATAACGCCGTACGCCTTCACTACAATCCAGTTCGTTGCCGAGGAATCCCCCGGGCAGGCTGAAATAGTTGCCATGACTTCCGGATATGTGGCAGCAATCTGTTACGCTGATTATCAATGAAAACCGTGGGCTTTTTCATCAACCCGGTAGCAGGGGAAGGAAAGAAATTAAGTTTGAAGTCTTCAGACAACCTTCCTGCCGGAAATTATTCCGCGTCTGAATCTGTCAGCATTGGAAGGCGCTTCCTCAGATCTGTACGAAACCCAGAGGCAGTCAGGTTGCTTCACCCTGACTCTCCGGTATATGATCACCTCACAGTGGGATCATTTGGATCAACTCAGGCAATAAACTGGCAGGAGCCCAGCACCAGGAATGATTCCGTATACTTCGTCAGGGAGGCCTGCAGGCTTGGGGCTGACATTATTGTTTTTGTTGGGGGAGATGGCACGGCGAGGGACGTTATGGAAAGCCTGCTCAGAGACGTCCCGGTGATTGGGGTTCCATCCGGGATAAAGATGTACAGCTCAGTATTCGCGTACACGTGGCAGGATGCGATTGATGAGCTCGATCTTTTTATTTCCGGCACGCTGAATACGGAGGATAAAGAGGTCCTTGACTATGATTTCACTGACAATTCAGTCAGATTCTATGGAAAGGTAAAGGGGCCGGAGTACAGGACGGGAACCCAGGATCCAAAGGTTGTTTTTTCCAGTTCAACCGCCTCAGCAATAGCTTCCGGTGTGGTGGAAGAGATGCAGCAGGGGGTGGCATACGTGATTGGACCGGGAACCACATGCGGCACAGTGCTCACCGAACTCGGAATAACCGGCACCAGTGTTCTTGACTTCAAAGTCGTTAAAGATGGAAAGCTCCAGCTGGCCAAGGCCGGGGAGGAAGAAATTTACAGGATTGTAGCGGAGGAAAACTACCGGATTGTGCTGTCGCCCATAGGTGGCATGGGCGTTCTTCTTGGAAGGGGAAATTACGAGCTGTCAGAACGCGTTATTTCGAAAATTATACCGGAGAGAGTATTGGTGATCGGCACCCGTGACAAGATGAACAATATTCAGGAGATATTGATAATAGCACCACAAATTGCTGCATCTGTTTTCAGGAATTACCTGAAAGTGAGGACCGGGCTGGATGAGTATGTGATGAAGCGGGTAAGGGTAATATCTTCCCAGTAAAGGGATTAATATAGTGCGCACATCCCTCTATAGTTTGAAGCAGAGACACCCTGGAAACAGGATTTTTGCCGACCTCACCGTCTATATGAGGAGATCTCCCAGACTTAGGATATACGCTGCTCCAGCCACAGTTTATCTCCTGGTGACTTTTGTGATCCTCAGGTCCTGGGAGTTGGTCGCGGTGCTTTACGCTTCCCCAGTACTTATATTGCTAGGGGCAGACGCCGTCTTTGTAAGAATAGCCGATTTCTACTTTCCTGCAAGGAGGATTTTCTTTCTAAACTTCTCCACGTTCACTGTTTTTACCGTCATAGCGTGGGTGCTGCTGTTGCTCAAGCTCCCTGTGGATAACGCAGTTGGTATACTCCTGTTTTCCTGGAGCATAGTTTCATTCCTGAGATCCATCCTGTATTACCCATACTATTCTGCGGAGCCGTTCAAGCTTTTCGTCCCAAGCCTTTTTCCTACGATCATCGCCTCCGGTACCACACTGATAGCCGGGCTGGGTGTACAGTTCTTGGTTCCAGCCCTTATCAGCTCCGCCATTTTTTTCGCCTTCGGGATCGTGTTCGTGCATGTTTCAATCAGGGATTTCCGCAGGGAATTCGGTGTCAGCCCGATCAAGGTACTCAACATGTTCCTTAACCTCAGGACAGAGGAAGAGCATGCAGGGCTCGACTTCTTCAGGATGATATATGGAAACGAGAGGGTGGTTCCGGTAAAGGTCGTTTCCATATTGAAGGATAATGGACGGACAGTCAGGCTAATTTTCCCTTACGTACATCCAGGGCCTTTCGGGAAATTCGGCAGCAGCAACCTTCCTGAGAAGCTGGAGCAATACCTGTCCGGACCGGATATCTCCATAATGGTATTCCACACGGCAACCACGAACAGCAACAACTGCAGGGATGATGATGATGTCAGGGCTATTGCGGCAGCAGCAGAGGACGCAATCAGGAGATCAGTGGAGATTGATGGAATTTCACGATTCAAGAAGCTCAGCATTTCCGGGTATTCTGTTGGGATACAGAGAATAGGCAGCGTTCCGATTATTTCCTTCATACCGGACAAGGGAAAATTCGACGACATATCCCTGGAAGACGGACTCATTCTCTCCGATGCACTGAATCGCGCAGCTACCTCGGATGCTGTGCTTATCGATGCGCAGAGCTACTTCTTCCACGGTGCACCCATTCTCACAGAGCTTCACAGATTTCAGCATGCCATTTTGAGGGAATTCGAAAGGCTCGAAACAGATTCGGGGATGCGCTGCGGTTATGGCAACGCCAGATTCGCGGCTCCCGGAATTGGTCCCGTCGGGGTCCAGGCCCTGATCATTGGAAATTCGAAATACACCCACTGCTACCTTCTAACCGATTCCAACAATATTACCACAGATCTGATCAAGGCCATCAGGGAAAGAATCCCGGGTGAAATATCTAGCCTGGAATTTTACACCACCGATAACCACGTGGTGAACAGCAGTACGCTGGACATGAACCCCCTTGGCGAAAGGGACGATAATGATCTTGTGGCAGGCAAGTGCATAGAGGCCATGGAAGGCGCGATCAGGGATCTTGGCAATGCCCGGGTTTCATATGGGGCATCCGAAGCAAAAGTGCACATGGGCGAGGAGGGCATTTTCAAGAGGCTGAATTCAACGGTTTTCAGAGCTGTTAAAACCGCTAAATACGCCATTGCAGCAACCAGCTTAGGCTCGCTGGCGATTTCAGGTCCTGCCTTCTTCTTCCTTTCTCAGCTTCTTTAGGAAATCTGTTGAACTGGAAGAGATCATGAGATCAAGAATCACAAGGGAAGCGCATGCCTGTACTACGGGCACTGCCCTGATCCCGATGCATGGATCGTGCCTGCCCTTTACGGCAATCTTGCGGTTTGTCATTGAAACGAGATCGACCGAATCCTGCTGCAGCTTTATGGAAGAAGTCGGCTTCACTGCTACCCTGAATTCTATGTCAGCGGACGTTGTCAATCCACCCAGGATTCCACCGTTATGATTTTCCGCGACCTTCACCCGGCCTTCTTCGATCCGGTAGGGATCAGAAGCCTCAGAACCCAGCATATGCGAAAATCTGAAACCCGATCCGAATTCAATCCCCTTAACTGCCGGAATAGAGAACATAAGGTGCGACATCCTGGACTCCACCGAGTCGAAGAATGGATCCCCTATTCCTGCCGGAACACCGCTTATCCTTGCAGTAATCTCCGCCCCGACTGAATCCCCTTTCCTCATCAGCCCCATGAGGAATTCCTCGGCAGCCTGATTCCTATCGCTGGAAGGAATCCTGGTCTTGAAATTGTACGGTTCGTCCATACCTACCGGCTCTTCCTGTTTGAATGCCACCTCACCAATGCGGGATACGTAGCAAAGTGGCGTGATTCCAAGTTTTTCCAGGGTTTCTATAGCAATGGATCCGAGCGCAACAAGCGGTGCAGTCATTCTTCCGGAGAAAAAACCACCGCCTCTGAAATCCCTGTATCTTCCATAACGGATCCATGCAGGGTAATCTGCATGCCCAGGACGGGGGATAAATTCTATTTTTTCATACGGATCGGACACCACGTCTGAGTTCCGCATCGTGATAACCACAGGCCCCCCATTCGTGACCCCTTCTTTTAGACCGGAGATTATCTCGAAGGAGTCTTCTTCCCTGCGCTGCGAAGTGAATTCACTGTTTCCAGGCCTTCTTCTCAGAAGCCATTTTTTAATGGTTTCCTCGTTAACCGGCAGCCCTGAGGGCAAACCGTCGAGTATCCCTCCGACATACTGGCCATGGGACTCGCCAAAGAGAGTCACCACAAGTTCCTGCCCAAAACTAAATGACATGTAACTCCATTGAAACCGGTTAAACAAACCTTTGCGGTCCTTTACCCGAATCCATTACCAATCGCAAGAAATCTCAATTTCCCTAATTTTTTTAATCATTTTAAATACAAAACTATTAATCTTCTGATTCAATTTGTGAAGCGTGAGCGATGGACAGGACGAAGTCCAGCAGTGGGTCGAATCCCTTAACGTGAAGAGCACTGCTGATATACCAGTGCCGAAGATACTGTTTGATCAGGTTATTGGCCAGGAGGAGGCAGGTTATGTGGTCAAGAAGGCTGCTCTGCAGAAGCGCCACGTAATGCTTATCGGTGATCCCGGAACTGGTAAATCCATGCTCGCCCAGTCAATGACTGATTTCCTCCCAAAGGAGGAACTGGAAGACGTCGTTGTTTTTCCGAACCCCGAAGATTCCAACAGACCAAGGGTCAAAACATACCATGCTGGCAAAGGAAAGGAAATAGTGAAGCAGTATCAGATTAAAGCAGAGCACGACAGGAGAGACCGATCAAGGGGCATTGTCGTTCTGATTTTTTCCATTTTCCTCCTTGGACTCATACTCACAGTATTGCTGAGAGACATTGACCTGCTTTTTTTGGCGATCATCGCTGCTGCGATATTATATTGGGCAATGGCACTGAACCCTGCTGCCAGGGTGGAAAAAGCCATGATCCCGAAATTGCTGGTCGGGCATACCCCCACTGACAAGGCACCATTTATTGATTCAACAGGATCCCATTCCGGAGCCCTGCTCGGGGACGTGAGGCACGATCCTTTCCAGTCAGGAGGGCTCGAGACGCCTGCTCATGACCGGGTGGAGGCAGGGAATATTCACAAGGCCCACAAAGGCGTCCTCTTCATAGATGAGATCAACCTGCTCAGGCCGGAGAGCCAGCAGGCACTTCTGACCGCGATGCAGGAAAAGAAATTCTCCATATCAGGCCAGAGCGAAAGGAGCGCAGGTGCCATGGTACAGACAGAGCCTGTTCCATGCGATTTCATACTTGTCGCTGCGGGTAATCTGGATGCCGTTCAGGGAATGCATCCTGCCCTGAGGTCCAGGATACGCGGTTACGGCTATGAAGTGTACGTAAGGAGCAATATGGACGACAATGACGAGAACAGGAAGAAACTCGTCCAGTTTATTGCCCAGGAAATTGCAAAAGACAAAAAAATACCGCATTTCGACACTTCTGCAATCATCGAAATAATAAAGGAGGCACAGAAGAGATCTGGCAGAAGGGGAAAGCTTACCCTCAGGCTGAGGGAATTGGGTGGTCTCATCAGGGTTGCTGGAGACATTGCAGTCACTGAGAATGCCAAGATAGTGACTTCAAAGCATGTCATTGCCGCAAAGAATATCAGCAAACCCCTTGAACAGCAGGTGGCCGATCGCGGTATCGAGATAAAGAAACTCTACAAGACGTTCAGTTCTGAGGGGAAGGCTATCGGTGTCGTGAACGGTCTTGCTGTGATGGGTTCTTCTGATGCGGGAATGGCCGATTTTTCCGGCGTTGTAATGCCGATCGCCGCTGAAGTTACACAGGCGCAGCATAAGGGGCAAGGCAGCGTGATTGCCACCGGAAAGCTGGGTGAGATAGCAAAGGAAGCGGTACAGAACGTTTCTGCTGTGATAAAGAAGATAACTGGAGACGATATTTCAGATCTGGACATCCACATACAGTTCATAGGCACCTATGAGGGTGTGGAAGGCGATTCGGCAAGCATCTCAATTGCTACTGCAATAATTTCGGCTCTTGAAGGGATCCCCATTGACCAGACACTCGCAATGACCGGATCACTTACCGTACGTGGGAGCGTACTTCCAATAGGAGGAGTCACCGCAAAGGTTGAGGCGGCTATTGAATCAGGATTCACAAAGGTAATTGTGCCGGCTGCAAACGTCGGGGACATTATTCTGGATGAGGGCCACAAGGACAAGATACAGATTGTTCCTGTGGAGAACATAAAGGAAGTGCTGGAAGTGGCTCTTGAATCAACACAGGAGAGGCAGAAATTCCTTGGCAGAATCTCCGGATTATTCACCACCGGAAAACCGGTCCAGTTAGGAAACAAAGGAACAAATGCGGTTTAAGTTTGAATACTTTCGTCCCACCAGGATCCTTACGCAGGACGATATTTACAGCCTGGTTTCCGCAGATGCGGCTAAATCTTATTACCTCAATGCAGAAAAACTGATAAGCGAAGAACAGGTAATCATTGCTCTTGAGGAATCCTTTAGGCTTATCAACAGGGAAATACGCGTCAGACAGCCAGGCACCCTCTTCATGATGCTGTTGAGCGGAAAACGGCAGATTAAGCAGGCAGTGGCTTCAGTAGGACTCACACCGGATACGGAGCATATCCTGCGCGTATCGGTTGATGGTAGTGAGAAAGCGAATTCCGGCATTCTGGAAAAGGAAAATTTCAAGCTACCCGGAACCGCGAGTGAACGCGACAGGGAAGTTTTCTACAACCTCAGTTCCGGAGAATTCTTCGCATTTCAATAGAATTGTATTTAAGTGAATTTCTCTTCCCGGAAGCTGCATGACAAAAATCTTCCTGCTGAAGAAATCCAACAGGGCTATAATCGATCAGGTGTCCGCAGACGATCTTGTCGGAAGGCAGACTCTAATCACAAAGGATGCGTCACAGTACGGAATGGGCGACGATGAGATATTGCTGATACTGGAAGGCAGCGAGGAATCGTTCAGGAAAGCTACCACCATCATAGGGAATAGTGGCACCATGCTGGACGGGAAAAAGACAGAAGAAGTGATGAGGAAGGTCCACGAAGAGGAGGAAAACGCAGACAAAGGGATGGGATTTCTCTTTGGTTAGACATTCATGCCTTATAGTCGTAACTGGCATGCCTGGCGCAGGCAAGGATGAGTTCATCCAGGTCTGCGTTGAGGAAGGGTTCACTGACCTGCATATGGGAAATGCAGTCCGCAAATTTGCCGCAGAATCAGAGATACCTGTCAGTGACGCGGACATTGGAAAATTTGCTACGAGTGAAAGGGAGAAATTCGGGAAGGATGTGTGGGCTCGACGCACTCTGATGAATGTGGAAAGTCCCCTGGTGGTGATTGATGGATTGAGAAGCACGGAGGAACTTGATTTCTTTATCAGGGAAGCTGATGCCGACAGAACCTGCCTGGTATCCGTCTTCGCCAGCAGGAAAACAAGGCTTGATCGAATTGTCCGAAGAAATCGCATGGATGATGTACATACCCTGGCAGAATTGGTAAGGAGAGACAACAGGGAGCTTGAATGGGGTGTAGGCAAGGCGATTGCTCTGGCGGACATCATGCTAGTAAACGAATCCACCCTAGATGATTTCAGGACAGAAGCCAGGAGTACAATAAGGAATATACTCGGCAGGGGCTGCTGATCAGCTGTTTTTCAGGTAATTATTTATGGCCATGAAAAAATCCAGGCCGAATACTCTTCCAACATTGGGGGCGCCTGCCATAAGCTTTCTTTCAGGATGAGGCATCAGGCCAATGACATTCCCTTCCGGGTTCATGACGCCTGCGATGTCTTCCGCAGACCCGTTCGGGTTCCATGGGTAGCCTGCCGATTTGCCGGTTCCATCGGTATATCTCAGGATAGCAAGTCCCTTCCTCTCTATGTCGTCCATTATGTCTTGATCCCTGAACACAACCCGACCCTCGCTGTGCGCAACGGTGGAAAGTGCCACGTCTCCCTTCCTGAACTTTGATTGCAGCAGTTTCTGGTCCCTCTCAATCCTCAGGTACGTGTCCCTGCATTCGAATCTTCCGGACTGGTTGATGGAAAGTGCTATTTCTCTTTCCTGGTTCCCCCCGCTGTCTGGTAAAATCCCAAGTTCAGCAAGGACCTGAAATCCGTTGCATACCCCGACGACCGGTTTCCGGGAATCCACGAATTTCAGTATTGAATGAAAATGCCGTCTCAGCCTGGCAGAAAATAGAGCCCCCGCGCGTATATAGTCTCCGCCTGAAAAACCTCCTGGAATGAAAATGGCAGAGTAGTTTTCCAGTTTCTTTGTACCACGATCCAGTTCGTTTATATGGACATATTCGGGGATGAATCCTGTTGACAGAAATGCCCTGAAGGCCTCATCCTCACAATTCGTGCCCTCCATTCTGAGAATGGCTACACTAAATTGATCCGAAAAAGACGTCTACTGCCCTCCTCTCCTCTCTTTCGCCTTCATCCTAAGTCCGGTGTATCCACATCTTCTGCAACGCTCTGCCCTGATGGGGTTTCTCGCGTTGCATCTCATGCATATTTTCTTGTTCAGTCGTCTTTCTACAGCTTCAGGAAATGCCAAGTTGATCCAGTCCTCCCGTTACGTCGGTTGTGCGCCAATATTTAGAAGTAGTATATAACCAATCCAACAAGTGGGATGTCCTAACCTTCTTTGAATTATACCTGTAAGCGATCAAACGATTTCACACACGAGACTAGGCAGACAGATATCAAATCCCATGTTTGGTCAATCTTTAAGCAAACTTCAGGGGGTTCTTCCGAAACTCGTTCCTGCAATCCTCAGAACAAAAGTAAAACAGAGCTCCACCAAATTCCTCATGGATTGATCCCTTTTCCTTGACCTTCGCTCCGCAAACTACATCCGCAGGCATTGAAATTAAACCTCAGAAATACATGGAGACATCGGGTATTATAAATTTTGTAATCACCAATCCTAAATTACGGCATAAGCCGCATGGTTATGGCCCGTTCATTCTTTTGCTTCAGATCAGGGATTTCCGCGAGTAAATCTGTATATTCAGCCGCCGCAGAGTTCGATGGAACAGTTCCACTTGACTGACGCTTCATATGGCAAAACCTGCAGATCAATAAAAAAAATCGATGTGAGTGGACAAATTCAGATTATGGAAGATGATCATGATGTATTTATCCTTTGGAAATAGTGTAAAATTATGTTACGCCTGGTGGCGTAACGCGCCGTATTGCAGAAACTATATTTTTGGGGATCAGTCGAAATCTTTTGTTGACTCTGCCAGCTTTTTGGCCTTTTTTGGAGCATCCTCAATCTTCACGAACTTGGGCCCGAGAGTTTCAAGAATCTTTGGGAGGGTGGTATACTCCATTTCAGAGTCAGGCAACCTGTGCGGTTCAAATGGCCCCATTCTTCGCAGGTAATCGACGACATCGATTGCAGTCCTCCTGGCGCCGTCAAACGCAGGATCGTCAAACATATCGACCGGACCCGACAGCTTTCCGTCTTTCAGGACAAAGCCAAGTGCAACTACCCTTGGGGGGCCGTCGAATCTCGTCATTTTAGCGTTGTTCAGGCCAACCGGCATCAATGGGCCGTTAAAAGATCCCCTCATCCAGCCTGATACCAGGAAAGGGTGGGAAAAAGCTTCCAGAGACTCTCCTGATGCGGGAAGTCCTGATTGGATACGGACTATTGCCGCGGGATCGTCCTTTCCGACATATTCGCCAGCGATAAGTGAAAGCTTGTCAGTTGTGATTACTGCCACGTTTTCATCCGGAAGTTTTTCGTGGCTCTCCCTTGTATACACCCTCTTGACTACGTATCTTCCTTTTGATCCAATCATCGCAAGTATATCATACTGATTTTCCGGCGAGGAGAGTTCTATCTTCTTTGCCTCTTGTATATCCCAGATCTCGAACCTGAAGCCTTCGTGCATATTCGGGTCAATGACCAGACCTGGCGTGTTGAACGGGTCAGCAAACATCTTGTATATCGGCAGGTTGAACGCGCCTGGCTCGGTCTTATCCATCATGTAGACTATGAATGGCTCAGATTTTCTTGGCGTGATGTCCATCTCCGCTATTCCTGGACCCATTCCCTTTATGTTTCCTGAAAATGCATCTTTCAGGAGATCCTGGCCGGCTCCGTAAAGGCCAACTTTCTTGGCAACCTCTGTCCCTGCCTTAAAGGCATTCCAGGCAAGTTCATGAACTTCCGGAGAATCTACGCCCTCGTGGTGTATCATTGTTATCTGGAGATCGTCGCCAACGCTTGAGATGTGATAATCCGTAAGCAGACCTGCGGAATGTTTCTTAACGTATTCCTCCACTTCCTTTACAACAGGGGAAAAAACCGTAGTGTGACCCGGAAGGCTGCCTATGTCCGCTTTTATGTGGGATATTGTCGTCTTCATTGATAACTAGATTCATATATGATAAATTAACTTTATCTGGTTTTCTCTGAGACATAGGCATTTCTGCAGAGTGCAGCACAATTCCGGCATAAATTTCCCATAGATCATTTGTCCTGATGTTCAAGCGTCAAAGTATTTTAAAGCGCAGGCAATCCCTTGCCTACAATGACCAAACTGGACGTCAACGTTGTCATTGGTGGCCCCCAGGGAGGGGGGATAGATACTTCCGCCAATTTGATGAGCAGAGCCTTCGCTTTTTCTGGATTTGATATTTTTTCCACGAGGGAATTTCACTCTAACATTAAGGGCAGACACAGCTATGTGCACATCAGAGCCAGGGACACGAAGGTTCAGGGACTCAAGTATCCGCCTGATATCCTCGTTGCACTTGATCCTGATACTATCTTTGAGCATTTTGAAGATATAGGAAAGGGCACGAAGGTGATTTACGATTCGTCGTTTGCCACATCCGAGCTGTCGCAGGCAAGGATGATCATGAGAGATACCGCATCCAGAATTAAATCGGTGCTGGATGAGAACAAGCTGGAGAATAACGTCAAAGGGATGCTTGAATACATGAAGAGCCATGGAGGCATCCTATTCCCCATACCTTTTGAGGAAATCGTAAGGAAGGCGGTTGATGATGGCGTCCCGAGCAGGTATTACAATACTCTTGGTGCCGCAATCACTCTTTCCATAATAGGTATTGAATCGGAATCTACAAAAGAGGCAATTAAACACATATTCGGCGGCAAGGAGAAGGTTATAGCACCCAACCTCAAGGTGGTAGACGAGGCGTATAGATACGCGCAGGATAACAAACTTGCGGGCGAAAGCGCCGGAAAGAAAGCAAAACTTTCCCAGTTCCTTCTCACAGGCAATGATGGAGCTGCGATAGGCAAGCTCATGGGGGGTCTGAGATTTCAGACTTACTATCCCATCACGCCTGCCAGCGACGAAAGCTCAATACTGGAAGAGCACGAAGCAGTAAAATGGTTGTCAGGAGAAGCCGAAACCCTGGGTTCTGGGGGGGTCACGGTGGTGCAAACTGAAGATGAAATTTCGGCAGTAGTAATGGCAGCCGGTGCAGCGATGACCGGTACTAGAAGCGCTACCGCTACAAGCGGACCTGGATTCTCACTGATGGCTGAAGGGATATCCTTTGCCGGCATGGATGAGATCCCTCTGGTTATCACCCTTTATCAGAGGGGAGGGCCAAGCACTGGATTGCCCACACGAAACGGTCAGTCCGATCTGTTATTTGCCCTTAATACGGGCCATGGAGAATTTCCAAGGATAGTGCTGTCATCCGGAGACGTGGGGGAGTGCATATATGACTCGATGAAGGCGCTCAATTATGCCCAGAGATATCAATTGCCTGTTCTTCACCTGATAGACAAAAACCTTGCAAACACCACGGAGCTCGTGGATGGAATTGATATAAAGAAGGAGAAGGTGTACGGCCGGAACGAGCCGGACGGCAACGGCACATATAAACGGTATTCACTGGACACGAAAGATGGCGTCTCTGCAATTGGGGCATTTGGAAAGAACATATTCTGGCTTACGGGAGACGAACATGACGAATTGGGCCATGTTACCGAAGACACCGTAATGAGGGAAGCGCAAATGGAAAAGCGTTTCAGGAAGGTCAAGGTAGCCGCTGAGGAAATCCCCGTTGAGGAAAAAGCAGTGATATATGGCGACAAGAATGCCAAGATCACCATAGTGACGTGGGGGAGCCAGAAAGGCCCTGCCATAGAGGCTGCGGAGATACTTTCAAAACAGGGTATCAAGTGCAGGGTCCTCTACCTCAGAATGTTCATGCCGTTTCCATCTGAATTTGTAGAAAAGGAGTTAAGGGCCGGGCAGACCAATATAATTGTGGAGAGCAACATGCTGGGCCAGGCCGCACAGGTTATACGGATGAACACGGGGGTTGACATTTCAAACAGGATTCTAAAGTACAACGGAAGGCATGTCACTGTCGATGAACTCGTTGATGGTGTGAAGAGGATAGCACAGGGAAAAGAAAAAGATGTGGTGTTGAAGAATGGCGCATAATTTCAGAACAGATTTGACGATTGACTGGTGCCCGGGTTGCGGGGATTTTGGTATTCTCACCTCGATGATACAGGCACTCGGGGAAATGAACTATGGTCCACATGATGCTGTGGTGATTTCAGGGATAGGCTGTTCGGGCAAGACTCCGCATTACGTGAACCTTGCAGGAGCACACACCCTTCACGGAAGGGGCATCCCGTTTGCTACTGGTGTGAAGCTGGCTAACCCAAAGCTTAAGGTGCTGGTCACGGGAGGCGACGGCGACCTTCTGAGCATTGGAGCCGGCCATTTTGTGGCAGAGGGGCGAAGAAACACAGGACTTACGATAATCCTGTTCGATAACGAGGTATATGGACTTACCAAGGGACAGGCAGCACCGACCATGCCACTTGGAATGCAGACCAAGAGCTTGACCAAGCCCAATGTGTATAATAGGGTGAATCCTGTCGCAATGGCACTTGCTGCAGGCTATTCCTTTGTTGCAAGGGGGTTCTCGTTTGATACCAAGCAGCTCAAGGAGATTATAAAGAGAGGTCTGATGAACGATGGCTCTTCCCTGATTGACGTGCTACAGCCATGTCCAACTTACAATAACATCAACACAATGGATTTTTACAGGCAGAAGGTCTACAAGCTTGAGGATGACAAATCCTGGGATCCGATCATAACTGAATCCACCAAGGATCCGATGGAGAAGTACAGGCTGGCCAACTCAAGGGCTCTGGAGTGGGACGAGAAGATTCCAACAGGCATATTCATAGAGAACAGGACGATCCCGAGCTTCACCAAGCGGCTGAATGAGTATATTCCCAACTACCTTACAAGCCCTCCTGCAACCCAGTCCATCTCAGACAGCAAAGGGTACACCATAGTTGACCCTGCCAGGACGTTTGCTGATAAAATCGTCTGATTACCACTTTTTCATTTTGTAAGTTTGGACAGGGAATTGGGGGGGCAAATGTCCCTTTAATTACCTGGCTTTTAAAACCTTTATATTTTCTTATGGTTTGCAATGGGGACGTTCCTTTCCTGCCATGTGAATGGCGTGCCATTAAGACTCAAGCTATCACAGGCATCTCAATTCTGATGATGTGAGCACATGAATTCACCCGCAGTATCCTCCGATCGAGGCAATTTCTCCAATATGGCTTAATCTGGAAAGGGTCATCATCTTTACCTTCGGTATAAGGCAGTTTGGTTGTCGAATTGCAAGCAGATCGGGCATGATTTGGACAGAGTGCTCTCAGTGGGCTTACTCCACCCGCGATGAAGTAACAATAGCTTGATTTCGTGGATAATACCGGGGGAGAGCTTCAGCATCCCTGTGCCATCGCCTGAGGCTTATATTTTGAAGAGTGAAAACCCGGCTAGAATAACAAGATCGGGAAAATTTACAAATTTGATGATCATTAAATCACTGACATTCTGGCCCAGATGACGAAAACGGATAATCTATTAAATGACAATTCGCTTCGCCACTATGGCTCAAACAGTATTGAAATGGCATGGACATGCCTGTTTTGAGGTGGAAACGAAAAATAAGAGGATTATCGTGGATCCTTTTATCACTGGGAACCCCAAATCTGATTTAACAAAGGAAGAGGTAAAGGCTGACATTGTCCTCGTCACCCATGGACATACGGATCACCTGGGGGATGCAGTAGAGATTGCGTTGAAAAATGGGGCTACCCTTGTCACTATGGTGGAACTTGGGTGGGCATTACAGGCAAAGCATCCTGATCTTAAGGTGCATGCAATAAACTACAGCGGTACCGTGAATGTTGGAGGCATAGATATCACGTCGGTCCTTGCCTTCCACACGTCCAGCCTTGATGGGGGATATGCAGGAAATCCCATGGGAATGGTCTTCGGAGATTCACTCAAGATCTATCATGCCGGGGATACAGGCGTTTTCAAGGATATGGAACTGATAAGGGAACTGTATCACCCGCAGATTTCACTGCTGCCCATCGGCGGGTATTACACCATGCATGTAAAGGAAGCTACCTACGCTGCCTCAATGCTTCGCTCAAAGTACACCATACCAATGCACTATAACACCTTCGACGCTATCAGGAGCGATCCTGTACTGTTCAAGAATAATGTTGAGAAGGCTGGATATTCTTCGGTAATCATAGCAGAGGTAGGGAAGGAGATCAAGTTCGATGACAGCGGAAACAGACTGGATTGATCTGGCCGGGAGGCTGGGCCTGGATTACGAGCCTGAATCTGTTTCTGCTGAATTTATCCCGGTCCTCGCGCATGTGAGGTCGGTGATTGACAACGGCAATTACTGGCAGGTTTCCGAGGATGAACTGTTCGATCTTTACTGCCTTTGCAGGATATCAGCTGCTAAGGTCGTGATCGAAACCGGGGTGGGACCTGGAACTTCAAGTTATTCAATATTGAGCGCCATTTCCAGAAATAACGGCAGATTGCACAGCATTGATCTTGGGGAGAAGTACGGCGAGGATAGCGAAATGCCCGTCGGTTTCGTCGTTCCTGGTTCTTTCCGCAAATTCTGGAACCTGAACATTGGCAGCAGCAGGCATCTGCTCGGGAAAGTGCTTGAGACAACTGGAAAGCCGGATATTTTTTTCCACGATTCCGAGCACACTTATGAGAACGTGATGTTTGAACTTGAAACTGTTTTCCCTTCTCTGGGAAAAAATTCATTCATTGTGGTTGACAACTATGACTGGACTGAAGCACCAAAGGATTTCGCTGAAAAAAACCGACTCAAACTTGACAGGACACATGACGACATGTGCATAATCAGCCGATAGATTCCGGATCCATCGTCGCGGAACTTATGTCATCCGCGCTTGGTCCCTTACGGTCCTTATCCGGCCAGTCCGAATCGAACCTTGTCTGCCGGCCTATCTTCTGGCCGTGGAAGCCTGAGAATTGGTCCTCCTCGAGAATGTACTTTTTCATTTCCTCATGCTTTTCGCCCACTTCCACATACCTTGTCCGGCCATGCCGCCCAAGGTTTGCAATCTTGGTCACTATCAGGCCCGAGTCGTCCAGATCAGAAAGTATGTCCCCAACGCGTCTTGAGGTGAGAGGGGAATAACCCAGCTCCCCGCATATTGCGCAATAATTGTCATAGACCTCTCCCGTAAAGGATGGCCTCCTGGAAATCTCCTGAGAAAGCACGGAGGAAAGGAGGACAAATTTTGAGTGAACCGGCAGCCCCTTGATAGTCTCCCTGAGAACATTGATCTCAAGCATGTCCTTGGCCCTCGCCACCTCCTTTTCGGTAATCTTCTCCATTCCTTCACGAATGGCGATCTCGATGGACATCCTCATTAGGTCAAGGGCCTTCCGGGCATCCCCATGTTCCTGAGCGGCGATAGCAGCGCACAGGGAGATTGCCGAATCCTCTATTGCATCGTTCTTGACAACTCCGTTAACCCTGTATTTTATTATGTCTCTGAGTTCAACGGCATTGTAGGGGGGAAACATTATGGTTTCCTGGCTCAGCCGACTCTGGACCCTGGCATCCAGGCCCTCCACGAAACCGATGTAGTTGGTTATGCCAATCAGCGAGGAGTTCTTTCTCTTCAGGTCATCAGCCAGCTTCAACAGCACATAGATGGGATCGCTGCCATTCTTCTGAACAAGCTTGTCGATTTCGTCAAGCACTATCAGCAGGTAAATCTCCCTGCTTTCCATTCTTCTGATCAGTTCAGTATATATTCTGTCGAGAGTCCATCCGGAAAGCGGGATACTCTGGTCCTCATCTGTTGAAAGGGAATTTACCAGTGTCACCATTATTGAATATATTGAATCGTAAACCTGGCAGTTGAGGATCTTAACTGAGATTTTGCCTGGAAGAGCTTCCGACAACATTGATGTGACATGGGCAACGGTGGATGTCTTTCCAGAACCTGTGCGGCCATAAATCAGCAGGTTTGACGGATTTATGTTCCTCATTATGCTCTCCAGCCTGTAAACAAGTTTCTGTATCTGTTCCTCCCTGTGCGGCAGGGTATCAGGTATGTAAGAACCCCCAAGGACTTTCAGGTCCCCGGAAAGAATTGAATTTTCAAGTGGTCTATCGAGGAAGGGATTCATGTGACGTCACAGTCCGTGCAAGGTATTAAGTTAATTGAGATCAATAGTTTGATCCGGTGGGTCTTTATTAAAGCTTATTTAAACGGCCTCATGTCAGCGTGCTCAAATTTTTTTATAATACCCACAAGATACATGGATCCCGCGACCAGCACCGGCTTCCCCATGTTCCTGGCAGCCAGATAGGCTTCTACCGGATCACGGATTACCTTGGTTTTCCTGAACATACCCTGGGTAATCATCTGCATGTATTCAGGATCTGATGCGCGCTCCGGTTCATCTGGCGTGGTAAATATAACGTCCTCCGATAAAGTGCTGAGCTTGGACATTACTCCCATTATATCCTTGTCCTTCAGCATTCCCGTCACCAGAACCGGTTTTTCGGCAGAGATAGTCTTCCAGTTCCTCACAAGGGCACCGGCTGCATGCGGATTGTGTGCGCAGTCCAGGACAACCGGTGGATTCCTGGAGACCAGTTCCAGCCTGGCGGGCCATCTAGATATTTTTATGCCATTCTCAATTTCCCTGGCATATATGCCCTCAGGGGAAACGGCTTCAATCGATGCGATCGCAGAAATGATGTTGTTGACCTGGAAATCTCCGATCATTTCTGACTCTATCTGGTATTCCCCGGCGGGAGAATTCAGGGTGAATCTTGTACCGTCTATCCCAAGCTCCAGATCCTTCACTTTATAGTCACTGCCCGGGGTTATGAGTCTTGAATTATTCCTTGCAGCAATTTTCCTGACAATCGCCACCACTTCGGGTTTCCTGTCCGAGAGTACAACCGGCACGTTAGGCTTGATTATTCCTGCCTTTTCGTACGCTATGTCGGAGAGGCTTGTACCGAGCTTGTCTGTGTGATCATAACCTATGCCTGTTATCGTGGATACTGCCGGAATGACAATATTGGTTGAATCCAGTCTCCCCCCGAGCCCCACTTCTACCGAAGCGTATCTGCAGTTGTTTTCCGCAAAATAGAGGAAAGCCATCAGTGTCGTGGTCTCAAAGAAGGTGGGATTCCTCCTGGTTGTTTCGAGCTCTTCTATCAGAGGCTGGTACTTATGGATGAAACCCTCAATGTAACTGGTGGGGATGAATTCCCTCTCCACCATGATTCGTTCGTTGAAATCAACAAGGTGAGGGGATGTGTAAAGGCCAACTCTATCCCTCTGGGAAAGTATATTGAAGATGAAGCAGGCAACCGATCCCTTTCCGTTTGTGCCTGCAACATGGAATGATTTGAACTTTTCCTGCGGGTTGCCCATCCCGTCGGCAAGCTCCTTCATAACATCGAGATCCAGTTTTATCCCCTCGCGTTTCAGCGCGTAGAGAAATTCCAGATCCTCCTCTGACATTCGTGTGAATGTCAAGCATTATCAAATACTTGCCTCGACTGCATCTGCAGGCAGGTTAACTGTGTCTTCAGCTATGGACTAAAGTAAATATTGCCGAAGTATTTCCCATCTTGAATGAAAGGCTATTTCAGAATAACAAGACCGGTAAACGGAGCCATGGGTCTTCTTGCCACTTTTCTTTCGGCCTTCATAGGAAACGCCGCTTTTTATAAATCTTACCTGGTTCAGGTAATCCTTGCGGCCGTTGTCGTATTTTTGGTCACGTCCGGCGGGAACGTGCTCAACGATATCCTTGACGCAGACACGGACAGGATTAACCACCCGGGGAGACCTATAGCATCGGGTAGCATTTCCCCCAGGAACGCCTCATATTACTTCTTCATGTTGTTTGCCCTGCCTGTCGTGGTTGCCGGCCTCTTCCTCCCTTTTGTATCGCTCCTGATAGTTCTCGTTGCAGAGGCGCTCCTGGTGACCTACGAACTGAAAACGAAGGGATCAGGACTGGCAGGCAATGCCTCGATAAGCATTCTCGTCGGCCTAATCTTCATCTTCGGCGGAACAGTGGTAAATTCGGTTCTGAGGATGATTCTTCTTTTCCTTATGGCATCACTGGCTACGGTCTCCAGGGAGCTTATCAAGGATATTGAAGACATAAAGGGCGATATTGACAGGACGACATTCCCAATGCGCTACGGTATTGATGCTGCATACTATCTTTCATTTGCCTGCATAATAGTTGCCATTTCAATCTCATATCTGCCTTATTACCTCGGGATTTTCAGTTATGCATACCTCATTCCAGTGGCTGTCGCGGACGCTGTGTTCATCTTCTCTGCCGCCGTGGCGAGGTCAAAACCCAATGTCGGGCAGAGATTCTCCAAGATCGCGATGATAATTGGACTCGTCGCTTTTGCTTCGGGGGCGTTTATTCCATGATATTTAATGAGATAGAGGAAAAACTCAAAAAATCAAAGATTCACATGACCCTGATTGACCCTGCTTCGCAGAGCCCTGCCAAGACAGCCGAGATAGCTCTTGCGGCAGATCAGTCTGGCACGGATTTTCTGATGGTGGGCGGCTCTACCGATATTGATAAGAAAATCCTTGATGAATCCATAGAGTCTATCAGGAAAGTCACGGATCGCAAGATCATCATTTTCCCGGGATCAGCTTCAATGGTCTCGGAAAAGGCAGATGCCCTATACTTCATGTCCCTCCTCAATTCCGGGAGCCTGGAGTTTGTTGTTGGCCACCAGTTCAAGGCTGCACCGTACATAAAAAGCATTGGGCTTGAAACCATTTCAATGGGCTATGTCATCGTGGAACCGGGAATGACGGCGGGTCGGGCAGGGAGGGCAGACCTGGTCCGCAGGAACGACCTCAAGAGCGCGGCTTCCTATGCCATGATGGCAGAACTCTTTGGAATGAAGCTTGTGTATCTGGAAGCGGGAAGCGGTGCACCTGAACATGTCCCCTCGGATATGATCACCTTTGTTAAGCGTAAAATCGGGATTCCCCTGATCGTGGGAGGAGGAATCAGAAGCGTGGAATCTGCAAGGGAGGTTGCCCAGGCTGGCGCAGACATCGTGGTCACCGGGACCGTAGCAGAGAAGTCGGAGAGAGTCAGGGAGGTTCTGGAGCCAATTATTGCAGCGGTCAGGCAGGCAAAATAGACAAGATTTAATCCGCGCCGCAATACCCCACTGATGACCGTAATCCGGGTGGAAGTAACTTACAGGAAGGGAGTAGAAGACCCAGAAGCCATCACCATAACGAGGAACATGAAGATTCTTGGATATTCCTCGATCAGGAACATAAGCATCAGCAAGACCTACGAGATCACCATCGAAGGATCGGGGGATGCAGAAAAGGTGGTCAGGGAAATTTCAGAGAAAATCCTCTCGAATCCCGTAATACAGTCCTACAAGATTCTGAGTTGAGAGCGTTGGTAAAGGGCACCTCAAGCAAGATCATCGGGATGCTGGGAAAAGACGGCAGTTCCCTTGATAAATTAAGCAAACGGCTCGGCCTCTCCCTCAGCATTGAGGAAATGAAGCTCCTACAGGAGTATTTTGCAGGAGAGAAAAGGGACCCGACCGACGTTGAACTGAATGCAATGGCGCAGGCCTGGAGCGAGCACTGCTGCTACAAATCCTCCAAGTTCTACCTGAAGAAATACTTCAGGGATCTCAAGAGGGATTACGTTTACCTGGCAATGGAGGACGATGCAGCCGTTGTGAGACTTGACGATCAATTTTCCTACGTTCTCAAGATGGAGAGCCATAACCATCCAAGTGCCATAGAGCCCTATGGCGGGGCCGCGACAGGTGTGGGGGGCATCATTAGGGACATACTCTGCATGGGGGCCCAGCCTGTAGCCCTTGTTGATTCGCTGTTCTTTGGCGACCCGGCGTTTGCAGGCGACCGGACATCTATGTCAACAAGGTCTCTCTTCTCCGGTATTGTAGCCGGCATCAGGGACTATGGAAACAGGGTAGGCATACCCACCGTTTCCGGTTCTATATATTTTCATCCTTCATACAACCACAATCCCCTCGTTAATGCCGGCTGCCTGGGCATCATCCGTACCTCTAATGTGATAAGGAGCAAGATATCCAAAACAGGATATCTCCTTATCATCGCGGGAGGCAGAACAGGCCGGGATGGCATCCATGGGGTCAACTTTGCCTCCCGCTCCATTGCGCACGGCAGAGACGACAGCCGTTCGGTGCAGCTGGGCAATCCCATAGTTGAGGAGCCACTGATCCATGCCATCCTTGAGGCATCCGACCGCGGGCTGATAGAGGGCATGAAGGACCTCGGGGGAGGAGGAATGTCAAGTGCAATCGGCGAACTCGTGCATGCCGGAGGGGTTGGCGCAAAGATATACCTGGAAAAAGTTTTGCTAAAGGAGGAGGGGATGCTCCCCTGGGAGATATGGGTAAGCGAAAGCCAGGAGAGAATGCTCCTAGCCGTGCACCCTGGCAGGCTGGAGGATATCAGCGGAATATTCAGGCTGTGGGATACTGAATTTTCCGTTGTGGGGGAGACCGTCGAGGGTGACAGGCTGGTCATCACCTACAACGGTGAAAAGGTGCTCGACCTGGACCTCGAATTCATGACTTCCGGTCTCGAGTATCAGAGGGAGGCCGATGAGACAAGATCACCCAGGAAAACGTTGTTGCCGAAGGAACCTGCAGATTTTGGACCCCTCCTGATCGAGATGCTCTCCGACCCGAACATAGGTTCAAGGGAGCCTGTGGTGAGGCAGTATGATCACACCGTCAGAGGATCAACCCTGAAGGGGCCGCTTTCAGGGAACCCAAACATCGAGGGGCCGAGTGACAGCAGCCTCATTCTTGCCCAGGTGCCCTCGGGAATAGGCCTGGCATTGACGTCGGGCAGCAGGCCGCTCCTGGTCTCTGCCGATCCCGCGAACGGATCAAAGTACTGCGTGACGGAGGCCGCAATGAACATACTGAGCAGCGGTGCAGTCCCGCATTCAGTGGTGGATTGCCTGAATTTCGGGTCACCCACCGACAGGCATGTGATGAATGAACTAATAGAATCCATCAGGGGAATTTCAGAAGTCTGCAGGGATCTGTCCCTGCCTGTGGTATCCGGCAACGTGAGCCTCTACAATTCTTACAGGGAAAGCCACATCATCCCGACACCGGTCATAATGATGGTCGGGTTGCTCGACAGGCCTGAAAAGGCCGTAAAGCAGTACCTTTCAAGGGAAGGCGATGCCATTTTTGTTGCGGGAAACCTTGTTTCAAGCCTCAATGGCAGTCTTTACGAACATTCACGTGGAATTGATCCGGGGAACATAGATCCTCCAGATATGGATGAGATGAGGGCATTTGTGTCCCGCATCCCGGGGCTGGTGCAGAAGGGCGTCATTGATGCGATGCATGACGTCTCTGACGGCGGTCTGGCAACAGCCCTTGCGGAAATGTGCCTGGGATCGGGAATTGGAATGAAGGTGGATATCGGCAGCACCGGTTACGGAACGCCCTCACAGAAGATGTTTTCAGAGCTTGGAAACAGGATGATCATTGTAGCTGATCCCTCGAACGAGGAGATAATTCGGAAAGGACTGGGGGAACTGAGACTCACCAGGATAGGGACTTCCGGCGGCAGAGAACTGGAAATTCTTCACAATGGGGTTGGGCTTGCAAAGATCAGCGTGGATTCAGTAAGAAAGGCACACGGCGGAGCACTGCAAGCCCTTCTTTAACTCCAGAACCTCCTGTTCTTTGCATATTCAGTTTCTGCCTCCAGTATCGCCTTCACAAAATCCTCCTCGTCGATATATGAAGTGTTGAGTATCCTGGATGCGGTCTCCACTCCGACTCCATGTCCGGCCATTGCCATAATTGCCTGAACCCCCTTTTCCCTTACAAGGTGCGCATTCCTCGTGATCCATTTCATGAGCGCCGGATCGCTATCCATGTCCTGAGGCTTGATTCTTTCCCTCTCCCTTGCGGACAGGCTGGCAACCAGGCTGCTGCCGCACACCGGGCATCTTATGCTCCTGATTTCGGAAACCTTTGACGTCCGGAAATTCCCGCATGAAGTGCAGTAAAGAGAGACTGTCTCGTTCATTATCCTCTTTTTAACGCTTTCCAGTATGGTTCTTGTGGGCTTCAGGGGCATTATTCTTTCCGAGTAGTGCCGTATGAACTGCCTTGAACCTTCCCCGAGCCTGTCAAGGGTGATGAAGCTTAACTTTTCAAGGTTGTCAAGGAAATCCACCACGGTGTCCATGTTCATGTAATCCTTCCGGAGTTTCCTTATGGAGTCCGCGTAGACCGGAGTCTCAAAATATGATTCTATGATCTTTTCCATCCTCATCTTCCCGATCTCAGACTCGGGGGAAATAATGCCGAATTTCCTTGCCTCGTAAAGAAAAACAAGGTTGAAGAAAGTGGATCTCCTGCATGCGCTCCTGACGATGGATTCGAGGTCCCTGCCCCTGAGGCTGAATATCATGTCCTTGTAAGCAGCTGCGGTGAATCTCCTGCTGCACCGTATATAGATATGGTATGGCGAATAGTCCATCTCAACGCTCTCCCCGGTGATTGTGGAAACAAGCACGGAAAGGATACCAGCGAGCGCGTAGTTGCCCTTGGTGCCAAGCAGGGTCTGGATAACGCACTCTATCCCCTCGGCTTCTATTACGACGGCCCTGTCCGTCGAGAGGTTGCTGCCGGCCCATTCCCTGAGCCGCCCCACAGATTCTTCTGCTGAATGTGAATAATCGCCCGTCCGGCGGTTCCTGCCAACGCGCAGAGAGACTTCCATCGGAACAGGGATGTCCTCACCACTCCACTTGGGAGCAATCGCCGGGGTGAACATCGGCTCAACCAGTATCCTGTCCCCGTCTATCCTTGAGCATCTCCATGTCGACCCCTTCATTATGAAGTTGCTTCCGGGCTCAATCTCGCTCACCACGTACCGTTCGTCAAGGGTGCCTATGAATTTCTTTTCGACGACGTCAATGACCCGGTAGACCTTCTCGCTCGGTATCATGGATATGTTGCTTATGAAATAGTTCAGGCTGGCCCTTCTAGGGCCTGCGAAATCGCCTTCATGCCAAATCTTCCTGATGCCACCCAGGAATTCCACAAGGGAGGCATATTCCTCGAAGCTCAGGTTCCTGTAGCTGTAGCTCCCCTTCACGGTATTGTAGAATTCGATCACATTGATCTTGCCTGACGCGTTCACTTCGGAGATGATCTGGTTTGCCAGGGTGGACAGCGAGTTTTCCGCGATCGATACGCTTTCTGGCCGGTTCTCATAGGCAAGCTGTATGATTGCGACTGCCTCCTCAAGCTCTACTATGTCATTGCATATCACCTTTCCAAGCGATGTCCTCTCAAGGCTGTGGCCTGACCGACCTGCCCTCTGCAGGAGCTTTGTAACCTGCCTGGGTGAGTTGAACTGCACGACCATATTGGCTGCCCCTATGTCGATGCCAAGCTCCAGAGAGGAGGTGCTGATCAGTGCTTTCGTTTTGCCCTCCTTGAAATTGCGCTCGGCTGCCTCCCTTGCCTCCCTGGACAGAGAACCATGGTGAACCTCCACCGACTCCTCAGGGCTGATCAGTCTGATCCTGAACGCCATATCCTCCGCAGCGGTCCTGGTGTTCACAAACACTATGGTGCCTGGATTTGTCTCTATTTCACTCATAATCCTAAGCACAGAACCGGCATACTGTTCGTCACATCCCATGATTTCGGATGCATCCTTGCCTGACTTCTCCGGTATGAAAGCAGTGAGTTTTTTCTGCTTCATTGTTGAGATGTCAACAATCTGCGCAGGAAGATGCGGCGACAGGAATTTTGACAGTTCTTCCGCGTTTCCTACCGTGGCGGAAAGCCCTATTCTCTGGAATGATCCTGCTATGGCCTGCAACCTTTCCAGCGCTAAACCGAACTGCGTACCCCTTTCCCCCTGCGAAAGCTCGTGCAGTTCATCCGCAATCACGAACTTCACATGAGTCAGCAGCTTCCTCAATATCTTGCCCTTGAGCATGATCTGAAGAGATTCCGGGGTTGTGATAAGTATGGAAGGGGGATGCGTGGTAACCCTTCTGCGCTCTGCCTGTGTCATATCGCTGTGCTTAAGCTGGATTGTGATGCCTGTGTGGCTGGCGTAATCAAGCAGCCTGGACTGCATGTCCCTGTTAAGCGCCCTCAGGGGGGTGACGTACAGCACGCTGATTGGATCGCCGGGTTCATCCATGAGCTTCTGGAATATCGGTACCATGGCGGCTTCGGTCTTTCCGCTGCCTGTGGGGGATATCAGCAACGCATTCTCCCCTTTCATTACGTGCGGGAAGAAGCCTTTCTGGGCCTCCGTGAACTGCGTGAAGCCACGTGCAAGGAGCATTCTCATGATGGCGTCGTTGAACGCAAAACCTTCATTTATCAAGTATCTGGACACCCCCTGGGCTTGAGGTTCTCTGGGAGATTATCCTTCCGCCGATCAGCAGCATGAAGAACGAAATTGTGGTTCCTATTGCAGCAATTATCCCCCAGAATATGATTGGGGAATACGAGAAATACTGCATCAGTGATGTTCCCATCAGCGGTGCCATCGGGGTGACGAAACCGGAGACAAGGTAGAAAGCGCCAAAATACTGGCCTCTCCTGTCATCGGGAGCTATCTTCGACACAACCGAGCTGGTGACCGGCGAAATTGTGTTTTCCCCGAGCGTCAGGAAGAAAACGTCTACGACCAGAAAGGCAAACCCGGAAAACAGGGAGAGGGCGAAGAAGCTGACTGCATAGATCATGCCGCCGATAAACATTCTCACATGATCCGGGATGTTGATCATCATCCGGTTAGTCGGGAGTTGCAGCAGCACCACGAATAACCCGTTCAGAGAGTAAAGTATGCCGATTGTGACATTCGGTATCCTGTCGAAAGAAGTCCAGAAAAGCGTGAGGGTAGTGCCCCACTGGCCAGCGACGAACCATATCGAAGCCATCAGCAATGCTATTGCCAGGAATTTTTTATCGCTCCTTGGAAAGGCGATCGACGACCTTTCCTTCACCATGTTCTTGTTGGTTTCTGTAATCATAACGTATATGACAAGCTCAACAAAACTCATCAGCAGGGTGGAAAGGAAAACATAGCTCAGGCTAAAGTCAGACAGAAAGCCCCCCACCGCAGGCCCGATGGAAAAACCCAGGTTGCCCGCTATCCTTGTGATGGAGAAGGCATCAGTTCTCTGGACTTCGGAAACAGAATCTGTAATGATTGCATTGTCTACGATCCACTGGATAGAGAAGAGCGGCTCAGAGGAAATAAGCGCGATGAAGAAGATAATCGTGGGGAGGTTGAGGTATGCTGAAAGGAAAACCATAAAGAAAATCAGTATCCCGAACGGCATAGTCATCAGAGCCACCTTTCTCCGTCCAAGTTTGTCGCAGAGGTTCCCGCCATAGACGCTGACAGGTATTGAGAAAAGAGCTGTGAGCGTGAAAAGCAGTCCTATCACGTCGTACTGCACACCCCGGTAGTTGAAAAGATACACTGGGAGGAATATCCATGTCTGGCTCCTGCCGAATATGCGTATCAGCTGGGCCCATGAGACCAGAACAAGGGGCCTGTTTTTCATCAGAGAAACGTAGTTCCTCCCAAAGGATGGCAAGCTGATACACCGTTAAATGGGGGCATCCACGGGCTACATATAATGATGATCAATAAGCTCTGGCGCCTTGCAAGCAACATGTTCAACTTGGCAGGAATGGCATCGAGTGACTCCTGAATCATGCACTGAGGAACAGAAATACCGTATGAGAGAAAAATCCTGGAGGGAATCTCAGATCTTCCTTATCCTGATTCGCGTGTCCTTGTACGCAGGGGTCTTTGTGAGCGGATCCAGGGTGGATGATGTGAGCACGTTAACCGGCATCCCGGCGAAGTGGAACGTTGCAAAGGTGACCCCATCCGTCAGGGAGTCGCTTTTCTTTACCCGGCAGTTTATCCTGCCGGCCGCAGATTCAGCCTCCACCATATCGCCGTCGGAAAGGCCCATCCGTTTCATGTCATGACTGCTCATTTCAAGGAACGGCCCTTCTCCAACTTCGGTAAGGATATGCGATCTTGAAGTCATTGTGGCAGTATGGTACTGCTCCCTCTTCCTCCCCGTAATCATCACGAATGGATAGGCTGCATCCTCGGTCCTGTTCCATTCTATCGGCCTGAACTTTGCCTTCCCTCTCATGGGATGCCCGGAATGCAGTATTTCGGTGCCCTTTGAATCTTTGTCGGGGACGGGCCATTTCAGGCCTCCCTTCTCAAGCCTGCCGTGGCTCACCCCTTGCCATGCAGGCACAAGGTCTGATATCTCATCCATTATTGATCGGGAGTCGTCGAATGAGAGGTTGTAGCCGAGCCTCTCTGAAAGGTCACTGTAGATCTTCCAGTCTGGCATTGCCTCTCCCGGCGGATCGAAAATCTTTCTCACAAGCTGAATGCGCCTTTCAGTGTTTGTAAAGGTCCCGGTTTTCTCGAATGTCGATGCGGCCGGCAGTATGATGTCGGCATATTCGGCAGTTTCCGTCATGAAAATGTCCTGAACAACCAGAAAGTCCAGGGACCTGAAAGCCCTGTCAACTTCCGAGGAGTTCGGATGGCTCCTTATGGAATTCTCGCCGCTTATGTACATCAGCTTGAGATTACCGCCTATTGCCTTTTCAATCATTTCCGTGCTCTTCCAACCTATCTCGAGCGGGAGTTTCACGTTCCATTTTTCCTCAAACTTCCGCCTTATTTCCGGATCCAGCATATTCTGGTATCCCGGAAGGGAACCGGGTGCACCGCCCACGTCTGCTCCACCCTGCACGTTGTTCTGCCCCCTCAGGGGATTGAGACCGCCGCCTGGTATTCCGATGTTCCCTGTGAGGATGGCCAGGTTGACCAGCGAGGATACGTTGTCTGAACCGTTGGAATGCTCCGTTATGCCGAGAGTCCAGTAAATGCTCGCCGGCTTGCTTTCAGCGTACAGCTTTGCGACCCTTTCGATTTCATTCCTGCTTACGCCGGTGATTTCGTATGCTGCATCGAGATCGAATGCCCCGAGACTTGATGCATATTCTTCGAATCCTTCCGCGTGATCCCTTACGTATCCAGAATCGTACAGGTTGTTTTCCACAATGTACCTGGCAATGCATGAGAAGAGGTAGGCGTCGCTTCCAGGCTTGATCTGCAGGAATATATCGGCCCTTTCAGCGAGTTCGACCCTTCTCGGATCAATCACGATCAGGAATGTCCCGTTTTTCTTTGCACGCTTGATGAACGAACTTACAACAGGATGAGCCCTGTCCGTATTCGATCCCACTAGCATTACGAGCCTGGAATTACTGAGGTCGTGGACAGGATTCGTGGAGGAACCGGCCCCGAGGGCCAGTGACAGCATCCTTGCTGAAGGCGAATGGCAAAGTGTGGCGGACTGATCCACGTTATCTGAACCCAGGGCGGCTCGCATGAATTTCTGGAAGGCATAGACGTCCTCATTGGTCGCCCTGTCGCATGCTATGCCTGCTATTGCACGCGGCCCAAACCTTTCTTTTGTCTCCCTGATTCTGGACGCAATAATTCCAAGAGCCTCATCCCACGTTACCCTCCTGAATACCTCATCCACTTTCCTGCTGCCGAGCGGCGCCCTGGCTATGCCTTCCCTGCGGACCATTGGATAGAGCAGCCTGTCCCTGCTGCTCTCGAATTCGAAACCGAATTTGCCCTTGACGCAGAGTTTGCCGTCATTTACGGAATGCCCGCTGACCCCCTTTGCCCAGATGATTGTATTACCCCTGACCCCATATTCCACTGTGCAGCCGACTGCGCAGTAAGGGCATATGGTTGTCACCGTTCTTTCCGGTACCATCCAGCCCTTCTCTATCAGGGCACCGGATGGGCATACGTCAGTGCAGGCACCGCAGGATACGCAACCTGATGAACCCAGTGGGGCGCCGGCATCAAACGTAATCCTCAGAAACTGCCCTTTCCCGGCCATCTCAATGATTTCGTTGCTCTGTTCATCCCTGCATGCTATGACGCATTTCCTGCATTCTATGCATAGATCCGGGTGGAATACAATGGCCGGGTGGCTATCGTCAACACAGGATACTGGTTTCACTGTAACGGTTTGCGGTAATACCCCATATTCCCTTGCAAGGCTGTGTACTGAGCATTTTGCCTCGCTTTCCCCATCATGGCTGCCGTGGTTTTCCAGGATCAGCCCGATCAGCGTCTTTCTGTAATCCCGCAACCTCTCCGATTCAGTGACAACGGAAATTCCATCCCTGACCTGCGTCGAGCAGGCAGGGACCAGTTTCTGCGCGCCTTCGACCTGCACCATGCACAGCCTGCACACCCCGTTTTCATGACCCTCGAAGTTGCAGAGGGTTGGTATATCCGTCCCTGTTTCCCTGCAGGCCTCAAGGATGGATTGCCCATCGCTTGCCTCGCGAATTGTGCCGTTTATCGTGATCCTCATTGCTTCACCGATCCAAACCGGCAGACCCCGGCGTCGCATATTTCATCCAGATGGTCGCCAAATTCCTTCCCGAACCTGGTTACAGTGTCAATGAAAACCCTGCCGTCTGCCTGACCCAGGGCACATATTGATCCATCGATCATTGCGTTTGCGGTGTTCATCGCCTGCTTCAGTTCCCCTTCACTGGCTTTTCCGCTGATCACATCCTCAAGAATCCTGACAAGTTCCTTGCTTCCGTACCTGCATGGCATGCATTTTCCGCACGATTCGTCGCGGAAAAAGCGTGCCGTTTTAAGAAGGGTATCGATAATGCACCTCTCCCTGGAAAGCACAATCATTGCGCCAGTGCCGAAACCCGCTCCTGCACTCCTCACTGAGTCGAAGTCAAGCTTGAGTTCCGCACTGAACGGAAGCATGCCCCCAGAGAGCCCGCCGGGCATTATGGCCTTCACATCTGCCAGATCCGTCTTACCCTGCTTCTCTATTACCTCACCTGCAGGAGAACCGATCCTGATCCTGTACAGGCCAGGCGCACCAACGTCTCCAGTAACGCTGTACCTCTTGAAGATGCTGCCATCCTTTTCCCTTGAAAGTTGCGCCACTGCTGCAAGCGTCTCAACGTTCTGAACAAGGGTCGGCTTTCCGAAAAGACCGATTTCTGTTGGAAACGGCGGCCTCAGCCTTGGCTCGCTCCTCTTCCCCTCTATCGCCTCCATCAGGGCCGTTTCCTCGCCGGTGACATAAGATCCACCCACTCTTGCTACCGTGATCTCGGGAAGAAGTGTCTTCGTCTCCCTGACCTCGTACATCTCCCTCATTTCTGATATGGCCTTCTCCAGGCTTTCAGCCGCAAGTTTATACTCCTTCTTCAGGCCTATGACTATCTTCCATATGCAGTTAACACGGGCAGTTATCAGGGCGCCCTCTAGAAACCCATGAGGGTTCAGCTCAAGGATTTCCCTGTCCTTGAACGTACCAGGCTCCCCTTCGTGCGCATTTACCAGAAGAAATGAATCGTCAGTCCTGTTCTGAATGAAGGATTTCCACTTTGCGGCTACCGGGAACCCAGCGCCACCCATGCCCTTGAGTCCGGATTTTTCAACCATGGAGAGTATGTCAATCTTGCTTCCCGTCACCATCAGGGCGTTGAGTGTTGTATATCCTCCCCTTGAAATGTATTTCTCTATTGTTTCTCTCGTTTTGGTAACGTATTCCCTTGTGCTTTCAGGGATCTCACTGTAATTCTCCCTGCTGCCAGACACGTACTTCCCTTTAATCCTCATCACCGGGGCATGGTCGCAATAACCCAGGCATGATGACTTTGCCAGACCGTCTTGTTCTGGCGATACAGAATCAGCATTTCGCTTCATGAGGCACGGAAGTCCCGTGCAAATCCTGTCCTCACCTCTGTCCGCCTCGTAGAAGGAAATGAGGGATTCGACCCTGGATAACGGTACGTGGTGCACTTTTGCAATTTCAGCTTTCTGATCCGTGGTTGCCTCTCCCGCCGAGGAAACTCTTTCGATCGCATCCATGATGCTTTCCCCGGTATTCATTGCATCCCTCCTCTGCGGTAGCAACGAAAGGCGATAGCTAGGATACAAAGTCCGCCGGCAGGAAATATACAGTTCATACTCCCAGTAGTAATTTATAATGCCCTTTAACGGTGAGACCTACTAAGTTAGGGTATGATCCAGGTACAGGAGATCACCCTAATCAGGACGGGGTTCGTCCTTGCTTTCCGGGATCGTAATATAGAATAGACATGCTGCCGATCACTGACCCGGGCATGATGCAGGAATGATTGCTGTGGTATTTGCCAAGGATAGCGTCAGGTTTCCCGGGAAGCATTCCATAGACCTCGACGGTGTGGCAATGATCGATAGAGTGATAAGCCGGGTCCTTGATTTTGAGGATCTGGAAGATGTGGTGCTCTTCACGAGATCGCGAAGCATCAGCACTTCCCTGTGCAGAATAGAATACGATAATTCCGCTTCAGGAATAGCACGTTCCCTCCTGCTCGCGATGGAAAGGTACGGAGACATTTTTGCGGTGGCCGGTGACATGCCATGCATATCACCCGGAATTGCGGATAAAATGCTTCGATCCTGGAGGGGGGAATGCGTTGTGCCGGTTCATTCCGACGGTAGAATTGAACCGCTATTTGCCGTATATCCTGCGAAGCGCATGGCGGAATTGCGCAATAACCTGGAAAAAGGGAAGCTAAGCCTGCATGAGTTCATCCGTTCAATTCCATTTACTGCATACAGCATAAAGGAAGAGGATGCGGCCAGCTTCACCAATGTCAACACGCCTGATGACATGAGGATGCTGAAAGAAAGGGGATGCTGAAAGCCTCTTATATTGCAAACCTTCCAAAAGGGAGGACGGTGATCTCTGTTCCAGCTTCGATAGCGGCGGAGTCACCCTGAACTGCGATATAGCCGTTCGCCAAAGAAAGCCTTGACATGGTGCTGGAACCACCCGGAAGAGCCCTGGCAACCAGGCCCCTTTCCTCAGCGAGCTCCACGGGAATCAGGTTCAGGCGCCCTGGCGAAAGCCTGGTTCCATCGGCAAGCTTCGCTTTAAATGTCGGTCTTATCCATGACAGCCCTATGTGCCTCAGTAATTCCGGCAGGAATATTTCATAGAATACCATTTGCGATGAGACCGGAGGACCCGGCAGACCAACCACTGGTTTGTGGTTTATGGTACAAAATAGCGTTGGCATTCCGGGTTTTACGGCAAGTCCATGGAAAAGAAGCCCCTGGCTCCGCTCCTCGAGGATTCTGTGAACCAAATCCCGTTCTCCTGCAGAGGTTCCGCCAATCGTAATGACTGCATCGCTGGTCCTGAGGGCCCTGTCAAGGGTGAGGCTAATCCTGTCAGCATCATCTGGCGGAGGCGGAAGTCTGTGAACGATGAACTGGCCAGTCTCCTCGAGCGCTGCCTTAATGCCGCTGCTGTTGGACTCGCGAGTTTTGTAAATTAGGTTTTGCCCCCTCCTGGAAGTGATCTCATCGCCCGTGGGAATTACAGATACCACTATCTTCCTCAGCACATCCACTTCCCCTATTCCAAGCAGGTGAAGCATAGAGATTCTCCTCCAGTCGATCAATGAACCCTCGCGGATCAGGATGCTCCCCTGCCTGAAATCCGATCCCACATGATCCACGTTCTCCCCGCTCGCGTATGCCTTTGCGACAATGATTGATCCGTCTGAGTTCCCGGCCTTCTCCACCGGTATCACTGCATCCAGTCCCGGCGGCAGGTAAGCACCTGTAGGGATCCTCGCGCACGTGCCTTTGCCAAATTCTCCGACAGGCGGGTGTCCAATTGAAACAGTCCCCGTTACCCTGAACTGGACTGGCCTTTCGGCGCTTGCACCGACCGTATCTCCGGAATTTACGGCATATCCGTCCATTGCTGACCTGGGCATGAATGGACTGTCCACCGGTGCCCTCACGGGCGAGGCCAGCATCCTGCCGTGCGACCTGTGGGTTTTGACGCGCTCCACTACCCGCGGAAGCGAAAGGTTTTCCCTGATCGCAATGCGAGCTTCTTCTATTCCAGTCAGCTTACCGAACTCTTTGTGCATTAGGTGGACACCATGTATTCAATGTATTGAGACTGCGTTCGCATTATTAAAGGTTCATTGGGAGTGCGGCCCCATGTGCGAATGCGACCCATGATCACCCGGGATTGCATCATCCACCTTTTTCAGGGCTCCTTTCCTGTAAGCAGCAACAGCTTCTTCATAGGACATGCCTTCACTGGAGTACACGATCAGCCTGTTCCTGGCGTAGGAAAACGCATGCATGCCGATGTGGCCCACAATAAGTGCATCGACGTTCCTCTCAACCAGGGATCGGATCATCTGTATGCCGGGACTCGATCCCGCGCCAAGGGCAGGGTTTTCATACCTTTCCCTGACGGCAAATCCTTTTTCGCTGTCAAGCACAAGAATTTCCTGGGCTTCCCCAGGCCCGCTAACTTCGCCATCTGAAACCGGGATAGCAACCAACATAGTCACTGCAATCGCAATCCCGGATATTAACGGAAACACTAACATAATTGGACTGCCCAAACATGAAATTCTCCGTGTTCTTTCGGAGTGTAAACGCCGGGTCAGGAAGTGCCTGAAAAATATCGTTCAGCCAGCAGTCTTGCCCTTTCAAGGTCCTGCCTTGTATCTATGTCAAAAAGTATGTTTTCGTCCACAATCTCCAATTCTTTCACCTGGTACCTGCCTGAATTTATGACATGCATTCCCCCCTTCCCCGCAGGTAGTGACATCAGATCCCCCCTGCCTGATGGCGGAAAAATGGCAGGACTCATTCTCTGCCCCTTATGGGTGCAGCACGCCACGGAAGAGGGATTGGCCCGGTGTAATAGAATCAGCCGATCGACATAGCTGCTCAGGAAAAATGGCATGTCGCCAGGCGTTATGATCGCGGAAGCGGATTCAGAAATACTTTTTATACCGATAGAAATCGACGCCCCAATTCCGTCCTGCGGCGAACGGTTTATCACTACGTTTTCGTACCCCCTTGAATGCAGAAACGCTGAAACTGAGGGGCTTGCCACGACAGTAATGCCTGAAACGGAAGATTTCTCCAGGTTTCCTATGACAGATTCTATCACGGTTCTATTGCCCAGGGTCTCGAGGAGTTTCTCCCCGGAGAACCTCGATGAAGATCCTGAAGCAAGCACTATTGCAATGATCTCGGTCATAATGCGCTATTCTCAGTGTTGTTCCAGCTTCTCCCTTACGTTTGAAATAAATTCCTCAATGTATGATTTCGCGGTAGGCTCAACGAACCTTGCCCCCAGAGAGGCTATAGCTCCCCCTATTTTGGCATTCACAGCCCACCTGACCTCACACCTGTCACTGCCCAGATCGACCACGTTCGCGTCTATATGCATTTCAAGGGAACTCCCGGCACCATGGCCCCTTCCATTGACTTCCACGTTTGTTGGTGACCTCCTGTTGATCTCTATATCCATATTGAATCTGCCCTTGATGAATGCCGTGCCCATCTTTACCTGTACTGACAGGTGGGAGTCGTCCTTGATCTCGCTTGACTGTATGCCGGGGAGGGCTTCAAGAACGCTCTTTGTATCCGAAAGGAGTCCAACGACACTGGAGGCAGATGCTGATACGATAACTGAGCCACTGAATTCCATAACTTATCCGCACTGGAGATTGCCAGCGCATAGATAAATTGAACCTGCAGTCTGCATGATTTTTTCGCATGTGTTTCCTTGGCAATAGACTTGCCCTGTGCCCTGTAAAGCTGATCTTATTTAATGCGTGTTAAACGATCAACATATCGGAAGCGGGGTGCCTGTGGGGAAGATTCCAGACATTCAAAAATAACATATGGAAAGGGGATAAATGTAAAAAAGTGTTAAGACGCTTTCGAAATCCGGCGCACAGATACCCATTAATAGTGGAATCACTTCGATATCTGTGAATGATGATACCCTTGAAATGGCTTACAGGCTCAAGAATGAGGGGAAGCCCTTTCTGCTTGCCACCGTTGTGAGAAGCGAAGGATCCACACTTGCAAAGCCTGGCTTCAAGACTCTTTATTCGCCAGACGGAAAAATTCTGGCGGGAGGATTCGGCGGAGGTTGCCCTGAATCAGCTGTCTCGCCATACGTCTCGAAGGCGATGTCGACCGGCATCCCCTTATCCGTGAAGGTGCACCTCGAGAACTCCTCGACGGACCTGAAATCCATCAAAAACCTGAGCGAAAATGAAGTTTATGTAGAGACGTTCTGCGGCGGAAACCTTGAAATATTTCTTGATCCGTATATGGCAGAACAGAGGCTCGTGATCATTGGCCAGGGAGGAAGGGATGAGGTACAATCATTCCTCCTTGACATGGCAAAAATGCTTGGCTTCAGGACCACGCTCATCAGCCCGACCAAGCTGAACGACAGCCCGGACGAGTTCATAGAAGACCTGAACTTTGATCTTTCCAAGTTCAATACCACAAAGGACGACTACATTGTAATTCTGACCAAAGGAGCGAGAGACATAGAGGTCCTGACAAAACTGCAGAACACTGCCGCGAGATACGTCGGTCTCATGGCAAGCAGGAAGAGGGTTGAAAAGGATATGGCTGACCTTAGGAACGGCGGTGTACCGGAATCTTTCCTGAATGGGATTCATGCCCCGATAGGCATTGACATCGGTTCTATCACGCCTGCAGAAATTGCCATCAGTATCCTGTCGGAAATAATTAGGGTGAAGAATGTCAACTCAGGCAAACAGTGAAGAGGTCTTTGCGATTCAATAGACTGAACCTAGCCATCACTGTTCTGTAACAGATCAATATTTTCCCCCATCAGAGATCAAATGTTAGGCGAAGAGGATCAAACTTCCGACCCTAATTCCAGTTGTGCAGACTTGTGCTGCCCACTCGAGCATCACCGATCCTTGCATTGAAATTGTATTATCAATGTCAGCGATTAGGGAGGGCACTTAACAATAGGTCACAGTCAACTCCAGTTAA
>JAKATN010000034.1 GCA_021818715.1 Thermoplasmata archaeon
TGGAAAGGGTTTTATCGTTTGTAGATGCCCCAGGGCATGAGACTCTCATGGCTACCATGTTGTCAGGTTCCTCAATAATGAATGGCGCCATTCTTGTAATCGCTGCAAATGAGAAGTGCCCGCAGCCCCAGACCAGGGAACATCTTACGGCGTTAGACATAATGGGAATTAGGAACATCATCGTTGTACAGAACAAAATAGATGTGGTCACCAGAGAAGGGGCAGAAAAGAACCACCGTCAGATCCTTGATTTCATCAAGGGAAGCGTGGCGGAAGGTGCACCTATAATTCCCGTGAGTGCGTATCATAACATCAACATAGATGTGCTGCTCCATGCCATAATAGATAAGATTCCGCCTCCCGCGATTAATGAGGCCGACACCCCTTTCATGTACGTTGCAAGATCCTTCGATATCAACAAACCAGGCGCAGATCCTTCTGAACTCAAAGGCGGAGTTCTCGGCGGTTCACTGGTACGGGGGGTACTGAACGTCGGCGATGAAATCGAAATCTCCCCCGGCCTGCAGTTTACCAGGGGCAAGAACCAGGTCTGGGAAAATCTCTACACCCGGGTGGTCTCTCTTCACTCCGGAAAGAACGAGTACAGTCGCATACATCCTGGTGGGCTCGCTGCGGTTGGCACGGAACTCGATCCATTCCTTACGAAGGCAGATGCGCTTACCGGGCGGGTGCTTGGACTACCGGGAAAGATACCAATGGCAACTTCCTCATTGAGGATTGATGCACACCTGCTGAAGAGGGTGGTAGGATCGGAGGAGGAGCAGAAGGTAGATCCCATCAGGACAAAGGAGAGCCTCATGCTGACAGTGGGTACCGCAAACACCGTTGGTATCGTCAACAGCCTCAGGGACAGCGTGGCAGAAATCCAACTCAAATATCCTGTTGCCGCTTATGATAAGGAAAGGGTTGCCATAGGTAGGAGAATAATGAACAGATGGCGCCTCGTCGGCTACGGCGAAGTAACACTCTGAAAACATTCACAGATTCTGCCGAGCGGGCAACCATCGCAATCGGGCCTGGAACGGCAATGTTCCTTTCCCAGTTGCACAAGCGTTGCATGGAAGTTCTTCAGTGATCCGTTGCCTTTAATGGTCATCTCTACAAGCGATCTGATCCCGTTTCTTTGGGTGATATTTCCCAGCCCTATTCTCGAGAATATCCTCAATGTATATTTGTCAACTACGAAAACTTCTCTGTCAAGTATGTAGCAGAGTATGCTTTCGGCTGTTTCCTCACCAATCCCCTTCAGAGCCAGCAGGAACTTCTCAGCGTCCCAGGTGGTCATCTTTTGCAGAGATTCAAAGCCTCCGGCAGCAGCAATCGACCTGCACACTGAGACGAGCCTGGCTGCCTTTATTCGGTAAAAGCCAGAGCTTCTGATCAAATCCGACAGGACCTGATCGCTCGTCTCCGCAATGACCCGGATGTCAAGCATCCCTCTCTTTCGCAGTTCTGAAAGACTTTTTTCAACGTTATTCCATGAAGTATTCTGCGTGAGTATAGCTCCTATGAGGATCTCATCTCTGGATCCGCCAGGCCACCAATTCAGATAACCGTAGTATTTCTCAAGCATCGATGCAGTGGATATTATCAGATCCTCAGGTCTCAAACTGACAATGCAAAATGTTCAAAGTATTTAGGAATTCTGTCCATTTTTTGCGCAATTCCTTTCAGGCAATAGGTATATAAGTTTAGGGAAAATCACGTGGCATATGAGCGAATTCGATGCAATCGTCGTAGGAGCAGGTCCTGCCGGGGCATCGGCAGCCTCCAGAATGGCATCTTCCGGACTGAATGTTCTCCTGGTCGAAAGGGGCGACCCGCCAGGCAGCAAGAACGTTTCGGGAGGAATACTTTGGGGTCAGGAACTCTCCAAGCTCTATCCCGACTGGGAAAAAAGTGCCCCTCTTGAACGTTTCATAAGCAACAAAGTAACCGGATTTCTCACGGATGACTCTTACATCGGCATTGACTTCAGGACAAAGAAATTCGAAAAGGAGAAAACAGGTTACTCCGTACTTAGGACAAAACTGGACGGTTGGCTTGCGAAGAAGGCAAAGGATGCGGGATCTACCGTAATCACGGGGATCACCGTGGACGGGCTTGCCTGGAATGACAAGAGGGTGGTGGGGATCAAGCAGGGTAACGACATTATCACATCCGATCTGGTTGTCCTTGCCGAAGGCGCCAACCCAAGAATCGCAATTGGAGAAGGGCTTCGTCCTCCCATTGGGGACCATGATGTCGCAATAGGGATAAAGCAGGTTGTTAAGCTTTCGGAACAGGTAATCAATGAAAGGTTCAACCTCAGGAACGGAGCCGGAATGGCGGCAGAATTCTCACTCGGTTTCCTTAAGAATGGAGTAAAAGCAGGCGGATTCCTTTACACCAACAAGGACACAATCTCTGCCGGCGTGGTGATAGACATTGCCGGGTTAAGGAAAGACAACAGCACCTATTCCTTCAATATTATGGATCAGTTCGTCAGCCACCCCTATATAGCCCCATACCTCGAAGGCGGGCAGCTTCAGGAGTACAGCGCCCACCTGGTATGCGAAGGCGGCATTGACTACGTGCCCAAGCTTTACGGCAACGGTTACATGATCACAGGGGATTCTGCCGGATTGTCTTTCAGTAACGGCATGGTAATTCAGGGTATGAATTATGCAATTGCTTCCGGCATCGCAGCGGCTGATACTGCAATCAGATGCAAGAACAGCGGGTCCTACGATCTCGACCAGATAGCATATTACGATAATCTCATGAAGGATTCCCAGGCGATTAAGGACATGAAGAACTTCCGGGGAATTTCAAAGGTTACATGGAGCCCTATGGTTCATGAGTTTATCCCGAAGTTTGCTGAGAGCGTGCTGAACGGCATGTTCTACGAAACAGGAGAGCCCAAAAAGCACCTGATGGAAATAGCGCTTGGAAGCCTGAAGGAAACAGGTTATGACAGGAAGAAGCTGATAATTGAAGGATTCAGATTGATGAGGAAGATGTGAATGAACATAGAGGAAAAACTTTCCGTTCTGAACTACAAGACTGATCCAACTTATGCACATATCACCGTAAAGCCTGATCTCTGTGAAGTCTGCCCGGATCATTTCTGCACTTTCGCATGTCCTGCGAGCTGCTACAAACTGATTGACGGCAAGCTGAATTTCAAGTATGAGGATTGCGTCGAATGCGGAACTTGTTTCGTTGCATGCTCCCATGGTAGCGTGAACTGGACCAACCCGAAGGGCGGTCAGGGGATAAAGTACAAACTGGGGTGAGATTTAGTGGTTCTTGAAATAGTTGTGATGGTAAAACAGGTGCCGGACAGCCAGGAAGTGGTCATAGATCCAGTAACGATGAACCTGAACAGGAGCATGACCAGGAACGTCACGAACAGGGCAGACGAGAATGCCCTTGAGGCGGCACTGCAGATAAAGGATAAGGTTCCGGCAAATATCACCATTGTTTCCATGGGCCCCCCTCAGGCCGAAACCACCATGATTGAATGCCTGGCCAGGGGCGCAGATAGGGCAGTCTTAGTCTCCGACAGGGCATTTGGAGGCGCAGACACATACCCGACTGGGCTCACAGTGGCATCGGCCATCTCCAAGCTTGATCATTTCGACATTATCATTGCTGGGGAAGAATCTTCTGACTCCAGCACAGGGCATGTCGGCCCAGGTGTGGCTGAGTTCCTTGGAATAGATCAGATAACGTACTGCAGCAAGATCGAATTTTCGGACGGCCGCGTGACCGCCGAGAGAGAGCTCGAAGACGGTACAGAAGTGGTGCAGTGCCCCACACCAGTGCTGGTTACAATGCTTCTTGGAAGCAACTTCCCCCGCATGCAGACTCTTAGGCGTAAAATTGACGCAACAAAGAAAGGCATTGAGGTATGGAACCTGGAAAAGCTGGGGCTTCAGCCGGAGTGGGTAGGGGTGCGCGGATCGCCCACAATAGTGAGAAGGATGCAGTCAATCAAGGAGAGGGAGAGGGCAAAGAAGCCTGTCACTTTGGAAGCGATCCCGGACATGGTGAAGGAACTCTACGAAAAGAATATCCTCAAGGTGAAGTAAATTGGTAGGACTTCAGTTTGCAAAACCTGTTGACAAACCGGAAGAATACAGGCATGTGTTCGTTTATTTGGAGAACGGCCAGGGCAGGTTGAAGAGAGTCGCTCTGGAAATGATCGGCATCGGCAGAGAGCTCGCAACGAAGGTCAACGAGGAGCTCGTTGGCATACTGATAGGCGATGACATATCCGCCATGGCGGAAGAGGCTGTATCGTACGGCTGCGACAGGGTACTTGGTGCACAGTCAAAGGATCTGAAGGATTTCAGGACAGTTCCATATGCGAACCTGGTGGGGGAATTCGTTATGAGCGAGAAACCCAACGTTTTTCTTATACCAGCTACAAGGAATGGGAGGGACCTTGCGTCAAGGATTGCAGTAAAGTGTCAGGCAGGCGTAACTGCAGACTGCACTGAGCTTGACATAGAGAAGGATACCAGGATTCTCTCTGCCCGCAGGCCAACATACGGGGAGAGCATGCTGGCAGAGATCCTCTGCAGGAAGCACAGGCCTCAGATGGCGACCGCAAGAGCCGGAATATTCAAGGTACCGGAAAAAGTGGGGGGAAAACCCTCTGGAAAAATAGATATAAAGAACGTGAAGATAGACAAGAAGTATCTCAACAAGAAGATCATCGAGTTCAGGAAGAAGGATAGGGTTGATCTTACTGCCGCGGACATTGTTGTATCGGGCGGCCTTGGACTAGGTGGGCCAGCTGGATTCAAAATGCTTGAGCAGCTGGCAGGCGAAGTCGGAGGCGTTGTGGGTGCCTCACGCCCTACTGCGGATCTGGGATGGATTTCCAGGGATCACCAGGTCGGGCAGACCGGGACTACGGTTAGGCCTAAGCTGTATGTTGCTGCAGGTATCTCGGGAAAAATTCAGCACATCATGGGGATGAAGGGCAGCGAGACCATAATAGCGATAAACACCGATCCCAATGCCGAAATTGTAAAGTATTCTGACTACTTTATAAATGCGGATATCAATAAGGCCATTCCCGCCATCATTGACGCAGTCAAAAAATACAGGACAGAGTTGGCTGGTGGCAAGAAAACCAAAACGCCTTCACAGTAATTCAGCCTGTGGAAATGCGTTAAGCCCCGCCCTTTCCCGCAATTTCCAGAGCAAAATATGTGATCACGAGATTCGCGCCAGCCCTGAATATTGAAGTTATGTATTCCCCAACCGTTTCATGGGGCAGGATTCCAAGGTCCAGGGCATGCCTGATCATGGAATATTCACCGCTAACACTGTACACTGCCAGAGGCTTAGGGAAATGATCTGAAACCGATTTCACGATATCCAGGTAGAAAATTGCCGGCTTGACCATGATTATGTCAGCACCTTCTTCTATGTCGAGGGATGTTTCCATCAGATATTCCTTCTTCCTGCGGTAATCCATCTGGTAGCTTTTTCTGTCGCCCACCCTGGGTGCGGAATCGGCTGCATCCCTAAAGGGCGCATAAAGGGTGGAAGCATACTTGTTGCTGTAGCCCATAATCATGACGTTTTCATGGCCGGATTTGTCCAGAGCCCTACGGATTGAACCGACCTGGCCGTCCATCATCCCGCTCGGTGCAACAACATCCACACCGGCATCCGCGTAGCTTGCAGCAATCCTGTCATAAACCGAGAGGGTGGCATCATTGTCTACATATCCATCACGGATGATACCGCACTGGCCCGTATCGGTGTATTCGCAGAGGCAGAGGTCCGCGATTACGTTAAGGGAGAAATTCTCCCTGGCAATCCTGATGCTTCTCTGCACAATCCCGTCGCGCAGGTAGGAAGAGCTGCCTCCAGAATCCTTCTCCTTTGGGATGCCGAAAAGAATAATGTTCTTGAGACCAGCATGCTGCAACTCATCAAGATGGTCAGGCAAGGCGTCAATCCCGTACCTGAAAATGCCAGGCATGGAACCTATTTCACGCTTTCCATTCAACCCTTCGTCTACGAAGACCGGCATGATCAGCTTCCTGGCATCAACGGACACATCACTGAGCAATTCCCTGATGGACTGGCTGACCCTTGCACGGCGCATTCTGGTAGTAGGGAACATAAGGCATAAATGCGAATCCACAATTTAAGTGATGGTATGGCTCCTACGTTTCAGGTGAGGGCGATCTCGGAGATGATCCTGCCATCCGATATGCTGGACTCAATAGTTTCGGGTTTCAGGAACAGCAAGGGGCCCCTTCACCTGTCGCAGCATCCTGCGGGAGGGCTTACTTATGACGCCAACGGAAACAGGCTCAGGGTGATATATGACCTGACGGGCGAATCAAGAAATGAAACCTCAGAAAAAGCGCTTAAGGTAGTTTCAGAGATTTCCATCCAGGTGCTGTCTGAAGTGATCAGCACTATCCATGGAAATGTGAAATACCCGGCTGTGAAAGGCATCTGGATAGAATGGATCAAAACCTCAGGCAACGAATGAGAGCCTTATTCCTGGCCATTTCTCTTCATCATAGGTGACCGACCCTATGTACATGCTGGCGGAATCTGAGTTAAGCGTGACGTAGCCGTTGATGTCATTGATGTGGACAGTAAAGCTGGAATAATGATACAGTTTACGGTATTCTTCATCATCCGCCACAATCACCACGATTCCGGTTGGCCTTATGGCATTTATGATTGTGGCGAAGTCTCCCGCAAATGAATCCCCGTAGATGAACTTGAGGAAGTCTGTTGAGAATACGTAAACATATGGCTTCTTGGAGTTTGTCATGTAGTAGTCAATAACCTCCCTCGGGAAATCCTCTATCATGTTCTTTCCGCCTATGTTTATGACAAACGGACTGGACTTCTCTGCCTTTTCTGCAGTAATATAATGCTTCAGGAAGTCCGGATCCATTGTTCCAACAAGTATCCTGGACGATTCGTAATTGCTTGACGTCACATCCAGTATACCCCTACCGTTTGTGATGCTGTGCTTGATTACGTTGTTCTTGAAAAGGTTGACATACTGGTCAACCACATTTGACTGGGTCTGTCGGTGGATCATCACCACTGACCCGAGTGGAAGCTTGTCGGTTGCATTAGGATACAGTTTTGCAAACTCTGGCATGCCCAGAGAGACCTCAAACTGCCTGTCTTCTGCCTTCACGATCTTCTTCATTCGCTGGGCCGGGTAGACTATCTGCTCCCTCTTGAAGGACTGGAAATGTCCCGAATCCAGTGAGTACAGATAAATGGGGCTCGAACCGATTGAAACCCCGCGGAGTTTCTCTATTGTGACTGTTCTGATGATGAAGTTGTTGAAATAGTCATATCCCATCCTCACTACGCCGTCGGCATAGTAATCAAGCGCGATTTCCCTGTCCTGTTCCATAATCATGAGGATGTTTGCTCCTGACTTTTCCACCAGGTCTTTCTGTATAACCTGGAAGAGAATTTCCGGATCAAGATCGTATTTTTCGGCAAGTGCCTCAATAGAATCAACCACCACGACCGGCTTGGAATTGACGTTATGGCTTACAAAAGAGTACAGGGATTCCAGTTCAGGGAGTATTTCCTCTATGTTCAGGACTATTCCCTGGGAACCAACATTTCCAAGATTTCTTGAAACCTTGCCCTCCTCGATCATCCTTTCAAGCCGTTCCAGGTTTTCCCGAAACGCATCGCTCAGCGTATCTACATTCCTGTTCCTGCTCTTGGATCCTGCTGAGACTTCTCCCAGCCATGGAAATCGCTCTGCAAGAGGATCATTGGAGAATCTTGTCGTGATATAGTATGAGGGTGACGTTTTCCGGAGTGAATCAAGAAGCTCAAGGGCGAACGTGGTTTTACCAGCTCCAGGTTTGCCTTTTATGATCAGGGAACTGCCATACTGTTGCCTCAGGAACTTGGAAAAAGTTTCCAGCAACACGTCATTTAGCATCAGGGTTAAATCGTTAATGCTATATATATGTCTTTGCCGTCAACATCGGAGAAACGTCACTTCAGTTGAAATACCGCCGAAAAAAAATATGAACATGGTCGGACCTGATTGAATATTCATCGTTCCGTGTTCCAGTGAAGGATTATATATGTGTTTTAGATTGCAGCGCGGTGACGGCCACAACAGTGGAAATACACCTGGTCTCATTCCGAACCCAACGGTGAAGCCCACTGTGTTCTGCACGCGTACTGT
>JAKATN010000010.1 GCA_021818715.1 Thermoplasmata archaeon
AAAATGCGGAGGGCCGGATTCGAACCGGCGGATCCCTGCGGAAACAGATCTTGAGTCTGTCGCCTTTAACCTGGCTCGGCAACCTCCGCCTTAACCGCTAATATAGCTGTAGTATTTTTTATTGCTGGATCAGGAAACTGCGGCAATAACATCCTGAAGTGATGCCTTCACTTTTAACCCGGAATCAGAAAAATGTGTTCTGTATACAGTTTTTCCAAGTTTTTCCTCTATTGATTTCATGACAGCATGGAGAGGTGAGATAGCAGGGTATCCATGAAATACATCTCTGGTGTCGAAGAACAACAGCATTTCATCCTCATGCATGAGCAGGTTTATCATTTCCTGAAGCTCATGCTCTGCCAAAAAATCAGGTATTTTGAAACCATCAATTAGTTCACGATCCTCTATATTGCCTTTCCATATTGGACCTTCCACCCCCATTGTCGTTCTGGAGAAGTTTCCCTTATCGATCATTCCAACCTGCCTGATCATGCTGTCGGCATCCCTTGCCCCCTTGCCTACTCTAACAATAACCCTGTAGAAATGAGATTTCCAGAATGATAATATCGGTTTTACAAAGAGATCAAAGGCGGCTGCTCTTCTCGCTATATACCCCAGAAGATTCCTGATGCCTGCCTCATGCAGGTAATAATCCACTGTCAGGCTGCAGCCGTATCTCCTCAGGTTAGTTCTAGGAACGGATCCTGTAAGAGCTGAAAGATCGGTGGCAGTGATACCGAGATACCCTGGTTTTCTCAGGTATGTCAGGGCGTCGTCCAGGTAGGGAACTACGCTCCCGTACGGATCCACGTCAATGAAATCAAATTCAACTTCCCGGATCAAGGTGGAAAAATCCCCATTGTAGAGCGGAATGCTGCACTCATTCGTGCTGATGTTTTCCCTGATTAAGTTACACGATAACCTTGATTTTTCGCTTATGAAGGTTTCTACGCCCGTTTCCAAAAATACCCTGATCCCCCTAATGCCTGTACCTCCGAATGCATCAAGATAATGCCTGGGTCTCAGACCGCTGACCGCCATTACGGCCAAATCGCGGTTGAGCTTCTGGCTTGAATTGTAGAATCCCATTCCTGCCTTGCCTGGTCCCTTGGGAAGGGACTGGCTGCCGGTCTTTATGCGCGCTAAGCCTTCATTTACAAACAATTATGAACCTTCTTCTCCCTTCAAAACCCTTAAGACCTTGAATGGCAGGATATTCCTGTTGATTGGCGTCAGATCGAATACCCGTACGCCTTCCAGGCTCTTTATTTCCTGCAGAACCGGATTCCTGGATTTTTTGTGAAGGGTCAGAACCAATGGCTTGTCACTCTCCAGTGTGTCGCCCAATGCCTTCTGGACGTTCTTGGTGGTACTCTCAAGCTTTCCAATCTCGTCAATAACAATGTAATCAGCGAATTCCACGGCTTTTTGCAACCCAGGGATCAGGAATTCTTCAAGAAGCCTGCTGTCGACCCCGATCTTGTCTACCTTAACCCTTGAGATAATGGAGGTGTCTGCAAAAACTATTTTTTTCTTAGTGTAAAGATCAAAGAGGGAGTAGCCCCTGAGCCTGTTGTTTTCAAAATTTTCACTAAATATGAAGCCATGCACTGAATTCCCCTCGTTTTCAAGCATCATAATTATTTTCTTCAGCGCTTCTGCCTTTATCGATCCTACCGGTCCCGTGATTCCAACTTTAATGGCCATAGGTCTTCCTAGTCCCCCACGAACATAAGCGGATAATCCATTTCAGGTATGTACCGCAGAAATGCCCTGATCGTGGCATCCTTGTACCTTATTTTGACTTCAACATTTAGCATTTCCCCGGAAAGTGTGATGTACTTGTATATTCCCTGCTTTTTTTCTACTATCTCTGGGTCTATCGTCACGCTCGCAGACTCAACAAAAGGCTGCACTTTTACGCTCTCTATGATCGCATTTTCAAGGGATTCAAGGTTACTGAGATTTATTGGCACCCCAACGTACTGGTGATAAATCGTACCGAGCTTGATCCCTGCCTCGAAGATAGCCCTCTCTCTGTCAGTGCAGTTGAAGTATTTTTCTGCAGGGTCTGGCATTTTTAGGGTAATACATCAATTCTAATAAATATGTCCTCCATGGTGAAAGGCGTCGCGCACAAGCAGACGATAAAGGAAATTCCGTATTGTGCTGAACTGCTAGCTGAAAATGGATCATTGGCTTAATTGTCAGTTCACTTGAATGCCTAAAACACATTTAACTGATTGGCTGATTATATTAGCTTAATGTGTTAAATAGTCATCGGCAATTAACGTGAGACCCCCTTCGGGTCAGAAATTGGTGAAATAAATGGCGAACAACATAAAAGAGGATTTGGATCCATTTGACATAGCCGTCAAACAGTTGGAAAAGGCTGCTAAGGTGATAAACCTGGACAAGCAGGCGCTTGATATTCTCAGGGAACCAATGCATATCCTTACAGTTCGGTTACCGGTCAGGATGGACTCTGGTGAGACCAAGACATTCACCGGGTTCAGGGTGCACTACAACAATGCCAGGGGTCCAGTGAAGGGAGGGATAAGATTCCATCCTCAGGAGACGATTTCAACCGTGAAGGCGCTTGCAGCATGGATGACCTGGAAGACAGCCATCGTGGATATTCCACTTGGCGGCGCGAAGGGAGGAATAATCTGCGATCCAAAGAAACTGAGCGTGGGAGAACTTGAAAGGCTGAGCAGAGCTTACGTAAGGGCGCTCGGTGAATATATTGGCCCGGAAGTGGACATCCCCGCACCTGATGTATACACCACTCCGCAGATAATGGCATGGATGATGGACGAATATGAGAACATAGCGAGGAAATCCGCCCCAGGCGTGATTACAGGCAAGCCCCTCGAGATAGGTGGTTCCCTAGGAAGGGGAGACGCGACTGCGAGGGGAGGTATGTTCGTTCTAAGGGAAGCAGCAAAGAGAAAGAACATAGACCTTTCAAAGGCAAGGGTTGCCATCCAGGGATTCGGAAACGCAGGCCAGTTTGCCATAAAACTGGTCAAGGAACTCTTCAACTCCAAGGTAGTTGCGATTTCAGATACAAAAGGAGGCATACTGCTGGAGAGTGGCATAGATTATGAGAAACTGCTTGCCCACAAAAACAAGACTGGCTCCGTAGTGGGATTCCCGGGAAGCAAACAGATTACCAACGAGGACCTGCTTGAACTGGACGTTGACGTTCTTATACCCGCTGCAATTGAAAACCAGCTAACCGAAGCAAATGCGGACAAGGTCAGGGCGAAGATAATCCTGGAACTGGCAAATGGTCCGACGACACCTGGCGCTGACGAGATCTTCCACAAGAAGGGAGTGATCCTGTTGCCTGATTTCCTTGCCAACTCCGGTGGAGTCACTGTGTCCTACTTCGAGTGGACGCAGAATGTTTCCGGCTACTACTGGGACATTGACGAGGTTTACAACAGGCTCGACAAGAAGCTCACCAAGGCGACAAAGGAGGTTCTTGACGCTTCAGAGAAGCTGAAGGTGGATACAAGGACAGCCGCTTACACGATATCAATAAAGAGAGTGGCTGACGCAATGAAGGCAAGGGGCTGGTATTAAGCCCCATTTCCATTATTTTTTATTTCCCAGCGGAATTTTGTAAGTCATCAGCCAGCCCAGATCATTTCTGTAGATCTCCCGGATGTCATTGAGCCCATAGTATAGCATGGCAAAGCGTTCAAGCCCCATCCCCCAAGCCATAACTTTATGCTTCAGTCCCAGCGGGAGGGTGACCTCAGGTCTGAATATGCCGCTGCCGCCCAGTTCCACTTCTCTGCCATTGATCTCTGCAACTATGTCCATGCTCGGTTCAGTGTATGGATAATACGACGGGATGAACCGGATGTTTTTCAAACCGAGCATAGTGAAAAATTCCCTGATTATCCACTTGAGGGTGCCAAGGCTGACGTGGTCAGACAGTACTGCACCTTCTATCTGATGAAGCTCCGCAAGGTGTGTCCAGTCCATACTTTCATGCCTGAAAACACTGTCAACGGAAAAGACGGCCTGCGGCTGTTCTGGATGTTCTGCCATATATCTGATTGTGTTGACTGTTGTGTGTGTTCTGAGAAGCAATCTTTCTGATTCAGTAGAATCCCACTTTGTGCCCCACCCCAAGTATCCTGGAATTCCGTGTTCATGCACCCTGGAAAAGATCTTCTGGTATTCCCTGTCTTTCCTTGAAAGTGGATGTTTGATATCGCCTTCCAGGTAGAAAGTATCCTGCATATCACGGGCCGGATGATTCTGAGGGATGAAAAGGGCGTCCATGTTCCACAATGCGGTCTCCATATAGTCTCCGGACATTTCCCTGAAGCCCATTTGGAGGAAAATGCGCCTGATTCTGTCAATGAAAAGCGTCAGGGGATGTGGCCCAGGGAAGCTGTAATCCTGCAACCTTTTGGGATTAAGATCGTACTCCCTGAAACCCCTTGTTCTCCATTCACCGGATTGCAGGACTTCGGCTGTCAGGTTTTCTATCTTGTCTCCCCCTTCAGAGAGGGCATCGAGCCCAGCCCTGAGGATTTTGATCTCCCTGGACTTCCGGATATTTCTGAGCACTACATCCTTCCGCCTGAGTAACTCCTCCAGCACTGGCCCTTCATCAGGTTTCCTTCCGGCGCGGATATCCTCAAGCAGCTTCCGCCGCCTGGATATTTCTTTCTCCAGGATTGAGATCTGTGCGGGATCAACTGCAAGCGTGCCGCCTGAAGGCTTCACTCCCAACCTTGCGAGCTGCGTTATTGCTATTTTTGCGCCCTGCTCTCCAAGTTTATCCGAGATTGCACTCAGTTCCGCCTTTCCGGCAGCCTTCAAAATTTCCAGTGCAGCTTCCTCGGGGAGTTTTTCCTGCACGTAAGCAATACCCTCCCGTCCAAGCGAGTATTCTGGCGTTGCTTCGAATCTGTGAAGTACCAGGTCCTTCTGGATCAGATAGGAAACTGCGCTTGAAACAGCCCTTTCATCCAGCCCATCAATCGCTATGTTGCGCTCGATCACGAAATTATCCGGCAGCGCCGAAAGAAATCTCAGGACTAGGGTTTCGTTCCTGCTTAACTCCATCTAGTTCGAAATGGTGCCCAATATAAAATTCATTGCGTGGCGTCACTTTTAAATCTGTGGAAGAATGCTCACCAGACTGATTGCCATCCCCCGATTTCCCTTCATCATGGCATGATGCAGCCGCTGTTCTTCCTTTCAGCGACGGATATGGATACACCTGCAATCCGCCTCGCAATGCTGTTAAACCGCCAGAAGATGGTGAATTTCAATGGCAGTTCGCACAGCTGTCAATGGCTGTACCGTTAATCCTTGTCTCTTAACGCATCTGAACCTGCCCATGGTCGAACATAAGCAAGCGCGCCCGCAAAGGGTCATGTTCACCGTCTCGATAGTTAATATTTATATAACCACATTCATTAGTTCATTGGAGGTCGGGTATATGTCTTCTGAAGCATTCAATTCCTATCTGAAGATCATCCTAAATTCCTCCAGCGCCGAGTACGGCGAGTTGCTCGATCATATTTTCAATGATAATTCCCTGAATGAAACTGAGCAGGGAGAATTGCAGAACCTGATTAACAGGAACCTGGCATCCCTCTATTCGAAGTATAACGTCAGGGTAATTAACAAGGTCACAGGCCTTGAGGAATACCCCCCGCAGACAGATGCAGATGATTTCGGAGGGACCTGCACTTTCAAAGGAACTGAGATGCTGTACGGCATCAAATGGAATGTGTACGAGCCCAGTGATCATTTCCTTTCCCCGGTTCCGAGGAAGTGGTACTACAACATGCATATCTCCAATCTCCTGACCGAACTCTTTCTCGATGTTGTCCCAGGGAGGTTCAGAAATTATTTCCATGTCCCACCGTGGCTACTGGGCACATTTCAGGCTCCAGGCACCAGATACATTTCACTGACCGAGATAGTGAATACGGCAATTTTTGGCGGCCTCATACCGGGCTGGGACTACCTGATTGAGAGGGGTATTCCAAAGGAGTTTGTCCGGGCACTTGAGGTTGCAAGTCCGGATTATCCGCAGTAGTCGAACTCGTTTTTTGCTTCGCGCCTGTGAAAACTATAAATAAGTTCTTAGCTTGACGGACTGCTCAAAGTGAGGGAGCTAATATGGAAAACCAGTCATATGTAAAGTTTCAGACTCCTGATGTATTGGAGAAGGATTGCCTAGACTTAGTCGAGAATTCTTTCAGGAACGGTAAAATCAAGAAGGGAACGAATGAAGTAATCAAGTCGATCGAGAGAGGGGAGAGCAAGATAGTGATAATCTCTGAGGATGTTTCTCCTCCTGAGGTTGTTTTTTACCTTCCTACACTATGTGACGAGCGAAAGGTGCCTTACGCATACGTCAAGAAAAAGGCCGATCTCGGAAGCAGGGTGGGCATTGCCTCGTCTGCTTCAATATCAATAGTTGATTACGGTAAGAGCGCGGATCTTTTCAACAAGATTGTTGGCGAGATTTCCAAACTCAAGAAGTAGGTGCGCCAATGGCAGATGAAGCTACTCCTGCAGAAGTCCTTGAGCTAATGGGAAGAACCGGTATGGCCGGAGAAGCCACAACTGTTAAGGTTAGAGTGCTCTCAGGAAGAGATCAGGGCAGAATCATTGCAAGGAACGTCATAGGCCCTGTAAGGGTTGGCGACATCCTGATGTTGAGGGAAACAGCAAGGGAAGCAAGAAAGCTCTCCATAAGGTGATAAAATGGTTGTCAGAAATTGCTCATTTTGCGGTTCCATCATTGAACCGGGCGCGGGGACTGTTTACATCAGGAAGGATGGGGCATTTTACAATTTCTGCAGCAGAAAGTGCAGGATAAACATGCTTTCACTGCACAGGGTGCCAAGGCGTGTTCGCTGGACCTCCGAGTTTCAGAATATAAGGAAGTCGCACAAGACAACCAAAACACAGTGAACCAAAGATGACAGGCAGCAGGACCCTGGTGTTGATCAAACCGGATGCCTTAAAAAGACGGCTTTCTGGGGAGATAATTTCTCGCTTCGAGCATAAAGGGCTGAAGATTATTGCGATGAAAATGGTGAAGCTCAACAAGGATCAGGCGGAAAAACACTACGCCGTACATAAGGGCAAACCGTTCTTCAGCGATCTGGTATCGTACATCATATCTTCCCCAATCATCGCGATGGTTCTGGAGGGGAGGGAATGCATCCAGGTTGTCAGAAACCTCCTCGGGGCAACAGACGGCTCAAAGGCTGCGCCGGGAACCATAAGGGGCGATTATTCCAATGGCATCCAGTACACGCTTGTTCACGCCTCAGACTCAGAAGAAAGTTATCAGCATGAGGTGTCAATATATTTCAACAACCAAGAGATATTAGACTATCAGATTGAAGGCGAAAACCTGATCTGAGTGGTCGGTATGGAATCTAAAACGCTGCGGCAGCCCATTGTATGCGTGCTGGGCCATGTTGATCATGGAAAGACGACCCTGCTTGATTACATTAGGGGGACTACCTTTGCAAAGAATGAAGCTGGCGGCATTACACAACGAATAGGAGCAACTGATATCGATGCCCAGAAAATCGAGAAGATAGCGAAGGATATATTAAAGGGCGGCAGGCTCAGGATACCGGGTCTTCTTTTCATTGATACGCCCGGGCATGTTGCTTTTTCAAACATGAGGGCAAGAGGTGGCGCTCTTGCTGATATTGCGGTGCTTGTCGTTGACGTGAATGAGGGTGTCATGCCTCAGACCGTGGAATCAATGAACATACTGAAAAAGTTCAAGACTCCCTTCGTGGTTGCCGCCAACAAGCTCGATCTGATTGATCTTTACGTTGACGCAAAGAACAGGACCTTCGGTGATTTCCTGAAGATGCAGAGGCAGGAATACGTGGACTCGCTGGATGCAAAGACTTACAACCTCGTCAGTGAACTCTTCCAGAATGGTTTCAACGCAGACAGGTATGATCGGATAACTGATTTCTCTAAGACGATTTCAGTTGTTCCGATTAGCGCAAAGAATGGAATTGGAATTCCGGATCTCCTGATGGTCATTTCAGGCCTCGCCCAGCGGTACCTTGAAACGGAAATCTCCGTGAAGTCCGGTAATGGCCTTGGAACAGTCATAGAGGTCAAGAGGGAATCCTCCGTTGGCACCGTGCTTGATACAGTGCTTTACCAGGGCAAGTTGAAGGTTGGTGACGCCATTGCGGTAAATTCCGCAGAAGGTCCGCGCCTGACTAAGATCAAGTCGATGCAGGTCAACAGAGGAAGAAAAGCTACATCGCTTGCAGAAAGAGAAAGGGTCTCTGCGGCAACAGGCGTGAGGATTGTCATTTCGGACAGGGTTGACGTTATATCCGGATCACCGCTCATCGTTGTCAAGAAGGATCCGAGGCATGCATTTGAGGAGATCAGGAAGCAGTCATCAGTCAACATTAATCTTGCTCCAAATGGAGTCCTTGTAAAGGCTGATGCACTCGGATCGCTTGAAGCGCTCTGTTATGAACTGAACGAAAACGGCATCTCAGTGAGGCAGGCTGCCATAGGGGACATTTCAAAAAGAGATGTGCTTGATGTATCCACGTTACCTAAGGCTGAGGATCGGATAATCCTCGGATTCAATGTGAACCTGCTACCTGATGCAAAGGAAGCTTCAATGACCGCGGACATAGGGATAGTCGCAGGCGAAGTCATATATTCAATTGTCCAGCAGACGCAGGAATGGATAAAGCAGAAGAAGTCAGAATTTGAGGAAATGAAGAAATCCTCATACCCGGTTCCGTCAAGGATCGTAATTATGGAGGACCACATTTTCAGAACTACAAAGCCCGTCATAGCTGGCGTAAAGGTAATGTCGGGTAGAATAAAGGTAGGCGACTCCCTGATTAAATCAGACGGAAGGTATGGTGGAGTGATCAAGAGCATTAGGGATGAGGAGATCAGCAAGAAATTCGCGGAGACGGGTTCTGAGGTTTCCGTTGCCATTGACGGGGTGACCATCAACAGGCAGATTCACCCTGGAGAGACTCTGTACGTGGACATGAACGAGGAAGCCGTAAAGCATGTGCGCGACATGAATCTTGACAGTGAAACCCTCAAAACTTTAGAGGAAATTATAAAGATAAAAAGAAAGGAAAATATGTTCTGGGGGACAAGGGCCTAGTGCAGAATCACATGCTGGGGCTTCAGCACTTTAACGTCTTCAGTAATCAGATTTCCCCTGCTCAGCTTCTTGTATTCTACTGACGTAGGCGCAAGAACGGAAACAATGTAGTTAAATGCAGCGTCTGCGTTTTCAGGATCCCCGCAAGTGTAAATGTCCAGCGTTACCAGGCCATGTTCAGGCCAGGTGTGGAAAGACAGGTGGGATTCAGCCAGTAGCACTATGCCGCTAACACCTCTGGGCTGGAACTGATAATAATCCGACGATATCTTCGTGAGCTTTCCCACTTTTACCGCTGCCTCTATGATATCGTACAGCTTTCCAGACTCAGATATCAAATCCTCATCTATGCCGTAAAGATCCGCTATTATTTGGACCCCTACGGTCACCTTCATCATCCTCCAATTTGATGCCCTCTATGAGTCACACTAATAAATGTCTTGTATTTAAATATTTTACCGGAAGGGGGTGTATGTACAAAATTTATGAGCCATAATATAATCGGGCTGCCTTAGGTCTTCTTTTCATTTATCTACATATATAGTTGTATATATATAGTAGTCTGGTTACTTATATTTCCACAACGCTCATCTTCACGTCCGGGTGCCCGGAAATGAGCGTTTCCAATCTCAATGATTCGTATGCAAACCTTCTCCTTGTAACCAGTATAACCGATCTTACACCTCTCTGTGCCGCGTCAAATGCGCTTTCCATCGATCCAAATGATGAAAAGTTCTGCTTCAGCAGCGACTTGGCTACATAATTGGCCAGTTCCCCGACGGTGCAAACGTAGCACTGATCGCCAGGCATTTTCCTGGCAGTATCACGCAAAAGTGACTGGAAGTTTTTGATTTTCTCTATGTCGGGCAGCAGGATAACTGTGAGCTGCGACGGCGTAAGCGGAATTATTCCGCTTATTGATGATACCCCGGTAATTTCACCCTTCCCGGCGTCCAGCATGCAGACTGCACGGGAATCGGATTTCTCGCTTGTGGACGCGTGAAGCATGCCGTCCTTCATCCTCAGGTAAACCTTTGCACCCTGGTTGAGATCATCATCGGCATATGCCTCCCAGACCTGTGCATTGTCCAGTTTCCCTATGGTCTTTGAGATGTGATCTCTGAGCCCGCTCAGGCCTGCATACAGGAATTCCACTCCTTCCGGGGTTATCCTGTTGCCGTCTCCTGTGTATCCGGATCTCCTGAGATTCCTCATGTGATAGGAGACTGCCTGCCTTGTCATGCCCATTCCCTGGGCAATTTCTTTCAGTGACGTCTTATTTTCCAGCAGGAATGATAGTATCAGGAGCTGGGTTACGCTGCGATCCTCCACATGAACTCCATGTTTGCGCCACTATTAATCTTTAAACCGAAGCCTGTCAAACGATTTATACGCACCTGCCATTGCAAAGGGTGATCCCCTCAGGAATCGTAACAGATTACCAACAGCTTGACTACCGGACCTTCCTAATTTATCAGGAAATGCTGATAAGCGGGAGACAGGAAGGGAAAATCGGCGATTCCATTCTTGTGTTGTTTCATGACCACGTTTACACCGCAGGAATCAGGTACAGGGAAAACGACCTCCTGGACAAATCCGTAGACCTGGTCAGGCTCAACCGGGGCGGGGGCATAACCTACCACGGCCCCGGACAGATAAATATCTACCCTGTGGTGAACATACAGGAGAAGAACTTTACTCTCCGCAAATACATGGAGATCCTTCAATCATCCGTGTCTGGTTCCCTGGCAAATTACGGGATTCCTGCAGAAAACCTGCTGGGTGACCATCTCGGGACATGGTCAGGGGGCCGGAAGCTGTGTTCATACGGGGTATCCGTGCAAAAAGGCGTGACCGGACATGGGCTTTCACTCAATGTCAGGACCGATATGTCTTATTTCGATAAGATAAATCCATGCGGGTTCGGTTCTGAGGTCATGGGAAGAGCGGTTGACCTTTCTGAACATATTCCGGCCGAGAGAATTCTTGCTTCGGAACTTGCCCGACTGATCGCTGAGGGGCTCGGTATTGAAAAAATTGTGAGGGTGCAGAGCATCTCGGCCCTGCAAACTGCTTTCAATGAACTACTGTCTGGGACTGCTCCCTGAGGAACTGCTGAAGATAATAGAACGACCCGGTACCCTTTCCAGAAACGCCGCTCATCTTCCATCCAACAAATGGCTGGGAGCCGACCATTGCGCCCGTGGAACCGCCTACAGACCTGTTGGCATAGATTACACCAACGTCCGCATGGCTGAAATAATAGTCGATCTCTCCCTGATCCTCGGTAAAGATGCCGCCTGTAAGCCCGTAGTCTGATCTGTTAATCTCGTCAACAGCATCTTTAACGCTTTCTACTTTCCTGACAGCCAGTACCGGGAGGAAAAGTTCGTCCTTCAGCACGAATGAGTTTTCCTTCAGGTCTGCCACAACTGTAGGGTAGCAGTAGTATCCGTCAGTGTCAAGAGTCCTTGCCCCGGTCAGTACCTTTCCCTCTGCCGGCAGCTTTGATGAAATTTCCTTGAATTTAAGGAATGCCTCCTTGTTCACCACCGGAGTTGAGAACGCATCCCTTTTCCTCGGATCCTTCGGCTCTTCCTTTTTGGTTCTCTCAACGAGCCCCTTCACAAAGCTGTCATAGATTCCTGACTGCGCATACACTATTGAACATGCGCTGCATTTCTGGCCAGAATATCCAAATGCAGACCTGTAGACCCCTTCTATTGCCTTCTGCAGGTTGGCCTTATCGGAGACGATGATGGCATCCTTGCCGCCCATCTCCGTTATCACAACCTTGGGTGAATCCCTGTTCGCGTTCTGGAAAATCCTGATGCCGGTGCTTCTGGACCCGGTAAACAGTATCCCATTGATCCTCTTGTCCGTCACTATGGGATCACCTATCTGGCTTCCGCTTCCTGAAAGAAAAGCGAGGTTTTCCTTTGGGACACCTGCCTCATGAAGAAGCCTTACAAAGAGGTACGAAGAAAGAGGAATGTCGCTGGATGGTTTAAGTATCACAGAATTTCCAACGAGCAATGGACCTGCCGTCATTCCAACTGTGATGGAGAAGAAATTGAAGGGTGCTATCACCGCAAAAACACCATAGGGTTTCATCACGCTGATGCTCTCCTCGTTGGAATATGCCTTGCCTGTGAACCTCACAAATCCCTGGTTCTCTATCAGGTTGATAGCATAGTATCTCAGGAAATCGATTGCCTCGTCGACGTCCCCCATAGCCTCGAATCTGTTCTTCCCGTTTTCCCATGCAAGCATGGCAGAGAACTCAAACTTCCTTTCGGACATGATGTCGGCAGCCTTCAAAAAAATCCTTGACCTTGCCAGATAACCAAGATCATACCATTTCCTGTATGAACCCTTAAGAATGTCAAGCGCCCTGTTCAGGGTGGCTACGCTGGCATTCTGCATTTTAAGGATTTCCTTCCCGTTGATGGGCGATATGTCGATAATTTTCTTTTCTTCTGTTACGTCCTGGACGACGATATTCGGGTATTCCCTGCCAAAATACTTCTCACATTCTTGCAGTGCTTTTTCATACCTGGTATGAAATTCCTCTTCCCTGCCGGTACTGCGGTATTTCAGAAATGTGTTTTCGTTTTCAAATGGCATGGTGGGTTATTGAAGGAACACTTATTAATTCTCGGAGCAACGGACAGTCCGTTCAGGGGTGCTGAACCAGAAAGGTACCAGTTATATCAGGTCCTTCTCGAAAGATAGCCTGCCTTTAGCAGAATTGCCTGCACTCCTGCCCGGTCGACCTCTCCCTTTGTCTCCTTCACCCTGGCTATTTTGCCAGTAAACTGGATGTTGATCAGCCCTGAGATGGTCTTACCGTCGAAATAGTAATTTCCCCTTCCTCTCATGACATCCCTTGGAATAAGGTCCTTCAGGTAAAAGTACAGGAATTCCTTGTTCACCAGGATAGTTTCCCGGGGATCAATCTTCCTTTTGAAAGAATCGGGGCTGTAGTAAAATACCCTGTTGCTGTCAGTCACCCCTACTCTTATACCACTCTGCTTCTTCAATTCCGCCGTTATGAATGGGATGTCGCTGTAACCAGTGACCTCTGACACCAGATCAGGTGTAGTGAAGCCAAAAGTGCCCAAAAGGAAGCTGATGATCATGCGAAGAGCCTCCTCTCTCTTCACAGATTCCACCACGTAAATCAGCTTTCTCCCCGTGCCCCTGCATATTATGCAATTCCTGTAGAGCGAATCCACGAATTTCCTTATTCTTGGCTGTTCAAACGGGAGTTCTAGCCGCAGATCCTTTTCATAAACGCCGTCGGATTCCATGATTACCCTGAGCACTTTCTCCTCTTCCGCAGTCGGCTTATACCCCCTGATCGCCCTGTAAAGTGAGATGACCTCGGTGGTCGCATAGGATGAGACTCCAAAAGGACCCATGAACTGATAGAGCAGGTTAGAGTCAACATAACTGTTGAAGTCCTCCACCCTGATGCCAAACCTGCTGGCATCCCCCCAGTTCCTGATACCTACCAGTTTCTGGCTTATCCTCGTGTAAATGTGATCCATTCTGTTGCCATGTTCAGGCAGAAAGAGGGCTGTTGTAATCAGCATGCCTGAATCCCCGAGAAGATCTATGTCGCCGTACACTGCCGTACCCATCTCCCTGGAAACGTGCCATCCACCCCTTTCCTCCGGGAGAACGTTGCCCCTCAGCACTATACCGGCTGCCGATAATGTTCTGGCAAATCCCAGAAGGACCTCAGAAAACTCCTCAAGGTTTTCGGACTGGACTTCAACAGAGTCGACCCATAAGATACCGCCGGTATATGAAAAATGGAGATCGCCCGAGGGTTTTCCGCCTTTGATATACACTGCATTTATGTTATCCGATGAATAAATCCTTGAGAAATATATTCCAAATGGATCGCGTATAGGGAGGATCGCGTCTGTTTTCTTATCTTCGAGGCTGCTGGATGCGGAAAGGTATCTTTCCCCGTCATTGTACACAGACTTGCATAAGGAAGTCATCGAATCGGTGACCTCAAACCAGAAATATGAAGAGATTTCTCTCTGCGTAACCGGGCCGTATTTTTCAACTATGTTCAGGAACGCCCTGTTCCTGTCCCCGGGTTCCCTGCTGCCAAACAGCTCGAAGTAGCGGCCCGAAGGCGTCCTGTAAAGGGACAGCCTATACTCAAGTTCGCGCAGGAACTGCCTTGCAAGGTTTCTGTCATAGCCAAGCGTCTTCTCTGCCTCGGTTTCGGTTATGCCTTCCTTCGGAATCCTGGAAAGAAAAGTGGAAACTGCCGGATTGAATGCATACCAGCGCAGGGCATAGAGGTCTTCCAGAAACTCCCTTGATGCAAAGACCCACTGGTGCTTCACGAACCTGCCGTAGATCACTGATCCGTCCTCGGGAATGGATACTGTTCCCGGCTTTGATTCCTGGTTCAGCCGGATAGAGATGCTTAGTGGATCAAAGCAGAAGCCGTATTTGGAGAAATACTCCGCTTCAGAACTTACCGGCCTGTAAAGATTCGCTATCCTGAATGATCCCGGATCGAATTCTGAAAACTCTATGAGCTTCTCCAGGTCCTCGGACAGGATGTACTGCTTAGCAAATACAGGAGTCACATAATCAAGGACGAGTATGCCCTGATCGACAAGCCACTTCAGTGCTGAAGACAGCATTTCCTGGTCCACCGGCAGCCTTATGGATATCTCATCTGCGGTCAATGGACCAAGTGAACCAAGCAGAATCTTTACTGCCTCCCTTATTGCATCACCTGTATCCAGCGGTTCCGGGGAAATAAGGTTCCTGATATAGGTGGTGAGCCCGCCTCTTGTTCTCTTCCTGATCTCGTATGTAGATTCAAGTTTTATCAGTGCATCCTTTATCTCATTTTCATTCATTTCCAGTTCTTTCTTGATTTCACCGAATGTTTTCTCGTCATCCCCGATGTATTCCAGCAGATTCTGGTCAGGGATGGAATCTACCCTGGGCCTCCTGAAAAGCGCCCAGAGGATCCTGTAATGATCTGGATGAGTATATTCTGTCCCCCTGATGAAGACAGAGAGCATCCTGTCCTCAGAAATGAATTTCTCAACGAGGTCTGCCACACCTCCGCCTGAATACGGATATGGTGAATTTATCCTGTTCCTGAATGGGTCTATGTAGAGAAAATGAGCAAGAAACCTGTTAAAGCTCTCTTCATCCTCTATCTTGGGCACCTTAGACCTGAAATAATTTTCACCCGTTCTCTTATCATTGATCAGGAAACTTATCGAGGAGGATCCGTAAACCTTCTCGAGTATCTTGCTTTGCAGTTCACGCAGCAACCGTGACTTGTCTTCCATAAGAACAATGTCGGAGACCCCTGAAAGGATGATGCCATGCGAGAATGGAGATGGATCGGTGCCATAGTCCCTGATCCTGTAGCTGCCCTTTTCAATAACTTCCTCTACAAATTTCTGAGCCCTGGGAACATCCATCATGTCCTCCATGATTTCCCTGTATGCTTCGGTGACAACCGGGAAATTGCCCATTTCCTCCAGTGTTTTAAGCACCTTATCGCTCCTCAGCTGCTGCCTTGCAACAGAGATGTCTATCCCCTTGTACTTTCGCAGTATCATCAGGGACCTGGCCGCGCAGTGCCTGAATCTCTGCTTCAAGACCTCAGAGTTGGTTATGGATCGTTTTGCAATGTCCCTGAAGTTCTGTCCTGAAAGAATCGAGACTATTGAATCCAGGTTCAGCTTCTTCTGATAGGAAAGCATGAATCCATCGTCCGTGACCGTAACCCTTGCATTCACTCCGTATTTGTTGGCTAGAGCAAGTGCATATGCCCTGGAGAGGGCATCGTTCACCCTTCTTCCCAGCGGGACGTGAAATATGGAATTGTAATTCTTTTCCTCATCTATATAACCTTCCAGAAGGGCAAACGTGCCTGTAGGGATCGAATACTGGGATTGTGACCTGATGTAGGCTATGATGCTCTGAGCCCCCGGCTCGTCGACCTTGTAATTCTCAATGATGAATTCTTTGGGGTCCTCGCCATTCTTAAGCATCCCAGCAATCTGTTCGCGGAACTTACCTATAAGCATCCCGAGATCGTAGCTCCTGGGAAGCAGTTCTCCAGTCCACGATGGCACGGTCGGCTTGACCCCCGTCGCTTCCTTTACGAGAACCTTATTCCTGGAGGTGTGAAGGAACACGTAGGTTCTGGCGCCGAGCACAAATACGTCACCTGGCTTGAGCCTCTCCACGAATTTGTCGCTGAGCTGGCCAAGGTGCTTCCCCCGTTCGTTTATCACCTGGTAATCGGATTCGTCCGGGATGGTGCCTACGTTCATGAAGAAGATCATCCTTGCGCTCTTCTTTTTCCCGAATATTCCTTCCTCCCTGTCAATCCATATTTTTGGGAATATGGTGCTGTCCTTTATCTCTCCGGCAAGGTAATTCACCGTATTCAGGAAATCCTCCCAGGAGAGCGTGGAGTATGAATATGAACTCCGGACCAGATCATACGCTTCCTTCACCTTCCAGACCTTCTCAATTGCCATTCCCACGAGGCATTGGGAAAGCACGTCAAGCGAATTCATTGGTATGGTCACCCTGTCAATTTCCCTGTCGTATGCAGCCTTGGTGAGGACAGCACATTCCACAAGATCGTCGAGATCAAAAACCACGAATCTGCCCTTCGACATGTCGTTGACGTTGTGCCCGGATCGCCCGATCCTCTGGAGACCCTTCGACACGGATTTCGGGCTGCCTATCTGCACCACAAGATCTATGTAGCCTATGTCTATTCCAAGTTCAAGCGACGTCGACGTTATCACGCATTTCAGTTCCCCGTTCTTGAGCTTGTTCTCCACGTCTATTCGGGTTTCCTTTCCAAGCGAGGAATGATGCGCCTCTATGCTCTCTATTCCCCGCGCCTTTAGCCTTACTGCAACATGTTCAGTAGAGCTCCTGGTATTTGTAAAGATTAGAGTCGTCTTGTGCTTGTTTATCAGGTCGGTAAGAATGTCATACATTCTTTCATTGGCCACATCCTGCGGGACCGCTGTCAGGTCAGGCACGGGAGTGAGGGTGCTGAGATCAAGGAATTTCTTTGCGTCCACTTCGACTATTTCCACGTCCCTTATCTTTCCCGACTCCAGGCCCACAAGGAACTTTGCTATCTCCTGTATCGGGGCCTGAGTAGCTGATAGACCAATTCTGGTAAGCCTGCGACCTATCCTGCTCTGGAGCCTCTCAAGGTTCAGTGAAAGAAAAGCACCCCTTTTGGTGGAGGAAATCTCGTGGATTTCATCCAGAATCACGTACCTGGCTGAAGTCAGATGCTCGGAGAATTTAGGGCTGCTCAAAAGCAGGGCAAAGGATTCCGGGGTTGTGATAAGGATGTGTGGGGGCTTTCTGAGCATCTTTTGCCTCTCTTTCTGGGGGGTATCCCCAGATCTCACCGCAACCCTTATCTCAGGCAAGTTCAACCCTTCCTGCTCGGCCAGGGCGTATATTTCTGTGAGAGGCTTCTTCAGGTTCTTGTCAATGTCGTTCGCAAGTGCCTTAAGGGGGCTAATGTATACTGCATAAATCTGATCCTTGATCTCATTCTTTCCTGCCTGGATAAACAGTTCGTTAATGATCGACAGGAACCCCGTCAGGGTCTTGCCAGTGCCGGTGGGGCTTGAGACGAGAACGTTCTTGCCCTCGTGTATTAGCGGGATAGCCCTAATCTGTGGATCGGTCAGGCCGTCATACCTTGAGTTGAACCACTTGCTCACAATAGGGTCCAGGAATGGTAGGTGATCCTCTACCCTGAACCTACTATCTATCCCGGTCTGCATCGGTGCGATCCCATACTAAAGCAAACTCCCGATATAACTATTTGTAAAGCTGCCAGAGATTCTACCGCAGGTTGAAACCGGATCTCGCCAGGTTGTCTATAAGCAGATCAATGGACCTGTCAAAGCCTCTTTTGCCCAGGACCTCCCCGAAGAAGGAAATGCAGGCATCATAATCGGCATAGTCGACAGGCTTTGGAATGCCGTCCTTTCCACCCAGGGCAAATGAAAACTTGAGGGGATCGGAGAATGACGGCCCCTCCCCGTAGATTATCTCGGAGAGGTATGAGAGTGCCCTGACCGTACTCTTTCCCACCCCCTTCATTCTGTAAAGTTCCTGAAACCCGCTGGGGGAATACTCGTAAATATCCCTCAATTTCTTCCAGTTGATTCTCACGTCCAGGTTGAGAAACTTCCCCTCTGCATTGCCCATCTCAAGTGTTCTCTGCTTTCCCCTGCCAATCGATCCGGCGTACTTTTCCGGATTGTCCTGAATCACCGCGAGTATCCCGTCCCTGTTTCCAGCGCTTGCTTTTGTGGAGAGATCCAGTACTCCGTCCATTATCCTCGATCCTGACAGGCCGGATCTGGCATCATCATAGAGTGCCCCGGAGATGCCGGAATGCCAGTGATAGCGCCTGGCAAGCCTAACCTCCGGGTTCATCCCCTGCTGGACTATGGACCAGGAATTCCCGTCAGTGACCATGTACTGGAGATAAAGGTCGAATGAGTCCTGTAGCAGGTTGTTATCAACCCTGGCCACATCCCTGGAAACGATGAATGCTTCTTCCATGAATTTGCTTCCGGCCACTTTGCCTGCTTCCGAAAACTGTTCCCTTATTGTTGAGAATCCGTCCCCTTTCGCCCCTATAATTATCAGCCCGTCGCCATGCGAGGCATAATACTCCTTTAGGGCGGAAAGAAGCACCGTAGTTGTCCCACTGGAATTCCAGTCAAATCCCGTAGCCAGCGCAAATGAATGAAACCAGAAAGGATCTGCGAATTTTGAGATCAGTGCCTCAGTTCCGAATTTTTCAGAAATAAGATCGCACAATATTCCCCCAAGCTTAACCATCCTCCTGAACAGCCTCTCTGGGGGCTTCCCATAATGGAGCGGGAGAATTGCAGTGCCTGTTTTGGGCATCTGCTATTATCCAAAAGGGGATAAATTACTTTTTATCGACGGCTGCGGCTTCCTGTTTTTTCTTCTTTATCTCTGTATATCCGCATTTACCGCAGGTCAGCCTGTCCTTGTGCTCGGCCATGAAGGTGCCCGGACCACATTTGGGGCAGAATTTCCTTTCCCTTACCAATTTTCCGTTATCCAACTTGTACAATTCCCGTTTAAGCAATTTCAATCACTCCTTCTTTTCCTCGGTCTTGAGGCCATTCCGGAAAAGTTCGTAATCCGGCTCGTAGAGCATGGCGTTCTCTTTGCTCTCGTAAATCTTTGCATATCCAATCGATTCAGGCTTGCCGGTTTCCTGGACAGTCCTGTCCACAATCACAAGCTCCTTTTCTGCCTTAAAATTCTTGGAGATGATTTCCCTGATCGACTCACGCTTTGGTGTCGATTCAGCATCGTAGACGACCTTGTAGCTTATCTCCTTCCTCTTCAAAATGACGTTATCCTTTACATTGGTTATCTCAATCTTGACCATCGGTGACCATCCTTTCGTATATGCTTCGAACCCGAATGCGTGCTTCTTTATTAACTCTGATGTAGGCCATTCCCCTGTCGGGCACGCCGTATGCTACTATCGATCCTGTTTTTGCATACATCACGGCGGGAATTACCGCCAGATCCTCTTCCCCGACGACCTCGATCCTCCCGTTTCCCTGACCGCCCAGGACATTCCGGATTGCATTCACTAGGTCATCCGTGATGCATCCCTGCGGGTTTTCTATGATGCTGGCGCCTTCCCTGTGCGGGTAGCTCCCGGACCTCTTGGTCTTCAGATCCACTATCTCCAATTTGGGAACAGCCCCCAGTTCCTCCAGCACGCCGCTCGTAAAATCCCCGACGCTGATCACCGGATGCTTCCCGGCCTTTCTGATCAGCTGTTTTGGGTCTATGAGGACATGGGTGGCGGATTCTACTGCTTTGCGTGTTTCTATGTCAAGACAGCGCTTACTGCCTGACCTTGATTGCATACCTTCCTTCTTTGGTTATGCCTGTTTCCCTCGCTATCACTGATTCAGCGACATTCTGGATAAAGATGAAGCCATACCATTCGCTGGTCAGTTTCTCGTCAGGATGGTCCGGGCAGGTCTTTTCAGAAGTTAGCATCTTGCATTTCTTGCAGGCCTTCAGTTCAAGCTTCATTTTCCACCCTGTTCTCCTTCCTCTTCCTGAGCCAGTCCAGCTTCCCGAGACCCAATTGCTTCATAGTCAGTCCCACCTTGGAATCGCCTATGAATGAACTTGGAAGGCTGAGAGCGACGATTTTCACCCTTACCCTGTCTCCCACCTTCAGGTCACGCTTGGTATCCTTACCTATGAACCTCTGGTTTGCAAGATCAATGTCGATCCTGTCATCCATTATCTGGCTTATATGCAGGAGACCCTCAAATGGCCCGAACCTTACAAACGCCCCGAATTTCTGGACGCTGGTCACGTATCCCTCAACTATCTCCTGCATCTCCGGCATATAGCCTATTGCCCGGAACCTGAGCGTCTGGTATACCGCGCCATCACCATGGACAATTGTGCCTTCGCCTATTTTCTCTATGGAGCTCACCGATATGACAAAACATCTCTTTGAAACCCCATAACTCGCAACTTCTGCGTCCCTCAGTATCCCTTCCAGAGATGTCTTTGCAACCCCAAGCAGGGCATTATCGTAGTCCAAGCCAAGTTTGTCTGGCGGTACCCTCGCTATGAATTCATCCTCAATCTCAATATACATTTATCTGCACGCTTCCGGTAAGGGCTTACCTGGATCTGGAAACCCTTCAGCCTGCGATATGAACTTTGACTAAATAGTTTTATCCTGTCACAGGCATAGACCTGAACTTCAAAAATTAAAACTGTTCTTTCTATCGCCCTGATAGGAGGTTTCTGGTTGACTTTGGGTGTGCATTTTCAAATTTAATATCCCCATATGCACGAATGCGCAATATTCGCAAATCCAAACAGCCGGATCAGGTGCCTATTTATAAGTCGCTGGATTTCCAATCATAATGCAGCCGGTCTATAACGAGACACATATGGAACTCAGGGAAACGGTACGGGAATTCGTGAAGAGAAAGATTCAGCCCATAGCGTCCAGGATAGATACCGAGGATTATTTTCCTGAGGAAATTTTCAAGGAAATGGGCAGGCTTGGTCTCCTCGGGATAACTGTACCGGAAGAGTACGGAGGATCTGGCATGGATTACGCTGCGCAGGCGCTGGTTGAGGAAGAACTGGGATACGTTTCACCCCCTCTTGCCCTTTCATATGGGGCCCATTCAAACCTCTGTCTTGACAGCCTTTACAGGAATGGGAGCATACAGCAGAGAGAAGAGTATGTGCCAAAGCTCTGTTCGGGCGAATGGATTGGGTCGCTGGCACTCACCGAACCGTCTTCCGGAAGCGACGCCCTGGCCATGAAAACTGAAGCAGTCAGGGACGGAGACGGCTTCCTGCTGAACGGAAGCAAAACGCTTATCACAAACGCACCCTATTCTGATCTTTTCTTTGTGTATGCACGCACGGGTAAGGAATATACCCCTTTCGTTGTCCTATCCGGGGACAAGGGGTTTTCCAGGGGAAGCAAATTCTCGAAGATGGGGATGAGAGGTTCACCAACTGGCGAGCTTTTCTTTGATTCGATACACCTTACAAGAGATCGGATTATAGGAAAGGAAAATGACGGGAAAAATGTAATCTTGAACGGCCTGAATTCGGAAAGGGTGATACTTTCGTTCATATTTCTGGGGCTTGCAAGGCGTGCACTGGAACTTTCCGTCAGCTATGCATCGGAAAGGAAGCAGGGCGGTCAGACCATAGACAGATACGAACTCGTTCAGGAGAAGCTGGCATACATGTATTCCAGATACAGGGCAAGTCGTTTTCTGTGCGAGGATGCGCTTGCAAAACTGAAGGGGAGCAGCAAGGATGGGCTGAGCGCAGCCACTGGCATACTTTATACTGCCGAATCTGCTGAATATATTGCCAGGGAGGCCGTTCAGATTCATGGCGGCTACGGCTACCTGAGGGACTTCGAAGTGGAGAGATTGCTGAGAGACGCAATCCTTGGACAGATCGGGGCAGGGACTACGGAGATAAGAAAACATATTGTAGCAAGGGAACTCTCAAAGAGCTTCCTGCACAGTGGGAAAATACCTGAATAAGAATGATATGCGTAAATTGTGGAAAGGAAACACATTCGGAAAAACCGGTATGCGATGAATGCAGAATCAAAGCCCTCGGCGTAAAAAGGAAAGGCATTCTTAACCTCGTCGCATGCCCTAAATGCGGGGCGCTGAAAACATACAAGAGATGGCTCTATTCCGTAAAGAAGGAAGAGATCGGAAAGTCAATAGTCAAACTTTATTCTGGTAGGAATGCTGCAATACAGATTGAGGTCGACAATGACGAGATTGACCTGTTCTCAGAGGATGGAGCCATTGATGCCGAGGTATCAGTAATAGCGGACGATTCCCGGTCGACCTTCCATGACGAGATACCGTATAGCATAAGCAAGGAGAGTTGCCCGCGATGCAACAAAGCTACCGGATCCTATTTCGAAGCGATTGTTCAGATCAGAGGGATCACCGGAGCTTATTCCCCTTTGCTGGACAGGGTTTTTGATCATGCTGCCGACATATCTGACCGTACGAGGCCAAACATAACCAAGGTCACCAGGCGCAATGAAGGACTTGACGTGTTCTTTGGATCTTTCAAGATAGCGGAGGCGTTCTCCAGAAAGTTGACTGAACTTTATTTTTCACTGTATTCTGTCACCAAGAAATTGTCAGGCAGGTCAAACGGCCTTGATCTTTACAGGTACACCTACCTTGTTAGATTGGCGGACCTTTACCGGGGGGCAGTCGTCAAGATATCGGAAACCCCTTACATAGTGCTGTCCGTCCACAAAAGAACCCTTACACTGATGGGGTTGCCGGACAGGAAGGTTATTGTGATTGATTCGGCAGAGTTCTTCTCATCCAGGTTCAGAGTAATCGATAATGGAGTGAATCTGGAGAGTTATTCCCTGATGTACAGATCAGGCGATGAGATGCAGATAGTGAGCCCGGATGGGATGAATACCCTGGCAGTGAAAGGAATATACGATGATGACCATGTGGACGTTGTTTATTACCAGGGTGAATATTACGCGCTTCCGCCACAATCCGTGAAACATTAAGACAATCAATGTTATCCGGTACGAGATGGCGATCAGTGCAGAATGGGAAAAGCTCACCAAGGTGATGATCCACAGGCCAGGCCTTGAGATAGAATATGCAATGTTGTCCCCAAGGTCATTTCTTTTCGAAAGACCATTCAACACGGCAAGGGCAAGAAAAGAACATGACGGGCTGGCCGAAACCCTGAGATCGGAAGGGGTGGACGTAATGCACCTCCGGGACACTTACATAAAGCTTGCCGATTCCAGGAAATCGTTCAGGCGAGCGCTTGAGGAGAAGGTAATAGATAACGTCATGTTTTTCGGCGAAGTAACGGATGTAGCAAAAGCAAGAAAGGAGTTTGCCAGAAACGCGAGTGATCTGGACTCATCGACGCTTTTTGAGATCCTGACGCTTGAGCCCTCCCTTGATCTAAGAAAATCCACCGATGGCGGCATAAGCTATCCTACGGTATATTCCAACATCCCACTCGCGAATCTTTATTTCATGAGAGACCAACAGGCCGTGATGCCGGCCGGAATGGTCATTGGTAACATGAAGAGCCCCCAGCGGAAGAAGGAGATTGAGATTACAAGTTTTCTCTTTGAGAAAGGCCTGAATTTAGAAGGCATTTTTGCCATAAATGGAGAAGGTACCCTGGAAGGCGGGGACTTCATCCCGGCAGGAGATTATGCACTTTTCGGGACTGGAAACCGAACCAACATATCCGGTGTAATGCAGGCAATGAATTCCGGCCTGCTTCAATTTGACACGATTTACGCAGTTGAGAATCCGGTCTACAAATTCATGGAGCCTTCACCAGACCCGATGGTGAATATGCACCTTGACACCTATATTAACTTCCCCTCATCCAGTGCCGTTGTCACTTCTGCAGAGCTCTGCAGGAATGCTGTGGTACAGGTTTTTCACAGGAACGGTGATTTATATGAAAGGGCTGGTTCGGAAAAACTTATTGACGTAATAAGGGAAAGGGACCTCAATATAATCGATCTGTCCGTGGCCGAACAGTTGAGCTATGCCTCCAACTTCCTCACCCTGAGGGATGGCAGGATTCTTGCGATAGATACTGGAAAGGTTATCAGCAGGCTCCTGGAGAGGGATGCATTCAGGGGAAAGACCCTTGATGCAGTAAAAGATGCTTACAACCGCTCAGGCGGGAAGAATATGTTCCCCTCAGGGAAAGATCTCAGGGAACACGGAATAGATCAGGTAACGCTCGATCTGCAGGAACTCACGGGAGGTTATGGCGGTGCGCATTGCATGACCGCTTCGATTGAGCGTATCTGAAGGGAAAGGTTTAATTTTAGACCACCATTCCCATCGTACTTCCAGTGCGCGTTTGGCGCTAGAGGGATTAAATGGCCTCAGAAAAATCACAGAAAAAGGGAAAGGACAAGTGGAAAGAGAAAACATGGTTCACAATTGCAGCACCGCCGTTCATGGGCGGAAAAGAGATAGTCAAATGCCCTGGAGCCTCACCTGAGGTCATGGTCGGGAGGAGAGTGGAAGTTCCGGTATCAGACCTGACTGGTAACGTGAAGAAGGGAAACACCAAGGCTATTTTCAAGATTGTATCCTGCAACGGACTAGAATGCCAGACCACTTTCGATGGCCACTACGTTGGGGACGATTACATAAGGAGACTCGTTCGAAGGAGGAAGGACAGGATAGATATTATTGTGAAGGACGCGACCAAGGACGGGTACGGTTTCGTGATCAAGGCAGTGATAGTGATAGATGGAAAATTGAACGCCTCGAAGCTGGCCAGCATCAGAAAAGGTTCAGATGAATTCCTTAGGAATAAGATAAGAAGCCTTTCACTTGGCGAACTTTCAAATTACGTAATTGGCGATGAAATTACCTCCGACCTGATATCTGTCAGCCGGCATATATTCCCCCTCAGAAAGGTGGAAATCCGAAAAACGGAAAATCATGGCCCTATTGCTCAGGTAGCCGAGACAAGGCAGGACATAGAAGAACCTCAGGCTCCGGCATAACCTGTCTTTTTTTTTGAGCCGGGGTGGCTCAGTTGGTAGAGCGTCGGACTCATATGCCGGAAGGCTGAGAGATCCGAAGGTCTCGGGTTCGATCCCCGATCCCGGCACTTATGCGATTATGAAGATTAAATGCTTTCGGCTGATCATCTTTACACAGGTATTGTTCAGCACATGATCTACACTTTTTCATCATGTCACAAATACAAATATTTATAAAGCAAATATTAAATAAACTTATCGCAGCAGAGATATTTGTGCATAATCATATTATTAAAATAATAGTAATCTATTAAATTATTTGTATATAATTAGATAAATTAATAACTGCTGGACCGATCCGAACCCATGGAAATATTAATTGAAAAAAATGAAGAGGAGGTGTTAAAGCCCATGACCGGCCCAATCGGTGGTGGATCACCAATTTTCTAAGCGCTTCAGTAGTCGCCCATGAACATCTTAGTCATGCTGTTAAACTCTTTAATATAATCAGGTGAACGCAGCCAGGAGATTATTTTGTCCCTGGTCTGCCTGATTAACAACGGATCATATTTCTGTATTTTCATCACCTTGAAAATTTCAGTAAAATGGCCGATCATCTCATTCTTGAGATGCACAATATTTTCATTTCTTGTGGTCAGGAGTCTTTCAAGAGCCCATTCAAGCCCTGTTTTGTCCTTTGTTGCTATATAGTAATTGCAGAACGCCGTATAGACTGCTGCCAGATGATTGATATCGTTCGATTTGGAAAAATACCCGTTCGCTTCCTCAAGCGCCTTAATATCATAGTTACCTGTGTTTCGCAGGGCGTTAAGGGAAACTATGCCAAGTCTGGACAGGTGAAAAACTACCCCATTTCCAGTTACCCGCGAAAGATCAAGGGCACTCTGGAAGTTATCCAGTGAATCCTGGTACCTGTCCACAGCTTTCATAATCAGGGCCTTATACATGTAGGCATACTGCAGCAGGAAATCCTCTCTGAGATTGCTCAACAGATTTATTCCGTCCTCTATGCTGTTTGTGGCCTCCCATATTCTTCCCGACTTAAGCATTGACAGCGCTATATTGAGCTTCACCTTGGCAATTCCCGGCCTGTAATCGATTTCCGTATATTCCGATAGGGCATGTTCAAAATTTTCAATCGCTTTTTCGAGTTCACCAAGCCAGCTATGATAATTCCCAAGGCCCATGTAAGAATTCGCAACGCAAAGATGGTCATCCATGGCAGCAGCCTCCTGCAAGGCCTTCTTGAAGTATCTTGGTAATAGCTGGTTCTGCCCGGAATAGAATGCCTCTATCCCTTTCAGACGGTAATACCTCCCGAGGTTAAGTGAGTAGAATTCCTGCTTCCTGAGGTCGTCAATGATCTTTATCGTCAGGAGTGACTCATCGATTTTGCCTGATTCATAATAACCGGAAGCCAGTTCAACTTCGTAATTTGCAAAATCCTTTTTTGGGTTTGAAACTTTTCTGATCTCCCTGCAGGCTTCGGTAAATAATGGGTTTTCTTCATCCTCCCCGTGAACCAGTACAGGAATTGGCGTGCCTGAATTTTCAGAATATAACAGGACTCCGTTCTCTGCTTTCTCCAATCTTGCATAGCCAAGATACCTGAGCACCTCCATGCAGCGCAGCTTTTCATCATGGCAACTGCCATAACCGGATTCTTTCCCGGCTGGCTCAAGAGATTTGAGCCTTTCGCAAATGGAATTGAGTGCATCGGACGCTTCGACGATCAATGTCAGTATATATAAAAGCATTAATTAAGCGTTACAGTTTATTAAAAATATTATTGTATCCTGATAACGGAATATCCGCTTCAGACCATAACTTGTACGGGGTTCTAACACTACCCGTTAGACAGGAATATCATGCGGCCAGTTTTGGTATCAGGAGTGAAGTTATGACTGAAGCGACTGAAACTACTACAACCACCGCCCAGACCATAAGTCTGTCTGCCAGATAGAGAAAAGTCAGCGGTAAAAGAGCGACGGCGGAAAAGGTGCCGATCGTCAATCTCTGAACCCCCCCGAACATTCCGCGGTTTTCTTTGCCGATCGCTTTCACGTCGTAGGAAAGTATCCCGGCGGAAAAAATTGGGTTGGTCGAAGACGAAAACACTGAAAGGATTATAAGCAGTTTACTGTCGAGAAAGACTGCTGCCAGAAGTATGGAGTATGTGAGCACATCGTTGAGCGCCATGTATACATAACTTTTTCTTCCCAGATCCAGGCCGCGGGCCATCAGCCTTTCGCCTATTCTTGAAAATGCAGCCCCAAGGACAAAGGCTGTGGCAAGAGCAGCAAAAAGATATTCAAGCCCAACTCCCGCGTACTCTCCAGAAAGCAGGTAAAAGTATGTGAAAGTCAATGTTCCGACGGTCATAAGCGCCTTGGTGATGACTATCGATGCCACTGCGTTTCCCTTTGCCTTCATCACCCTCATGCTCTCCCGGAAGCCTGGCCTTGGGACTGAATTCATTTCAACAATCAGCCTGTTCCTTTCTTTTCTATGAAGCATGGAAAATACCCAGATGCTGACCAAGAAGAGTATTGTGCCCGAAGCCAGATAGACTATACCAAGGTCGTTGGACAGTGCCGCCGTAAGCAGCACCACGAATGAAAAGGCAGATCCAATCAGCTCCAGGGCGTTAATTCTTGAATAGCTGGCACCCAGCATCTCCCTGGAAACTGACTTGGATACGAAGACGTTCAAAGATGATCTGAAAAAGCCCTCAAAAACGATCAGTGCTATAATGACTATTGGGACGGTTACCAGAAGCAGAAAATGCTGATTCGCCACCGAATATATGGCAACTATGCCTAGCGAATAGACAATGGCGCCGTAAAACATCATAGAGAAGGAATGCCCCTTATCATTCATCCTCCCCACATAAACGGCGCTGACAATGGATAAGCCCTGTCCAAGGGAAAGTCCCAACCCGGCATAATAAATAGGCACAGAATATGCCTCCAGGAACAGGAAGACGGTGTACGAAAACATGCTGACGCAGAATGAGATAAGCATATTGACGGCTGAGAGATCGGTTACAAACGGGCTGACCTTCCCCTCAACTGCCATTTCGGAACTAAAATGAAAACGCTTAAAAACTTATTCCTGCGTGCAATCTATCAGCTAAGGCAGTCAAAAGATAAATGTGAATTTTCGCCATCAGCAGGGATCCTACCCCTGAAAACTACATGCTGGGTATCGGAATGGAACTGCAATCACATTCAGAATTGCTGTACTGAATGCCGATTCTGACCACAGACACCATATTCACGCCTCAATCAGTGCCATAAGCCGGGGAAGATAGATGGTTGATAAAATCGAGCGTTTTATGCATTAAGTCAAGATGGCTGGAGTAATTTCGTGTTCTCGCTCTTCCAAAGCATAAGTGTACCGATAGTCCTGTAAGGAGCCCAATTAAGGGCAATTCTTTGCATCTTCTTCTCCGTCAGTTCTCCCCTGAAAGCATAATGCTTCTCCATGGCCCTTTTTATTCCAAGGTCCCCGGAGGGAAAAACGTCAAGCCTTCCCAGCGTGAAGATCAAAAACATCTGGGCAGTCCAGATGCCAATCCCCTTTACTTCTGTCAATTCCTCTATCACGGTACTGTCATCCTTGAATGAGATTTCGCGCAAATTGAGTGCACCCGATTTAACCCTTTCAGACAGATCCAGGATATAGGAGATTTTCTGCCTGGACAGTCCCGCGTTCTTCATCTGATCATGGGAAAGGGACATTATCCTGTCCGGTGAAAGCACGCCGCCGGTCTCACTTAGCAGTTTTAAAAATATTGCCGCTGCTGCCTTCCCAGTCACCTGCTGATACACCATGGATTCGACCAGATCGCTAAAAGGATCGCTCCCCTGCGGGATTTGGCAAACGCCTACCCTTTCTACCAGTGCCGCCATTATCCGGTCCTTCGCTGATATCTCACTCAACGCAAGTTCCACATCCTTCGGTGTGAAAAACCGCCCTGCCCTTCCTGGTTGCATGTTTGGAAGTAATACTTCCGTTTATTATATGATGACCGAAATTGAAAGGTTATTTCAGGTCGATCCATCATTTGCCGGCCAGACTTATCCGAAGGTTGCCTGCCTGGTTCTTTGCACCGCATCCGAATCTTTGCGAAGATTTGCGAAAAAGATGGGCTCGAGATGAACTTATCTTTGTTTCAATTGCATTGTTACTGAAATGGCCTTTCGACTCCAGTATTGTATCAATGCGAACTGTTATTTCCGATCTTGATGTTCACATTCTATGCAAAGCCCGGAAGACGCGTACAAATTAAGGATCGCCTCAGATCTCTCGGTAAACGATGGCTTCGTTGTCTTCACCATCACCTGGATAGAGAATGGTGAGTATGAATCCTCCATTTACCGATTTGATGGAGAAACGCTTGATCGTCTGACATTTGGAAATCATGAGAGAATGCCGCTTTATCACGATGGATCGTTATACTATATATCCTACAGTAAGGACAGGGAAAGATTGATCAAACTGGAACCTTTAAAGGAACCAAGAGAAATTTACTGGAACAGATCAATTACCAAATACCAGCCTAGCAGCAAAGGGGTTCTCGCAATTGTTTCAGACCCCTTTGATCCAAACGATCCGCTGGCGACTGAGAGGATCAAATACAGATTTGATTCTAGGGGATTTTTGCGAAAGAAGAACAAGCTTGTTCTAATAGGAGAGAAGACAGAAACCCTGGTGGAGGGGGATTTTGACGTTACGGACGTTTCTTCCCAGGGGGAAAAGATCATATTTTCCTCTACCGAGAATGACGACGACCACGAGTTGCATGACATTTATTCCCTGGATGCTGATAGCAAGGCGATTTCCAGGATAACAGAAGGAAGTGGGAACGTGAGCGCAATCTGCCTCTCCCCGGAAGGGAGGGTGGCATACGTGGGACACAGACGGGGGTATATCCCCTGGGCGGTTGATAAATTGATGTTTCCAGAAACGGATACGGCGGTTGAAATCGGCATGAACGCGTCCAGCAGCGTGCTGTCAGATTTGTTTGTTTCTGATGCTCAAAAACTTCTCTACGATTCCGGAAAGTATTACCTCATTGGCCAGACAGGCGGTTCTGCATCCATTTTCAGTTACGACGGGACTGTGGAAAGAGTAACTGATCTCGGACTGGCAGTCAGGGAATTTTCTGTAAAGTCTGGAAAACTTGCCTATGTTTATACCTCGCCGGAAAAGCCATCTGTGATCTTCTTTGGAAAGGAACTTGATCTTAATCCTGAAATCAAAGGCGCAACTCCGCATCGTTTAGAATTGGAAGGAAAAGATGCCTGGCTGCTTCTGTCCGACAGGAAAAGTCCGAATGTTCTCTCCATACATGGTGGCCCGCATTCTGCCTACGGATATGCTTACTCAATCGAATTTAATTTCCTTGCCCAGAACGGATTCAACGTCATTTTTGGAAATCCAGCTGGAAGCGGAGGATACGGCGAAGATTTTGCCAGGGAATGTGTAGGAGACTGGTGTGGCAAGGACTTCAATGATCAGATGTCATTTATGGAAAAAGCAAAAGCAAAATATTCTCTTGAGGGGCCGTTCGCAGTGACAGGCGGCTCCTACGGTGGTTTCATGATCAACGCAATAATCACTAAGACGGATATTTTCAGGTGCGCAATCCCGGAAAGGTCTATATCGAATCTGATGAGCATGTGCGGAACCAGCGATATCGGGTTCTATTTTAACCCCCTGGAGCTTGGTGTGGAAGACCCCTGGAGCAGCGAAGGGATCGAAAGGCTGATGCAGTTATCTCCTATTTATAATGTCAAGAAGGTAAGAACCCCAACAATGTTCGTTGAAGGTGAGGAGGATTACAGGTGCCCGATTGAGCAGGCAGAGCAGATGTACACTGCACTTCGCGTAATGGGCGTGCCATCCATGCTTGTGAGATATCAGGGCGACTCTCATGAGCATGCAAGAAGGGGAAAACCAAAAAATATGCTGGACAGGTTGGACAGAAAGCTGAAGTGGTTCAAAAAATACTGCGTCTAGTGGAAAGCCAGGGAAAATCGCTATTCTTATCTCAGCATGATAATGCGCATATCGCCAGGTATAATTTAATTTGGAAAACCATTTCGAAATTGATTTCTTAAGTGCGTAAAAATGACTTGCGGCACGAATGCGTCCTTCTGAACCAATGTTTTTTTGGGGATTTTATGGACAATGTCAGGCTGCTCTGGAGAAATGGTGGGCTTCAATTTTTCCTGCTTTGTTTAGTACCCTAAAAAGCCATGAGCGCCGCAAAAACAATCTCTGGAATGGTGAGGCAGAAGGAGAGAGGTGTTAACCAGGTCCTGGATCAATTTACAATCCGCTCTCCGCAACGAAGAAGGAATAGGCGGATCCGTGTGATATAACCGACGGTGGCAGGGAAACGATTTGAATACTCACTGGAAGCAGTAGCAGTACATGAAGTGGATGGAATGCTGATAGGACAATTGACTGACCGAAAAGTTATGCAGTATATTCTTCAGAAACGCTCAGGGACGTCTGAGGATACAGTGATAGGTTATCCGGGATAGCTGACAAACTTAATTCCAATTAGAAGAAAGGGGATTGACCCTTTTACAGATAATTTTTACCTTATTGATGGTGAAATTTATACTATTATTTGATGCAAATGTTTATAATTGATTATGGGTAACCAAATGTATGGCGAGAAATACAAAACTTGAGGTATCGAGAATACTGGTTGCAATATCCCTGCTGCTGCTTTTCATCGCTTTAATATTCTCCGTTCTAGCGATATTCTCAATTGGGGGCAATCCGCTTAGCAGTTTGAACAGCTTCGGCGGTTTTGTAATAAATGAAACTGTGAAGGTGGTCGCTTTACTGTTAATACTGCTGTTTCTTCTGTTCGCCTACGCGGCGGTATTTGTAAGGCTGAGGAGGCTAAGTTCTAGACCAAGGGACGCTGCCCTTGTGATAGGCTTACTTGCGGTTATAATAGGATACTTTTTCCTCGGAGATTGGGTCCTTTTGGGGGGAGTGTTTATGCTCGCGGCGTGGGTAGTACTCATAGCTTGATCAGGAATTTGTGGATCATCAATTGTTTTATGTAATGTTTACATAGGATACTATGGGAGAGTACGAAGTAATTGAACGCATTGACAGAAATCAGAACGGAACGAAGGAAATAGCGATTATAGCTATCGACTTTCACGAACCAGAACTAATAAAATTCAGATCTTCGAAAGATTTGAAAAAGGGAACAATGGTTTCTGACAACGGTGAAAGTGTAATGCTTGATGGGAATGAAGTCGGAAAGATACTTGAGAGGAAGAACAGCTCCACCGTAGTACTTAGCCAGAAATACGACATCAAGTATACCGGGGGATATTCGCTTGACGGCAAGACGATCTACCTTGACGAGCATTTCCCTCCAGTGTTGGAGGTTGAGGGAAAGAAGGTTGATGCGCGCATATCAATTGGGCTTCACCACGAACTGCCGGAAAAGTGGATGTCTGATGAAAAATACGAATATCCATATGCGCATGAGACCGCTACCGGAATAGAGAAAAAATATGTTGAATCCCTGGGAGTTACATGGCAAGGGTACTGCCGAGAAGTCGACAGAAACCTCAGGAATGTCTACCGCAGAACCCTGGAGAAATCGCCTCCTTCACTTGATCTGGCACCATATTTATACTGCAGGGATCAGGAAGCACTGAACGAAATAAGGAAGAGCGAACCTGACACGGATTAGGATTTTTCCCCGGCAGCAATAAAAGATGGATCGTTCCTGATCTATCCTTTCGATGGATGCCATAAACCGCTTTTTCTGGCTGACATTTCAGCTAGAATTCAATCAGCGCGGTCTGATGAAGTGTAAATGCGTGTTGCAAGCAAATTACAGGGTTGTTCCCGAATGCCTGTATATGTTGATAAAATAAATTCTGTGGTCATCGCGAACTGCCAACGCCATCCAGGTTTGCAGGTAATACAGCGTGTTTCTCCTTGCGGATCTTCGGATATGACTGAACAAATCTGAGGAGATAGGGATTTGTGAGTTTTTCCATCTTTAGAGAAGGAAAAAACCCGATTCGGGCCATGTTACAAATCAGTTTACATCTGAATCATAGGCATTGTGCCAGCACAGAAATGAGTCTGTAAAGCTCACTTGGGATCAATGAGGCCCACTCCAGGAAAATGAGATTGGCATTAGATAATGGACTTAAGGCTAAGAGAAGCGGGATGCAGTCACAATGCAGGGTGCACTCCGCGATGTGAAAATCTTACCGGGCCTTCTCAGCCTGCAGGAAATAAAAGGCATGAGGCAGGTAAAAATCATAAATATTTATCTGGGATGCAAAGCAGCATGAATAGAACTTCTGGTAGGCGGGCCACCGTGGCAATTGCGTTCTCGACTTTCATTGCCTTCATGGGGATCGGGGTAGTTGATCCGCTTCTTCCCTTGATTGGAAAACAAATGGGGGCCTCACCATTCCAGGTGGAATGGTTGTTTACCAGCTATATAGCCGTAATGTCTCTTTCCATGTTCATTTCAGGATATTTTTCAACCAAATTCGGCAGCAAGAAAACACTGACAACGGGGCTGTTAGTGGTTATACTGTTTTCAGCACTTTCCGGCCTCTCCCCCAATATAGAACTTTTTGCGATATTTCGCGGAGGATGGGGGCTTGGAAATGCATTCTTTACGTCGACTGCTCTTTCCATCATCGTTGGAGTTTCGGCAGGAAAACTTGAAAATTCCATTTCCATTTATGAGGCTGCACTCGGCCTGGGCATTGCTTCTGGTCCACTTCTTGGTGGTTTTCTCGGTTCTTTTAGCTGGCGTTATCCTTTCTTCGGGACCACTACTTTGATGGCAATTGGTTTCATAGCCAGCATGCTATACGTAATTGAACCGAAAGCCAGGGAAAAGCCAAGAACACCTATAGATATTATTAATGCTCTGAGAAGCAAACCGGTCAGGATGAATTCACTCATTGCACTTGGATACAACTTCGGCTTCTTCACCATACTGGCATTCACTCCGCTCACTTTATTCGGGCTTACAACCGAGCAGCTTGGAATTACGTATTTTCTCTGGGGAATGCTTGTAGCTTTTTCGTCTGTTATACTAGTTCCAAGACTAGTTAGAAGGATAAGCAGGCTGAAACTGCTCCAGGTTAACCTTTTGCTTTTCGCGTTAATTTTCATTTTCATGGGTTCATTCCCTTATTACAGGCTTGAACTGATTGTGGTATCCGGTATTTTCTGTGGTATTTCCAACGCATCTTTCACTTCACTCGCTATGGAGGTTTCACCCTTTTCAAGATCTGTATCATCTGCCGCATACAATTTCCTGAGGTGGGCTGGCGCCGCTATAGCCCCAATACTGGACGGACTTATTGCCCAAACTTATGGTTTTTCTTTCCCGTTCTTTGTTACTGCCCCAATCGTGATAGCTTCCTTCGTGGCCATGTTCATGTACACACCGTTGTTGAGGAATTCTATTGATGCGGGCCTTCACGATACACCGCTAGCAACCTCCACATAATGTTGCTGCATTCTGTATCCCTGCAATGATAATATTTACCGGGAATAATCCCGGTGACCATAGATTTAAAAATTTGATTATAAAAATATAGAAATATTAAGGTCTTTTCCTGATGTGGGCGCCTGCTACAGCCCCAAGAACCGATCCAACGATAACTGCCGTAACCAGTCCGGCAAGGACATATGAAAGTGGAATGCCCAAAATGTTTGAACCCGAGGAACTGGATGGAACGTTATTTTTAAGAACGAAGTTCACCCCGATAATGACGTTATGCCCGTTTATGGTTATCAGACCGGAATCTGGCGATATTGAATACCCGGATATACTCCCAATAGTGTAAGAGTATGTGCCATTGAACTCTGAGACTGTGATTGCTGTACCAGTCGAAGACAGGGGCTGACCATTGAATGTTATTTGCCATGATTCACCCTGTGGGAGACCGGATTCGATAAATGTTATGTTGTATCCGGTTTTACTTGATACCGCGACTTTCTGGAAAGTTATCCCAACGATTTCATCCTGCCCACTAATTACCACCGATCCTGATGGTGGGGATATTTCATAGCCTGAAACCGATGTAATGTTAAAGGTGTAGGTGCCGTTCAGGACTAAATCGTAAATTGATGTGGTTGAGGTGCTGTATATGGACCCATTGAAGGTCAGTGACCACGGTGCTCCTGACGGTAAACCGCTCTCTATGAACATTACTGAGTATTTGGTAATCCTCGAATTTGAAGCCGTTTTCTGGAAATAGAGAGCTATGTTTTCATTTCCTGAAGATACTTTAATCGTGCCAGAGCTTGGGTTTACGGTGTAACCAGCCGGAGCCTGGACCACAAAAGTGTAATTTCCGTTCGATTCGTAGAATTGAATGGACGTGCCTGTACTTTCATTGGTTACCCCATTCAAACTCACATTCCATTGCTGACCTGAAGACAATCCGCTTTCCTGGAATTCCACGCTATATTTTGTGCTTGCTGAAAACACTATGTCTATTGTGATATTGGAGGTTGAAATGTTAAAGGAACCAGCGGGTTTGTTGGCTACGAATTCAGATGCGTTTACCATGTAGGTATAGTTTCCTGCGGGGAGGTTGATTGAGAATGAATCAACGTTGTGAATCGTTGAATTTCCATTAACCTCCAGGGTCCAGACCACTGATGTTGGCAGTCCTGTTACATTGAATGTTGCGTGGTATTTTACGAAGAGGTTTGCCGTGAAGGTCACCTCCTGGGTCATTCCTGTGCCAGAAACGGTTACTGAACCCGTCTGATTGGCGGCTAAATATCCGGTAGGAACATTCACTGCATAGGGATAGGTTCCGTTAGGAACGCTGAACTGAATTAGATTTGAATCACTGGATAGTTTGTAAGTGCCAAGGGTAGCTGACCAGTAATAACCTGTTGGCAATCCGTTTTCCTTAAGTGTGACTGTGTAAAGCACCTGCTGGAAGGTAAGATACTGGTTAAAGCCCCCGTTTGAAGTGATCGTTCCAGAAACACTCGATATGGTATACCCAGGCACAGGCAGAATCTTGTAGCCATAGGTTCCGTTCATTTCGTTGAAGGTAATTGAGTTTGAGGTCGAAGTCACAACCGTTCCGGAAAGGTTAACGCTCCACTGGGTACCAGAGGCAAGGCCGCTTTCAATGAATGTGATTGGAAAATAAACCTGAACAAAGGATATATTTACCCGCACGCCTGAATCCGTTAGAGTTACTGTGCCGCTCGATGGGCTTATTTTATAGCCAGGAATAGAACTGACTGAATAGGTGTACATTCCATTCGGTGCATAAAAGACTGTTGCGTTACCGCTGGAGCTCTCACTGCTGGCATCGAATGTCACACTCCATGAAGTCCCTGAGGGCAGACCGCTTTCAACAAATGTAGCTGATGAAAGGCTGTTTGATATATTCAATGACACCGCAGAAGTTCCTGAGGGGTGGCCAGTCATTGAAGCTGTGGCAGTAATAACGTCGAAAGTGCCCTTAAAGTTCTTTGGAATGGTCAGATTGGTGATAAAATTGCCGGATGATGAACTTATGACCGTAGGATTAGAAAATGTGGAACCTGCTGAATCTGAAAATGTAACGGTGACGCCACCGACTGACCCTATTCCCAGACCAAGCCCAAATGGATTATAAAAAGTGTACGTCTGACCAGTTATGACTACCGTGCTTCCGGGAGATACAGCTGCCGCCTGCAATACCATCCTTACTCCAAGTTGAGATGTAGAAGCGCCGGAGACGTAGAAATAACTTTCCCCGCTGCTACCATTGTACCCGCTTGCAGATGCGGAAGCCGTAATGATGTCTGTCTGTCCGTTGATAACACCTGGAATATTGAAGGATACATGCGCTATTCCCGTAAGGTTTGTTGTAACTGTAGGGGGCTCAAAGGTTGAGCCGGCAGTGTCTGAAACGGAAACAAGGCTGTTATCAACAGGTTTTCCCGCAGATTCGACTAGTATTGTGGCAATTCCCTGGCCATTAGAAACCATCCCGGAAGTGGGATATACTTCTGACACAACGACAGACAGTGATCCTGAATTTCCGGGAAGTATGGTCAATACCATTGAAGAGGAACTCCCGGTGTAACCCGCCTCTGATACCGTGAGTATAATGGTATCGTTGATTTCCCTGTTCACTACTGCAGCGTTAAATTCAAAATAGAATGATCCGGATTGACCGGATAAAGTTGATGCAGAATGAAACATTGAGTTTGCGGTATCTGAGACCGAGATCGTCGCTCCAGTCACCTGATTGCCCGTATTGCCTCCATCAAAGACTGTTCCGCTTATGACGTCCGTACCGTTACTTGTGATTGTTGAGACCCCCAATCCTGCTGTAACTGATAACTGGTTGGACAATCCCTGAAGGACATCTACCTCCATTGACGTCTGTCCTTCATAGTATCCAGAAATTGTTGCCGTGGCCGAAATCAGGTCAATTCCATATGAACCCGAGCTAAAGTGCACGTTTTCGATTAGAATCCCGCTTGCATTTGTTGCCCCAGACAGCCCGCCAAAACTTGAACCGAATGAGTCTGTAAAGGCCACGGACGCACCTGAGACTGGATGGCCATTTGCTGTTACATAAACCTGAATCTGCTCCGTATCACCTACCGCAATGCTTGCAGTGGGGTCTGACAGAGTAAGGTTCTCGTTGAGGGACTTTACATTGGCAGGGAGTATCGTCAGCATAAAGCTGGAGGAAACAGAGACATCGCCCGAATAAGACGCCGTTATTGTTATAGTGTCGTTGGTAATTTTAGTGACAGACGGCAACACAAAAGACATTTCATAACTGCCTCCGTTTTCAGAGTACGTTGGCAGGTTGAGGAATTTGGAACCGACGGTATCTGTAGCAGTAAGTTGGGCGCCATTGATTTGATTTGACGATCCACTCGTATAGACGTTTCCACTGATGCTGTCCGTCTCGTTTGAGTTTATTGTCGCGAACTTAAGAGATCCAGTAACCGTAAGTTGAGAACCTCCGGAACTAACATATACAATGGATTCACCATCGGAAGTAATATATCCGGTTTTCGAGGCGCTTGCCCTGATTGTATCGTATCCTGAATTGGAATCACTCAAATGCACATTGGCAGAAATTAAACCGGAACTGTTAGTTACATCTGACAAAGGAGAAAATGTGGATCCAAAACTGTCAGTAAAGGAAACCGTAACGCCCGCCATTGCGGTCCCTGCAGATGAAACCCTCGCGCTGATGGTCATGTAACCATTCTGAGATGGATTGGATGGGGTTGCCTGCATAACACTCACTGAGAGATATCCATGCCCGGACGGTTCAACGTTAATTGTTGTATCGGACGAACTGGATCCATATCCGGATGCAGATACGGTGACCTCAATTATGGAAGTTTCAGGGTAACTTACGCTTCCAACCGTGAAATTGGAATGGTAATTCCCGTTTGAATCTGTGGTTATGGTAAATGGGGAAAATATAGAGTAGATGGGAGAGGATATTGTTACTGAAGCTCCTGAAACGGAGAAACCATCCTGTTGGACGTGACCCGATATCACGTCAGTGGAACCTGAAGAAACTTCCGATGCCGCCAGAGTGATGGAAGAACCCAGATTATTGGTACTGCTCACGTCGTTAATAACAACTGATGCTGTGGCGTTGAGGTAACCAGACAAGTTCGCCAGTGCAGATACAGTGTCTGAAGCCTGATTTGAGCTGGTAATGGAATAAGTTACTATCCCAACGCCAGTGCTATTTGTCGTAATGGTACTTGGCAGAAATGAATTACCGTTTGTGTCAGTAAAAGTGACAGAGACCCCAGACACTCCAGCCCCATTGTATGTCACGTTAGCGTAAATTATAATATCATCGGCCTGAGCGCCAGATGTCAATGTCGGCTGAAGGGAAAGCGATAGTGCCCTTGTGCTCACTAGTGGGATAACACCACTCTGTAAAGAATGGCTCGATCCGGCACCATCGTTATGTTCGAACTGGGTAAACGAGAAACCCATAGAAAGAATCATAAGGGTTACAACGGTGTAAAATACGACCTGAAACATTATTCCCTTGCCATTCTTTTCATCATAAGCTCCAAATAATGGATAGCGCATATAATATCGAACCGAGGATTTAAGAAATTTACTTAAGATTTTGCCTGACATCAATGCGATGAGCAAACACATACACTAAGGCAAAGGGTTATTCAATTTACTGTCTGTCTACTGGGTCAACTAATTACGAAAATACGATTTACTGTCCTTCTCTACTTAATGGCACTCCAAATTTAAAAGAACCAAATTGCAGATTGTGTATTTTATCTGCGCTGATCGCTGATTACGCCTGGTCTGCGTCCTCCAGGACAACCCGGGATCGTTCCTGGCTAGCTTATGGACTGTGGAAGTCCTACTTCCGCTAGACTGGTACCTTGGAGCTTTGATCGTTTCCCTCTTTAATTTATGTACGCCGTATCCTAAGCTGAAAGCTCGCCAATTAAATTCATAAGTCATCTGGCAACTTAGTTCAGGAACTGTGTTATGATCAAAGATAGGGGGCGAGATGCATATATCGTGGTGCAAAATTGATTAGGAATATCCATTAGATGAATTCCGCTAAATACTTTAATAGGAAATCGTTTAATGCTGCCATATGACACCTGACAGCCCTGACATAAGGAAGGAAGTAGACATGAGCCGGGGACTTCTCAAGAGAATACAGTTGCTGGTTCCCGGGTACAGCGGCTACAGGAAACTTGAGGATCTCAGGGCTGCAGATGAACTTCTGCGTGGCCAGATTTCTGGGATATTGCAGCAAGCACTCATTTCTCTGGAACAGGAGAGGGCAAAACTGGTAAACGCCGGTAATTTCAGTAAACTTACCGAGATAGGGTCGGGGATTTCTAGGCTTCAGCAGTTCCAGGGAGAAATGCTTCATTCCCAGCAGGGATATTCCGGAATTTCCCCAGCGATTCGAATCGGATCTGATGCCCTGTCCAGATTATATGATTATGATTTGAAATTTCTGAACAATGCTGAAAGAATCAGGGAGCTCAGCGATTTCACCTCTTCTGTTGATCTTGGTAAATCGCTGGATAACATTTTGCAAGAAGTAGAGGGAGCAAGGAGTTCCTGGAATGAAAGAATTATGGCAATAAAGAAGATACTTCTCACCACGGCAGGTGAACAGCAATGATAGGAAAGAAATCAAAGGATATCCCATCCAAGGGCGGCAGCTTATTCGGGTCCACCACCATCGCGTGGGAAACACAGTTCAAGGAAGGCAATGCAATGTGGAAGGTGCCAAGGCTGATCAGGCTCAATGATAACATTGTAGTCAGGGAGGACGAAACAGCCATTTTCATGCGGGACGGAAAGATCTTAAGCACTTTCGACCAGCCGAACAGATATGCGCTTACGGATATCAATGCGCCGGTGGTAGGCCCGCTGGTAAAGGCGCTTTCCGGAGTCCAGCAGCAGGCTGAAGTCTATTACCTTCAGAGGCGATTTATTGACGGCAAGTTTGGCAGTGCTGAGCCATTCCAGTTCACGGACCCAACTTTCGGCGTGGTCAGCCTCAGAGTTTACGGAGAATACAGATGGAAGATATCAAGCCCGGAGATATTCATAAGCCAGTTTGTGGGTTCCTTAAACCTGGAGACTTCAGATGAAGTCGAAGACAGGCTAAAGGAACAGATCGTGATTCTGCTGTACTCGGTCCTTGGAAAGATGAAGGACCAGGGGATGAAAGTTACAGACATACCATCAAATCTGACCACAATAGAGCAGGCCGTACTTGCACTCTCGCCGGACAATTTCCAGCAGTATGGGGTTGAAATAAACAAGATACAGCAGCTCAACATCAGCCTTCCCGATGAAGTGCAGAAGGCAGTAAATACGCGATCAGAAATGTCGGTTTTGGGCGTAAACTACATGCAGTACCAAGCGGGACAGGCAATGGTTGATGCTGCCAAGAACTCGTCGGGAACAGCAGGCATCGGGGCAGGGCTTGGAGTGGGCATTGGAGCCGGTGCAGGAATGGGTTATTCATTCTCCGGACAGATGTCCAACATGATGCAGCAGCCACCTGCAAGAAACTGTCCTAAATGCGGATCGGCTGTCCCCGCGGGAAATAATTTCTGCCCCAACTGCGGTGCCAGCATGCAGGTCCAGACTGTGACGTGCCCAAAGTGCGGAACTTCGGTCTCAAGCGGGACCAAGTTTTGCCCGAACTGCGGGAATAATCTTGAAAACGTTGGAGGGAAGAAAAAATGCCCAAATTGTGGAAGCGAAATGGATGCAAATGCAAAGTTCTGCCCCAGCTGCGGTAAGGGGGTGTGAACACTATGTTCTGCGTTAAGTGCGGTACTGCACTTCCTGATGATGCAGTGTATTGCTCAAAGTGTGGTGCAAAACAGACTCCAGCTGGTGCAGCCAAACCCATCGCAGGTTCTCAATCTGAATCTCCCGTCAATATCCTTGCTGGGTCGGCTGTCCAGGAACTCAAGTGCCCAGGATGTGGCGCACCGATCAAACCTCAGTTCGGGGAGATGGTGATTTCGTGCGAATATTGTGGTTCAACAGTTTCCCTTGTCAACGAAGGATGGAAGAGCATAGAAAAGCACTCAATGCTTCCCATAGTCCTCCAGACGCAGGATATGGCAATTTCCTCAATCAAGGATAAAATGGATCGCGGTCTGCTGCACAGGCACCTTGAGGAGGAATCCAAGATGGAAACCCTGAACCTTGGTTATATCCCGTACTGGATTGTGCCGGTTTCTGCCAGGACAAACTACACAGCCGTTGATGCCGCTGCTGAGGCAGGCAAGGTTGCAGCTACTGCCGCAATAATTGGATTGGCGGGAGGCGCGTTTGGAGGAGGCAGAGGGCGCGGGGGTCTTGGCATGGGCCTGGTGGAAGGTACTATGATCGGCGGGATGATGGGCGGGGGAGGTTATGGTGGAGGCGGTACCATTCGTGCCTATACGCTGAACGAAAACTACAATCACCCTGTAGTTGCAGTAAAATCTATGAACCAGTACCAGCCGAGAGATTATTCGTTTGGGCTGGAAAAACGGATTCCGTTTGACGCCGGCAGAATATCAAAGGGAATCAAGGTGCTCAACGGTGATGTTAGCGAGGATTCAGCCAGACATATAGCGAAAACGAACGTCGAACAGATTCAGGCAGAAAAAGCCCACGAAACACACCACATGATCAGGAGTATACAGTCAAATTCCGATGTTTCGGATCCTGAGTTGCTCCATGTTCCTGTATGGTTCGCTAAATTTGATCATAAAGGAAATAAAATCGTGCTGGTGGTGGATGGCAGTTCAGGAGGGATTATTAACAGTATAGGGCTTTCATAAAACCCTAATCTCTACTGATTCCTTGGGGCAGGAACATGACCTCTTCCTTTCCTGTTCTCGGAAGCGGTTACTGCATGAACTTTATCGTATATATTTCTGGAACCGGCGGATTCATGCGCCTGGCATCCTATGACTGTAGGGGATAAATGTTTCTCCCTAAAGATGAAATGATGTGAATCAAGCGTGCTCTGTCCACTCTTACAGCAGCATAATGTACTTACTTTCAATGCCTGCTCCTGCGGGCATTCTGAACAGAAGTGTTGCGGCTACCTTCATCATCTGTTGCATTGATGTATTAATGTTTAGATCAGGGAATCCGCGCTGGAACTGGCCGATTCAAGCGGAAAAGGAGAGGTATGGAGCCACTTAATTGATTAAATGGATAGCACCCATAAGCTGTAACATCTTGTTATAACTACTCATAGTAAACTTTAACTATATACGTATAATTACATCATTATGGAGACAACTATCCAGATTAAAAAGGACCTTAAGGAAAGGCTCAATGCTTTGAGACTCTACCCAAACGAGTCATACGATTCAGTCATAAGAAGACTTTCAGAACTAGCAGAGGACGAAGAACCTCTTTCTAAAGATACAATTG
>JAKATN010000001.1 GCA_021818715.1 Thermoplasmata archaeon
TGGTCAGCATCAGATTGCGTAAAAATATACACCACGATAAAATAAGGTTCTGTCAAGTCTTGTTGATCTGATCTCCTGTAAAATTTCGGTTGATGAAAAATATTAGACTTTACAGAACCACTCTTGGGGTTCTGTCAAGTCTTAGGTTGATCTGATCTCCTGTAAAATATCGGTTGCTAAAAGACCAAACGAGGTTTTTTATATTGTCTGGAGTTACTTTATTGTATGACTTTGACAATCGTTCTCTCCGTAAATGAGGGAATGGTCTTCGCTACAGATAGTCGAGGTACTATTGGAGATCCTAGAGGTATCACAGCGCAGAATGATACCATCAAAAAACAGTTTAAGATAGATAAGCATATAGTGATACAAACTTCTGGAGCAAACGAGACCGGAGCCATATTCATAGATGAGATACAAAGATGGCGGGAGTCTTGCAAAAGTGAGCCCAGTATCACCGAGACCATGCTAAAATTGAGAGAGATTCTCAAATTAAAATATGATGATTGGTATTCTAAGATACCAGCTTTTCCTGTAAAAGACCAGCCCCAGAGACCTGCATTAAACCTTACGATAAGTGGTTATGAAAAAGTAGGAGGGAAAAATGTTGAAAGAATATACTTGCTTAGTAGCCAGACAGACTTTGCACCACAACTTTTTAACACTGGAATCTGCATGACTGGCATACCACTTTATGCAATTTACCTTACACTACGTCTGTACTCTAGGGATATGCCATTAGATGGTGCAAAGGGGTTAGCTTCATATGTAATAGCGGAGACAGCTAGTCAAGATGGGAAGGTAGGCGGACCGATTCAGATGATGCTGATTGAACAAAATGGTAATGTGACAGAAGTTGACGACAATGAGCTTAAGAAGATAAATACCGAGAATGAAAACGTTAACCTTAAGTTAAAAGAACTGTTTAGAAAAAAAAAGAATTGAAAAAGAAAGGGATGATATGGTAATCAAAATTGAGAAAGTGAACAATGAGAAAAGAATGAGAGAGATTTTGGAAACTTCCATCTGTTATGACAATACTGACAATATAGTCTTCAATGTTAGAATTGATGGACAGATAGTGACAAGTAACAAGGATATCTTAAAGGCCGAATTCACTGATTCATAGATGCATTCTGAATTAGCGTCGTCCATTTATCATTCCCATTGACAACGATCCCGCATGCATCCGCAGGTGTTTTTCCTTTCAGTGCTTCATGTGGTCTCACGTAGTTATGGTATAGCTGATAGCCTTTCAGGATCGGGCTGTCTTTTGTCTTGAGTCCCCTGAACACCTTTTCTCTGTCCCTGATTTCTCCATTCATCCTTTCCATCTTGTTATTGTTTTTGTCCTCAGCAAGATGAATGTGCCTTATGTGTTTCGTAGTCTGCCTGTTTGAGTAAAATTCCTTCCTGTATGCATCATGGAAATTGGCCGCTCCATCACTTATGAAAACCGCTGGCTTCTTCCCTGTTATCCGCTTTGCTTCCTGATACATTGGTCTTACATCGGATGTACCCTTGTTGTCCGCAACCATCTGTGAAATCCAGAATCTTGTTTCATCATCCATCATGGAGAATAGGTATGTTAGATTACCACGAACCTTGAGATATATCTCGTCGGTTCTCCATACATCGCTTACCTGTGGCGTTATCCTGTCAAGGTATTCTTCCATCAGTGACACGTATTTGCCAATCCAGTTGTATATGGTCTGGTGCGATACCTGAACGCCAAGGAGCTTCAATGCCCTCATGGTATTTCTCAGGGATTCCCCAGAAAAATACAGTTGCATTGCGGTGGTGATCGCCTTCGGGTTATGCTTCATTTTCTCAAACCCTATGTTTAGGGAAAATGTCCTGTTGCATGTTTTGCACTTGAACCTCTGAATTGCGATCTCCCTGTTTTTCCTGATTCCAGTCTTGACTATCTCAGAAGAATGGCAGAAGATACAACCTGATATACTGACAGGCTCAATGACCACATTCTTCCTGACCTCATCCCTCAAACTGAGCGAGAATTTCACGGCAAACGCATGTTTGCATGTTACTCCCCTCTCCATGTGATCGGGGCAGTTGCATTCCCATCCTTTGTCCGTCAGGATCACAGAATATTTTCTGTCGGATGACTGAGATTTTACTTCATAACGCACACTGTTGATCCTTCTTACACCACCGCTTTCAAGGATTTGTTTCCCTTTAATTTCTCTCGGTGTTTCAATCATTTAATTCACCTACTGATTAGTATATTAGTAATAGGTATATCGTATATTAAAGTACCGACTATTGGTATATTACCACAAAGTATATACTGCTCTTATGGATTTACATTCATGGCAATCATTCAGATTAAGGGGTTTAGATGTGAAAGGTGTGGTCATGAATGGGTAAAGCGAGGTGAAGAAATGCCTAAAGTATGCCCGAAATGCAAGAGCCCTTACTGGAACACGTCTAGGAAAAAATAATCTTACATGGTAAATTCACCAAAGTCTTCTTTTAGCTTGCTAATTTCACCTTGAGCGGCCCATCTCTTTTCAAACAATTGTTCAATCCGACTGCTGATATTTTTTCTTTCTTCTTCCGAGTTTGATATTGGTAGTTTTAACTCCATCCACCTGTTACCGATGTTAGGCAAGGTTGTGTCAACCATAACCTTATTAAAAAGCTGTTTCTGTGTCAACTGGTGAGAGAATAGATATAACAAATAAAACGGAGTTATGTTATATTCGTTCTCTTCTTTAACAACCCTGAATACAATGCTGTGATGGTTCAGAAGAATCTCAGTATCATACCGGGAAACAATAGCAACGCTACCTACCCTATAGCTACCCTCCTTTACAAAGACAATATCACCTACTTTTAGATTTACGCCATGCCCTTTTATCTTCTTGTATATCTCGATTGGAACCATAGCGGTCGGATTCTTATAAAGTTCCCAACTAACTATGTCTGCTGCTCTGACGTAAGGTATTTCACCTCTCCCTTTGAATTCACTTGGTGGTGCGCCATGCCCTCTGTATTTTTTGATTATTTCCTTTTCGATCAACTCTGATACTGGCACTAACGAAACGTTTTGGCTCTTAGCTTCGGCCTCTAATCTTTCTATTCGTTTTTTCCAATAATATCTAGGCACATACATATCATTTCTTATTTCTTCTGCTTTAACTGTAAATACATATTTGTTGGTGGGGTCCCTCGGGTTGTCCAACTCTTTCCTAATAATTTCTGTATCATCCCACACAACTCTTGTAAAATTCTGTCTTTCACTATCGTAGCGATAAATGACCTCCCCTCTATGATTGTGACCCATTTCTTCGGCCACTCCAAAGACTATTTCTTGTTGTTGAGCCATTCCCTTTTCATAGACCATTAAAATAGTCTTAGCATTATTGTGTGGTCTAAATGTATTGTGTGGTAAATCAATAATAGCCCTAATATTGCCCCTTTCCTTTATGTAGTTTAAAACATACCTGACTTTCGGAGCATGAAAATAAGTTTCTGGAAGTACAATAGCTAGTATTCCCTTGTCATCCAGCATCTGTAAGCACCGTTCCACAAATAATGTTTGAGGTTCAGTTGCTTTTACCTTATCTGTTCGGTTCCATCCTGCCTCTGGTATAAATTTCCACACATGCCCCAAATCAAAATGTTTTGCCTCTTCTTTTAATACTTTAATTTTTGACCCAAAAGGTGGATTTGTTAGAATAACATTGAATCTCTTGAAAGCATTATCATTCTGGACGAAAATTTCCTTTGGTTTTGGATCAAAATCTTTTGGTTCATGTAACGTGTTTTGAGCCACGATACCACCACGTCCATCGCCTACAATGGCCATGTATGCCTTTGAAATCTTAACCAAATCTGGTTCTTTATCAATCCCGAAAAATGTTTTTTCCGCTATCTCTTTTTTTAATTTATCTAAGTTGGGGCTGCCACGATACTTTTTATCATCTTCCATCTGTTTCCAAATGTGCTCAAGAGAATAAATAAGAAACCCCCCACTGCCACATGCAGGGTCAAGTATTTTCTGTCCTGGCTTGGGATCGACTAACTTTACCGCCGTTTTAACGATTTCCCTAGGCGTGAAAAATTCCCCTTTTTCACCTACCAATTTTGATTCTGCAAATATTTCAAAAGCGTCTCCCACAACATCTTTATCAGTCTTATGTAGGCCATATCTTTCAAGTTCTCCGACTACTATAGCAATGGACCTATCTTCTAATTTAATTTCATCATTCTTATCAAAAACCCCGTCTTCAGAAAGCTCGGCTTTCACATCCTCAAATAATTGCTTTATATTTTTTGCGACTTCTTCAGGTGATTCCGCAAAACCGATTTTGAATTTTGGTGGCTTATCCTGAAAATATCTTTCGTCCCATATTTTACAGAAGATCAGTTTTATCATTTCATTCCCTAGTTTTTCCCTCCTGCTAATATTGGTGTTTGCATATAATGTGTTCAATATTCGCTTGAATATTAATCTTAAGTTACTGGCAGGGATAAGCTTTTCTTTAGTTATCCTACCAATATCTTCCCATGTTTGACCTTTGCTTGGGATTTGAAACACAAAGTCTCTTCTCACTTCACCAGTTTGGGGGTCCTTGTAAAGGTATTCGATATCATCACCATTTGTCCAGACACCCCATTGAGCAGAAGACGCAGACATGTAACTTTGAAGCTGCCTTATACCATCTTCTCTATGGGGTCTCTTAGTTTCGACGATTCCTAAAATATCTTGGTTTTGATCTCTCTTATTCTTATCAGTAGTTTTGTAGATAACTATATCTGATCTATCGCTAGAGTTTTTTGGGACAGTTTTGGAACCACGTTGAATAAAAACCTCTATATCCATTTGGTCGAAATCATAGTCATAATCATCCTTCAGTATTTTTTCATAGTCCTGTCGGACAGGTTCCTCCGGCTTTCGGTAATCAACCGGTTTACCGGTTGCAATATCAAATCGATATCCTTCTTTCGGTGGAACTGCTTTACCGCTTAAGTTTGCCTGTGGAACCATATTATTACATATCTATATCTTATTTCAAATTTTGCTAAATTAAATAAAGTTATTGGAATTTTAATATGCTCCCACAAGACCGATGCTATCTTGGAATCGTAAACTTTGTTGCCCCATCAGAAGTATAAACATTAAATTTCTCCTGGCAATGACGGCACCTGAACCTTATCACGACATATGATCGGAACATCCATTCATTGAGGAGTTCCATTTCTGATTCGTTTTTGCAACTAGGGCAAAAATGTTTAACTATCTTCATACGACAACTCACCATTGAGATGTATATTATATTAACTACCAAGAACTACCGAAATTTTACAGGAGATCAGATCAACCTAAGACTTGACAGAACCACTCTTGGCAACACTTATATAGAAGTTTATTTTTACCTACTCGATAGCTATGCTAGGAGGACAGCCAGTTTTCATATTAAAAGAAGGAACTAAGAGGGAGTCAGGCAAGGATGCCATGCAGAACAACATTGAAGCGGCCAAGGCAATTTCAACCTCTGTCAGATCCACCCTCGGTCCGAGGGGAATGGACAAGATGCTTGTTGATTCACTCGGGGACATTGTCATAACCAATGATGGAGTTACAATCCTGAAAGAGATGGACGTTGAACATCCGGCTGCAAAGATGATGGTCGAGGTATCCAAGACTCAGGACAGTTTCGTAGGCGATGGAACGACCACTGCTGTTATAGTCGCTGGTGCTTTGCTTTCAGAGGCAGAAGGGCTGATAAAGCAAAATGTCCACCCAACCGTGATCTCGGAAGGCTACAGGATGGCATCGGCCCAGGCAAAGAAGATTCTCCACGATATGTCAAAGCCTGTCAAGATCGATGACAAGCCCCTTCTTACAAAAATGGCTGAAACTGCACTGAGCAGCAAGAGTGCATCAGGCAGCAAGACCAAGCTCGCCGAAATCTCGTATGAGGTTGTAAAGAGCGTTGCCGAAAAGGTGGAAAACAAATATACAGTTGATTTTGACAACATCCAGTTAGTGAAGAAGAAAGGCGGAGAAATCGACGACACGGAATTGATTTACGGCATCATAGTGGACAAGGAGAAGGTCCACCCCGGAATGCCGGACTTTGTGCATGGAGCCAAGATTGCTCTTTTGAATGCCGCGCTGGAGATCAAGAAACCCGAGTTTGACACAAACATAAGGATCGACGATCCCTCCATGATACAGAAATTCCTCCAGCAGGAAGAATCCATGCTCAGGGAAATGGTCAGGAAGATAAAGGCAACCGGCGCAAACGTCCTCATAACACAGAAGGGTATAGACGACCTGGCGCAGCACTTCCTCTCCAAGGAAGGCATATATGCAGTAAGGAGGGTAAAGAAGAGCGATGTGGAGAAGCTCGCCAAGGCAACGGGTGCCTCAATTGCAAGTTCTATCGATGAACTGACATCCTCCGATCTTGGATCAGCTGAGAATGTGGAGCAGAAGAAGATAGACGAAGACTACATGACTTTTGTAACGGGCTGCAAGAATCCCAAGGCTCTGAGCGTTCTGATAAGGGGCGGGACGGAGCATGTGGTGGACGAAATTGAGAGGTCGATAACAGATTCCGTCCATGTGGTTGCAGCGGCGATCGAAGACGGCAAATACACCTCAGGTGGAGGTTCCTCAGCTGCTGAGATTGCGTTCAGGCTTGGCGAATATGCAAAGAAGGTAGGCGGCCGTCAGCAGCTCGCTATAGAAAAATACGCAAACGCAATGGAAGAGATACCCAGGGCGCTTTCGGAGAACGCCGGTCTGGATCCGATCGACATCCTCATAAAGATAAGGAGCAGGCATGCTGAGGGTCAGAAATACCACGGGATCAATGTCTATGATGGGGAAGTCCAGGACATGATCAAGGCTGGAGTGATAGAGCCGATCAGGGTCGGGGAGCAGGCCATAGAATCTGCCACAGAGGCTGCAGTCATGATACTGAGAATTGATGACGTTATCGCTACCAGAGCAGGTTCAAAAGGCCCTGGTGGTGGCGGTTCCCCGCCAGGCGGAGAAGGTTCATCCGAAGATTGAACTCACTTTTTTTGAGTTCATCTTCAATTTTAAATCACAATTTAGTTATATTCATTAAATATGCGAGAGCGTGCAGAATACTTACGCCCAGATATACAGAAAGCAGCACTACGGAATGGTCGGCAAGCACTCCGCAGTGAAGGTGTGCCACTGGACAAAGTCCCAGCTCACGGGAGGCGAGGGATGCTACAAGGACACATTTTATGGCATAAGTTCACACCAGTGCATACAGATGACGCCCGCTGTCAACTCCTGTACTGAAAACTGCTCATTCTGCTGGAGATTCCAGGGATTTGACTCTATGCACATTTCCGACGAGGACGATCCCGAATTCATTCTTGAGAACTCTATCATCCAGCACAAGAAACTGCTTTCAGGGTTCAAAGGCAACCCCAGGGTGAGCATGGAAAAATGGGAGGAGTCTCAGAACCCGAAGCACATAGCTATTTCGCTGACCGGCGAACCTACAATATATTCCAGACTCGGGGAGTTCATTGCACTTGCCACAGAGAGAGGTTTCTCAACTTTCCTGGTTACCAATGGAACCCTTCCTATGGTACTGGAGAAGCTTGATCCGCTTCCAACGCAGCTTTATGTCACAGTAGCGGGGCCCACCAGGGAGATTTTCAACGAAGTGCTAAACCCGTCAATCGGCAATGCCTGGGAGAACTTCAACAGGACTCTGGATCTTCTTCCCTCGCTCAATACAAGAAAGGTGATCAGGCACACCCTGGTCAAGGACGTAAACATGCCCTTCATTGATGAATATTATAAACTTGACTCCAGGGCATCGCCTGATTTTATAGAATCCAAGGGATACGTTCACGTGGGTCAATCTATGGACAGGCTTTCTGCATCTAATATGCCGCCGCACGATATGGTAGTGCAGTTCTCAAGGGAACTCGGAGAAAAACTTGGATATGAGTTCACCGCCGAAAGAAGGGAGAGCCGGGTAACGCTGCTCTGCAGGGACCCTTCAAAAGCAAGGATCGATTTCAGCAAAATAGGAAGCACTGTATAAAGAGGGAAATGATCTGACCTTCATCGCACTGGAAGGAATAGACGGGTCAGGTAAGACCACACTTTCCAGGAAGCTGCGGGCCTTCTATTCAGAGAATGGGAAGAAAGTGTACCTGACCCAGGAGCCTACATCCTCAATGAAGGTTGACGAAAATCTTGCTGGAAGCAGGGATGCCAAATCTGCTTACGAGCTTCTTGTGAAATTCACGGAAGACAGGGTAATGCATTCCAGGATCGTGAAGGAGAAGCTCGACAACGGATATGTCGTCATTTCGGACAGGTATCTCCTGTCCAGCGCTGCATATCAGGGTGCTCTCATAAGGGACGATTACGGTAGCACTGCGGAACTCCTCCGGTTTATACTTCTCCTGTCATCCCCCATCGAGGCATGGCCGGATATGGTATTCCTGCTCGACATAGATCCTGAAATTTCACTGGAGAGGATCCGTGCAAGAAATGAGGTGTCTGGATTTGAGGACCTTGCTTATCTGAGGAAAGTGCGGAACCTCTATCTGGAGATTGCCAGGCTGCTCTCCGCACCCGACGGTGAAAATACAGGATTCGGAACCGGGCAAACTTTATGGAACAACCTGAAAAGAATAGAGATAGTGGATTCCTCGATCAGGAGGAAGGACCTAATTTCCAGGTGCATCAGCCTGCTTGGGCAGTCAGACTAAATCGTGGTGACTATCACGTCATCGGACATTACCAGTATGGTGTGTTCTGCTTGAGAAATCAACGAACCGGAATGCTCCCTGAGCACAGGAAAGGTCATAATCTCCTTCCGGGCCAGAGATTCCCTGAGCATCTTTTCCGGGTTGTCAACCTTTCCCTGCAGCCATCTTGACGCGAATGGCAGTGTGTTGAATTCCCTGAAAAAAAGACCGGACTTATCAATTCTGGGGCCGTCCAGCATATAGATGTTACCGGGTTGCCCGTTATGGATCATTCCAATGCCGGTTGAAGCAAAAGGTTCGATTGCGACCAGTGAACCTGGTTCTATTGTAGTCATGTTGAGGTCGTTATAATTTGGGATGAATATGGAGGAATGAAGATCATTCCTACCTATGCCATGTCCTCCAAGATTCTTTACAGGCCTGAACCCGAATGACGTTATGACCTCCTCAATTTTCGCGCCTATCTTGGATACTGGCACATTGGGTCTTATCACTTTCAGCGCTGATTTCAGGGCTTCCTTGGAGGCATCTATGAGATCACTGTGCTTTCCAGTTTCCCCCACCTCTAAAGTCAGGGCGTTATCAGAGCAGTATCCGTCATCGCTCGCCCCTATGTCGACCTTGACTACATCCCCGGTATGAAACGCCTTCTTGTCATTTATGGAGGGGGTATAGTGTGCAGCTTCACTGTTGACAGACAGGTTCAACGGGAACGACGGAACAAGTCCCGACTCGCGTATCATGCTCTCTATTGCAGTTGCGACGGAAAGCATAGTGGAACCTGGTTCTATCAGCGTGAGGGCAAGCTCCAGCGCCTTTTTGCCCACAACTCCCGCATTTCTTATCTTTTTCACCGCATCGGCGTCTGGTAAGCTCAAGGCGATTTTGGATGCACAGGAAATAGATTACACTTGCCTTTTATTCCCGAGATCTGCATGTCCCCTTTAACCAGTCATTTTAGTTGCCTAGGTCCATGATTCAGCGCCCAAGGTTTGAACTCCTGATGAATGCGCCAGAAATTGTATAAAAAACTGCGGAGGTTGACTCTAGGGTTGTAACGGGCTATGATTACCGGCAGAATGCAGGAGCAATCATATGCTGCGATCAGTGAGCTTTCTCATAATTCGCGATTGCCTTCTCCAGTATCGTCGACTCCTTCGGTTCAACAACCAGGAAGTGGCTTTTTTCAGGGTTCACGGGTTTGAGAATCTTCACTATCTCCTTGGTTTCAGGATCAAACTCGATCAGCCCGATCGGGAGTTTTCCCCTGGCCATTGAAATTAGCCACACTGATTCCTCATTCTCTCCGCTTAGGGTAGGACTGTAAAACACCACATATTCACCATAGAGGAACATGGTGGAGATCTGCCTCATACCAAGGGAAAAACTGTTCGAGGCCACCATGAGAAGATCCGGGACGCTATTGAATACCTCATACTCAAATTTCATGAGCAAGTAAGGGAATACATAAATAATAACGTTTCAAGATCGGGCGCTATGTGGAAGGATCAAGTTATATCCAGAATCCGGAGAGCATTTTAATCATCGGCGGGATTAAGTACCTATTGACAGGGAGATACTCCAATCCCAGGATTCTGCTCTCCACTTCCCTAGGATCATTTATTACCCCGTTTACCAGCAGCGTGATCTCCTTTTCAGTGCCTGAAATAGGCAGTGCCTTCCATGCATCTTTCTTTGCAATGGTCTGGGTCCCGATGACCTATCTTATCGTAATTTCAACAACCATGATTTTACTGGGAAAGCTTTCTGATAACTTCGGGCGAACAAGGTTTTACTCTATTGGCCTTCTTATTTTCGGCATCGGCGGGATTTCTGCCACCTTTTCAACCAGCGTTTTTTATCTGTCTGCGTCAATAGCCGTAATGGGAATTGGCGCCTCATTTTTCGCCGTAAACTCTACTGCAATCCTGAGTTCCGTCTATCCGCCGGAATCCAGAGGCGGGGCCCTTGGAATCAATGCCATGTCCGTATATCTGGGGCTCACCAGCGGCCCGGTAGCTGCAGGTTACCTTATAAACTACATGGGATGGCAGTCCGTTTTTTACCTCGTCTCAGCATATGCATTTCTTTCGCTTATCCCGGTCTTTCTGTACCTGAGGAAGCTGGATCTGCCAGCTAAAAGGGAACGTATGGATCTGGCCGGTTTTGTCCTGTTCTTTTTCTCCATGCTCCTGACAGTGCTATTCCTGAGCCTGACTGAAATCAGCGGAATTTTCCCTGCGGTATACTTGCTGATCGCCGGAATGCTACTGCTTGCTGTGTTCCTCCTCTATGAGAGAAGGAAAGAAAACCCGATTCTTGACGTCAGGCTGTTCACGCGGAGCAGGACTTTCTCGGCAGCCAACTTTACTGCATTCCTGAATTATGTGAGCACATTTGCGATTGTTTTTGTATTCTCCATTTATTTCTCGGTAGTTGCAAACCTTCAGCCATCGCAGTACGGGATCATACTCAGTGTTGAACCCGCGGTTATGGTCATTTTTTCGCCACTGAGCGGGCGGTTATCCGATAGGATTGGGTCCCGGATACCAGCTTCTCTCGGTATGCTAATCATTTCCATGGCATTCTTCTATATAGGCTACGAAATCGGTCATGTGCCGCCGGCAGAACTGGTTTACCCCCTGGCAGTAATAGGGCTGGGGTTCGGGTTGTTTTCTGCCCCTAATACCAACTCAGTAATGGGATCAGTGGAACGGAAGGACCTGGGCACCGCTTCCGGGGTTCTAGGGACAATGAGGTTCGTGGGCCAGTTAATGAGTCTTGCAATAATGGGGACAGTCCTCGCGGAATCAGTGCCCCGCTCCACAATGATACAGCTGTTTTCAGGCGTGAGTTCAAACTTCACGCTGTTTGACATGAGCGGATTTATGGAGGGGATGAAACTGGTGATGATAACCTCAGGGATTTTAAGCATGGCAGGGGTTTTTACTTCTCTGGTAAGGAAATAGGAATTTCCATGCGGGGATGCCTCATTTCACCAGTACTGCGGCACTTTCTCCGCTTTGAGATACCAACTAACTGCTGCATTGATCGTCTCAACTATTTCAGACCAGTTCCCTGGATGATTTGCATATAAACACGCCATATAGCGCCCAGAGATAGCATAAAATTTTAAACCGATGCGAATTATGAAGATTCATGACATGGTACAAGGTGCTCAAAGAGGAATCCCTAAAAGAAGGTGATATTTTCAAGGCAACCGCAGGCTCCAAGGAACTGATTGTGATGAGAGCCGCCGGAAAATTGTATGCAACATCAAATCTGTGCACGCATGAACAGTATGACCTGGCTGAGGGATTCATTGATGACGGGAATATCGTCTGCCCTAACCACTTCGCAATTTTCAAGCCCCAGGACGGATCGGTCGTAAGCAACCCTGAGGGTTCCGGGCCAATCGGCCCCCTGAAATCTTATCATGTAAAAGTGGAGAACGGGGACATCTTAGTGGAAGTTGAATGAGGATACTTGTATTTGTAAAGCAGATACCAGAGGTTACCCAGGTAAAATTCGATCCTGCAACAAACAGGATTGTAAGGGAGGGAGTGCCTCTCCAGATAAATTCCTTCGACAAGAAGGCAATGGAGGAAGCTGCAAGAATAAAGGAGAAGCACGGGGCTGAAGTGATAGCTGCAACAATGGGTCCCCCTTCTGCGAGTGACATCCTTGTTACCTGCATGAAATTCGGTGCCGATTCAGGGTACCTGATCTCAGACCGCAGGCTGGGTGGATCAGATACCCTCATCACATCAATGGCGCTCTCTGCCTTCGCAAAGAAGTTTTCACCAGACCTCATTTTTTGCGGAAAATATTCCCTTGATGGGGAAACGTCCCAGGTGCCAGCCGAAATTTCCACATTTCTTGGGTACGATTTCAGATCTTCGGTTTCCCAGCTGAAATTTGAGGGCGATCTGGTCACAACTGTACAGGATCTGGAAGCCGGCTTTCTGACAAGCAGCGCGAAATTGCCGCTTGTGATCTCTGTCAGCGAGAAGATTAACAAGGCCCGCTTCATCCGCCCGGGCGGCCCGGATTTCTCAGACAAGATCAATACGGTAGGTCTGGACTTTCTCGGAATTTCTCTCAACGGCATGCAGGATTCTCCGACCGTTGTCGAGGGGACGGAGAGCGTTAGCAGCCGGAGAAAAGTTAAATTAATAGGAGACGTGGATGAATTTATCACACTGATTTTGAATGCCAGGAGCGAGGATGCGGTATCTGAGGAATCCATGAGTCTGAAGGATGCCCCGAATGGCAGCAGGGAAGCATGGGTGATAGCCATTGATAACCCGGATACGGTGAGGGAAATCTCCACAAAAGCTGCCGAGATCACCAATGGAGAAGCAAGGATCGTAATAATCGGGAATCTCGATCCGGGGGCCCTCAAGAACTGCCCCGCTCACGAGTACCAAAAGCTTGAGACCAACTCCAGCCATGCCATAGCAGGATACATTGCCGAGGGAATAACACGCAGCGCTCCACGATTCGTGTTGTTCCCATCCACCGTAAATGGCAGGGACATAGCTTCTTTTGTGGCTGCAAGGCTAAAGCTCGGGTTGACGGCAGACTGCGTTGATTTAAAGCTTGAAGGCGATCGCCTGGTTCAGTATAAACCAGCTTTCGGAGGAGGCATACTGGCGAGGATTCACTCGAAAACCGAACCGGCAATGGCAACAATCAGGCCTGGCATTTTCCAGGCCAGGGTATGCAACTATGATTTCCCGGTGAAAACTGTCGAACTTGGCTATAACCGCTCGGAGAGCTTCGAAAGGCTACCCTCAGAATTCCGGCCGGTGACGAATAATGGGATGGTGATTGGGATCGGGAAAGGTCTTCTTGCCAGGGAAAATGTACCCAGGGTGATTGAACTGGCGGCAATGCTTGATGCATCAGTTGGGGGAACAAGGCCGATAATCGACCTGGACTGGTTGCCAAGGCAGCAGCAGATAGGCCTGACCGGTGTCAGCATATCTCCAGCCGTATACCTGGCAATCGGCATTTCTGGGCACGACAATCACGTCGTCGGATTCAGGTATGCAGGAAAAGTGTTCTCCGTAAACAAGGATGGCAACGCCCCAATTTTTTCATACTCAGACTATGGATTCATTGGAGATTCCCTGGAATTCCTGGGCAGGTTTGCCGCCAGGCTTGAAAAACTCAGTACGTGAATCTGCTGTATCTGTGATATCTTGTCTTCTCCATGTACTGCAGCGTCAGCCCGAGCACAAAGGTTGTAGCTGCAATTACCTGTGCCACCGTGTCATTCATTCCAGCAGTGTAGAGAGCAAACCACATCAGCAGTGCGCCAATCACAGCTGCAAGTACTGCAGTAATTCTGTCATACAGGGCATACGCTATCACGAACGCCAAAAGGCCAGCAATCACGTCATACACGAAGTTCGGATACACGGCGGTACCCACCAGATATACGAGAAAGGCTATGGCTCCAGGCAGGGCTATATGAATTAGCCCCTTCACAAGAACTGCACCAGCTACTGCCCCTATCACCAGTATAAGGTAGAGGGGGAGCGAGGTGGTCGAAAAGTCCTTAGAAAGGTACAGTGCAAAAATGACCCCGAAGTAAGCACCAACCATCATCAGCAGGGTAGTCCATGCGAACGATCCCTTAAAAATAAGGAATATTGAGACCAGAACGATCAGAAAGGTGGACAAATAAAGGTAGCCGGAAGGGAGGAAGTTGAAGACCTGGGATAATCCTCCTGTGTACTTGGTGAGGATGGTGAAGATGTCCGACATATGTATGACATTACAATAACAGTATATAAACGTTCGTCAAGCCGCCCAAAAGGCACAGGAAGCATTAAGATGACACATCTCAGCATGGTTCAGGGGTGGAGTCAAACGCTGTTGTTTTTCACCCGATTAATTTCCCGGGAGTGTAGATTGCAGGGATTTTAGCATTCGCGGCCCTATGCAGATTAATGACCCTTTTCGGTCTTTGCCGGGTATCGTTTCCCTTCATGACCGCATACCGGGCATACCCTGCTTTCAATCGTCCTGCCGCATCCTGTGCACCTGTATACCCATTTTATCATCCTGGAGATGCCGGGTTTCTCAACGGTCTCAGCCTTTATGCCAAGCGATCTGCACAGGTTCAGGACTGAATAATCATCAGAAAGGAGAATGCCGTTCGCCTGAAGTGCGAGGGCAACGATCTCAATATCCGTTTCAGAAAGCGACCTCAGGTCGCCGGATGCTGCAGCCGCACTGCGCACGCGTTCAATGTGATCCCTGTCAGGTGTACGGGTGGAAATGATCTCTCTCAGGCTGCCAATCTGGGCGCCGAGCCTGCCCATGTTGATTTCATTGAGCACCGAATCAGTGGTAATGTTCTCTCCTGAGAGCAGGTTGACTGATCTTGACAGCAAGGCCGCCGTGTCGAGCACGTGCACCGCAGTCATAGCTGATGCGCCTTCATCCTTGCGTCGTTGATGACAAATGGAAATTTCTCCATCATGTCCATCGCTGAATACCAGTAACCCTTTTCCACAAAGGCAAGCTCACCAGCAGTCTTATTGACATAGGCGGCAAATGAGGCAGCATTCAGTAGCGGCATCCCTCTTGCTACAAACCCGGCAACCAGGCCGGCAAGCATGTCGCCTGTTCCCCCCATCGTCATCCTGGCATTTCCACCAACACCGTGGAAGGTAGTCTTTCCATCTGTTATAATGTCCGTTCTTCCCTTGAGCAAAACCACGCATCCCGTCTCACGCGCAACCAATCTGGCGTTTCTCTCCGTTGCGCTTAACCCTGAAAATATCTCAAACTCCCCATGATGGGGGGTCACCACGACCTTCTTTCCCTTCAACATACTCCTGTCGATTATCTTGAGGGTGTTGGCGTCGATCACCATCGGAATCCCGCACTTCCGGATAATATTTTCAGCAGCTTCCCTGTCGAATCCCTCCTTTCCCATGCCCGGGCCTATGAGAAGGCAATGCGATCGGTTGATTTCATCAATGCTTCCGCTGTCCAACTCATTCAGCATCAGTTCCGGAGAATAGCCGTAAAAGGCCATCATCCTGTCTTTCGGGAGATATACTTTGACGAGGTCCACGCCGGTCCTGAGTGCCGAGAGTGAAGTCATTACCCCTGCACCAAAGGACTCCCATCCCGCAATTACAGACACAATTCCGTTCATTCCCTTGTGGGAATCAGCCTCCGGGATTGGATAGAAGATGAAGTCGCCCGGCCCTGCGTCGGAAAAACAATCTTCAGGTATTCCAATATCAGCTATCCTTATTATTCCTGAGTTTCCCTGAGTCATACCTTTTTTCCTGCCAGTGAAGGTTACAGTAACTGACGGCTTGACCCTCTCCCTGGTTCCAAGCCCGGTCGGTACGTCCACAGAAAGGATTCCCTTTCCAGATCCGTTCATCATCCTGACGGCAGAGAGTACAGGTTCTCTAAGTGACCTCTTTGACCCTGTGCCGAGCAGGGCATCCACTATATAATCCGTCTTTGCAACTTCCACTTCCGCATCTTCAAAAGAAGCAATTCTCCCATGATATTTTTCCATGGCATTAGCAGCAAGTTCCGTCTTAACCTTCCCGCCACCGGAAGCAATGATCACAGTTGTCTCATATTCGCCGGAAAGGAGTCGTGCCGCGGTTATCCCGTCTCCACCATTGTTGCCTGTCCCGCACAGAAATAGGATCCTGGATCCCTTTCTGACAGTTTTTCTTATCTCCTCTGCTACCGCACTGCCCGCCTTCTCCATGAGCACATCAAGCCCTCCATGGAAGGCAGCGTAATTGACCTCAGCCCGCCGGATGGTTGCAAAATCCAGCATCTATTTCAACACCTTTCCGGTGGCCTGCTTCCACAGTATCAGATCCAGTATGCCAGGCTCAAGGTCATGTTTCATTGACAGGTCCACAAACTTTTTCTCTATTTCCAGGTACCTTTTTGCGGTCAAGCTCCTGGGAATTTTTATGTTCAGGGAAGAACCCAGGAACCTTAGTATGTGTTTGTCAAGAATAGCAAAATCGAAAACGCCAACGTTCCTTAGGAAATGGGACGCCTCCTTGTAACCTATTCCGTATACCTCACGCACGAGATACTCCCTGGCCTCGTCAGGGTTCGTACTGTTCACTATATCCGGAAGTTCGTCCACAATCCATCGTGAGTTGTAAATATAGGCGCTGCGGGTATTGTAGAAACGGTACCTTGCCAGCTTGAGGGCGTTCCTGAGATCCATCTGGTCGTACGTAAGGAATGCCTGCATTCCCAGGGCTTCCTGCATCCGTATGCCCAGTTCAGCCGAGGTGTTTGCCGCCAGGATGCAGAAGCAAAGTTCAAAAAAAAGCTGTTCTTTGCCTGCTGTTTTGAGGTTCCTGAAATTTTGTGCCTTTTCAATAATGTCGTCGGAAAGAAGGATCTGGAATCCCTTTTCTTTCCCGACGTTCTCCATAGGTTCTTACTTGAATACCTGGTAGCACTTCAGGGCTTTTGCGTACCTGTTATGCACGTCACTCCAGCTCACGTTCTTCATGAAGGCGTCAAGGTATCCAGCCCTCTTTGGCCCGAAGTCAACGTAGTAGGCATGCTCATATACATCAAGGGCAAGGATCACAATCGCATTCCATATCCCGTTTGTGTTATGCACATCAGCACCGATATTCCTCAGCTTTCCGGTATTCAAGTCGAAAACAAGCAGGGACCATCCCCTGAAAGCCGTGCCGGTAGCCTTGAAATCCTCCACCCACTTCTCGTAACTTCCAAAATCCTTTTCGATTGCCTTCTTCAGGTCTTCGGGCACAGAACTTTTCTGGTTCTTGAGGTTCTCGAAATACAGCTCGTGAAGAAGAGAGCCGTCATAGTTGAAAGTTTCTTCAAGCTTCAGCTCCCTGAACTCGCTGTAGTTCTGATTGGCCTTGGATCTGTCAGCAGACTGCAGCTTTTCCCATATCTCGTTAAGCTTGTTCACGTATCCCTTGTAATGAGTCTCAAAATGGTAATCGATCTGCTGTGAGGAGATCCCTTCGAGCCCGCTGGGTTTCAGTTTGTCCTTGTGTTCCCACTTTTCAGCCATTTGTTCACCTTGGTTCGAATTGACACCGGGTTTAAAAATCTATTTGAAAATAATCATTTAACTTCGGAGCGCACTGGGAAATGCTGCTCTTCCCAGAAACTATCCAGGACCCGGATCCGATCAGTCCTTATACCCCTGGAAGAACCCTTCATTGTTCCAAGCCAGTCCTCCAGGCTTTCGTCATCTGCTGTTCTTGACCTGAAAATCTGGTACTGGCAGTCCGGGCAGGTGAACCCTGTGAAAACAAGGGTACCGCATACGATGCAATGTTTCTTGACCGCCATCGTAACACCATACACAGAGTAAATAAGCCTTTTTCAATAACTAAAAATGAGTAGCATGGGGTTTATTAACAATTCTAAAGGGCTTAAGAACCCATAAGAAAGAAAAGTGCGTTTCAATTTATTTCAGGCTACAATATAGATATGATCCCAGCCGAACGTTCATGGGAATTATAGTGGAAGCATGAAGGCAAATGTCATTCGTCCCTGTACATTGTGTCCGTATCTTCCCCGCCAGAGAACATGAGAGACATCTGCGAATAAATATCCTCGAAGCCTTCGGCATTCACGGAAGATGTGGGAAATATCCTGGTCATCAATCCGGATTCCCTGAACGATTTCACCATCTCGAGATAGAAGTCCTTCACCATTTTCTGCTTCTCCTCGGCGAATGCATCATAGAGGATCTCCGGGTCGTTTTCCCAGCTCATTATCCTATCCATCTGATCAGGGGATATGAGATCGGACTTGTTCAGCACAAAAAGCATTGGCCGGAAAAACCTGAAGAATACGGAACCGAATAGCATTTTCTGGGAGATGAAGCCGGAAGGTGTGGAACCTACGACCGCATCTGCAAGGAAGCAGATCATCCCCTTGTCACCTGCGAGAGAATCTACCAGCATGGGGCTACCCTGCCTGAAGCTGAACAGCTCCACCTGCCCTGGGGTGTCGAATATCACGTAGTGATCGGAAAGTTCCTCCAGCTGGGAGATTATTGATTCAGTATGGTCCAGTATGAGGTCTGCTGCAACTACCTGCGCACCGTTAGGCCCAAGGCCATATTCCTTCATCACGGCGTCAAGGGAGATCACATCCCTGATGTCTATGTCAGGGGTGTAAGGTGAATATTCAACTCCCGGGTCCAGGTTCACGATTGCAGACTCGTATTGCTGGCTCTGGAGCCAGTTATTGAGGGTATTGCAGAATGTAGATTTTCCGGTGCCGGCCGGGCCGGTCACAAAGAGTCCTCCCCGCATTTCAGACCTCCAGTGTTCTCAATTCAGGTTCGGTCTCATCTGTCCCGAAAGTGTCGTCAATTGTCCTCTTGATGTTGTATATCCTTGCCTTGAGGTAGTCAGGTACCCGGTACTGTTCAGCTATCTTTATGGTCTCGTCAAGGTATTTCACTATCCCGCCCTTGTGGACGGTGAGATTGATTTTATCGGAACCGCACTTGATGCATTTTCCAGAAAGCGTTATCCTCCTGTATTTCTTGTTGCACTTTGTGCACCTGAACGTCTGTGAAAAAAACCCGCGGAAATTGCCGTAAATGTCCGGCAGGAAATGTGAATTCAGCACCCTGGCAGCCACATCATCCCTGTCCACTGCCCGGATGATCCCTGCAAGGTTCAGCTGTCGCTCTATTTTTTCCTCCATGGTACCGATGGTCTTGTAGGAAGACACCATCACTCCAGAATTCAGATCTCTTGTAAGGTTAGTGAACCCGAGCCCTGCATAACTTCCGGTTTCCTCTATCATCCGCTTTAGGGGCTTCATCATCTTTTCAATCTCGGAAGGGCTGGATCCCCTTTCTGCTGCCTGGTAAAACTCGAGCGGATATTCCCATAGTGTGTCTACGTTGAGCACTTCCTTGTCCACTTCTTCCGGGCTGAGGAATTCTGTGAGCACAAGAGGTGCGTCCATCTGTCCCCCCGTGGTGGCCGGCAGAAATTCCTTGGAGAAATTCACGAGCCCATCCAGCATCAGCATCAGGCTGTCTTCGTCCCCGTCACAATTTCTCCTTTTTGCAGCATGGAAAAGCGGATGCGCATAAGCGCCGGAAGCCCTGGTGAATCCTATAATCCTGCCTGCTATGCCTCCGGACGTATGGGGCGCAAGGCCGATTATCGACTTCCCGATAAGGTCCTCCCTTGTTTTGCACGAATAAAAGGGCGAAAGCTTGTAGTATCTGCTGAGGAGATCATCCATCAGGTTCGATACCTTAAGAAGGTAATCTCCTGCGTCATATGGAATTATGACGTCCTGCGGGTATATCTCATTCAGTTTTCCCGGAACATAGCCAAGTTCAAATGCCAATTCATCGGACATGCCTATTTCGGAAGGCACGAAGTGCGTAAGAGGCAGATCGGATACGTCGTATCTGCATGTGCCGTCCTTATTGACGGAAACATCGTTCTTTGCCCTGAGGATACCCTTCTCAAGAGGTTCGCAAGCTTTTCTGCTCGACATGAGCTTCTTGACGCCTTTCAGGAGCTTCACTTCTTCCAGCGTGATGCCGATCCTGTCTTCAGCCGCTTTTATAATCTCGGAAATGTTCACATTGACCGTATTTTTTCTTTCTGATTTAGCGGTCCTGCCACCGCATTTTTCGCACAGAGGGGTTATGGTTATGTTTCCGCAGTTGACGCAGGCTCTGGGCAATGCCTCTGAAATATAGTCCCCGTTTGAGGACAGATTTGCTTCGCCAATTGACCGCCTGGAAGTGCCGAAATCCTCCACGGGAAAGAGGACATGAACAAGGGGCTTCATTTTCCTGGCTCCAGCCTTTTCCGGCCTTCCCATCCTTGCACCTATCCGCGTCGGAGACTTAGGGACAATCTTCAGGCCCGACAGATGTTCAAGCGTTTCAATCATATTGCCTGAATCCACTGGTTCCCCCAGTGAGACCGGGGAAGATCCCTCAAATGTTATGCCAAGGGTAGTGGCCATGGGATAATACTCCTTAATGGCTATATATCCAGCCTCCAGCGAAAATGGGATTCCAAGCGATTTCAGTATCCGAACGATCTCGCCGTCGGCGGGAAAACGCATCTCATCCCCTTCCAGGGAGCCGGTGAGCACTGATTTCCTCAGGTTCCGCAGTCCATTGAAATCAAGATCATGCCAGAAGTAATCGAACTGAGGGTGGAGCGGCAAACCGTATTTTTTCGAGATCATGACGGCCTCGAATTGGTCCGGATCCGTTTCGGCATATTTCGAGCTGTCAAATTTTTCCTTGCATAGCTTCAGCCACCACTCCCTGCAGAAGGACGGCTTCTCCAGCTTATGATTGTTTTCCAGGAACTCTCCATACCCGATGAGGATCTCACCTATGTCGGTGATTTCCGTCACCTGATTCTTGACAGCCCTGGCGGTTTCAGCATCATTGACCCTGATATGCCTGCCGTCAGAAAGCATGACCATGGGGCCGTCAATTGTCTCGCAGGGCGTTACAGCAGCTGCTTTGCCTGGAAGTTCGATCTTGATCTGTGAACCCACCGCAATAAACCCGTCAAGCAGCTCCATTGTTGCAGGATTTATACCGGCCGCAGCAAGCCCAGTAAGCCGGCTTCTTCCATACCTGAGCCGGAAACCTCCCGGCCTGCCCGGATGGCTGAAGACCGGCCTTCCCGCAATTATATCCTTCAGGAACTTGTCGTCCTTCTTCTCGGTGCCAACGGATTTGCTCGAACCGGATATTCTTTCAAGGAAAGACCACTCGTTAAGGTTTAACTTCGAAGTGTACTTCAGCACTTTCTTTGATTTCTGTATCAATCCCTCGCATAGCACAAGGCACATGCCCCCCCTGATTCTGTTGGTGGATATCCTTTCCATATCCCTGTGGCCTGAAATTTCCTCGTCCTCGCTTCCCTCGCCATCTATCATCACTGGCGCGTTTGAGACAACAAGCCTGATCTCCTCATCTGACGGGAGATACTGCAAATGTTTCAGCCTGTTATAACTCTGGATCTCTTCCATGTTCCTTTCAATCTCATCTTCAGTCGCATTGTATTCGCCGATTCCAAGGTCCCGCCTGACTATGTCGGCTATCAGAACGCTCAATGCCTGAGCAGTTCCTCCCGCACTCCTGATAGGCCCCGAATAAACAACAGCGACGTATTCCCTGCCAGGGTCGCCTCGGATATCCACGGATCTGATCCCTTCGAGAGGGGCAACAAGTATGCCTTCGGTGAGTATAGCGAGCCCTACCCTGACCGCGATATCCAGGGCCTTACGCCTGTCCTTCCACGGATTGAGTTTTGCGACTTCCTTTGAAGCCCCTATTGCGACCTCCTCCCTGCTCAGGTCTGCTGGCATCTTCCTCATAATTTCCGCCAGCCCGTCAACTTCCAGAAGAGCCTCGATACGCGCTGCCATATCAGAGGCAAGAGGGACTTCCACCCTGTCCGTTACGTCCTTCCCAAGTTTTCTTGCATCAGACGCTACGGAATATACCCGCCTGATGTCGGAAGAGAGTTTCTTCCTGTAATCGACCAGTTTCCCGGCGGTCAGCTTCTCAATTTCCATTTTTTCAGGATTCACTTGAAAAGTTCGGTCAGGAAGAGTTTATCGAAAAGTGACGCCTTGATCTTAATTTTCTTCTCCATGTATGCGGCCATAGGATCGATCTGCCTGGCTATTATCTTGTTGAATGTATCCGAGTCTACGGAAATCTCGATATCCGAAGCCTGATTCCCTGGAACGACATCCCCGACCTTCCCTTCGGCTATCTGGAAATTATAGGATTCCTTCCCGTCGAATATTACCAGGAAGCTTTTCCTCACGGTACTGAGCTTTTTGGCAAACTTCTCGTCGTTCTTGATTCTTTCATTTACCCTGTTTTTCAGTTCTTCCAAAACTTCCTTCATTTGGACTCCCCAGCTTTTTCGGCCGCCTTTAAGACCAGATATTCGTGAACCCTTGATGGATTTAACGGTCTGGATTTGAATTCGCTATGGTACTGCGTGGCAATAAAGTTTTCCCTATCCGCGAGCTCAAGAATTTCCATCCTTATACCCTCCGTATCCTTGCCTGAAAAATGCAAACCGGCTCTTTCGAAATCATCAATGTATTTCGGGTTCACTTCGTACCTGTGCCTGTGCCTCTCCGTGATCCCGGCCTGGCCATATATTTCCCAGGCCCTGGTGTTTCTTTCAACCACGACCGGGAGTGATCCCAGCCTCATTGTCCCCCCCATGTCCTTTACCTGGTGCTGCTCCGGCAGGAGATCTATAACGGGATGACTGGTGCCAGGATCAAATTCCGTGCTGTTCGCATCCTTGAATCCAAGCACATTCCTTGCAAATTCAATTACCGCTGTCTGGAAGCCCAGGCATATTCCGAGGAAGGGAATCCGGTTCTCCCTGGCATACCTTATTGCTGCGATCTTGCCCTCGACCCCCCTATACCCAAATCCTCCAGGGATAAGAATTCCGTCTATATCCGCGAGATCGGACTGATCTATCTTCAGCTTGTCGGAGCTTATCCAGCGAATCCTTACCTCAATGCCATGTTTACCGGTCACATGGGTGAACGCTTCCTTGTGGCTGATGTATGCGTCGGTGAGCTCGATGTATTTCCCGACCAGGCCGATATTGACCGTCTTCCTTGGATGAACGATGTTTTCCCTGTAATCTTTCCACCTGTCCTCGAATGTCAACCCTGCGATGCCCAGCCTGCCAAATATGTAGTCCAGGACACCCTGCGATCTCATAATCTCCGGAAGCAGATAGGGATTTTTCACGTCACTCACGCCGATTATGCCGCTCTCAGGAACGTCTGTGAAGAGAGAGATTTTCCTTCTGGATTCCGCATTGAGGGTTCCTTTCAGGCGCGCAAAAAGCACGTCGGGCTGGATACCGATGCTTCTCAGCTGGCTCACACTGTGCTGGGTAGGCTTAGTTTTCTGCTCCATTGAATCCCCTATTTCTGGAATCAAGGTCACATGGGCGAAAATGAAATGGTCGCCGTCCCTGCGCATCTGTCTCAGTGCCTCCAGGAATGGCATCGACTCAATGTCTCCTACGGTGCCACCCACCTCAATTAGCACGACATCAGATTTTGATTTCCTTGAAACATCCCTGAGCCTGTTCTTGATCTCATTGGTAATGTGGGGAATTATCTGGACCGTGCTTCCCAGATAGTCGCCCTTTCTTTCCTTTTCAATGACGCTCTTGTAAATTTTGCCCGTGGTTATGTTGTTGCTGCCTGTCAGGCTTATGCCCATAAATCTCTCATAATTGCCCAGGTCCAGATCGACCTCGCTTCCGTCATCCAGCACGAAAACCTCGCCATGCTGGTAAGGATTCATAGTTCCGGCGTCGTAATTGAGGTAGGGGTCTATCTTGACCGCGCTGACACGCAAACCTGAATTTACAAGAAGGTGTGACAGGCTCGAAGTTATGGTACCCTTTCCCAGACCGGATATTACCCCCCCGGTTATTGCAATGAACTGCATCTTGGATAAGCCCGATTGATTTAATTAACTTTCTTTGACTGCAGAAAAATGGATGCGGAACGTGATTTCCAGGCATTTGGCATATATGTGACGTGAGAAACTACACAGGGGAGGCAGGTTGCAGCATCGCCCGTTATTCGGGACAAATGACACCTTCCAGAATAAGCATGCGCTTATTTTCCTACTGCGCCTTCTGCAAGAATCACGGACTGCCCTTCAGCAGGAGTCCTTGCAAATACGACATTCCTCATCAGGAGGGTGAAAATGACAGACACACCCAGGAACACCATTCCAAAGAGGTAAACATAATTGAATGCAGTTGAAGTGGGTACCGAAAGAACCGTTCCTCCTATGGTAAGTGTGACTGAGTACATTGTCTCAATCACCCCGGCAATTGCGACGGCTATTGCCGTCCCTATGTTCCTGAAAACTACGTTCATGCCGGTTGATGCCCCCGTTCCCCCGGGAGGGGATGAAACTATCAGAATGTTGATCACGCCAACGAACATGAACGACATGCCTACCCCGAGTAAAACGATGTCCTCAAGAACATCCAGTTCCGTCCCTCTGTGAAGGTAAAGCATCAGGAAAGAACTGAAAAGTACGACCGTTGAGATCAGTATCGTGATCTTTGGCCCGTAGCGTCTGGTCACCACAGCCGACAGGGGTGCAAATCCCATGGACACCAGAGCCATGGGGAGCATCAGCCAGCCGGACAGTACGACGGACATCCCAAAACCATATGGAACCGGATCCTGCAGCAGCTGGGGGATGGTATAGAACAGGAAGAACATACCGGAAAGAGCGAAAAGTCCAGTAAAATTCGAGAGAAACACGTTCCTGACAGCGAGCAGCTTCATGCTTATGAAAGGTTGATCAAATTTCATCTCCACCATGATAAAGAGCAGTATCAGGGCAACAGAAAGCAGAAAAATGGTGACAACTGCAAAAGAGGTCCAACCCAGATATTCGCCCTCCGAAAGCCCGAGTATCAGCAGCAGAACTCCTGAGGAAAGCAGCAGGACCCCCGCGTAATCGATTCTCTCTGACATCCTCACGGATGAATCCCTGAGGAAAATCAGCGAAAGCACTGTCAGGGCGATTGCAACCGGTATGGCTGAATGGTACGACCACTGCCAGCCATAATTCTGAGTTATCCAGGAGCCAAGCACAAGCCCTAGGGCTGCACCCCCCATGAAAGTCGAGCTCACAATTCCCTGTGCAAGAGGCAGTTCCTCCTTTGGAATCTGGTCATTGAGCAATGCGAACGCAACAGGGAACATTCCCATGCCAAGTCCCTGGACCGCCCTCACTGCGATAAATTCTGCCAGATTCTGTGCAAATCCGCCGAATGAAACTGAAACAGTGTAGACGAAAGCAATGATTACGAAAATGCGCTTCTTTCCATAGATGTCGGCAAGCCTGCCGAATATGGCGGCGGCAATTGTCCCTGAAATAACGTAAGCAGTGATTACCCAGGAAAGGTAATCATAATTTGTGCTGAAATCCACCTTAAGTATCGGAATTGCAGGAATAACCATTGTCTCAACGTACATTATCAGGATGCCCATGAACGCCATGATAGCGATGGTCAGTTCCGCGTGCCTTGAGTATGAATACATGGTCTGAAAAAGCGAGGGTCCCTCGGTATAATAACCTATTGTGTAATATCTATTCAATAATAGCGGTTAAAAAGTTGCAGGTTCAGTCAATTTCTGATAATATGACAGGAGTCAGGTCCCCCTTGCGGTAGCGGTAGTATGAGGATAGAGCCATGGAGAGTACCATCAATGAGCCGCCCGCGACAGTGAACACTGACAGGATCTCGCTGCCTATTAGCACCGAAGAAATAGCTGCAAATACGGGTTCAGCCACGAATATTATTCCGGCAAATCCAGGGTCAATGAACCTCAGGGCCATGTTCTGGGCGTACATGGCAAAACTTCCGGCCAGAATAGCAGTGAAGACCAGCGTGAAGACAAGGTAGTAGTTGAACACAAGGAACTCGCCTGGATATAACGGAATTGCAGCAAAGGAAAATATTGAAACAAACAGGAGCGTATAGAACGTGAATGGCCAGATATCAGTTCGAGGGGAATGTCTGGAAACATATGCAATCTGGAGCGCAAAGGCTACTGCGCAGATCACCGTCAGCAGATTCCCTATTTGAACGTTCAGCTCATTGAGTGCAAAGGCGGACATCACTATCAATCCCGACAGAGACAGAAAGGAAAACGCAACATCGTAACCGCTGATCCTCATCCTCAGGTAAACTACGGAAAAGACCGGAATAAGAACAACATAGAGGCCAGTTATTATGCCTGAATCTGCAGCAGAAGTGTAAACCAGCCCTACGGTCTGGAAAAAGTATCCCATGAAAAGCAGGAGTCCTGAAGAGAAACCGGCAACAATATTGTCGCGTTTGTACAACCCCCCATGCTTTAATACAAGCGGCAGCAGGAATGCGGCAGAGACCATGAATCGTATGGCCAGGAAAACAACCGGTGTAGTGAAATTCATCGACTCCTTGATGAGGGGGAAGGTAACCCCCCAGAACACGGTGACAAGGAGGAGCATCAGTACATATGGTACTTTGTTTATCTCTTTACCAGGAGGTATTTCACGATCTCCGGATTCCTTGCTATTACTGATAGTACCACCCTTGAGGGATAATCTATATCGCCCACCCTATTTATGACTGAGGTAATTTCCGGCGTGGAAATGATACTGTAGAGCCTGTCAAACGTATTATCAGACAGTGAGGAAAATAACTTCTGGACCAGGCCGTCAAACCACAGTTCAAGGCCAAGTTTCTTCTTCCACAATCTCTGGTATGCAGAAAGTTTACGCATGCCGACTCTGTCGTGCTCTATTGCGTCTGCTATAACCCCGGCACCGCATTCAGACGACACTATGCCAGTGTAAATCCCTCCGCCACTCAGTGGCTTGACTATACCTGCAGCGTCCCCGACAAGTATGCTCCTATCGCTGTAGGTGCGCCTGAGGTATGATATTGGAATTGCGCCGCCGTTAATTCCCAGTACCTTATCCTTTCCGAACCTGGCGTTGAGATTATCAAAGAATTTCTTTGCCGTGGGGTAAAGAGAACCAGTCCCGATCTTGGTTGTATCGCCAGCCGGAGTGGCCCAACCAAAGAATCCCCCAGACGTTCCCGACCCTAGATATACCTCCACACTGTCCTGGTCTGGAAGCTCGTATGCCGCATCCACTTGGTACGCTGAGACAATTCTTCTCGGCCTGTTTCCGTAAATATCGCGCCTTACCCTGCTGTTGACGCCATCTGCGCCCACAACGACCCTGGCCCTCTCTTCGACAAGATTTCCGGATTTCCTGTACCTGACCTCAACGCATTCCCTGCTTTCCCGAACGCCAATTACCTTTGAGTCTATGCTGAAATCTGAGCCTGCATCAATTGCCATACCAGCAACGTCCTTGTCAAAGCGATCCCTGTCCATTACGATCGTCTTTTCCGACTTCCTGATATGGGTGCTCTCACCGTTGGGAAAAATGATGCGTGCTCCATTTACCCTGTTGACGCCGGCCTTGGTGTGAACATATTTCATGACGCGTTCAGAAACCAGTCCAGTGCACTCTACAGGCTTGCCCACTTCCCTGTGCTCTTCAAGGATTAGGGTGTCAAGGCCACGCTTCGAGAGATCATAGCCCATGTACGAGCCAGAAGGTCCGGCACCCACAACTATGACGTCCCGCATGGCGGAACATAAATGACGGCAATAATAACTTGACTGAGCAGGTAGTCAGGGATTTCATCCCTCTCATTAAATATCCATCCGGGAGATGAAGCCTTCCGCTAAAAACAAAAACTAATACCGGACATGGATTAATGAACCGTGAAAAGGAGCGATCTTCTTGGACGGAAAGTGGAGGATTTTCACGTCAATCGAAACACCACCATAGCTCAGCTGATGGGGTTATTTGGCAAATCGGGTGGATTCTCAACGGAGAAAATATACGCCGGGAAGGAGATACTTTCAGAAATGTTCTCCGGGGAAAACACCACTTTCATCTCTTTTCCAGCAGACATAATATCTACCGGGTTGCGGGGGGTGATCTCTGATCTTATCTCGAGCGGGCTGATCGATGCCGTTATAACGACATGCGGAACCATAGATCATGACATCGCAAGATCATATGGCTCGTATTATTGCGGCGATTTCGGCATGAGCGACGAAATGCTCAGAGAACACGGAATAAACAGACTCGGAAATGTCCTCGTCCCGGACGAGAGCTATGGCACGCTCATTGAAAAGGAAGTCCAGCCATTCCTGGAGCAAGCATACGAACAGAAGAAGGAGTGGGCTACTGTTGACCTGATCATGGAATACGGCAGGACCATCAATGACAAAAATTCCATCCTTCGCAATGCGGCTATGAAGAAAATCCCGATTTTCGTGCCGGGCATAACAGACGGGTCCTTCGGCTCCCAGCTCTGGTCTTTCTATGAGACTCACAGGGATTTCAAAATTAACCTTCTTGAGGATGAGCACAGGCTTGCGGACATAATCTACGATGCTAAGAAATCGGGTGCACTGATGATAGGCGGCGGGATATCAAAGCATCACACCATCTGGTGGAACCAGTTCAGAAACGGGCTGGATTATGCGGTTTATCTCACGACTGCTCAGGAGTATGACGGATCCCTCTCAGGAGCTAAGCTTGAGGAGGCAATTTCCTGGGGGAAACTGAAACCCAGGGCACGGTACGTAAACATAATAGGGGAAGCAACTGCGTTATTGCCGCTGCTGGTGGGCGAATTCCTTTGACATTCAGAGAAAACTGAGCCAGAGCATAACCGGGTCATCATGGCCATGTAAATCGGTAGACGTTTCGCCAAAACTGCTTCTTGTGACGAACCTGAAAAAGAATACTTCATGAGCAATCAGCGTTCCATACATGACATGCTCCACTTCCTCCCCGTTTGGCTTGTGTGGAATAGCTTCAGGGAAGTCTGGCGTGAAATGCAACTCAATGGAATTCTTATTCCTACTCATTGTGTATGAGTGATTGGAATTTACAAGTTCTTCCAGCTTGGAAAGTTGCACGGAAGGCAGATCAGGTTTCATTTGATGCAGATTACCGTGGAATATTTTACTTTTGACAATCGTGGGAAGCAACATCTTCCAGTCCTTCACAATACGGCTATCCACTTGCAAGGAATAGGGAGGCGAAACCTGAGACTTGCTGAATTCAACTTATACATCCTGAAAAGTGAAATCACACCCCTGGTGAATTTCTGAACTGCACAGATCAATACCGGTTCACAGATCAGCAGACTTGAAAGTTCAGGAATGAAAGCTGCAGAATAGGCCGGCAAAAACGCAGGGCCATTCTATTGTTGAATTTCATATAATTTATATCCATTCATTGTGGTTTCCGGACGCCAAAAACTATATCACAATCCTGAATCTGATAATCATGTATTTCATCAGCGAGTCCGAAGTAAGGGCAAATCTCGACTATTCTGAACTTATAGATGGGCTTGAACAGGCTTTTGTCAGGATCTCAGCCGGAAAAGCCATCCTTCAGCCCAGGATACGATCTTCTATAGGGGGAATTACGCTGAACACCCTCCCCTCAATTATCCCGGACCTCGGGGTTGCAGGAATAAAGTCTTACCTCAATAACGGGAAAGCCACCACGTTTCAATACATTATGTTCAGTATCAGTGATCCTAGCCCAGTAGCCTCTATTGAGGCAAACTATCTTGGACAGATAAGGACAGGCGCCCTTTCCGCGCTGGCATCCAGGCTTCTTTACAGGAAGCGCAAACCAAGGCTTCTGGTCGCAGGCAGTGGATTCCAGGCAGAATCACAGCTAAAAGCTCATTTCAGCGTCTTTGAACCGGAGCAGACTCTGATATATTCAAGGAATCCTGAACATGCTGAATCATTCCTGAGAAAAATGGAATTGTTCACGGGCCAACCTATCAGGATGGAAAAGGATATTGCCACCGCTGTCAACGATTCTGATCTGATCTGTTCTGCCACAAGCGCCAGGGAACCTTTCCTCAAAGGAGAATATTTTAAGAATGATTTTCACCTTAATTTGGTAGGATCCAATATTCTCAGCAGAAAGGAGGCTGACACGTCCGTGTTTCTTAATGCTGAATCGGTTATTGTTGAAAGCAAGGAGCAGGCAATGATGGAAAGCGCGGAGATAATTGAATTGATGAAAGCCGATCCAGGCTACCAGGTGGTTGAACTAAAGGATCTTGTGACAACCCGTGACGAGTTTTCCGGTAAAAAAAGGACAATATTCAAGTCCATGGGCAACGGTATAGAGGATCTGGTGGCATCATATCTTGTCTGCAGGAATATGGGATTACTGTAGCATTCCGTAAATTTCGAGCAACCTGTCTACATGCTTTTCCACAGTATACCCTGACGCTGTTGTTGCCGGATCAAGGTCAGACCGAGAGATCAATGATTCTGCAAGATCCGGGATCTGTTCCTCCGCAGTATATGCATCGCCCCCAAGGCCAGAAGACAGGAATTCAAACTGGGACGAATTTCTGGGAACAAGTATTGGTGTACCGGCTGCCATTGCCTCAATGTCGACCGCACTCTGGTTTTCGAAAAGGGATGGATTGAAGAAAACATCGGCGGAACGGTAGTATAGGGGTTTATGCTGCTCGGGAATAAACCCCATGAATTTCACCCCTGCGTTGATCCTCTCCGACAATATCTTCAGTTCCTCAAGATGAGGACCGGTTCCGCAAACCAGCACCGAAAACCCCCTTTCGGCAAGCCTGCTGCCCGCCCTTGCCAGCACATCAAGATTCTTTTCAGCGCCTATCCTGCCCATATAGAGGACTATCTTTGAGGATCTGTGTAAGCCGAGAGCGTTCCTGGCATCGTCCCTGGAGGGAAGATTCCTGAAGATGCTCAGATCAATGCCTATATCCTGTCTGATGACATTGCGGAACCCGAGTCTCTCAAGAATAGATTTTGTAAATGCGGAAGGCGCAACCACATACCTGAATTTTCTGTAGAAATTCACCAGATAGAGATTGAAGGCTTTTGATATCATTGTCGATGCCCTCATTCCAAGATGAATGTATCTTGACATCGCCCCAGGATCATTGATAAAAGTGTGGAATGTCGCGAGAGGGTTGAGTGAAAACTTTTTTGAGACCCTGCAGGCAAGGTTTCCAATAGATACCGGTGTATGGGAATGCACTATTTCCGGCGCAAATTTGACCGCCTCCTTCATTGAGAAGGAAGTTTTCAGCGGTATCCTGTACTGTGGATAGAGTGGAAAGGGAAAGCCTCTCTGCCTGACTACCTGGAAACCGTCAAACTTCTCAGATCCCGTAATATGTCCGGGCGCAAAAACCCGGACCTGAAACCCTCTTTTTGATAGCTCTGATGCAACCTCTCTAACTCTGTAAGATACTCCGTCCACGTTGGGATAGAAAGAATCAGTGAAAAGCGCGACCTTCTTATGGTTCAACCGTTGGTGAAACCAGAAAAATATTTTATAGTTTAGGTTGATCAGCGTATCTCATCTTATTGAATTATCTTTCTTTGATATGAGTTCCCTGAATATTACCAAATGGTATTTTTCATTAGAGTCATTCATATTCTATGACTAAAAATCCGAAAATATAGTGGTTTTAAATCAATTTATCCGGGATCATTTGCGATCATGATATATAGACTAATGTTCATAATTTTTCCCGATGAATCGCAAAGCATTGGTCTTTGTAATTTTAGCGATTTCATTTGCCATGGTTTTTGGTGCTGTACAATTTGGAATGCAGCATGTGGCGAATAAAAACGTAACGCAGAACACCGTGCCAAATATTTTTGCCGGCGTGGTGTCAGGCATACCCAGTTCAGGCGCGATAAACGAGAACACCCATCTGACGGTAATGGTCACTCTCAAGTACAGGAATCAGCAGGCCCTGAATACACTTCTCGGGGATCTGCAGAACCAGAACTCACCCATGTACCACAAGTTTTTGACGGCTACGCAGTTTAACCAGCTTTTCTCACCAACGTCAAGCGAGTACTTTTCTTATGTGAGCTATTTCCTATCCCACGGTTTTTCCGTGACGACTTACACGGACAGGGTTTCGATAATGCTCAAGGGAACTGCATCTCAGTTTGAGTCGGTATTCCACACAACAATAGACAATTTCCATGCGAATGGAAGGACATTCTATGCTCCATCCTCGCAGGTCTCCTTGTCTATTGGATCGCAGGGGGATATTGCGGGAATCGTCGGATTGAGCGACCAGTTCCAGCCCAAGATCTCACCGATGTTCACGGGTTCCGGCTCATCGCAGCTGCTCTACGGGGCGGATATGCAGGCAGCCTACCAGCTGAACAAAATTTTCCAGGCAAAGGGATATCCTACAACTGAGACAATCGCTACTATTCTCTGGTCAGGGACGGATTCATCCGGTGCGGATGTGGCTCCTTTTGTCCCCTCAGATATAAGCTATTACCTTACCCACAACCTGCCAGCAGGGGAACCCATTTCGACAATCTATGGCTACCCAATTAATGGCGCACCACCACCAGGCCCCTCTGCAGCTAACGATCAGTCGCAGGCCAACTACGAAAGCACGCTGGACCTTGAGATGGCAGGCAGTGCTGCACCCGGTTCAACCGTGGTTGAAGTATACGGGCCAACGGCAACAGAGGCTAACCTTGATGCAGCGTTCGCGGCAATCCTCAACCCGAGCTACAATACATCTGTCAATACCGCACTTTCCCATGTGGTTGCTATATCCAACTCCTGGGGTGGAACTGACACCGTTGACAGCACCTGGAGTTCATACGAGCAGCAGGCAGCTGCCAGAGGAATAACTGTGCTTGCCTCCTCCGGAGATGGAGGAAACACTGGCAGTGCAGCGCCGAGCTTCCCTGCAACAGTAGGATATGATACCTATGGAACGCTTTCAGTGGGAGGTGCCGCAATGGTACTTACAGGAAGCACTTCCACTACGGGAAGCGGAACTACAGGTATATCAACGCAGTCAGTCTGGTATAACACTCCAAGTTCAGGCGACGGTTCCCAGGGTGGAGTTAGCTCCTCGTATGCGGAGCCCACATGGCAACTGTACAGCTCTGATGCCAACTCCGTAATTACCGGTGCATCGTCAATCACGGGCGTATCTTCCGGAAGGGGAACACCTGACGTGGCAGGCGACGGAGCCAACATGGAGATTTACATTACGTACAGCGGATCAAGCAGCTACCAGGAACTCTGGGGAACAAGCATTGCATCGCCCCTTACTGCAGGAGTTGTGGCTGACATGGTTCACTATCTTGGCAGCAACGAAGGATTCATGAATCCCCTGATATACAAACTGGCTCAGGCTGAATACAACGGTTCGTACGCATCCCAGAAACCATTCTACTTCATCAGCAACGGATCGAACGGGGATTTCAGTGCAAACAACGGATACAGCCTGGCTGTTGGCTGGGGTTCAATTAACGCCTACAGTTTTGTGCTTGATCAGTCCTCCACCAGCCCGCCCGCGAAATACACCGTCACTTTCACAGAATCCGGCCTTCCGTCTGGAACGACCTGGTCTGTCACTCTCGGTGGAATAACGAACAGCGGAACTGGAAGCATTTCCTTCTCTGAACCTAATGGAACCTACTCTTACAGTGTAGGGGCAGTCTCAGGATATACCTCGTCTCCGTCCTCCGGCAGTCTGACGGTTAACGGTGCTGCAGTGTCGCAGGCAATAACATTCACTGCAACTGTTACGGCGAAATACACCGTCACTTTCACAGAATCCGGCCTTCCGTCTGGAACGACCTGGTCTGTCACTCTCGGTGGAATAACGAACAGCGGAACTGGAAGCATTTCCTTCTCTGAACCTAATGGAACCTACTCTTACAGTGTAGGGGCAGTCTCAGGATATACCTCGTCTCCGTCCTCCGGCAGTCTGACGGTTAACGGTGCTGCAGTGTCGCAGGCAATAGCTTTCAGCAAGGTCACGACACCGTCTTCAGTGGTAGTGGCCAAGGTGAATGCAACGTCTTCGAACATTGCGACATACAACTTGCCGGAAGCTGAGGAGATTACGCCAGGGTCAAGCTCTGCGACTATCAACTATGTGGCACTCTACTTAAGCGGTAGCGGCTCCGTTGACTTTGGTATAGGCACATCCCTATGGGGAGACAACGTAGTGCCATTCACCTCTGTCAGCGTGGTAAGCAGCAAGGTCTGGTATAACACCACCTTTTCACCGGTAACCCTATCGGCAGGAACGGACTATTACCTGACGGTTGAGGGTTCTGGATCGATAATGTGGGGCTATGCGAGCTACGGATCGACAACAGTGGATCTGAACGCACTGCAGGACTACTGGTATGGTACACCCCCCAGCAATGGTCTGCCTTCAGGCACACCAACAAATGACAACTCGTATCCGAACATATTCACGGTGGGATACTACAGTTCCAGCAGCACTCCTCCTCCAGCAACTTATGGAGTGACCTTCACTGAGTCCGGTCTGCCATCCGGATCAACGTGGTATGTGAACGTCACTGCAAGCGGGAGCACAAAGAGTTACAGCTCAACATCGACGAGCCTGTCTTTCAGCGAACTAAACGGATCGTACACATACAAGGTAGCGTCATTGAGCAAGACCTACGCTCCTAGCGCATACTCAGGCAGTTTCACGGTGAACGGTGCGAAAGTGTCCGAATCTGTGACATTTACAGAAGTGAAGTACACCGTAACTTTCACTGAGTCCGGGCTTCCGTCTGGAACTTCCTGGTCGGTGACTCTCGGTGGCACTGCGTCTTCATCCACTTCGACAGCCATATCGTTCTCTGAGCCCAACGGGTCTTATTCATTCACGGTGGGTACAGTGTCCGGATATACTTCCAGCCCGTCAAGCGGTAGCACTACAGTCAAGGGATCTTCCACGTCGACTGCAATAACATTCTCGAAGAGCAGCAGTTCATCACCCAACGGAGTTTTCGCGCAGGTGAAGGCAACCGCCTCCAACACTTACTACTACACTCTCCCTGAGGCGGAAGAATTTGACGTGACAAGCACAGTTCAGGTCGACTTCGTTACCCTGAATCTGGCAGGATCAGGAACAGTCACGTTTGGAATCGGAACCTCTGTGTTTAAGAATAACGTCCTTGCGACCATTTCCGAAACAGTCAACCTGCCCAATGGAGGATGGATAAATGTCTCATTCCCCGCAGTGACCCTAAAGAGTGGAACCAACTACTTCCTGAACGTGAACGCCCCATCGAGTAGCTCTGTGCAGTGGGGATACGCCAACTCCGGTACCACTTCCGTGGACAAGAACGCACTGCAGGACTACTGGTACTCAGGCTCCACGCTGGTCAACGACAACTCTTACCCTGACCTGTTCTCTGTCGGATATTCCAGTTCGGCAGCGGTCGTGGGTATGAGCGTTGTTCATGCTGGAATTTTGCAGATGCCAGTTATGAACGTGCAGGCCAATTTCAGACCTGTTTCTGAAATTTAAACTTTTTATTATTTTTATTATTTTTATTATTTTTTTATTTGATTAATGTGTTTCGTTTTTGTTTGCTCTGCTGATATACTAATCAAAATAAATGTGCCCGGAGGTCCTGCCTAAGCCACAATTAACATGTGCGCATGATGTTTTCCCCATTTCTTTTCTATGTTATTGGCAGCGATCCATAGGCTGGCGATTTCGCCTGGATGAATCCCCACATCCTTCATGCCGAAATGGTCTGATTGTGCACAATGTTATCAAAAATATCCATGGTACTCAACTTCCACCTTGGGTACCACTATACCGTCTCCGTTTTCAACAACGCCAATCTCACTGACCTGAACCTTGTTGCGGAGTGTGGACATGATATCCCTCCTGCTTTCCGGATCGATGATGAGAACGAAACCCATTCCCATATTGAAAGTCTCGTACATTTCTTCATACGATAGATCTCCAAGCTTCCTGATATGATCGAATATTTTCTGGGGTTTTGGAGGATTCTCGATGATATATCTCATCTCCTTCAGTCTCGCGATGTTTCTCAACCCGCCGCCAGTGATATTTGCCATGCCCTTTATATCCACGAGATTCAGGATTTCCATAATCTCCCTGACGTAAATCCTGGTAGGTTCCAGAAGCAATTCTCCGTATGTTTTCTGCTCTCCCGGGAAGTTGTCATGGAGACTGATTTCATTTTGTGCAAGCAACTTTCTTATGGTGGTAAATCCGTTTGAATGGACGCCGCTGCTGCCGAGCGAAATGATCAGGTCACCGTCCTTGATTCTCTCTCCATTGATAATCTGGCTCTTCTGGACTATTCCGAATACAGTACCGGCAATGTCAAGGTGCTTAACGAGATCAGGAACTACCGACGTTTCGCCGCCAATAATGGTAATATTTGCCATCTGTGCCCCAACATTGAGCCCGTTTCCGAGTTGCCTTGCGACCTCTGGGTCAATCTTGTCAAGTTCCACATAGTCGACCATTGCAATCGGTTCTGCGCCAGACGTGATGGTGTCATTCACGTTCATTGCAATGCAGTCTATGCCAAGTGTATCGTACTTTTGCATTTCTTCAGCAATTATTGACTTCGTTCCAACATTGTCGGTGTTAAAGGCGATCGCAAAATTGCCCAGGTCAACGAGCGAAGTAAAACCGCCGAAGGTGCCTATTGTCTTGAAATCCTCCCTTTTGAACTTCAATTGCCGAATAAGATTGTTAATGAACTCCCCCTGTCTCCCACGCTGCTGAATGTCCTGAGAATTTCTCGGCATATTGTATTGGTTATCGCTCGCTCGCTTTTATAAATTTTCTATGATTTTCGATAATGGGATGTGAGATGGTGACCCATCGCTGAGCGAGATCATTTAAGAGTCAAAAGTTACATTGGGCACAAAAGCCACAAATAATTAAATAACATCAATTATATTCAGAACAAAGGTGGAACATTGGTCAAACTAGAATCTCTTGATTACAAGCCCAGGCCCATAGACGAGAACTTCCTTGATGATAGTGCCAAGTACCCCGTAACCGGAAAGCATCACGATCATGACGTAAGGGCACAGGGCATCCAGAGAATGGACGCAACCGGAAAACCATATCCTACCAAGTTGGGAATTCATGGAACCAAGGTGGCAGTAGATTGGGAATCCTGCGTTGCGGACGGCGCTTGCATGGACGTCTGCCCCGTGAGCCTTTATGAGTGGGAGCTTAACCCTGGGCAAATGGGAACAGGCAACGACAAGAATATCAGCGGCGACAAAGACCTGTTCGCTAAATACCGCACGGACAAATGTGATCCGGTGAGGGAAAGCGAGTGCATATTCTGCATGGCTTGCGAAAGCGTTTGTCCCACAAGGGCAATAAAGATCAGCCCATAATCATTTGATGAAGAGCCAGGACTATTCCCTGGGTTTCATAGGTCTTGGCAGAATGGGCAGAGAGATTCTGCCCAGGATTCATTCTCTTTTTCCTGTAAGGGTTGTTTATAACAGGACGAGTTCCGTTTGCAACGAAGTACCTTTGGAAGGCATAACTTGTGCATCAGTTCCATCAGAACTGGCGGAAGCATGTAACATAATTTTCCTGAGCCTGACCGACACTGAGGCGGTGGAGTCAATTTTATTTGGCGATAATGGCACTTCAAAATATCTTAAAAGGGGGACAATCATCGTGGATCTCAGTACAATTTCTCTTGAAGGAACATTGAGAATCCATGAACGCCTTGCAAAGTCTGGAATAAAATATCTGGATAGCCCCGTGATAGGCAGCGTTGGGGCAGCCAAATCGGGCAACCTGACATCAGTATGCGGGGGAGATGAATCAGCATTTAACCGCGTAAGGCCGCTTTTAGCCAGCTTCTCGAGTAAGATTTTCTATCTTGGGGCTTCCGGAAATGGAATTCGGATGAAGCTGATCAACAATGCAGTGATGGGAATAAATATGTCAGCAATTGCAGAAGCACTGAACCTATCCGGCAGCATTGGGTTACCCAAATCTAAGATAATGGAAGTTCTTCTTACAGGCGGGGCCTCGTCCAGGATACTGGAACTGAAGAGGGATAAGATAGAAAGAGGCGATTTCTCTCCAGAGTTCTCCCTTGAACACCAGTTGAAGGATCTCAGGTATGCCGTAGAAATGGCCAGAGATGCAGGCTTAAACCCAGAATTCAGTTCCGCGGCCGAGAAGTTATATGCTGCAGCCGCTACCGAAGGGTTAGGCAAGGACGATATGTCTGCAGTCGCCTCAGGCGGAGTATCAGGTGCAGCAAAACCGCATAAAGAGGTAAGAGTATAGATCCCTATATTTTCCTCATTACTTTCCTGATTCTGCTGGCCACGCTTTCAATCGCCATGTATTTTGACATACTTACCAGGGAGGTGAATTCCTTTATGTTCGTGCCGTCCATAATCGCAGGATCAATAGGATCGTATCTGCTGGGGATGCCTTCTGTAGTTGTGGTTTCCTGGGTTGCATTATTTGCCTGTACTTTCCTTCCACCAGACAATTTCGTTTATCCCCTGGCAGGCGGGCTTTTCGTCATTACCGCAGTTCTGCTTTTCCTTTCAAGCGCACTCATCCTCTTTGATTCCATCATCATTGCAATACTTTACTTCCTAGGCATACGAGAGAAATATTTCGGAATAGCGGACGTTAAAGCCCTTATAGCAGGCGCAATCTCCTTTCCATTTGCAGCGGGTTTTGGATACCCGGTTTTTCTGCTGATTTCCAATTTGGCGATTCCTGTGCCGTTCCTTCTGATCCTTAATTCATCCGTGGCTGGCTTGCTTTTTATACCATACCTTATTTTACTTAACATCAGAAAGAAGAACGGCATGGGGTTATACTGGACATATGCTCTTGGTTACAACGAGGAAGAGTACAACAGGACTCCTTTTAAGTACAGGGTTTCGGATTACAATGGGCGGAAGATCATGGTATACAAGTCCCCTTTCATGGTGGCTATCTTTGCTTCGGTTGCAGCAGCGGTAATCTTTGGAATTTAGGTGTTGCCTTGAGTATCTTGATCAGGAATGCATCAGAGGTAGTCACTCCGGTGATTGGAAAAAAGGCCAATACGCCAGGGGAGAGTCGCGAACTCCTGGTGCAGAAGAACTGTTCCATTCTGGTAGAGGATGGGAAGATCGAAGAAACTGATGCGGGGAACATAACCGGTGAAATCACCCAGGTTATAGACGCTTCAGGATGCACGGTGTTACCTGGATTTATTGATCCGCACACCCACATGATTTTTGGCGGATCAAGAACAGATGAATTCTACAGCCGCATTGGAGGCATGACCTATTCCAAGATACTCGAGCAGGGAGGAGGTATAACCCGCACCGCCAGGGAAACGCAAATGGCGGACCGCAACGGACTTTTCTCGCAGGCAATGAATAGGGTCTGGGATTCCATCTCCCATGGTGCAACCACAATAGAGATCAAGACTGGTTACAGCCATGAACTATCCGGCGAGTTGAAGATGCTTGATGTAATGGATATGATAGAGGCCAGTGGGATTATCAACGTTGTCAAAACATTCCTTGGTCTTCATTTTACACCTCCTGGAACCGACGCCCTGGCATTCACGGACAGGGTGATCTCAGAGTTTCTTCCGCGACTCTCAGGAAGAGCGCAATTCGCCGACGTATTCTGTGATGTCGGCGCATTCAGCACGGTTGACTCCTACAGGTTTCTTGATGCTGCCAGAAAGTTTGGGTTCAAGCCAAAAGCCCATGTTGATGAGATTGGAAACATCGGTGCAATACAGGCATTGAACGGGATCGGCCTGGCAAGTGCCGATCATATCCTGAAGAGCAGCGTGGATCAACTGCAACTGCTTTCGAGATCAGGTGGAATCGGTGTCGTTTTACCAATCACCTCTTATTTGCTCGATCCAGGAAATATGCCAAATATTAAAAAATTTGAAGAAGCCTCGCTTCCGGTTGCGATCGGTACGGATACGTCACCGGCGACGTATTGCCCGGACATGCTCTTTGCAATCTACCTTTCGGTAAGATTCTGCGGTTTCTCAATTGAGCAGGCCATAAATTCGGCAACCATAAATGCTGCCTGGGCACTGTCGGAGGACAGGAAGGGGGCTGTCGAGAAGGGATATGACGCGGATCTTATCATCCTTGATACCCCGTCTTACAGGGATATCCCCTACAAATTCGGCACGGAGATAGTCAGAGACGTAATTTCTTCGGGAAGGCTTGTAAGGAAAAACAGGGTCAATATACTCCAAGCCTAAGAAACCGAAAGCAAATCTGGCAATTTCTCTCCTGCAGGAGAAAAATTTCAAATTGCAGGCATGAAAGATAATATATCCCTATGGAACTGTCAGTTTCGTATGGCCGTAGAAGTCTCTCAGATTTTGAAGAAGCTCAAGGAGGACAACGTAAGGTTTTTGCAGTTTCAGTTCACGGATATCCAGGGGCTGGTAAAGCTTCTCACCGTGCCCGTGAACAGGTTTGAGTCATCCCTGACAGAAGGAGTTGTTTTTGATGGCAGTTCGGTTGCAGGGTATGCGCAGATAGAAGAATCCGATATGAGGGCTCATCCCGATCTTTCTACGTACACCCTTATGCCAGATCCGGGATACATGGGAAAGGTCGTCAGGTTTGTCTGTGATATATATACTCCGTCAGGAGACAGGTTTCTCGGAGACCCGAGATACATACTGCAGAAACAGCTGGAGAGGGTGAGGAAGAAGAAATGGGAATTCTTCGTGGGGCCGGAGTTTGAGTTCTTCCTTTTCAAAAGGGACAAGGACGGGGCCCCTACAAACACCCCCTCGGACTTTGGCGGTTATTTTGACAATACCCCGCTGGACGCCGCTGTTGAGATCAGGCAGGAGATACTTGAGAACCTCTACCAGCTTGGCTATCAGCCGGAGGCTGCCCATCATGAAGTGGCATACGGACAGCATGAAATCGACCTAAGGTATGCCAATGCACTGACAATGGCAGACAGGGTGACAATGCTCAAGACGCTGATCAAGAACATAGCGCAGAAACATGGGCTCTACGCAACGTTCATGCCTAAACCCGTGAATGGCGTAAACGGCACCGGGATGCACATACATCAGAGCATAATGATGGAGGATGAATCCCGGAACATATTCTATGAAAAAGGTTCCAAGTACGATTTCAGCGAGACTGCCATGAACTATCTCGCAGGAGTATTGAAGAACATCACCGACGGTGCAGCAATCCTGGCTTCATGGGTAAATTCATACAAGAGGCTTATTCCAGGCTACGAGGCACCAGTTTACATTTCCTGGGCAAACAAGAACAGGAGCGCCCTTGTCAGAGTGCCAGCAGGCGAAAACATGAGGAAAAGGATGGAGCTTCGATGCCCAGACTCTGCAGGAAACCCTTACCTGCAATTCGCGACCGTGCTTGCCATGGGGCTGGACGGGATAGATAACCATCTTAAGCCGCCAGATCCCGTGGAAAGAGATATATTCGCCATGTCGGCGGAGGAACGCGAACGCAGCGGGATCAAGTCAATGCCGGAAAGTCTCGGGGAAGCTCTGCACCATTTCAGGGGGAGCAAACTGATGCGCGAAATCCTTGGAAATCATGTATATGAGAATTTCATAACAGTGAAAGGCAGGGAATGGGATGCGTTCAGATCGCACGTTACGGAATGGGAGTTGAAGAGGTATCTTCCAATCCTGTAACCAACCATTCTTAATTTTCCTTCAGTAACTGCCCCATCACGTACTGGAGGATACCCCCATACCGGAAATATTCATACTCCACGGGAGTGTCGAGCCTTACCCTCAATTCTGTTTTCCTCTTTTCACCGTCATGGGTAGTGAATTCAAGCGTGGCCGAGGAGGGAGTTTCACCATCAAATCTTATTGCAACAGGCTTCATGAAATCTATCGCAAGTTTTGCCCAATTCTCCCCTTCCGCAAACTGCAGCGGTATAACTCCCATCCCGGCAAGGTTGCTCCTGTGTATTCTCTCGAAACTTTCCGCTATCACTACCCTGATTCCAAGCAGGTAAGGGCCCTTGGCTGCCCAGTCTCTTGAACTGCCGGTCCCGTATTCCTTTCCGGCAAATGCGGTGATCGGTATACCTTTCGTGGCGTACTCAATTGCAGCATCATAGATCGTGCTGGGCCTCTTCTCGGGGATGAATACTGTGGTTGCCCCTTCCTTATCCACCAGAAAGTTCCTGATCCGTGAATTGGCAAAAGTGCCTCTCATCATGACTTCATGGTTGCCGCGCCTCGCACCGAAACTGTTGAAATCCTCCGGCTTTACCCCCTTGGAGATGAGATACTGGCCTGCGACGCTCTTGGCAGAAATTGAGCCGGCGGGTGAAATATGATCCGTAGTTACAGAATCCCCCATGACAAGCAAAGGGTAGCATTGCTCTATGTCCTCAAATTTTCTTCCTCCGTTTCTGTGGAAATCCCTGAAGTACGGCGGATTCCTTATGTAAGTGCTGCTTTCTTCCCATTTATACGTTTCTGAACCGATCACCTCGATCCTGCTCCACTCCTCAGAGCTGTTTTCCACGGCAGAATATCTAGATGCATAATCCGACTCTTTCATAGCGGATGCCAGGGTTAAGTCAATTTCATCATTGCTCGGCCAGATATCCCTAAGGTAGATCGGCTTGCCTTCCCCAGAATTTCCGACAGGTTCCTTCTCAAGGTTTATGACAACGCTTCCGGCGATGGCAAAAGCGACCACAAGCGGCGGTGACATCAGGTAGTTCGCACGGACGTCCGAATGAATTCTAGCCTGGAAGTTCCTGTTTCCAGATAATACCGAAGCAACGGCGAGGTTCCCACTCTTTATGCCCTCTTCAATTTCCACAGGCAGCGGGCCGGAATTTCCGATGCAGGTGGTGCATCCATAGCCTACCAGGTAAAACCCAAGTTTTTCCAAGTATTTGTCCAGGCCAGCCCTCTTCAAATAATCTGTTACGACCCTTGATCCAGGCGCTAGTGAAGTTTTCACCTTTGGATTTACAGTGAGGCCGAATTCACAGGCTTTCTTGGCAAGAAGCCCTGCCGCAATCATCACCTTTGGATTGCTGGTGTTAGTGCAACTGGTTATGGCAGCAATCACGACATCACCATCAGTGAGGGTCTCCCTCTTTCCCATGATTTCAACAGGCACTGATCTGAGTGATATCGTTCTCTGCTTTCCCGGCTGCTGCTGTCCAGTGCCCTGTTCCTCCATCATCTGCAGGAAAGTGTTTCCTATTTTTCCAAGAGGAGCCTGCTGCTGAGGTAAACTTGGACCCGAAATGCTGGTCTCGACCTCCTCAAGATTTACATCTATGACCTCATCGTAATCCAGGTCCTTTGGGACACCGAACATTCCCTGGGCTTCCAGATAAGATTTCACAAGCAAAATCCTGTCTTCAGACCTTCCTGTCAGCCGAAGGTAATCAAGCGTGTTTTCATCAACGGGAAATAACGCAGAGGTTGCGCCGTATTCGGGACACATGTTGGAAACAGTGGATCGATCAGCGGCAGAAAGCGTTGAAACCCCGCTTCCATAAAACTCAAGTATCTTCCCAACTACATTAGCTTTCCTGAATGTTCTTGTGAGATAAAGAACCAGATCGGTAGCCACTATCCCGGGCTTGAGGCGACCATGCAGGTTAATTCCAACCACAACTGGATATTGCAGTGTTATAGGTTCTCCCAGCATCGCTGCCTCAGCTTCAATGCCGCCAACTCCCCAGCCAAGCACGCCTATTCCATTTACCATGGTGGTGTGGGAGTCAGTGCCAACGAGTGTGTCGAAGACAGCCAATTTTTCGGATCCATTTCCCCTCACAGAAACCACATCAGCCAGGTACTCCAGATTAACCTGATGCACTATTCCGACGGAGGGGGGGATCACCCTGACATTGGAGAAGCTCCTGCTTGCCCACTTAAGGAACCTGTACCTTTCCCTGTTTCTCTCGAACTCAACTGCCCTGTTCTCATTGAAGGACTTTCCGTTGCCGAAGAAATCAACCTGGACAGAATGATCTATGACGAGATCGACCGGTACGGCAGGGTTGATCTTCGCAGGATCTACCTTCAGTTCCATGAATTTTTCCCTCATGGATGCCAGATCAACTATTGCAGGGACTCCGGTTAAGTCCTGCATCAGTACCCTTGAAATCCTGAACGAAATCTCCTCATCATGAGGGAAGTCTCCCTTAAGGATTGATATCAGTTTGTCATCCGGAATGCCAAGGTCAGAGGCATTTCTTATCATGGATTCAAGAATTATCCTGATGGCAAGTGGCAGCCTTGAGACGTGTTCGGAAATGTGTCTGAGTTCAGGAAGAGAAAAATAAGTGAACTCTGTGTTTCCCACTTTCAGCCGTTTTTTGATCTGGAATTTATCCACTTTACTCATTATACCGGATTGACATCAGTCTTATGTTTTTTCATTTAATTTTTCCACTATTCGGTATTAAACATGGTGAATCCCATTCCATGAAAAAAGAATGAACGGGAACGGCGGCCGCCGTTCCCGAGAATAGCCAGGCAAAAAAGGCTGCAGATATGGAATCTTAAGGAGAAGACCCCCCTGAATTCCTCCTTCTTGCAACCATCAATCCTGCAATTATTCCGACTACGGCAATCGCGACCCCAGCTCCTATGACACCATAATCAACAATTGAAAGTCCAGCCGATGCAGTGGAGGTCCCAGAGGTCCCAGAGTTAAACTGTACGATGTTCAGGTTAGACCCACTCCCCACGGTTATCTGCTGCGGTGCCTGATAAAGGAAGTGCCCAGCAGCCGTGATTATGAATCCCTGTATCATGTATGTCCCCTGCGGCAGCATCAATGTTATGTACATCGGGGTTGACTGTATCTGGTACATGCCGAATACTGCGCCAGAGGAATCGTTGAACACGTATCCGTTATCGACCACCACTCCCCACTGGACTGTGGGGACAGAGAGCAGACCCTGCTCTGAAAACTGTGTATCGTAAACCAGGTAGGTAGCAGAGACGTCAATTGTGACATTCCCCCCATTTATTGTGAAAGTCCCGCTGGTAGGGCTGAGGGTAGCAGTAGATCCAGGGTGGACACTCAGGGTATATGTATACGTTCCATCAGGAAGCCCAGCCATGGAGGCAACACCGGCAGTGCTGCTGAAGGAAATTTGAGTAGATCCGTAACCGGGTATTGAATAAGGTATACTGACGGAAAACAACGGGAAACTGCTAACAGGAGACGGGGTTGTAACGGTAAAAGAAACCTCCCACGATGGTTCCACACTAAGAGATACCGTTGTTACTGAACTGCTTGATACAGTAAAAGTCCCTGACGAAGTGCTGATCGCAATTCCAATTCCCAGCGCCATGAAGTTATATGTGCCTGCGAGCAGTCCTGGAATTTCCAGCGTCGAGTTTTTGGAGGAATATCCAGTTCCGTTTATGTACACCTGCCAGGACCATCCAGAGACCGGTGAGACGGCCGGAGGATTGGAGAGTTTGAAGTATACCGGGTAAGTGGCGGGAGCAACATGGAATGCTATATTCACTATTATGTTACTCCCTGAAACGGTCACGGATCCAGTGGAGGGTTCTGGAATATACACCGCGGGATTGCCGTCTGTGGCAGTGAAAGTATAGGTCTGGTTGAAAAGGCTGAAGCCCACGAATTTTGATGAGGACACCGCAGTAGTATTGCTGTTTGAGTAATAAGATCCAGAGGTCGGGGCATCCTTGACAGAGACCGTGAAGGTCTGTGATGACGGCAGGCCAGATTCATAGAAGTCCACATTGTAATGTTTCATCAGGATTATCGAGAAGTCAAGATTCACGTTCCTTCCGCTGATGGTGAAAGTTCCGATAGATGGTGAAATCTCAGTGCCCATTGCCGAGGATGCTGTGAATGAATATGTGCCATTGACAAAAGAAGGTTTAAGGTTCATGGTCATGCTGGTGCTGCCATAGGCAAACGGTCCAAACGGCACAGATACCCCACTAATTGTAACAGACCAGGACCATATGATCCCGGGCATAATGGCGGGCGGGTTTGGAATTGTAAGATTGATGCCGTAGGTCTTTCCGGTCGGCGCAACTACGGTCTCGTTATAGAACGACACAAACACGGTAATATTGTGTCCCTGTACAGTCACGTCGCCACTGGACGGGGTGGGAATGTAGCTGTAATTGCCAGAAGTGGATTGCCCAACATAAAAATAGAAGGTTCCATTGGCTACGCCTGTCTCGTTCAGGTAGGTTCCATTGCCCGAAAGCCCTGAGTAACCGGAAAGGTCAACCGTCCACAGCACCGAAGCAGGAACTCCAGACTGTTTGAACGAAACCGTGTAAGTCGGAATGGCCAGAGTTCCTGATGTGGTTACCCTATTGTTCACCTTGGCAGGTTGAGCATCAAATGCCGGGAGGGCAGAGAGAAGTACCAGTAAGACTAAAAAAACAGCCAGAACTAATCGCAGATTAGCGGTCTTTTGGAGATCCATATAAAGTAATGCGTAAAGCACCTAAATAAATTATCTGTTAATATTCAAAAAAAGCGAGTTTAAAAGCCCTGAAGGGTACGAAATCCGGAAAGCGAGCTAATAAACGCTCCATCATGCCGGCATTAATCTGGATATGGCGGTTAAGAGCCTTGAAATGATGGTCTAATTGTTGGCCATAAGATTATCAGATGGGCATTGCTGCCTGTGATTCCGGGATTTTATTTTCAGGCGTTTCCTTATCTTTACATTATTCTCTGTCGATGCACCGTTTCATCGATCCCATAAATTCAGGATGTACTTGTCAGAGGCCTAATAAGGCTAAGCGGCAAGACCACCATTATTATTCGGTTACTGGGTATCCCATGTTTCACTTTGAGAGGCTTCAGGCAATCGCTGAGCCTGCAATTAGCCAGTCAGTGGTATTTCCAAATTTCGAATCCTGGAAAATCAGGAAAGTCATCAAAGGCAGGGAAAAAGTTTGTATGGCTTGAAACTCTTTAGGTGCCTGAACGAATTTGCTGGCTCATCCAATTCCGGCTAGCTTAAATTTCAGACACTATCTGTGATGCAAAAATGGAACAGGACAAAAACAGGGAACTGCTTATTGCGATCAGGGCAATCGCCGAGGAGATCAGGAAGAGCAACGAAGCCCTTGCAGGATCAGTGGGCAAACTTCAGAAGCTGGTGGAGCAGTTTGTAAGCAATGGGCCGAGAAGGCAGCAGGATCAGATATCAAGGATAATAGCCGAAGTTGAGAATGCGCCCCCTGCACCAGATGACGGAGAGGACAAGAGCGTAGAGGTTCCGAAAAGGATATCCACTGGTAATGAAAAGGTGGATGAGTTGCTTATCGGCGGCCTGCAGACTGGTGCTAACTGTCTTCTCATTGGCCCACCATTCTCTGGGAAGTACATTCTGGCCTGGAACTTCGTGGGTGAATCTCTCAAGGAAGGAGTACCAGTACTGATTATCACCACTGACAGAGACATAAAGGACATTAAGACAGAGATTTCAAAGATATACCCTGACACGGAAAAGGCGGAAGAGGACGGTTTACTCAGATTCGTAGATATTTATTCGAGAACCATTCAGAAACAGACTTCCTCCAAGTATGCGGTGGTAATTGACAATATTTCCAACGTGAGCTCGATGATGAAGAACGTGGACTCCATAACTGCTGGCATGGTAGCCAGGAAGGGATATTATCGCCTTCTGTTCTCCTCATTAACCTCGTACATCACGGAACTGGACGAAAAGCTACTACTGAAGTTCATACAGCAGTTCATTCAGAAGAGGAGAGGCGAAAACGGAACCGCCTTTTACCTGATAGAAGGAGGGCTGTTTGATCAGAAGACCATCGAGGGCGTGGCTTATACAATGGACGGTTCAATTGATTTCAAGAACGATGGTTCGAAGCTTTTCCTCAAGGTCTCCGGGCTGGGATCGGCAAGATCAAGGGACTGGGTTGAGATTTTCATGAGTGAAACTTCATTCGATCTGGGTTCGTTCACTCTGGAAAAAATCAGATGAACCGACTGGGATTTCAGGCTGGGATTGCACATTTCTGCTTTAAGCCCCCTTTTTAGGGGCGATCTAGGGAATCGATCAGGAAATGAAGGTTTTTCATAAGATAAGACATAAGGCATTACACATATAGGGGGTGCAGCAGGAATGATGCCGGGGAAATTTAATTCAAGGGAAATGCGGAGAATGATGGCCCAGATGGGGATTAAGGCCACCGAGATGCCTGAGGTGAAGAGGATAATTATGGAGGGGGACCAGAAGGATTACATCATAGAAGGCCCGCAGGTGACCAGGATAGAAGCACAGGGGGAAGTCACATTTCAGGTCACCGGCAAATTCAAGGAAGTTCTCAAGAAACCTGCACCGCAGGCCGAAGCCAGGTTTCCAGAAGATGATGTCAAGCTCGTTATGGAACAGGCAAATGTGACCAGGGAGAAGGCAATCGAAGCGCTGAAAAAATCCGGCGGTGAGCCGGCAACCGCTATAGTAGATCTGACTTCATGAACCTTGAAGAGTTGCTGGAAAACAGCACGCCCACCCAGGCAGAAACGCTCCTTTATATGGAAGCCTACAGGCAGATTGTAGATGCCATCAGAACTGAAATCGACAAGTCGGGGTTAAAGGCAGAACCAGTTCTAGTGGGTTCTGTTGCAAAGGGAACCAACCTCAAGGGATCCGATCTCGATATCTTCATCGCTTTTTCAAAAGAATACACTGAAGAACAGATAGAACAGAACGGGATTAAAATTGCAAAGAAGGTGCTTCCAGGAGGGAAAGCCAGGTACGCAGAACACCCTTATATTTCTGGAGAATACCATGGCATCAACACGGACATTGTGCCTTGCTACAATATCTCGCCAGGTGAGACCAAAATAAGCTCTGTTGACAGAACTATTCTTCACACCCGGTACGTGAATGAAAATCTCAAGGCGTCTGCAAAGAATGAAGTTAGAAAACTGAAGCTTTTCATGAAAGTATCCGGAATTTATGGGGCGGATGTGATTACTTCAGGATTTTCAGGATACGTTTGCGAGCTCCTGATTATAATAAAGAAAACTTTTGACTCAGTGATCGAGATGGGCGCAACCCTCAGGGGAAATATGAATCTGTCGGAGTGCGTCGAGCCAAATGCAGGTGCAGGTTCTCCTGTCTGTATTGTTGATCCCACTGACAGCAGGAGAAACGCTGGAGCCGCCGTCAGCCTGGAATCACTGACCAAATTTAAGCTGGCATGCCGGCTATACAAGGCCAGAGGATACGAGGGGCTGACGGAAAGCGTTTCAGGAGCGATTGAACATAAAGCAGAACGGGGAACAGCCTACAGGCTGATTTCCATTGACAGACCAGACAGAACAGATGACGTGTTGTATCCGCAGGCCTTAAGGCTGCTCAGGAAACTTGAAGAGGCATCAATAAAGGAAGGGTATGGAATCATCGGTGACACCATCTTTCTCAATGAAAAGAAAGTGCTGATCCTTTTGGAATTTGATCGCTCGGTTGTTCCAGAAGTGGTATTGCATGAAGGGCCGCCCGTCGACAACGGAAACGTGCTGGATTTCCTGGAAAAGTGGAAGGGGGATAGGGTGCTGCGCGGCCCTTATGTAAAGGGAAACAGGGTTTACGCTGAAATTCTAAGAGAATTCACGAAAATTGATGACTTTTTAGGCAATTTCCTTACCGGACTGGGCCTTGGGGGGAGCCTTGAGAAGATGCGAAACTCCCTTGAAATCGTAAATCCGAGCGGAAAGGTCGAATACAATGGACTTATCGACAGCTACCTGTCCAGAGGATTGTTCCGATGATTGTAACGTGATGTACCTTACGCAGGAAGAAATGCTTTTCCCATCAATAATTATAAATCCGACTCTTGATTCACTGCCAAGGGGTCACAGGGACTCAAGGGAGTGTGGGGTAGTCAGGCATCCTAACGGGCTCCAGTCAGGGCGTGATTTTCTATGGGTCAACTGATTTAATGATGATTGACTGGAACAATGATCCGGAAGAAACCCGTAGATCTGGGTTCAAATCCCAGTACTCCCATACATTTCCTGTTCATGGGCGAACGCGGTATTTTAAAATAAAAATACATCAAATCGCTTTTCGAAGGCAATAAATGCTTGTTTCAATCCCCTGCCCGAAAATTTTGCTTCTGAATATCACTGGTTCAGCATTTAAATATGGTCGCAAACGAACATGAATTTCAGGTTTGCAAAAGCAAAAGGCATTCTGCAATTTTATCGATATTGCAAACTAATTGGTTTGATGGGTGGTCGGAGAGTCCGGAACTATAAATTTTTCATCAATTCCGAGTTGACAAAAAAGAGGCATGGAGATGTCAAAATAGGGTTTTCTGCTTTCCGCTACCCGATCTGTTCATTTTTGCCCTCCAGTCGACAGGCTCCAGCCCTAAACCTTTCAACAACCGGTTCGCAGTTTCAGGTGCGAATCCGGCAAAGTGGTTGTTTGCGGCGGAGAATACGTGGTCTAAGTTGTACTTTTCCTCAAGTATTCTATTGCTCCATCTTTCAATTTCTGAACCCCTGTCCCTCCTGATTTTCCCGAAATCCCTTTCGTCAATGGAACGGTCCCCCACCAACCTCAGATAGACATCACTGGAAGTCAGGAAAGGTGGTGTATTCACCACTGCTATCTCGGACCAAACCATAGTTATGTGTTTTTTCTGCAGTACTGAATATAACTCGTCCCTGAACCATGACTGATGTCTGAATTCCATTGCAAACCTGATGTCGGTGGGAAGTTCATTTGCGGCCGCCTTCAGTCGATCGAAACCCATTTCGAATGAGAATAGAGGTGGAAACTGGAACAGTACAACTCCTAGTTTGCTGCCAAGATTCAGTATTGCTGACATAAAGGAGTTAAGTTCTTTGTCAGAATCAAGCAGCATCTTTTCGTGTGTTATCACCTGCGGGACTTTTGAGGCAAAAAGAAAGCTGGTTGGGGTTGAGTCCCTCCATGAAAGAACAGTGGATTGTTCCGGAATTCCATAAAAGGTAGAGTCTATTTCGGCAAAATTGAAAACCTTAGAGTATAGTTTGAGGAAATCACCTGGCTTCGTGCCAGAAGGATAAAAGGGTCCTATCCATTGGCGGTAACTCCATCCGGAACAGCCAATTCTGAAATCAGCCAAATCTGTTACCCTCTACCATTATCGAGTATCGTCCTTTCCGTGGCCTCCCCATAATGAAGCAGATAAAATTGTATTTCGCGTAATTAAATGCGTCCTTGTATTGAGTCTGGGGAACTGCGGCAAAATATGGTCCTTTTTTTATCGCATGAAAATAGGTAAGCCGTTCCAGAGAATTTATCCCCTGAGGCTTATAACTTTCCTATAAAATATAATTTACCATACTTTTCCTTACAAGCAGGTTTCGTCAGCCAGAAATGGAATATTGTACATGATCTGGCTAATGACCTCACTCCCACAACCTGCAGAAATAATATGTCCAAAATGTAATGAATGGATCCCTCTCATTCCTGATACCTTATAAAGGTGGCCAGAACAGGACCTGCAGTTTCAGCTTTATCAATGGAACATATTAAACCAAGGCGTTTAAACGATGCCTCCTCGTAATTTCGTGGGGGGAACTTACCGCAGTTATTAAGCGAGAAAGAATTACTGATCTGAAATGGATATATCGGAAACAGGTCTCTTGATCATAGTTCTAGCAGACACGGCAGTTAGCCTATTCGCGGGTGCCTTAATTGGCAGGATACTCACCCGTTATCCCTTTGGGGTTTCAGGTTTCACAGGAGCTGAGGGGTTAATTGGCCGGAAATGCACAGTAACCTCAGTATCGCAAAACAGGATTGAAGTGAACGTGGATTCCCAGATATGGACCGCTTACTCTCCTGATAGAGGCAATATCAGCATTGGGGATAAATGCATAGTGAAGGATGTTGATGGACTGACTCTCATCATACAGAGAATTCACACATAATTTGGAAATGTCTGTTTATATGAGACTGTGATGCCCGTAACTGTAGCATGGTTACCATAGTGTAATGCTATTAAGACTAGATACATTTAATAACATTAGTATGATACTAACGAATGTCTCAGATGGCTAACGCAATCACAAAACGAGAAAGGGACTGTCTCGTTTTTATCGAGGAGTATACTGGAAAGGGTTTCCCTATACGGCTCCATGAAATCGCGTCAACAATGAAGGTCAAATCGCCAACCGCATTTAACGTTATAAAACGACTGGAGGAAAAGGGCTTAGTCGAATCTAGGAACGGCATGGTGAGGTTGACAACTGCTGGAAAGGAAGCAGCCAGGAAGATTCTGGTTGTTCACAGGACATTTGAATCACTCTTTTGCCAGAGCGGAGTCCCCATGGAAAAGGCATGCGAAGAGGCCAGTGACATTGATTTCCTGATCCCGGAAAACAATGCACGAAAAGTGCTAAAAAGGATAGATAACCCAAAGGTCTGCCCTCACGGAAAACCCATAAGGGGGAGATGATAAATGATCGACCTCAACCTCTGGAACCCTTCAGACACTGGTTTCCTCGTTATTCTTTTGACTTCTTACCTTCTTGGGGTCGTGCACGGGATCACTCCAGATGAGCATACATGGCCGATCACGTTCTCCTATGCAGTAGGCAGCTACAGCACGAAGGGGGGAATGAAAGCCGGAATGCTTTTCTCAAGCGGTTTTACCCTTCAGAGGGCAATACTGTCAGAAATCGCATTCCTTGCCCTGGCAGGGGTGTTCATGTCCGTCTTTGTGGATGGCGTTGTCTACGTATTTGTAGGCCTGGCAATGTCTCTCGCAGGGATATACATAATGAAGAAGCAGCGCGTTGCACACTTTCACTCGCTTGAAAAATGGTTATACAGGCTGTTTGGAATTCACAGGCACCAGGAGACCAGGGAGGAAAAGGAGTTCACCCACTTATCAAACCCTGTCATCGATGATCAGGGGAATCCAATACCCCTCAAACTCGCGTTTGCTCATGGACTCATAGCCGGTTTTGGCTTTGGAGCATTTGCGCTAATACTTTACACTGTGCTTGCACCAGCCATGCCTTCTGTCTATTTCGGATTCCTGCCCGGGCTCCTCTTTGGCCTGGGAACAATGACGATGCAGGTCATCATCGGTGCGGGATTTGGAGCATGGATGACCAAGGTCAAAAAACTTACAAGCAGGGGGATCCGGGCAGTTTCAGTTGGAATTTCCTCATATGTGCTCACCTACGGTGGTCTTGCGTTTTTCGTTGCAGGGATTATACTCATATTGTTCCCGCAGGTCAACGACTTCAGCATAATTACGGGAATAAAGATTCACAACCTTGACTCCCTAGGGGTAGGATTCTTCTTGGTAGTGATAGTGGTCGTTGTGATTGGAATCCTTGGCTACAAGAGATCGATGAAGTTGGCGGAGGAGATGGGTTACACCACAAAGGTGGAAGGTAATCCTTTGAAGAACGATTGACTATATTACATGCAATGATATGCGGGGGCCTCCATCCTCCACATGCTTTCTTAAAATAACTGTGGCCAAGTCCATTTTTTCCAATTTCCGTAAGAGGTTTCAAAGGATCGCATTATAGTCCTATCACCTTCAGACTGGCCAATCTCTTTCGTCAGAAAGTTTTGCATCATCAGGTATATACGTAAGGTCAACTATTCCATCATCTGCGGCCGCTTTAAATCCGCAGGATGCACAGGAAACACCATTTAAGGCAATGCCTTTTGGAAATGGGAGTCCGCACTCGGGGCATACCAGGATATCGTCTATTCCTTCAATTGAACTTCCATTGCCTTCACTCTTCTGCAACAGGTAAAATTTGTTGGGGAAGGCGAAGAAATCCTGGAAAACAGCACCAAGTTTTATGAAAAAACGCGTTGGCAGGCGTCGCAGTAGGAAGTAATCTTCCAGCCCGGATGAAATGCTCTTCAACTCCGTGAGCTTGTTTATCCTGAACAGGTTTCTAATGAACTCCCTCCTCATTGCATAAGTCGGAGACGATGCAGGGTGAACCTCTGAAATGTCTTCCCTGGAAAATGTTATTGTTGTGCTTGTACCGCGTTCTGAGTGTGTCTTATGAAAGTGGTATTTCAAGTCGTCCACAAATGTGGAAAGCGAAGGCTTGGGGCTTATTGAGATTATAAGGAATCCGCCTGGTACAAGGACCCTAGATATTTCCTTCAGGACCCGGTCGGGTAAAGATGCAAAATTGAACACCCTTATCATGACCACAGATGAAAATGAACCGTTGGCAAATGGAAGATGATACATATTGGACGCGACGTATTTCCCATCTTTTCTTATTGCACTTCTCTTCGCCTTTTTAAGAAAGGCCTTATTGATATCTGCAGCCACATATTCGTTAGAGTTTCTCTGTACGATTTCACCAAGCCTGCCATTTCCTGTTCCCAGTTCGAGCACCCTTCTTCTGTCGACGAAGTTCATCATATCAGATAGGATACTCTTCTCCAGCAGATCGACTTTATCTCTTCCTTTCCAGAGCGATTCGAAGTCGAACTTTTCAAATCGGCTCACAACCTCCTGGCCTTCCATGACAGAATTTGTGTTTTCTTGCACAGTTGTTTGAAGAAGTTTTTCCTTCTTAATTTAGGTTCCTACCTCAAACTTTGGAAAGAGAGGTGTACATGATCAGTGGTATCTCGCGATATTCAGGGAAAAACAGTCTGGCCCTTCACTGAACGCTTGGCAGCAACTTGTCCGTTGGTTCAATGTACAGTGTCGTACCCTGATGCGACAATTTGGCGAAACCGTCTCTCTCGAGCAGGTTTGCAAAATCCTTGGGCCTCCTGAACCCAAAGGTTGCACAGAAGTCCCCCCCATATTTCTTGTGTAGAAAATTTGAGACGGATGCAAAGTTGATCGGATCACCTATCTTTACCGGCGGGTTCCTGCTTCCTATATAGGTTACGAGGCTGGAAAGAAGTTCAGGCGGAATCTCCATATCCTTTTTAACCTGCCTGGGTTTCTTTGCTGCTTCAGAATCCTTGGGTTTACGCTCAGATGGTACGTTCTTCACAGGCGGTTCTGCGGTTTTTTGTTGCGTCTGATCGTTGTGGTTTGTTGGTTTCACCAGGTCATTGAGATTTGGCTGGAAGAAAATATCATTGTCTACGAACATAAATGAAATCCTTCGGATATTCTTGGATTCTGCAGTGGTTGCCTTGGTAATGGGAAAGCGATCGTTTGTGACAACGTAGACCTTATTTCCCTTTTTCAGGTGGTGCTGTGCGATTTCCCAAATGTAGTCGTCAGCAGAAGAAGCTGCCGGAACCTGCATTACCTGGCCGTCGCTCATCATCTTTTCGAAGCTGTCCTTGTCATCAATATTGTGCCTTAGGGTTGCGTCAGCAATCGCCAAAATTCGTGACCCAGTGCCGTTAAGGGTATCCAGTGCCTTGATCACATTCCCCAGCATCGCACCTTTGCTCCCCTGGCTGTTTCCATAGGCTACATTGTTGGCATCAACCAGGATTACAACCTGAGGTGATCCCGGAGCCTTCGTCTGAATGTTCTCAACAGTTTGCTCATTCTTCACAGTTTCTGGCACTGCGGATTCCACTTTCTTCTCTTCTTTGTGTTTCTTCTTAAATTTCTCGAACATATGAACCTCGGAAAATAAACAGGAAGCAGGTGACCGCAAATCCAACTGTCACGGCTTCGTCGTATTGGGAATTTCCGTTCCGGCAATAGTCGGCTAAATCAAACCCGTGACATTTTAAGGGCAAGCAGATATGGCAACACATGTCGCGCATACACCATCTTGCGCCGTTTATCCTCCTATTTCCAGCTATACGCGTGGCAACTATAAACATTTGTCTTTTTTATATTACCTAATTGTACAAAAATATCAGTAAACTGAATCTGCTTCACTCTATTGCACAATCTTTAGGAATATCTATATTAGAAAACATTTCAATCAGTTGTATGGAAATGGGTTATGTAATAATCAAAAAATACTGATCGGTGTACGCCCGGCGAGTAAGTGAAAAGAGCCTAAGATTAGGTCCTGTTGGCTCTTCTTGCTCTCTTCAGTCTCCTGATCCTCTTTTTTCTCCACTTCCATCGCATTTTTCCGCGTTTTTTCCAGTCTCTTGAGCTTCTCTTCAACCAAGCACCTCATTGCTTGAAATCAGTGCAATTTGGATTGCAATTGATCTATCAGGTCTATTGTTGTACAATATTTATAACTTGATGCTAGCCCACAGTAAATTATCATTGCAGGTAAAACCTGTCTCTCAGTTTTATATACGCACGTTGAATCACGAAACGGTGCATCTATCATGGTAGCAGATCCAACTCTAGCATTAGCCGCTGGTATTGCCATTGCGGGTGGACTCGTTGGTACAGGCATGGCCCAGCAAGGTATAGGAGCGGCAGGTATGGGAATTATTGCTGAGAAGCCTGAAAAATTCGGACAGGTACTCTTTTTCTTCGTGATTCCGGAGACTTTGTGGATTATCGGCTTCATCCTTGGAATAGTTCTGCTGCTCAACATCCTCTGAATACAACATGACTCTAGAGGAAATAGTCAGCGAAATAGAAGAGAACAGGAAGAGCAGCCTGTCCTCCATCAATGGGGAACTTCAGGCAAAAGAGAAACTGATGGAAAAAAAGTTCCAGGAAGAACTCAAATCTATAGAGGATGAGTATCGAAGGAAATCCGGCCGCGATCTCAAAAGTTTCGAGAATCGTGAGATCGATCTGGCAAACCTTGAATCTTCCAGAATAATACAAGCAAGGAAATACGATCTCTTAAAAGATGGTCTGGCCAGGGTTTCGGCTTCTTTCGCGGATTTCACCTCAGACTCTTATTATCAGGAGTATCTGGCAAGAGGATTTGAAATAGCTAAGGGCAAACTTATGGCCATTGGGGAAATAAGATGCAGAAAAGTAGATGTTGCGGCAATGAAGAAAATTGCCGGCAATCAGGTCAGGATATCAGAAGGCAATATGTCTGGTGGGTTCCTGGCCACCTCTTCAAACGGGAAAATCGAGGTCGATTTTACCCTAGACTCGCTATTTAAAGATTCGATCGAGGAAATCGAAGCATTTCTTTCTTCAAAAATAGGTGAAAAGTGAGTTGGATCTTACTTACACAGGAAGTTTTGGCACACTGAAAGCAAACTCCCTCTCTTTTGTTCCCTATCATAAGATGAAGTCAATGCTGGAAATGGATCTAGAAGGCCTTACATCTGCGCTGTCAGAATTCCCCTATTCCGAGGATATCTCTGCCCTTTCCGGTACGCAGTCAGGGCACGATCTTCTTGAAATGGCGGTGAACAGAAGGCTGGCAAAGAGAAATTTTCTTGTTATGAGAAGTGCACCCGGGCAGGTACTGGACTTCATCCAGTTTTATCTCTCGAAATGGGACATCGATAACCTGAAGAGCATAATCTCATCAAAACTGGTAGGGCTTGAACAATCGGTATCAGATACCTTCCTTCTAAGTTTCAGGGATGTACCAATGGGGGTCTTTGGTGGCATGATCCCGCATGAGGTGTACAGATCAATAATCCAGGCAGGGTCTCTTGAACAAATAATTGAATCGGCATCTTCCTACCACGCCGGGAGAGTATTCCTTTCTCAGCTTGAAATCTACAAAAAACATAAGGATGTATCCATGTTCTTTTCTGCGGTGGACTCAAGTTTCAACAATAAACTGATTACGATGCTCAAGTTCTTTAGGGGTGACGAGTGGATCGCAAGAAGATACTTCAATGAATTGATGTCCGCCCGCAATGTAGACGTGGTATTGAAGGCACGCACCCTAGGGCTCAAGTTTGAAGTGCTCAAGGGAAGTTTTGCGGAGACCACTGTGATGGGAGAAGAAAAACTTTTCCAGATTTACTCCAGCAGCGAACAGGATTTGATTCAGAACATAGGCAGCGCCTTCGGCATCAAGATACCAGGCGGCTACGAATACGACGCGGATCTATCTCTTGCTCTCTGGTACGGCATCAGGAATAAGTATCTGCAAATAATGTCTTCAACCGCATCTTCGCTGAATTTCATTATGTGGTTCCTGATTAAGTCTGAAGCGGAAAGGGAAAAGTTAAGAGGCATTATCAACGGGAAGAGATATTCTCTTGACAGGAAAAGGATAATTGCCCTCACTGGGCTTGCGGAGTGAAGGAGATGAAACTAAAGGGTATAGCATTCATAGGCGAACAGGAAATGTCCAAGGGATTCCGCTTGGTGGGAATCGAACAGACATTTTCACTCACCGCTGAAAGGGGGGCGGCAAAGCTTGCAGAACTCTTCGAAAGCAACAGTTTTTCTGTCATAATGGTGTCGGATTCCATCAGGAGATACATCGACCGGAGGTTCCTTTCCAAGCTTGACATAACGACTGAACCGCTGGTTGTGTTTCTGCCATTCACTGGGGAAAGCGATCAGGAATCTATAGAGTCGCTTGCGAAAAGAATACTGGGCGTAGACATAGGAGGTGTTAGCATTGGGAACAATAGTTAAGGTTTCTGGGCCAGTTGTGGTGGCCACGGCCGTAGAAAACGCAAAGATGTATGATGTAGTGAGAGTGAGTGACCTGGGACTTGTAGGGGAAATAATAAAACTCTCCGCCAGCGAAGCAACGATACAGGTCTATGAGGATACCAGCGGAATTAGGCCTGGAGATAAAGTTGAGAATACTGGAAGGCCGTTGTCCGTGGAGCTGGGGCCTGGGCTGCTGAAGTCAATATACGACGGTATCCAGAGGCCGCTTGACGTAATAAGGGAAAAGAGCGGAGATTTCATACGGAGGGGATTGACTGCCCCCCCGCTGGACACAACCAGGAAGTGGGAGTTCAAGGCAACCGCAAGGACGGGCGATACCGTATCAACGGGCGATATTATTGGGGAAGTGCAGGAAACCGCACTGATCAATCACAAGATAATGATCCCGGAAGGGACGCAGGGGAAGTTGGAGACACTTCAGTCCGGTACGTACACTGTGGAGGAAGAAATCGGCAGTGTGAAGACTGAAAAAGGTTCCGTAAAGCTTTACCTTCGGCAATATTGGCCCGTCAGGAATATCCGGCCAGTCAACAGGAAGCTGCCTCCTTCGGAACCTCTTGTCACTGGGCAGAGGGTAATCGACACGTTCTTTCCGGTAGCAAAGGGCGGGACTGTTGCAGTTCCAGGGCCATTCGGCAGCGGAAAGACTGTGGTACAGCACCAGCTATCGAAATGGGCTGACAGTGACATAGTGGTCTATGTTGGCTGCGGCGAGAGGGGAAACGAGATGACCGAAATTCTCACCACTTTCCCGGAACTTCTTGATCCGAGGAGCGGAAAACCCCTGATGGAAAGGACGGTACTTATCGCAAACACATCAAACATGCCTGTCGCTGCGAGGGAAGCCTCAATTTACACAGGCATCAGCATAGCTGAATATTACAGGGACATGGGATACAACATTGCCCTAATGGCGGACAGCACTTCCAGGTGGGCAGAGGCCCTCAGGGAAATATCGGGAAGGCTGGAAGAAATGCCTGGCGAGGAAGGATACCCTGCTTATCTGGGAAGAAAAGTTTCCGAGTTCTATGAAAGGTCCGGCAATGCAGTGATCAAATCCGCTGAAGAGAGAAATGGTTCGATCACAATCGTGGGTGCGGTCTCACCGGCAGGAGGAGATATCTCGGAGCCTGTATCGCAGAATACCCTGAGGGTAACCAGGGTGTTCTGGGCACTGGATGCCTCACTTGCTTCAAGAAGGCACTTTCCTTCCATCAACTGGTTGAACAGCTACTCCCTGTACAGGGAAGGCCTCTCATCATGGTACAACAAATCCGTCTCTCCTGAATGGTCGAAGACTTATGCAACGGCGATGGGGATACTCCAGAAGGAAGCTGAGCTTCAGGAGATTGTGCAGCTGGTGGGCTATGACGCCCTTCCTGAAATAGAGAAGGCTACACTGGACACCGCCCGGCTTATAAGGGAGGACTTCCTGCAGCAGAGCGCTTTCGATGACATTGATACCTACTGCTCCCTCGCAAAGCAGTCCATGATGCTTACAATGATCACCCGGTTCGGCGAACTCCAGTCCCAGGCAGTGGAGAAGGGCACACTGATGTCGCAGATACAGGGGATGAATGTCAGGGAAAGGATTTCCAGAATGAAGGAGATAAAGGATCAGGACTTCGGGAAGTACTATGAGGATTCCATGAATGAGATAATGGAAGCCTTTGTGCCCTTGACTGGAGGGGTGGTGAAGAATGATTAACGTCAACTACAGATCGATTTCACAGATAAATGGTCCCCTTCTCTTTGTCGAAGGGATTGAGAATGCCGCATACAACGAGATAGTTACAATAACAATGGAAAATGGCGAGAGCAGAACCGGTCAGGTTCTGGAAAGCAGGAAAGGGATCGCTGTAGTGCAGGTTTTCGGGTCGACGCTGGGAATGGATACCAGCAGAACAAGGGTGAGATTCACAGGCAGCACTGCAAGGGTAGCAGTATCCTCAGACATGCTCGGAAGGGTATTCAACGGTCTTGCCCTGCCAATCGACAGTGGCCCGGGCATAATAGGCGGAGAAAAGATCGAAATTGTAGGGGATGCCATTAATCCATATTCAAGGGAAGAACCTTCTGAGTTTATTGAAACCGGGATATCGACAATTGATGGGATGAATACCCTGGTGAGGGGCCAGAAGCTCCCGATATTCTCAGGTTCTGGGCTTCCGCATAACCAGCTTGCAGCGCAGATTGCAAGGCAGGCCAAGGTGAAAGGGAAAGACGAAGGTTTTGCGGTCATATTCGGTGCCATGGGTATTACAAGCGAAGAGGCAAACTACTTCATAAATGAGTTCAGGAGCACAGGCGCAATATCAAGGTCTGTACTCTTTCTTAACCTCTCTTCCGATCCTTCTATGGAAAGGATCATCCTTCCAAGAATTGCACTCTCAACGGCCGAATATCTTGCGTACACTGAGAACATGCACATCCTTGTCATCCTGACAGACATGACCAATTACTGTGAGGCATTAAGGGAGATTTCGTCAGCTCGCGAGGAGGTTCCAGGCAGAAGGGGATATCCTGGGTACATGTACACTGACCTCAGTACAATTTATGAAAGAGCAGGAAAGATCAAGGGAAAAAGCGGTTCAATCACCCAGATACCCATTCTCACAATGCCTGGTGACGACATCACACACCCGATACCAGATCTTACTGGGTACATTACTGAAGGTCAGATAGTTCTCAGCAGGGACCTGCTCAGGGGCGGGATATACCCGCCGGTAAATGTTCTGCCCTCCCTGTCCCGTTTGATGAACCAGGGGATTGGAAAAGGAAGAACGCGTGAGGATCACAGGGGGGTCGCAGACCAAATTTATTCTGCATATGCAAACGGGAGGGACCTCAGATCGCTGAGTGCCATAGTGGGAGAGGAAGCACTCAGCAAGAACGACAGGACTTATCTTTCATTTGCCACTAATTATGAGAAGAGGTATGTGAATCAGGCGCTGGACGAAGACCGTTCAATCGAAGAAACCCTCGATCTAGGATGGGAACTGCTGTCAGTTCTTCCAGAGTCAGACATGAAGAGGGTAAAGAGGGAACACGTGAGTAAATACGGCAGATGGAGCAAAGAAGATGCCCTCAGCTGACGTCAGGCCGACCCGTATAGAACTGATCAATACCAACAGGAGGATCAAGTTTGCCCAGCGTGGCTTAGATTTGCTCAAGATGAAGCGTTCATCGCTTGTCATGGAATTCTTCAAGATCAGCAGAACCGTTAGAGGAATGCGATCAGATTTGAGGATAAAGCTGCAGGATTCCATTGAAAGCCTCAAGACAGCGGATGTGATCGACGGATCGGTAGTCGTGGAAGCGATAGCAAACATGTACGCCGAAACAAGAGCAGCTGTTACCACCAAGAACGTGATGGGCGTCAGGATACCCACGGTTGAGATCGATCCGGGCACATCGGTCATTTCAGAAATATACAGGGCGACATCCGTACCGGTGGCAATCAATGAAGCCATATCCAGGTTCGAGGAATTAATGAAACTCATACTGGAAGTGGCCGAAAAGGAGAGCTCTCTCAGAAGGTTACTCAGGGAGATTGAGAAAACGAAAAGGAGGTCAAATGCCATAGAGAACATTCTGATCCCAAGGCTGAAAGGCAACTCCAAGTACATCAGGATGAGGCTTGACGAGATAGAGAGGGACACCTTCACCACCCTGAAAACCGTGAAGAGGAATATTGAAAGGAGGGGAGAAATTGAATCCAATGAAGTACCTCAGTAAGGATCCAAAGAGATTCATTCCCAGCGTGCCCGATCTCAGCAATCCTGCGGTACGAAGATTCCTTAGGATAAAATACCTGGTGACAGCAATGAACGTGTTCATAACTTTTGGAGTGCTTCTGCTGCTCTATCTGGAGGGAACATTATGAACTCAGGAGTCGACGAAATTCAGAGAATAAAGGAAACCGAGGAAAGAGCCCAGCTGGAGATTGACAAAGCGAGGAAGGAAACGGAAAGGACCCTCAGGGAGCTTGAGGATCGGCACAAATCAGAAATTGCAGATCTCAGGAGCAGGCTGGAAAAGGAGTTTCAGAGATCGCATTCCATACTGGTCGCCAAGACCCAGGAATACAGAGAAAAAGTCACGAAGGAAGCGAGGCAAAAGGCAGCGTCCCTGAAGCTGGGCATTTCAGAGAAAGAGATCAAGCAACTTGTGAATGATATCATGAGGAGAGCAATCGGTGACTGAACAATGGTTCTGAAGCCCCGAAGGATGGCGAGGATAAGGATAATCGGTGCAGATTCCGCAAAAGAAAAGGTTGTAGCAGCCCTTCATGACTTCGGGGTTATCCAGCTTGAGGCCGTCACCGGGGATGTGAAGGACCTCCTGGAACAGGGTAAAACAGAGGAAAGAAGCCGCACGATTCAGGACATGCTTCAGAAGTTCAGGGGGTTTGAGAATTCCCTGCCAAAGTTCCATATCAGCGGCAAGAGGGTATTCTCATCCTTCGAGGACGTGATAGAGGAAGCAAAGACCGTACAGGTTGAACCAAGCATATGGGTACTGAAGAGGGAGGAAGAGGATCTTGACAGCGAAATTAAGCTGATCAGGAGCAGGATCGCCGTTCTGGAGAGAATGACGGAATTCAATTATGATCTGAGGATCCTCAACGGACAGAATATAGTTTCATTCCTCTTTGAGACAGACGACACTGAATCGCTCAAATCGCTTCTTGAAAGCGAGGTTCCGGATGCAACAATTGTTCACGTTCAGGGAAATTCGGCAATAGTATGCGTGCCGAGGACAAACGAGCATCTCGTCGGTAAACTGGCGACAGGTTCTGCACTTGACATAACCCAGATACCTGAAATGAGCGGGCTGCCTTCCTTGCAGCTTTCCGACCTGCGCCAGAAGCTAGAAGCCAGAAAGAGCAGGCTTGCAGAAGTTGACATAGAGCAGTTGAAACTTTCTGAGAAGTATCTCGAAAAAATCGTCCAGATCAGGGAACAGCTTGAAGTTGAACTGAAGAAGGCCGAGATATCAGAGAAGCTGGCATCCACGAAGTTCTCCTTCGTGCTCGAGGGGTGGACACCTGATGACACATTCCAGCGCCTTTCGGAAAGGCTCGAGGAAATCTCGCGGGGCAGGATAATCATTTCCAAGATCGAATCTAACGACATTCCGCCCACGATGCTTTACAACCCGAGAAGGATAAGACTCTTCGAGTTTTTTATCAGATTTTATTCGCTTCCACAGGAAACCGAATTTGATCCCACTCTTATATTCGCCCTCATCTTCCCGATATTCTTCGGCCTGATGGTTGGAGACGTTGGATATGGCATAATCATCCTTGGTGTATCTCTGTGGCTGAATCACAGGCTTGCGTTCCCACCAAAAAAATCCCACCTGCCCAAAAAGTTATCAAACTTCGTCCTGATGATAATGGGGCCAAATGCGCTCAGAATACTAGCTAGAGCCCTTATTCCCGGTTCATTAATCGCAATCTTCTTCGGAGTGGTATTCAATTCCCTTTTTGGATTTACAGTACCGTATCTGCCTCAGATTCTGCCAAATCATTCAGCCTCTCCCACTGTCATAGTATATCTGCCCACGTTGCTGGTGATATCCGGTTACATCGGCCTCGGGATGGTTTCTCTTGGCCTCATCCTGGGATTCATGGACGAGCTGGGGCGAAACGAGAAGAAAAAATCCATGGGAAAGATAGGCTGGCTTATGATCGCCTGGGGGGTTGCACTTTTTGGTCTCGGGATGCTACATCAGCATTACGGAATCGCGAGTTATGTGTACATTGGCGTTGCACTTGCCGGGCTGGCCCTGGTATTTCTTGCCGAGGGATCGCGTGGAGCGATGGAACTCCCTTCCATAATAAGCCATGTTCTTTCCTACACGAGGATTGTCGGGATTCTGCTGTCCTCCGTCATTCTGGCGTACGTGGTGGATTCCGTTTTCCAGGGAAGCACAGGCTCTATAGGCATGATGATTTTCGGCGGATTCATCCTCGTGCTTGGGCAGATCTTCAACCTGGCGATTGCAGTATTTGAACCCGGTATTCAGGGGGCAAGGTTGATCTATGTGGAATTCTTCTCCAAGTTCTTCCACGGGAACGGAAGGCCGTTCGTTCCCTTCAACACGAAAAGGAATTACACCGTCAAGCAATATGAGTTCAGCAGGGGAAAGGGAGACTGAATCTTAATTCATTACGGGATAGGTAATAACTGCCACATGTTGGCTGCCATGCAGTTGCATTTCTCCTTGACAAAGGGAAAGTCCAGGAAATACCTTCAGGGAAGGTTTTCATATCAGCACCAACATTATGGCAAATAAATTTACGGGCGAGGTATAAAATATAACCTTGAACATGTTGTAATTGTGACAAAACAGGCACTGGACAATATCAGAAGTGCGCTCGCAGGAAATAGAGATCTTCTCATGAAACAGAAGATACTCCAGTTTGGAAAGAATTATACAGTAATGGACATCAATCAGACGCCACTCTGCTTTGTCAGGCTAGACTGGGGGGCGAATGCTGCAGGCAGGATGCTGTCCGCCTTTGCCGGAAAATGGGCTGGCAGGATGATGAAATACACGTATAAGGTCAGCGACGCTACCGATCAGCCCGCTCTTGAAATCAGGAAAGGTTCCGGCTCATTCAAGTCTTACTTTGATATTATTGAACCCGAAGGCAACGAAAGAATCGGCGGGATCGGGTTGAGGAGAAGCCTGATCGGCGGAATGAGGGCGGAATGGCAGGATCCAGCCAGCGGCCAGGCGCTGATCAGGACAGAGGGAAATGTAATAAGGAGAAAATACCGGATGGTCGGATCCGACGGCAGTGAAATAGCCACTGTCAGGCACAAGATTGCTGCGATAAGGGATGTATGGAAGCTGGAGATAAAGACCGACACAAACCACCTGCATGCAGTAATTTTTTCGGCAGTACTTGACTTTGAGAAGGAAATGTGAGGGGCAACCGATCTGTTGTTATTTAACTCTCTATCCTTTTCAACTCAGCATTTCCTTCCGTGATTAATTAAAAGATTGCAATATTTTTAAGCATACCATGAATGACTCTTTCATGTCTGAAAAGGGACAGATTGCCATTTTCGGTGGAACGGGACTTATAGGATCTGCCGTAGGCAGGGCACTCTGTTCGAACGGGGAAACCGTACTTGTATTCGCAAGGAATATTGAGAAGGCGAGAATGGCGGTGCCCGGGGCTTCGTTCAGGAAACTCGGTGTCCAGGAAAACCTGGCCGACGATCTTGCCGAGGCCAGGATGGTTGTCAACTTCAGCGGGTCGCCAATATTCGGAAGGAATCTTTCAGAGGCTGAAGAAAGCAGGATAGAACTGGTAAAGAATATAGTCTACGCCATGTCGCGCCAGTCCAGGCCGCCATCAGTGTTTGTGAATGGAAGTGCTTCCGGCTATTATGGTTACGATAATCCGCCAGAAACGGATCTGAAGGAGGAAATGCAGCCTGGGAGGGATTACTGGGGTAACCTGGTTGCAAGATGGGAAAGGGAGGCAAACAAGGCTACCAGTTTCGGCACCAGGGTAGTGAATGTGAGAACCAGCGTTGTATTATCAACAGAAGGAGGTGCATTAAAACAGATTTACCCGACATTCAAAAGATACATGGGAGGGTATATCAAGCCAGGCAGCCAGTGGTTTTCGTGGATTCATATTGAAGATGAAGTCAAACTGGTCCTCGAGGCTCTTTCCAACAACTCGTACACCGGGCCGATAAACGCAGCTTCCCCAAATCCTGTGCGCATCAGGGAATTCACCGATACTTTGGGAAAGGTGATGAAAAGGCCATCATCGATACCAATTCCATCATTTCTGATCAGGTTGAAATTCGGCAGGGGCGCAGATCTAATTTTCAGGGGCGGGAAGGTTTCTGCCTCGAAGCTGCTAAGTACTGGCTTCAGTTTTAAATTCCCCGATCTTATGCCTGCCCTATCTGACGTGATCAGGCGTAGAGTATGATTGAAAAAAGCAAGATTCAGGCAGTGATTTACAGGCCATCGGATGGGATGGAGTTCCTACTCCTTCACTATACCAATCCCAGATCCTACTGGGAAAATTTGACTGCAAACGTGGAAGACGGGGAGTCAGACGTGGAAGCGATTATAAGGGAAATGCAGGAAGAGTGCGGCATAAAACCGGAAATGATCCTTGACCTGGTCTATCTTGGTTCATCCCATTACGAGAAAGCAGGAACCGGTTACCGGGAACACATATACGGGGTGAAGGTAAAGCATGAAACCGTGGTCGACATTTCAGGCAATCCTGAAATGGAACACGATAAATTCAAATGGGCAAGGCCAGGGATGGCGATATCAATGCTCAAGTGGCAGCACATGAAGGATGCCGTCCGCGATCTATCGGAACTCTGCCTGCAACCTATCTTTTCCTGAATACGAAAATATACTCGTGCCTGAAGGTATAATATCCGCCTTTCAGTGCGCGGAATCGCCAAAGGTTTTCCTGCAGCCTCTTCCCCCTCGTCCCCTCAAAATTCTTGACCACTATGCTCTTCAGCAAATACCCGTTTTCCTGGAAAATGCGCATGCTCAGGAAACCAAGCGGAATCCACTCACCACCGCTGTATTTGTCCCCTATGACCAGCACAAGAAACCTTCCGGCAGGAAGATACCGGTTGAGGTTTTCAAGAACCTCCTTCAATCTCTGGAGAAAATGATCTACCGATTTCGAATTTGAAAGGTCATCCGGACTGTCGGAAAACCTGATAATGTCGTGGTAAGGAGGATGCATGATTATTAGGTCCACTGATCTTTTCCACTCCCCGAAAAGTGCTTTTTCTGTCACCTTTGAGGCGTCACCCTCCACCACCCTCACATGACCGTCAAGCAAACCCGCTTTTGCGAGTTTCTCTGTGGCTTTGCCGATTATCTCGCCTGACAGTTCAACTCCTATTACGCTGCGTCCCAGCCTCCTTGCTTCGGCTATGGTTGTGCCCATTCCCATGAATGGGTCGAGAATCACCTCACCGGCCTTTGAAAACCTTGTAATTAACTGCTCAGGAATCTGCGGAACGAAGTTTCCCCAGTAGGATGCATCATGAAATTCGTCTCTCTTGCGGGATTTCATAATCCAGATGGACTCGGTCTTTACATCTGGATAATTCATCCATCTCGATGGAATTATGTCGCTGTACGGCAGTGAATCCCTTCCCCTGATGAGTGAAATTGCCCTCTTGCAGTAATGTTTCTTTCTTTCGACGGTGTAGCTTTTCCTGGCCTTGTCAAGGCAGTATATGACATGGCTTTCACCAGGATCAGCATTCAGCAGCGACGAAGCAGTATCCACTGCAGAGTCAATTACTTCCCTTTCCTGTGATGACATGGCTCCCATAAGGGCTGCTTCAACCTGCTTCAGCATGTCCTCATGAATCACTTGGAACCCTCATCTGTCGGAATTCCTACAAATGAAGTCAGCTTGAATGGGGTGCCCAGTAGAGACCGCCTGAAGGATATGACACTTCTCCTGGTCTGCTTCATCTTCATTCCTATTGAAGAGTAAAGTTCTGAAATTTTCATCCTTACTGCAGTTTCAGCTGCATTCATCAGTCCGGGGTTGCTATTCATGGTGATCCGTAAAGCAAACGAATATTTTGTCCTGGATCTGGTCCCCTTCGACACCACTATTACCTCATAGTCAAGCATCAGTCCCGCAGCGGAATAAGGCAGGTATGTCAGGAATCTCACAAAACCAGGTTCCTGGAGTTCCTTTGCATTTAAGTTCACCCTGCTAGCGTTGACGTAGGCAATGGTTTTTCCCGATATCCTCTCAGGGGTTGACTCCTGCGCGGTGGCATCGTAACACAGGAAAAAATAGCTTTCGAGAAGTTTTCTGCATTCCACTGAAGTGCTTGAAAGGTAAAAATCGACCTTCCCGTTTCTTGACTCAATGAAGAACCGGTTGGTTTCTCCCGGTGCCGGGATCAGGTAGGAAGAAAAATCCTTCTCCCTCGCCTGATCCCTCTTTTCAATGGGATGGGAGAAAACAAGCCTTCTCCACGAAGTTGCATGCTGATCTTCCATCCTACAACCTTACCGTGATTCTGTTCTGCGAAGATAGATGAACGCCCTCAAGCTCTCTGGTTACGAGCGCCCCCTCCTCGGCTGTAGCAATCCTGGATTCTCTCCCCCCTGCATAATCCACAAAACCCCTGATCTCTTCCTCGTATATGCTTCTCTTCGGGTATTTCCGGACAACCTTTCCGTTCTTCAGAAGGGATCCACCGATTTCCGTGCCATATACTCCTGTGGCTTCAACAGTCCACTCATCTGTCATTATCCTCAAGGAATTCTCTGGATAAGCAACGCCCCCGGATACGGTAGTGTAGGCGGGGAAATGGTCGTACCTGATCAGGATGGAGGTTGTGTATTCCAGAACGATGTCAGGAAACCTCATCGCAGTTATCTCCAGAGGGGGCTCCCCTGTCACATAATTTAACGAGTCCAGCACATGAACTCCGGTGCCTACGAGAGATCCGCCCCCAGCCATTTCTTCCTCACCCCACCAAGTACCCTCCCTGCCGTGACGGTCCCTGAGGCTTCCCCATTCAGCGGTAATGTATGAAATACCGGGCAGGTCAATTTCTCCGGAGGTGATCATATCCCGTATCTCAATCAGCGCCGGATGGAATCTCAGGTGGAAACCAACAGCCAGTTTCATACCGGTACTTTCTGCAATCGAAACCAGTTTATCCGCCTCCGTAGACCTGAGAGTCATAGGCTTTTCAAGCAGGACGTGCTTTCCTGCTTCCAGGCAGGCACTGGCATCAGCGTAATGCAGCGAATTGGGGGACGAAATGTAAACGGCTTCGAAATCGCCCTTCAGAAATTCCTCCAGATCAGATGTTACTGGTAGCTGTGTCTCTTCGACAATCTGACTGCTGAAGGTCCCACGCCTTGAGTATACGGCGGAAATCTGCGACCTGGTTTTTTTCATTGCAGGGTATATCCTGTTGATGAAATGATTTCCAGGCGATATTATGCCGAACTTCATGAAACATGATTGATACCCGAATATTTTTCATTTGCTAAATCTGGTCTCTGGAAACACAGAAATACGGATTCAATCTTACAGTATCGGGTCATTCTGCATCGCAAAGCGTAAGCGGCTGGGGCAGCATGGGACCTCCGATATGGAAGTGGAAGCAAGCGTGAAGGGAGAGGGGAAAAAATGGAAACTTCTGCGTTATTCCCTTATTTTTGCCATTATTTTACTGGCTATTTCAGCATTCTGGCTTGTCAACAATTACTTCAGCCTGGTTTCTCCAGGAAATACGGCTTTCATTGGATCGTCAGCCCAGCAAACGTTCCGGGATGTAGGCTATCCTGAATACTTACTGATCCTGCTGCTTTCCCCTGTCCCAGATTACGTAATAGTCACTGCAGGAGGGTATGCTTCCTCCCTGGGAGATTATAACCCATTTGTGATACTTCTAATTTCTACAGTGGCCATGGCCTTCCTGCTGCAGGGGATCTATTACTCTACCCGCCTGGGAGGAAGGCCTATTGTCATGCGAATAATGAAGTATTTCGGAGTTTCCGATAAAGGGTTCGAGAGTAGCGAAAGGTGGATAAAGGATCATGGAGCAATCTCGGTTTTTGCAATAAGCTTCGTTCCATATGTGACCATTCCGATGGCGCTCACATCCGGAATGCTCGCCATGAAGCAGTTGAGATATCTGATCGCAAATATTGCGGGCCTGGGATCAAGATACGCCTTACTGGTTGCAGCCGGATACTTTGGTGTGGACATTCTCGCGGAATCTCTGAAGAGAACCAATCTCCCCATATTTGGAGCGGTTGCGGCCCTCTCAGCAATTTACATCGCTGTCTATTTTACGCATTCCAGGCGCATGAAGAGAGAAATGCACCCTATCTCAGATTAGCTGGAAACGGAATCTATTCTCATCTCTGGCTTCCCCTGCCAGGGCTACCTCATTGGTATATATTACCCAACAAATTACAGAGCATGACCAGAAAGGTATACTGGGAGGATTCATACATCAGGAAATTCCAGGCGACAGTAATCGATGCAAGCGATGAATCAGTGATCCTGGACAGGACTGCATTTTATCCTGCAGGAGGCGGGCAACCGGCTGACACTGGAATCATTACCGCAGGAGGGACAGTGTTTAAAGTGACAGACACGAGGAAGGCAGGTGAGGATGTTTCCCATTTTGTAAGTGGATTTTCCGGCAAGATCGGGGATATAGTTGGGGGGGAGATAGACTGGGATCGGAGGTACCAGCACATGAAGTACCATACCGCAATACACCTGATAGACGCCGTTGTGAACAGAAATCCCGAGTATGCAGGGATTATCACCGGGAGCCAGATATATGAGGACAGGGCAAGGGTGGATTTTGCACTTGAAGGCCTCAGCATGGAACAGGCGAACGAGTTCATAAGGCAGTCAAACCTGATCATCGGGGAAAAGCACCCGGTCAGATCGTATTTTATTTCAGCGGAAGAGGCCGCAGGCATTGAAAACCTGGCCAGGACAGCTCCTGGAAGAGATCTACTTAAGACGATGGACAAGGTCCGCATAGTCGAAATCGAAGGGATAGACAGGCAGGCGGATGGTGGGACTCATGTCTCCAGCCTGGCTGAGATTGGAAAGATCACCCTGTCAAAGATTGAGAACAAGGGAAGAAATAACAAGCGCATGGTCATAGTACTTGAAAGCGGGGGAGAATAGGATGTTCACAAGGAAGGGAGATTCCGGCGAAACAGACAATCCGTCCAGAGGGAGGCTTTCAAAGGGTGACATGGTGGTGGAAATAGAGGGAGAGATAGATTCCCTGATTTCAGTGATCGGCCTTGCATCCACGGTCGTGAAGTGGCCTGACATCGCTTCTGATCTCGGGCAAACGCAGGTTGACCTGTTCACCATAGGCGAGGATATACTGGCCGATGGGAAGAAAAGGACAATCACGGAGGAAAGGACTCAGTGGCTTGAGGAAAGGACCCTGTTCTACAGGAAGGAAGTTGGCAGGATAAAACTCTTCGTGATTCCAGGGGGGTCAGAGGAATCTGCTGTCCTTCATGTTGCGAGAACCTCTGCGAGAACTGTAGAAAGGATGGTTGTGAGGTATTCCGACTCGATCCACACAAGCAAGGCGATTCTGTCCTACCTGAACAGGCTATCTTCACTCCTCTTTATGCAGTCCCTCTCCGCCAACCTGAGAAAAGGAATCCCTGAGAGGATCTGGGAGATTGGAAGGGAGTCTTGAAAGCCCCTCAATGAATTCCTCCCTTGGCATTTTCTCGAAAGAACCGAACTTCCCTGAAAACTCAGATATGAGGGCAGCGACGAGGCGATCTCTTTCCACCTCTGCGTAAGAGATAACCGATGGATCCATCCCGCACGGCCTTATTCTTGAAAAGCCGTCCAGTACGCTTTTTGAAATGTTGATCGATACTCCATGATATGATACGTTTTCGTCCACGGCAATGCCCACCGATCCTATTTTCATTCCGTTGCACCATATTCCTGGCTCGATCTCGCCTTTTCCAGCCGAAACACCGCATGTGGAGAGTGCATCGATCGTGGCTTCCATTATCCGGTTCACGAAAACCCTAAGGTCTCTTCTGCCGTCTCTACGGACATCAAGGATAGGGTAGACGACAAGCTGGCCTGGCCCATGATAGGTTATGTCCCCGCCGCGTTCCGTTGCAACAGGAACTATGCCAATGTAGTTTTCAGGGACAGGTTTCCTGCCGACAGTGTATACCGGCGGATGCTCTAAAAACAGGATCGCCCTGTCAATATACCCGCGTTTCACGGCCAGAACGGCCTTCTTCTGCATGCGAAGAGCTTCGTCATATCCGGTTGGACCGAGATCAACGGCCGGATTTGAAATGAAGCGGTTTTCCAAATGCTCCCTCGGCAGACTCCATTACCCCCTCGGAAATCGTTGGATGCGGGTGAATGGTAAGAGCAATGTCGTTTACAGAGAGCCCTGCTTCCACGGAAAGAGTAAGCTCGCTTATCATTTCCGATGAGTGAGGGGCAACTATCCCTGCTCCAGTGACTATGCCATCATCGTCAATGAAAATGCGGTACGTACCAATGCTTGAATTCATGCCAAGGGCCCTGCCATTGGCTGCAAGCGGAAACACTGTCTCTCTGGTCCCTTTTTTGCCGGTATACGAGATCTCTGGATCAGAATAGATCACATAAGGCATGGAATGATAGTCCACCTCCGCGTCATGCCCCGCAATATTCTGAGCTACAACACCTGCCTGATAGTATGCCCTGTGGGCAAGCATAGGCTCCCCAGAAACGTCGCCGAGTGCATAGACACCCTTGATTGAAGTCTCACAGCGTGAATCTATTTTTATGAATCTTCTATTCATCTCCAGATGCAGGTTCTCAAGCCCGAAACCCTCAGTATTGGGCCGCCGGCCAACAGTGACCAGAACATTTTCCACCTGAAGCTTCTTCCCGTCTGAGAGGTCTGCTTCAAAAGCACTCTCGGATTTTACTATTTTTTCAACCTTTGTTTCGGTCAATATAGTTACGCCCATGGATCTGAGCTTCCTGTCTACGGGATTCACCAGTTCCTTTTCCACTCCCGGCAGTATTCCCGGCATCATCTCCACAATCGTGACAGTTGAACCCAACTTTGAGAAAGCGGTCCCGAGCTCAACTCCTATGTAACCTCCTCCAACAATAAGCAGTGACTTAGGTATCCTAGGTATGTCAAGGATCTCCCTGTTGTACGCCACCCCCTCAAACGATGGGAACCTGACAGGCGAAGAACCTGTGGCAATCACAAGATTCATGGCAGTGATTTGCTTCCCCTGAACTTCCACAGTGTTCCTGTCAATTATTTTTCCTTCACCCTTTACCACCGTGACTCCCTGGGCTTTGCAGAGAGTCTCAACGCCTGAGGTCAGTTTTCCAATCATTTCCCATTTCCACTTCTGCCATTTCGCCATGTCTATTTCGGGATTTGCATTCACACCCGGCAGTTCCTTAAGATATCCGATTGAATTCGCCATTTCGATCAGCGCCTTAGAAGGTATGCATCCGTAGTTGAGGCACTCCCCCCCGATCTTTTCCTTCTCTATCAATGCCACCTTCTTGCCGTGCTGACCGAGCCTTATCGCAGCACCGTAGCCACCTGGTCCTCCACCAAGTATTATCGCATCGTAATCCATATCCATCAATCCACAAATATCAGCGAAGGTTTCTCCAGCAATCCTTTCACCCTGCTTATGAATCGTGCAGCATCGGCACCGTCAATCAACCTGTGATCACATGAAAGGGTGATGTACATTTTTTCCTTCCCGGCCGGGTTCTTCTCATCCACAAGTGTTCTGTGGAAGGCTATAATCGCCACTTCTGGATAATTGATTATTGGGGTCGAAAATATACCGCCAATGGTTCCCACGTTGGAAATCGTGAAGGTGGAATCCTGTACGTCCTGTAATGCCAGCTTCCCGCTTCTTGCCTTATCTGCCAGGCTGGCTATTTCAGAGGATATGGCAAACACGTTCTTCCTGTCAGCATCCTTGACTACAACGACGTTTAGCCCATCCGGCGTGTCGACCGCGACCCCTATGTTGTAATATTTCTTTATAGAGTACGATCTGGACTTCTCATCATATACCGCGTTGAATCTAGGGAACTCTTTCAATGCAAGTGTAAGGGCCTTAACGAATATCGGCGTGAAGGTGACGTTCTGGTCCCTGCTTTTTAGATCTTCCCTGGTATCTCTCAGCTTTGTGAAATCTATCTCCTCGCCGATCATGAAATGCGGAATTGTTGCCTTGGACTTGCTCATTTTCTCAAAAATTATTCGCCTGAGCCCCTTTGGTTCGTACTGCTCCTCCATTCCTGGCCTGAGTTCCAGCACGCTCTTATGCACCTCAGTTGCCTGTTTTTCAGCCTTCTTCTCCTGCCTGGGAGTTTCACTGGAAGCCCTGGATGCAGAAGCGAAGTTTTCCAGGTCTTTCATGGTAATCCTCCCTCCTTCGCCGGAGGGAGTCACGCTCTCTATGTCTATCCCCATGTCCTTTGCAGCCTTCCTGATAGCCGGAGTCGCAATTGACCTCTGCGCGACAGGCTTTTCCGCTGCAGTCTGCTGGACCTCGTGTGGCTTTTCAACCGATGTCTTTTCTGCAGTTGCCGCAGAGATATTACTCGTGATCTCAGGCTTGCCGTCATCAATCTTTATTAGAAGATCGCCCACCTTTGCCACTTTTCCCTCGGCGGCAAGGATCTCAGACACCTTTCCGCTCACAGGGGACGGAATCCGCACGGTGACCTTGTCGGTCATAATCTCCACCATGTCCTGATCGCTAGAGATGGTATCGCCTACCACTACGTGCCACTTTACAATTTCGCCTTCTGCGACTCCTTCACCAATATCCGGTAACCTGAATTCAAACATATCTTCACCCGTAAGTCTGTAAACGATTTATTGCATTCATTATGCGTTTTTCATTTGGAATATAGTACTCCTCCCACCTGTAGGGGAACGGAGAATCTGGCCCAGTCACTCTCAGGATCGGGCCCAGAAGGCTGTCTATTGCTCTCTCTGAAATGAGAGCAGATATCTCCGCGCCCATCCCTAAGGTTCTTGGCGCCTCATGGACTATGGCAACCCTGCCAGTTTTCTTGACGGATTTTATTATAGCGTCTATGTCCAGGGGGAGAAGAGTTCTCAAATCAATGACGTCAGCGTCAATCTTGTTTTTCTCCACGGTGCTTAAGACCGTTGGCACCATGGATCCATAGGTGATTATGGATACTGAATTGCCTTCCTTAAGCAAATTCGCTTCTCCTATGGGCACCTTGTATTCCTTGTCCGGAACGGAACCCTTGATGGTTCTGTAAAGCCTCTTTGGTTCAAGGAAAATCACTGGATCACCGTATTCCATGGCAGATATCAGGAGCCCCTTTGCATCGTAGGGGTTGGAAGGTGTCACCACCGTCAGGCCCGCAGTGTGGGCAAAATACGTCTCGCCACTCTGTGAATGGTAGAGGCCGCCCTTTACTCCCCCTCCGTATGGTGTGCGCAGTACCATTGGAACGGTGTAATCTCCGCCGGATCTGTACCTGATCTTCGCCATCTGGTTAATTATCTGATCCATCGCAGTATAGATGAAATCCTGGAACTGAATCTCGGCTATGGGCTTGAGTCCGGTGAGGGCCATGCCGATTGACATGCCAACTATGCCAAGTTCGACCAGAGGGGTATCCAGTACACGGTCTTCCCCATACTTTGACTGAAGCCCGTCGGTAACGCGGAATACTCCGCCGTCCTTTCCAATGTCTTCTCCGAGCAAAATCACCGATTTGTCTGTTCCGAGCAGATAATCAAGTGCCGAATTGAGCGCCTGAACCATTGTCATTTCGCTCATAGTATGTCCTCAACCTCCTCTTTGAGCATCCATGTAAGCTTTGCATTCACGTCGGCGAATGCAGTCGACGGGTCGGGAGCAGGGATTTTTTCGCATTCGTTGAACTTTTCCTCAACCAGTTTCGCTGTTCTGGATTTAATGCCCTCAATCATCTTGTCGTCAAGGAATTTCTTTTCTTTCAGGATCTTGCCGCTTATAACAAGGGGGTCTTTTTCGCTGCCCTCATCAACGGTTTCGCTTCTATATTTCGTGGGATCGTCAGAAGTCGAATGGGGGCCCATCCTGAAGCTTATTGCATCAATAAGGGTGGCGCCTTTTCCATCCCTGGCCCTTTTGACAGCATCTCTTACCTTTTCGTATGTGTCAACAAAGTTATTTCCGTCTGCCTTGACGCCTTTTATTCCGTATGCTTCTGCCTTTGTCCAGATCTCAACCTTGGTCTGTTTTTCAACAGGGAGCGAAATAGCCCAGCCATTGTTTTCACACATGAATATTACTGGAAGATCGTATACTCCGGCCAGATTCATGGCAGCATGGAAATCCGGGGTGGAACTCGATCCATCGCCGAAAGTAGCCAAAACAATGCTTTTCTTTTTCTGGTACTTAAGAGCATAAGCAGCGCCTGCGGCAAGCGGAAGATTGGTCGCTACTGGGCTCTGTATGGACATGAAGTTGAATTCTTTGGAACTGAAATGGCTCGGCATCTGCCTTCCCTTTGCTTTATCCGAATCATTGCCCATTATCTGGTTGATTATGGTCTCAATAGGGACTCCCCGGTGAAGCATCAGCGGCACGTCCCTGTAATATCCGTAAATAAGGTCGTTTGGTTCCATTGCCATGGAAGCACCAACCTGAAGGGCTTCCTGTCCCATGGTGGGAGTGTAGAATCCGACCCTCCCCTGCCTCTGTGCCGTCACTATCTTCTTGTCCAGAGTCCTGGACAACACCATCGCAGTGTAAGCCTTTATGTATTTATTCCTCTCCTCGTTATCTTCAGGCATTCAATATCCTCCTTCTGGCCCAGGCCTCTGAAGCTTTATAGGAAGTTCTCACCAGCGGACCAGAAGCCACATAAGAGAAACCTCTGGAATAACCCTGTGCTTCCAGTTCCTTGAACCTATCCATGGGGGAATATTCAGAGACCTCTATTTGCATCCTTGACGGGCGCAAATATTGCCCTATTGTTAGTATATCTACCCCCTCTTCCCGCAAATCGTCCATGGTTGATAATACTTCCTCATTGCTCTCTCCGAGTCCCAGCATTATTGATGATTTTGTCAGGATCTTTGGGGCAACCTCCTTGACATGAGCTAACACCTTCAGCGACTGGTCATAGCCTGCCCTCGGATCCCTTATCTTCGGTGTAAGCCTCCTTACGGTCTCAACGTTATGTGCATAAACGTCCGGTCCAGACTCTATTACTCTGTCGACCAGAGAAAGATTTCCACGGAAATCCGGGGTTAGCACCTCTACCAATATACCAAGCTCCTTTACTTTCCTTACCACACCCGCATAATGGGATGCCCCCTGATCAGGGAGATCATCCCTGTCCACAGATGTAATAACTGCGTATCTGAGCCCCATCTTTTTAACGGCAGCCTGCACCTTTTCAGGTTCCTCAGTATCCAGAGGTTGCATCCCTCCATGCGTGACGGAACAGAATCTGCATCCCCTGGAACAGTTTCCGCCCATAATCATAAAGGTTGCAGTGCCGCTTTCCCAGCATTCTGCGATGTTAGGACACCTTGCCTCCTCGCATACAGTATGAAGCGAATTTTCCCTCACATTTTTCTTAATGGAAAGATAACTTTCTCCAGAAGGAATTTTTACTCTTGTATACTCCGGTTTCACGTACCTTCATTTTAGGAGGGTATTCTTATTTTGCTGTGATCAGTCAATAATCTCTCAAGCATAATCCAGAAGTTGGAAAATTAAAAGTGAAAAATTCAGGAAATCCGTTGTCCTGATGCCACTTTCTCAAGATCATCGGATTTTGTGGTTTAAAGGATCACCATGAGAGTAAACAGTTTTCCGCTCATCTAACTTTTAGATAGGCAGTCGTCTTTAGGCTTTCTTACGGAATTTCCGAAAGGTACCCGCTCCAGATGTTCACATTCGCAAATAGAAATATTTTGGTTGAAGACTTGTCGCAGTGAATTCTTAATTAAGTTTTATTACTTTGTGATATTACGTATAACAATGAAAATAATAGCGGTCGTTGATGACGAGAATTACATTTCGCCACTGGAATACGGTAACTCAATAATGGTAATTGACGATCAGACGAAGCAGATAAAGGAATACGAGAACCCCGGATTCGGAGCGACGCACGGCGGAAAGGAAAGAGCGATGGCTGCAATTTTGACACTTAAGGCAGATGCCATAGTGGTTAAGGAGGGGAGCCTCTGTCCAGGATCATATTTCATGTCACAGGGACGCCTGAAATACATCCCTGTAGAATATGAGAAATTTGACGAGGTAATGAAGAATCTGGATTCCGTCAGAACAAAGGCGCAGAATGAACTCGAACCTTTGATGTACCAGGAGTAAATCTTAAGCTCTACCCTTAGAGATCCCATACCTGATTGCCGACCCAATCAGGTGAGAAACCCTTATTGCCTCCGGTACAGAATTCAGTACGCACTGCCTGGAGAGTATTTCGACAGTTTGATCAATGGTGATACCGCTCAAATTCACGTAAACTGATTTTCCATTGGCTAATTTGATCCCGATGGGCCGCAATTTTTCAAGTAGTGATCTTTTCCCGTCCGCCGAACCGTGGTGTAAATCTATTACCCTGTACATTGACTGGATTGAAGGATGTTTCCTCACCACGCTTATAACTGGAGTTCCTGTGGCCCTGACAACTTCATCCAGATCTGCGATATTCATCCCGCCGAAAGTAACCCCGTTGAGCAGTATTGCAGTGATGTTTTTCGCGGGAAATCTTTTACAGAGTTTGATGATAGATGAAGTCGAATCCTCTCCATCCAGAGTTATCTTCTCAGATGAAAACCCCTCTATCCTGTAATCAAATCTCATCAAAGTGCCGATTATGGTTGTTTCCCGGTCGAATTCACGCGAAAACGGAAAGTCATCTATGCCGATTACAAGGTTACCTTTTTTTACCGTAACCAGCCACGCCTACAGCATTTAACTATCTTTCCATCGCAAATCTGTTCACAGGCATCTTGATAGTGGAACATCTGGGCCCAACCGGATTACCTTTGCGAAAGTTCTTCATAATTAGTGATGATCCTAAGAAGAATTTATGTATCTCAAATTCCCAAAATTCGAGCGCGGCATTCCCTTGAAATTCATCATTCATGGGAGACTGAGGAAGACCATTAGCGTGTACTTGCATTTCCTATGCTCAAAATCCATCAGGCAGCCACATAATGCTATTTCATTCATAACCATGAGTAAAATCGATCTGACCTAAATCCTTATATTGACTCTAAATATGCAGGGCTTACGCTCTCTTGGTGCACCCTTCAACAATGTTGGAGGGGAAGGGTAAGAGGATTAATTTCCGATGAAGCCGGTATAGGTTTAAAGAGCAAAGTGGATTGTGCAGACTGTTAAACTGCCTGGAGGATGGTTTGGTTTGGGCGCCGAAGAAGGACGTGCCAAGCAGCGAAATGCCTTGGGGAGGCGCATGGAGCCTGAGATCCAAGGGTGTCCGAATGGGACTTCCTGTCATTTATTGACACTCCTTAGGGAGAGGAAACCCGGGGAATTGAAACATCTTAGTACCCGGAGGAAAAGAAATCAAGCGAGATGCCGTTAGTAAAGGCGATCGAAAGCGGCAAAAGGCAAACCGAACGTTCCATTGAAAGATGGATCGAATGTGGAGTTAGGACTTTTTCCAATGCTACGGAAGCCGACGGTAACTACCTGGAAAGGTGGGCCATAGAGGGTGATAGCCCCGTGCCGGAAGGCTTCCTTGCTACGAGGAGAAGTATCCAGAGTACCGTGCGTCGTAATTCGCGCGGGAATGTGGGTGGCACTTACATCTAACCTTAAATACGACCCAAGTCCGATAGCGTACAAGTACCGTGAGGGAAAACTGAAAAGTAACCCGAAAGGGTGGTGATAAGTACCTGAAACCAGGCAGTGATAAACTTATAGGGCACTAAAGGGATGAGAGTCCTAACAAGACTTGACCGGTGTTCTATTGTCCGTGTTGAAGAACGGGCCAGGGAGTTTTGACGTGTGGCAAGGTTAATCATATAATGAGAAGCCGAAGCGAAAGCGAGAACCCGCACAGCAATGGAGGGGTTGCGTACTTAAATGCGTCAGTCACATGTGTAAGACCCGAATCCGGTCGATCTACGCCTGAGCAGGTTGAAGCCCAGCGAAAGCTGGGTGGAGGACCGAACCAGTTCTGATGTGCAAATCGTTTGGATGACTTGGGTGTAGGGGTTAAAGGCTAATCTAGGCCGGTAATAGCGGGTTCCCCCCGATACTACCCGCAGGTAGACTTCAGCAGAGATGTCCCATGAGGTAGAGCGACCGACTAGTCGGTGAGCAACCGAAAGGTTGCGCCGATTTATCGAACTCCGAACTTATGAGAATCGTAGAAGCTGGATGCTAGAGTTCAGGGATAAGCTCTGAACTCGTGAAGGGAACATCCTAGACGAGGGTTAAGGTCCCTAAATCTGACTAAGTGCGAATTAAAGAGGTTTTTGGCCAAAAACAGTGGGGAGGTTGGCTTAGAAGCAGCCATCCTTTAAAGAGTGCGTAACAGCTCACTCATCGAGGCCAAATGTCTCGAAGATGGAAGGGGCTAAAGTCAGATACCGAGACCTTCGAGCACCGAAAGGTGATCTGGTAGGGGGTGCGTGCTGCATGGGCGGAAGGTTCTTCGAGAGAAGGGCTGGACCGTGCAGTATCGTGGATCCTGGTGAAAGTAGCAGTCAAGAATTGTGAGAATCAATTCCGCCGAAAGGGCTAAGGGTTCCTTGGCAATGTTCGTCAGCCGAGGGTTAGTCGATCCTAAGGTGTCCCTTAACAAGAAGACACCGAAAGGGAAGCTGGTTAATATTCCAGCACCATTGGCGTTTTGTCCCGGATTAAAGTTTCAGGGTATGCCAGGCATGGTAGCCAACATGTTGCTGTCCATAATCCTGTGGAGAGCCGTAATGACGCGAAGCAGGAGAAAGGAAGGCAGTCCCCCTCAGGGGATCTGGTAAATCCCCGGAATCCGTGAAAAGTTTCCGGGAGTCAAGTCAATGTCCGTACCAAGAACCGACACAGGTGCCCCTGGATGAGAAGTCCAAGGCGTTTGGGAATAATGGATCTGAGGGAATTCGGCCAAATAGCTCCGTATCTTCGGTAGAAGGAGTGCCTATCCCGCGAGGGGATAGGTCGCAGTGGCAAGGGAACTCCGACTGTTTACCAAAAACACAGATCGCTGCTAGTCCGTAAGGATTTGTATAGCGGTTGAAACCTGCCCAGTGTCGGTACCTGAAAGCCTCGTTCAAGGGGAAGTAGGGCCGATAAACGGCGGGGGTAACTATGACCCTCTTAAGGTAGCGTAATACCTAGCCGCTTAATTGGCGGCTTGCATGAAGGTTCAACGAGGGTTCCACTGTCCCCAGATTCAGCCCCGTGAAATTGATGCACTGGTGCACAATCCAGTCTCTCCCACGTGAAAGCGAAGTCCCCGTGGAGCTTTACTGCAACCTGTAGCTGTAATACGACTTTCGATGCGTAGTGTAGGAAGGAGCTGTCGATCCCTGGGTTTTGGCTCAGGGGGAGGCAACGATGAAACACTTCCCTTCGGAAGTTGCGTTACTAACCTCGAAAGAGGGACAACTATTGGCGGGCAGTTTGGGTGGGGCGCCACACCCCTGAAAAGTTAACAGGGGTCCCCAATGGTCAGCTCAGAAGGGTCAGAAATCCTTCGTAGAGTGTAAGAGCAAAAGCTGGCTTGACCGAGTTGCGCCCAATAATCAACTCGGATGCGAAAGCAAGGTCTAACGAACCACCCTGTCCCCTTTTGTGGGGGCGGGTGATAAGAGAGAAGTTACCCCAGGGATAACTGAGTTGTCCTCGGCAAGAGTTCACATCGACCCGAGGGTTTGCTACTTCGATGTCGTCTGTTCCTATCCTGGTGCTGAACAAGGTGCCAAGGGTGGGGCTGTTCGCCCATTAAAAGGAATCCTGAGATGGGTTCACTACGTCGCGAGACAGTAGGGTTGCTTCTCCGTGGGAGTGCTCGATGTCTGAAGGGAAGGAGCCCTTAGTACGAGAGGAACGGGGGCTCGTGACTTCTGGTTTACCGGTTGTCCGGCAGGGCACCGCCGGGTAGCCACGTCATACGAGGATAAAAGCTGAAAGCATCTAAGCTTGAAGCCCCCCCTGAAAATAGACATCGTTATTAGGCCACTCATAAAAGATGAGATTGATAGAACCGGGATGTAAGTACCGAGCTTTTGCGAGGTATTCAGTCCACGGTCACTAACAGGCCGAATGCGCAATCCATGCTAAACTAACCTATGCCGGTGGATCATTACCCTTGAGCGTTTTTTATTTTTCTTGATATGTTGGTAGTCTGATCAATTTTATGCGTTTTCCATCTCGCGTGTATTCAGCGGGAGGCAGGCATTCAAACTCAACTTATTGTTGTACATATGGCGGATAAGCGGGTAGTGGTCAGTGCGATCCTGCGATCTTAGCACAGGTGTTCAGTGTCTATTCACGCATCGCGATTTTCATTCTTTCTTCGAAAGCTGACAATCAGAAGTCTGCGATCGCCGCTATGTTCAATCGTTGTGTCATAACCCGGGAAGGTCAACTCCTCTGCATATCTTTTCGACAGGGCATGTTTCCTGATCAACGGGAGGCGGCCGTAAAGGCCGTCGTAATCTGCTTCAAATATGGCAAGGGTGCCGTCGTCCGTCAATTTCTGCAGAAGATATTCCAGGCTCTGCCTCTTCTCGATCCAGTGATGGAATGAAAACGATGAAATTATCATATCATAATTTCCAGGGAGATCAATTTTTCGGCTGCTGCCTTCAGCAACCGTCACCCTCGTGGTTAAACCAAGTTTGGCAGCACGCTTCTCTGCTATCTTCACCATTGGCACTGAAGGGTCAATCCCATAGAGTGATGCATCAGGCATTTCGCCTGCAAGATGCAAGAGGACGTCACCCGGGCCACAGCCCACATCAAGAATGTGCATTGGTTTCCTCACCTTGACGAAATCAATAATCTGCCTGTACGGCTTCCATACACTCATACCTGAAAAGCGGGAATACAGGCATGAAGTGATCCTGCCGAATCTTTCCTCGCCGTCAAGGTAGAGATCCGGCTTACTGTGATGTGTTATACTTTCGTTTTCTGGCATTTCCATATCTGTCCAATGGCATTCAGGCAATAATACTTGGTACCGTTCTGCATCGGTAGTGGGTACGCGATCATTCCCTGTGGTCGAAATAGAAGTTTACTGATTTCTTCAGGCCTCGCCGGAGAATCTCGGAGAGAGAAGATGGAGAAATGCCAATCATCCCTGCCAGTTTGGTGAGCGATGTCCTTGAATCCTGTTCAAAATAACCTTTATCCAGAGCGATCTTTAGTATGTCCCTCTGTCTCTCCGTCAGTTCCCGTCTCGCATAGGGGGCAATGGCCTTAATGTTGTAATGAATAGAAGTCGTGGCCATGCGGGCTTCGAGATTCCTGAGATCGCGAATGGAATGTAGCAGCAGCCTGTACTGCATCGTGTCATTTCCCACTGCCCTGGCACTAAGGACTGTGTAGAATGGAGACGAAAAAAATGAGCACGCTGGGCAATTCGGGGTATTAACCCAGAGCGATCCTGCAGCCCTGTGCACTTTTAATTTTCTTCTGGCGAGCCTCCTCATCACCACGCGTCCCCCGTCATTGCATACCATCCTGTGCGTGGTGGCATTTGCACCCAGGGAAATGCGATCGATCGCGCAGTCAAATCCGGATAGGGCTTGTGAAAGTTCGCAATCCTTCGTCTCCATCTCTATTACAGCCTCGATGCGATTCTTTCTGAGCCTATGCAGAGTCCTATTTTCCGTATGTAATAATTTGTATCTCAGTAGTATTCTTTCTGCTTTACAGCTAAGGGAAATTGACCTGATCCGTTTGTGCAATCCATGTAGGAGGGCACAGTTAGTATTATTGGGTGCGAACTTTATCTCTTCCCACTCAGGCCCGAATCCCGTTTGATGGAAGGTAAACCACAAAAGCCCACCGAATCTTCAGTTCTTTGCTCATTAAGTTTGATCGATATGGCGCGAGAAACTTAGGTCCATTCTCGCGTCAGCAGTTTCCGGAAATTACTATCTGCACTGAGCCACTTCAATACCTACTGTTCTGGAATGCGAGTCTGTCATCATCGCGTTTATGCGCTTGGAGACGCATTTAAGGACTTTATCAGTCCTGCAGCGATACCCTCGTAGATCTTGGCAAGATTTCTGTCTTTTGTAACAGCCGGAATCCCCGCATCCGAATTGGACACTATTTCCGGAATAAGCGGAATCCTGCCAAGAAAATTCAGGTTGTTTGATTTGGCAACTTCCTCTGCACCCCCCTTCTTGAAAATAGGCACCTCCTTGCCGCAATGGGGGCAGATAAAACCGCTCATATTCTCCACGATACCAAGAACCTTGAGTTTCAGGGTCTCTGCGAAATTGATCGCCTTCTTTGCGTCAAGTAGCGCAAGTTCCTGCGGTGTGACTATTACCACAACGCCGTCCGTAACATCAGGAATGAGTTGTGCCACTGTCAGGGCTTCATCGCCAGTGCCCGGCGGAAAATCCATGATGACATAATCCATGTCTTTCCACACAACATCTTCAAGGAACTGCTGGACTGCCTTGTGCCTCAGCGCCCCTCTCCATATGACTGCTGTGTTTTCGTCAGGGAGCATGAAGGCCATGGATATCACGCTCACTCCGTACTGTGTCTGTACCGGCCTTATGCCTGTCTCGTCTGCATAAAGTTTCATATCAGAAACTCCGAGCAGCTTGGGATCATCAGGACCATTGATGTCTGCATCTATAAGCCCAACTTTGTTCCCCATTGATGCAAGGGTAACCGCAAGGTTTACGGAAAAAGTGGACTTACCAACGCCCCCCTTTCCGCTCATCACGAGTATGGTGTGCTTGACCCCCTTATATTTTGTTGATTTCTGAGGGGCCGTTATGATAAGTGGCGGTGGAGCATTGTCCATTTTTATGGTTCCTTTGGGCATCTTACTGAATTTCATCTCTTTATTTTACCCTTGTTTAATTCCTGCAGAAACAATCATAACATGCCGCAGGCAACTTAAGATTATGCAAAAAGCAAAAGTAACTTTCAGAGTGAGCAATTTTGCGAAACCATTCCCTTTCAATACTGGCAGTAGCTTTAGTCATGAACTCTACCCTCTTGCGCCGTTTACTTTTTTGCAAAATAACGGAATAAATGCTTTATTTCCAAGGTATTTCAAATTGTCTTTTTCTACGGATCGTAAACAATATAAATACTAGATGATTCAGGCATCGTATTCAAGTTATTTCCATTATTTCCCAAGCCAAGTAAGGCTTGGTGCCAAAGTATAAGCATGGTGTATGCAAAATGGTTGAAGATTTGATCAAAGAGAATGTTCTGGATAAAGGTAGATTGGATACAAGGAAACAGATACTTGCCGCCTGGGGGGGATGGCTACTTGATGGCTATTCATCAATTGCCTACCTTGTGGTCATATTTATTCTGGCCGCAAGCCTGTTTCCATCGTCTCTCGGTGCATGGGCGCTGATTCTTACAGTAGGTGGAACCTCTTTTGGTGCTGCTGCAAGGGTTGTTGGATCAACGGTGCTTGGAAATTACATCGGTGACAAGATAGGAAGGAAGGCACTGCTGACATGGTCCATCGTAGGTTTCTCTGTTTTCACTGCCTCAATAGGGCTGGTTCCGTCATACGAAAGCATTGGCTTGTTTTCTCCTGTGCTGGTGTATATCTTCGTCATTTTTGCAGGCGTTTTTGCCGGGGCAGAGTATGGTGGAGGAGCTTCGCTGGCAATGGAGAGCGTTCCAAAGGAAAAGAGAAACACAGTTGGTGCATTCGTTCAGAGTGGCTTCGGGACGGGATATTTTCTGGTAGTGCTGGTTGCGTTGTCTCTTGAGCACTTCTTCGGAAGGGCAGACTACATGGCATATGGCTGGAGGTGGGTCTTCATCATTGCCCTGATTCCCGGTCTTCTCACATTGCTAGTAAGATACATTTCACACGAATCTCCTGTGTTTGAGGAAATGCACCGGAAAAATGAGGTAGCCAGGACCCCTGCTAGGGACATGCTGAAACAGCGAATGTTTCTGCCAGCCATACTGATGATGACGGGCCTGCTCTTCATCAATCAGGCTACATTCTCTTTCTATCCAGTCCTCACGGGATACGTTGGGATCATAGGCAATAACTATTTCTATGCCCTGCTGGCAATAAACTTCATCTCTCTGATAGGCGTATGGACGGGCGGTATACTGTTTGCCAATGACCTGAGAAGAAGGAACGTGATGATGACTCTTGCAGCTATATTTATAGTGCCCAGCGCGATCTACGTATACCTTGGCTATTCCACCAGCTTTGTCCAGTTCACTGTTGTTTTCTCCGTTCAGGCGTTCTTTGAGGCGATGATGTTTTCGTTGCTCCCAGCCTTCCTGAGCCAGAACTTCAGCAAAAGATCGCGCTCCACTTCCGTGGGGGTATCGTACAACAGCGGCGCAGTTGTAGGCGGGCTGGCGCTTGTGATCCTTACGTTAGAAGCCAAAGTGGTGGATCTGAAGCTTGCCTGGAGCCTGGATCTGTACATAGCCGGTATAGCAATGCTGGTCGGCCTGTATTTATCCGTGGACAGGTCAAACCAGAAAGGAGACTCCATCAACGAGTAAGAAAGTGGTGCTGAACGCACGTATGCACCAAATTTTATTTTTATGTTTTTTCCTTCTTTCTTTGTAATGTCCTGTTACGATAATTCAGCCTTCAAATCCGTCTCATCCTTACGCTACCGATGGAGTGATCCTGAAGCTTTTCCAGGATGAGGTGGGCATGGTATTTTGTGGGATCTATATTTTCTCTCAGGTTCACTGCGTTTATTTCATCCCAAATTCCGCCTGCAATTTTTACGGCCTCATCTTCCGTGAGATATGAATAGGAATGGAAGAACGACTCGCTGTCGGCAAACGCGGTTTTCATCAATACCTTGAATCTTTCCAGGAACCAGTTCTTGATATCGTTTTCCTGTGCATCAATATATATGGAGAAATCAAAGAAGTCTGAGACAAAGAATCCAGGCGCTTTTCCTGTCTTTGAGGTCCTGGTCTGAAGAACATTCAGCCCCTCAAGAATCACAATGTCAGGATCATCCACTATGTGGAACTGGTCTGGCACTATGTCGTACTTCAGATGGGAATACACCGGCACCTTCAATCCGGTGGAACCGGATTTCAGGTCATAAAGAAATCCTATCAGCGAATGAATATTGTAGCTTTCCGGGAAACCCTTTTTGTTCATTAACCCTCTTTCTTCAAGGTTTTTGTTGTCGTAAAGGAACCCGTCAGTTGGTATCAGGTCAACCACCGGATGTTCTGGCCAGGAAGAAATGAGGGTCTTAAGCAGCCTAGATATGGTGCTTTTTCCAACAGCGACGCTGCCTGCAATTCCGATTATGAACGGAATCTTCTCGTGGCGGGTGCCCAGGAATTCTTTCCTGGAATTGTAAAGGTCTCTGGCAGACTGGTAGTATATATTCAGCAATCTCGACAGGGCGAGATATATATCCTCCACCTCAGAAATCGATATCTTCTCGTTTATGCCTTTTATCTGGTCCAGGTCGGCCGAATTCAGCGTTAAGGGCGTGTTATTCCTGAGATTCCTCCAAGCTTCCCTGGAGAAGGAAACGTATGGAGAAAGCCTTCCCTGTTGTGGGTCTTTTTTTGCCTGCAACGGTTACTGAATGCCCAACTCATATTTACCATCTGCCAGTGTGCCTTCAGATCCAATAAACCCCTAATTCTCCTTCATTGCCAGGTGCACGGTTATAGCACGAGATAAGCAAAGATTGCAAAGAATATCAGGCCCAATGAAAGCGCATGCGCCGGGAATCGGCCCCTCAGGAGAAGCAACCCATATATCAGGGAAACCGTCTCGGTGGCAATCACGCTTATCACGGCGCTATCGTTAACAACCAGCGGAAAAATTAAGAGGGCTATCCCCGGATAGAGCGTGGAATATAGCACCTTCTCTCCCACCAGCGAACCAACCGCAAGGGAATCCTTCCCCCTGTAACCCCATATCATCGCCGTCATTGTTTCCGGGATTATTGTGGCAAAAGGGACAACCAAAATCGCAAGTGTGAGCGGGCTCAGCCCTAATTGCAGAGAAACGCTGCCTATTCCTACAACAACAAGTTCCGAGCCATAGAACAGGATTGCAATGGAAGCCACGATCTGGATCAATTCGGCTTTTCCGGTGGAAATGAATCTCGACAGATAGGGATCGGCCGGAATTTCCGCCATCCCAGCGCCTGCCTTCGCCCTCATCAGACGCACATAATATGCATATGAAACGAGAAAAACCACGCCCAGAAACAAATCGAATTCCCTGGACACATACCCGGCCAGCAGGAGCAAAGGATACAGGATAGAGATCAGGAGGTAAGGATAGGAAAGCGATCTGTCAATTTGCAATGTGGAGGACCTCCGGTTTCCCCTGATAAACGATGGCAGGATGGCAAGCAGTACCAGAGTGTAAGCAAGAGAGGAAGAAATGAAAGGTTCACCAAATATCACGCCTGTTGCAATCTCGTGGCCTTCTGTCTTGTCTGGAAGCAGCAAAGCCATAATGAATACAACAAATTCAGGGAATGAAGTAAAGAAAGGAGAAACTATAGATCCCATGAAAGAATCCGGCCATTTCATCTCGAACGCGGCGTATTCAATCACATTTACAAAAATCAGCGATCCGAAGAATACTGCCAGGACTCCGGAAAGGAGTTCCAGATATTGATACACCTGCACTGTGTATCGATTTCCAAGTGATTAACCTTGCACTGGAATTTCGCGTACGGGAAACGATCTGCAATCCCGGATCATAACAAATATTAAGCGAATGCAGATGACAGATTTGCACGAAGTTGGAAACTGGCGGCTATTCAGGGGCTGGTATGTCATGTATGTGGATGGTGTTATTGATCCCGGCACTCTCACAGCAGATGACCTCGTTCACTGCGTATATGGAAGTGCATGGATTTGACGGTTTCAGGCAGGCATGGAGATACTGGGCTTGAAAGGGGCCTTAAGAGGGGGTGCGTGTTCTGTGAAAATATACTCACCCACAGGGCCGGCTATTTCGTTTACGAAAATGAATTCCTGGCAATATTCCTGGATCATGCGCCCGTAGAACTCGGGCACCTCCTCATTATCCCAAAAGTGCACTTTGAGAATATTTTTGACATTGATCAGGAATATTATTTGAAGATCTGCGAGGCAGCCAGAAGGATTGCGCCAGTACTGCTAAGGGCAACCGACGCAGATGGGCTGAACATAAGCCAGAATAATGGAGCATGCGCTAACCAGCGCATAATGCACTACCATCTGCATATGATCCCAAGATTCTGCTCTGACAGAATATCGTGGGAAAGAAAGGAATTCAGCCAGGAAGAGATGAAGGGCATCTCTACCAGGATCAGGGAGAGCATCGAAAGGAAGCGCCCAAATGAACCATGATGTCTGCACTCCTTGTTCTTGTAAAGCCTGCAGTCTCAGGTAAGGGAATCCATATTCATCATTTTTCCGAGGTAGAATATTCACCGGGAGGGCTGTATCACGGAAATAGGGGTATATCCCCTGAAGACATATTTATACCCTGTGGGGTTTTACTGATCATATGAAAAGCATAGAGGAACTCTACAAGAAAGCTCTTGAACTCAAGAATAAGGGCATTTCGGACAAGGAGATATCCACAGAGTTACACCTTTCAGTCAACACAGTCACCTGGCTGCTCAGCCAGGAGTTCCTCAAGGGATCAAAGGTTGAAGATGTCAGGGTGGGCTGGAGATCAATAGGGGTCTATGGAAACAGGATAATGTACATTGCACAGATAATGGCAGATATCATAGATGAGGAATTATCGAAGGACGGAGGAAAGAGGATAGACTCTATCCTCGGAATAACTATAAACGGGATACCTTTTGCGACGATGGCCTCCTACCTCATGGAAAAAGAACTCATTGTTTACAGGCCGCACCACTCGAGACAGGAGGGCTTTTTCAGCAGCAACTTTGCCTCAGTCAAGGGAAAGAACGTGGTTATAATTGATGACGTAGCGAGCACCGGTGAAACCCTGAGAAGAACCATAACAGACATCAAGAATGAAGGCGGAATCGTCCTGCTGGTAATTGTGCTGGCCTCAAAACTCCACTCCGATGAGATTTCTGGAGTTAGGATCAGGTCTATTATCAGGACAAACATTATCGGCAACTCATAATGGTAAGTTATGCACTGGGCTGAAGCTTTTTTCACGGATGATTCAGACGAAGTGATAGCTACCGGCATCTCCCCTTCGGGCGCCATTCATATTGGCAACATGAGGGAGATACTTACAGGGGACATTCTCAGCAAGGCAGCCGTTCGAAGGAAAAAGAAGACCCGTTTCATCTATCTTGGAGATGATGCAGATCCGCTCAGAAAGGTTTACCCCTTCCTGCCAGCAAGCTACTCGGAGCATGTGGGAAAACCACTTTACAGGATCCCCGCGCCTGAGGGAAAGCAGTCATACTCTGAATACTACCTGGCTCCATTCCTGAAGACACTCGATATCGTAAACGTAAGGGTAGAGGTTATAAGGTCATCCGATCTTTACAAGAACGGAACACTGGCAGAAGCTGCGAAATTGATTTTTGAAAACATAGGCAAGGTCGAGCAGATACTTCAGGAAGTGTCCCAGAGAAAGCTTGAGAGCAACTGGGCGCCATACAATCCCATGTGCAGCATGTGCGGCAGGATCACCACCACAACAGTTACAGGTATCTCTTTTCCCTATGTGGAGTACACCTGTAAATGCGGTAACAGCGGAAAGAGCGACGTCAGGAAGGATGATGGTAAGCTACCATGGAGGCTGGAGTGGCCGGCCAAATGGTTTGCCCTGGGGGTGACCACCGAACCCTTCGGGAAGGATCATGGAGCCGCTGGCGGATCGTATGATACCGGAAAGCGGATTGCAGAAGAGATATTCCACATAAAGGCGCCCAAGCCCATGATGTTCGAGAGAATTCTCCTGAAGGGAAAAGGCGTAATGCACTCTTCCACTGGAATCAACGTCTCTGCCTATGATTTCGTTAGCAATTCCCCGCCGGAGGCTCTGAGGTATATACTTGCCAAGAATCAGCCGTCAAGGCACATCAACTTTGATCCAGGACTTGGACTTCTCAGTGTGATGGACGAAATGGAGAAATACAGGAGGGCCTACTTCGGGTTGGACAGGGTGTCTGATGAAAACCTGGAAAGCATTCTGCTGTACAGCTCAGTCACCGGAATGATAGAAAAACCTGCTCCAGTCAGCTTCCGTCACCTGGTTACACTTATCCAGATATACAGGGACCCGGACTCCATTATCAGACTCGCAAGGGTCGATGCTGGCGGGGAGGAAATTGTCCGCAGGGAGATTGAGATAGCCAGAAGGTGGCTGAGTTCATATGCGCCTGAGGAAATAAAGTTCAAGATGCTGCCTGCAGATGAAAGAGTGAATCTGCCCGAGAATGAGAGGCAGTTCATCTTGGCCCTCCTGACATCCATTGAAGGTGCGGAATGGGATGCAGAAAACATCCACAATGTAATTCATGAGTCGATAAAGGCATGCGCCATAGATCAGGAGGAAGGATTCATGGCAATCTACAGGCTCCTCATCGGAAAGGAAAAGGGGCCAAGGCTTGGCTATTTCTTGTATGGACTGGGCAAGGAATTCGTAACCAGGAGGCTGCGAATCAATGCTTGAAACGCAGGTTTCTACGAATCAGTCAAGGAAGATATATCTGGAAGCTTACGGATGCACCCTCTCAAAGTCAGAGGCGGGCATCTACGTAAATTCCCTTCTGCGAGAAGGTGATACCATAGTGTCTGATCCATCAGAAGCCGACCTCAGGGTTATCAACACGTGTGTAGTCATCTCACAAACAGAAAATAGGATGATTCGCAGGATACAGGAACTTTCGGGCTTTGGTGATGTGGAAGTCACCGGCTGCCTGCCTGCTGTTTCTGCGCAGTCGCTTGATCAACCCGGAATAAAGCTGATCTCTGCCGGCACATTCAGGAATTTTTACAGGGGGGCGTTTGATGACGTGGAAATCAGGGATATTTCCATCTTTGACGGAATCCCGATAAACCAGGGATGCACTGGCAACTGCAGTTTCTGCATATCGCGGATAGCCAGGGGAAAACTGCTTTCCCGTGCCCGGGAGAAAATCGTTGGCCAGGTGAGGCTGCAGCTGGACAGGGGAATTAAGGAAGTAAGGATAACGTCGCTGGACACTGCGGCTTATGGCAGGGATATTGGAACACGGTTACCTGATCTTATTGGGGATATTACAGCAATCAATGGTGACTTCCAGCTCAGGGTCGGGATGATGGAGCCAATGAACACGTCCGAGATCCTGCAGGATTTATTGTACCGTTACTCTGATTGCAAAGTCTATAAATTCATGCACCTTCCCGTCCAGAGCGGAAGTGATTCTGTACTCGTGAAGATGAACAGAGGGTACTCCTCATCAGATTTCCTGAGAATTGCGTCCAGCTTCAAGAAGAGGTTTCCGGAAGGAATGCTATCCACAGATATCATTACTGGCTATCCGGGAGAGGGCGATGCTGAGTTTGAGGAGACCATAGAAGTGATCGAAAAATCGAGGCCAAACATAGTGAACGTGACCCGGTTCTCACCACGTCCATATACCAGGGATTTTTCTTCCACCCCCATATCATCCAATGAGACAAAGAAAAGGGACAAGGCCATAATGGAGATTCACAGAAGGATATCCGGGGAGGAATTTTCCAAATCCGTGGGAAATCAGTTATCAGTACTTATCACCGAACAGGGCAAAGGTGAAACTATGGTGGGCCGGGACCAGAATTACCGTCCAGTTGTCATCCCCGGCAGGTTTAATCTTTACAGCCGGGTGAACTGCGAGATTGTGGGCTATGGAGAAACCTACCTGATAGCAAAAGAATCTAATTCTTGAGTCGTCCAGTTTGCATCTCAGCCATCTATCAGCCGCCATGGTACGTGGTGGTCAGAATAGTGAAGCCGTTTCTATGCCTGCACCGTGTTTCATTCATTCCTGAGTTTGGAAAAGTCGAAACTTTGTCCCCATTCCACCAGCATCCAGATACGGTGGCGTCCGGGAATTCATGGGCCAACGCTCTCTGCTTCTGGGCCAAGCGTAACACCATGTTAATCCCTTTGATCGGGCAGGCTAATTTAGCCTGTCCACTTCAACTATTTCGTCAAGCACGTACCTGTCAGACTTCTTAAAGCCAAAAAGAGTCTGGAATTCAACCGGGGTCAGTATGGGAAACGGAAACCTGTCATAGTCATCTATCGGTACCCGGGGGCAGCCGGTAAAGATAACCGCATCTGAGCCGGAATTGACTATGTCGTTAGAGTTGAATTCATTTGAGTACATCATTATGTAATCCTTCCCGAGTTCCTTCAGTTGTGTACAGATCAGATCTGCCAGTTTCTTCCTGTATTGCCCAACCTTTGTATCCACTATTACGCAGAACCTGTTTGCCTTCAGGGATTGAGAGATCTTGGCATAGCGCTTCCTGAGGAATTTCTCGGTCTCATCCTTCATGCTGCTGACCTTTCTCTCATTCAGGTCAAGAATGAAGGATTCCTTAGATCCGGAAAGTTGCGCACCAATGGCATGAAATCTTCCCGTGCTGATAACAAGGAAGCAGTCCACGTCGGCAGAAATGGAATGTGCTGCGCTGAAATTGCATCCCAGGACCTGGCCAGGGTATCCCATTCTTGAATCCTGCCTGCCTATTTTTGCTGCAAGTCCCAGCCGTTCAAGGTGATCCTTCACATCGTTGATAGTGTCAAGATACTGGATTGAAGCAAGCAGGCCAACAGTTCTATACCCCTTGCCCACAATTGGATCGTATACCTGGTCGGGCAGGTCATAGGTGAATTCAGTCCTGTATTCCTCAAAAATTACGGGCCTTGGATAGTTGATATTTGGTATCACGGAATGCCCGAACTGCACTATTACGTCAACGTCCCGGTAAATATCCGGGTTCCCGATATCGCAGGCACCATAAAAAGCGTCGGAGGCGAGGATCACTGCAAATTTCCTGCTCAACTCATTGAACAGGTCATAGGACGACCGCTTAAGGCCGTCCGGAAGCATCAGCATAATTTTCCTGGCGTTCATAGCCCGAAGCCTTTCAACTAGCGATGTTGTATCCCTGATTCCCACAAAGGTGTATGGATTCAGGTGATTAATAGTAATTCAAATGTATTCACTTTATAGAGAGATGCAGTAAAAAATATTCCGAAACCAGATACCGTTGCCAGACGCAATGGAATCAGTCCGGGCTTTAGATTCAGTATTGCCAGGAACCATTATAGGTGTCACAGGGCTTCATAATCAAACAGCGTACTTGGCCTGACTCTTACGAATTTTCTGAAATAGTATTCCAGGAATTTCCGTTCAAATGAGGATACGGATTTCGGCCCGGCAACATTCACTGAATTTCCCCTCAATACTCCTGCGGTGATCATATTCCTTAGCAGCATTGTGAAATCGGATCTTATGGTTGGAACGTCGCTTATATCGGAGTTGGCAAGTGCAAAGTTTGTTGCCTCCTCTATGACATCGCCTATCCTCCTGTCCCTGCCCGGGTAAAGATAGCGCAAGAGGAAATGGGATTTCAGAAATGGGTGCATGTTGTAAAGATAAGGTGCGGGAAAATTAGGAAAAACAAGATCGCCTTCCTGGAAGATCCTTCCAGCCATCACTTTCGCCCTTTCTGTTATCAGCCTTATGTTCCCTTCTGATGGGGAAACAATCACGTCCGATCCGCTACCCTCGCCTGTATCTGGATCAGCAATCAGCAGAGCGGACTCCTGATCTGCCGAAAGGGACCTGAATTCCGATTCGTAGCCAGGGAAACCAAGGGTGAAACCCCTTGCATTGCCCTCCCCCTTAATTGCCAGTACGTAATTTCCATTTCTGGAATCCCGGAATACGTCTTTCATTCCCAGTGACCTAAGTCTCGCATCAATGCAGGAAACAATCAGATGCCTCCTCTTCAACTGTCTCATCTCCTTCAGGTACTTTGAGAACAGACTTGCTCCGGAAGGCATATCACACCTCCATTGATTCCGAAATCTCGATCAATCTGGTCGCTATTTCCGGAGAGAACAGCGAGTCGGGGATCATCCGGATGTGGACGCCCTTGATGATCGGGACAAACCCGTTTGCCCTGGTGCCTGAAACAAGGTACTGCATGAAGCCAGGTTCGTTTACAGTTCTGATCAGGGAATATTCTTCTGCTACCCTTTCCAGGAAAAGATCCTGGGAGGATTGTGCCCTGTGAAGCACAAAATTTTCCATATGCGAAGAGGATCCGGCTATGAGCCTCATTCCGGCAAGTTTTTCCATTAACTTCCAGGAGGAATCCAGCAATACTTCGTATATCATGGAAATGTCCCTGGCGACGGAAACAGGGTCCCCTCTGACCCTTACCGAGCAGTCTCTCTTCAGGTTCAGGTTACACTGTGTTCCTTCAAATTCAAGCGAAGTCGGCATGAATCCTCTTTTCCGGAACGAATTGAAAGTCTCAGATACAATGCCCCTGTTCATGCCCCTCATCGTTATCCTGCCTGAACCCCTTGAGATGAAAGACGAAAGCACGAGCCCGTGGTCTATGAGTTTTTCTGGAAGATCGAGAAAACTTGATATCGGTGCCAGAAAAAATAGGAGCCTGTCATAGTATTGTTTCTTGAATGCGGCATATTCAATTTCGTTGAGCTGTCCGATCACAATGCGGAAGTTGTCTCTGAATGGAATGAAGTTTACTTTTTCAAAGAGCTCCGGGATCAGTTTTGGGACAAAATGATCTCCCGGACTCATAACCAGGACGGCCCTGACTGGGCTGTTCTTCCTGTACGTTGCAAGTTGCTGTGCAAGGATTTCCCTAAGCTCTTCTTTATCCAACGTGCTTTTATCCCGAACTGATTAAAAATAATTCGGATGAAACCGAACATCTCAATTCAGGGTAGGACAGATTAACTTTTTCAGTTCTCCCCTTTCGCACCTTCGTGGATAACCAGCTTCACGAGGGAAAATGAGGCCTGAGGGTAGCTAAGTTTTGCGCCCCCGCAGCAAAAGCATTTAAATGACAACAAATGAAAAATTTAGAGCGGCACACGTTCGTGAGGATCATTATTGATTCATGAATAAACCTGAGAAGTTGGGACCCAGTTCCTTGAGTAACCCTTAAATAGCCAACTTCCTCTTCATTTTCGTGGTTTCAAAGTCTACTGCTACTCTGGTAGTTCTGGCAATAGTCGTTACCTGGCTGCTGATATCATCGATAGGCCAGATTAACTCGCCAGCCAGCCAGGGCGGTGGCACGGGTAATCTCAATGGCGGGACGGGAAATCATGGTTCCGGATCAAATTCCGGATATACGTTTTCATTCCCATCGTTTCCGGGGTTCACATTGCCATTTTCAATTACGCTTCCAGGTTTCTCAAATTTGTTCAATGTGCAGTGGCCATCATTGAGCCCGGAGATCCACACGGTTGATTTATACGTCTCCTTCTTCAACCCATTCAGCCAGAAGCAATTCCAGTTCTTTAACCCCTTCAATGGGATTAATCATGGCCTAGGTAATCTTCTCAACACACAAGTCTTTGGAGGAGGAACGCAGAACTTCCTGAAAATTCCGGATATCCTTCTGTATGCGGCGCTTGGCCTGGTGATCGTAGCCCTCATTTCCACCTTCGTGGTCCGGATTGTTACCAGGGACAGGAGCAAGGGGAGCATCGTAAAGGGTGGGGAAATGGAGACATTACCGGTGCTTAACCCGGAAAGTACTGAAAGCATGACAGTCACATACAGCTATGCCACAACCGCTTATCCTGGATGGAACCAGGGCGATCATTTCCTGAAGCCTGCAATACCGTCTTCATACCCTCTGGTTGCTATGACCGGAGAGGAGTTGATCGTGGGCTATCCGAAAGGTACGATATTTAACCCGGGATCTGCCTCACTGCTGAAATCTGAAGATACGCAGGCAAAAATCGGGATTGTGGAAGGCTGCAACCTTGTCAACGGAATATACCAAAACGAGGAGGACAGTCTTCATCTTAGGGGAGTCATCCCAGGGGATGAAATAATCAGAATGACGGAGGCCAACATAATCTCGGGCGGAAACGTTTCAAATACCGTCAGGGAACTTGTGCGTAGTGAGATTGAAAGCGGGCGCGTGAAGGATGCTGCCAGGATCGATCAGATCGTTCGTGCATTTGAACGCGTGCGGTATGGCGGTAAGCAGGCCAGCATGAAGGAGCTGCGTGAATATTTTGACAATCTCAGGGAATCGTTAGCCTCGCCGTTAGCCATAATCTGCAACGGAGAAAGTTGAATTGAGGGTCTACCAGGGTGAAACACTATCCGCGCTGTTGAAGTATGTTATATCCGCGCTGGTGCTTGTAATAGCTGGGGCAGTCATTCTCACAGTATCCCCGCTTATAGGCGGGATGCTGCTTGTGATTGCAGTTTCATTCCCCCTGCTTCTTGCGGGAAAACTTCTGCTGGATTCCGGCAGATCTTATTCTCCGGTGTTAATGAAGCGTTTTATAGCGCCACTGCCGGTTGAAGTAGCATTATCGGCACTGACATATGATCTTGGAATATCCTCCCTGGGCGTATTCGCTGCAACGGGAGCATCGCTCGCACTGTTTTTCTTCCTTCTGTTCGTATCCTTGAGATACACAGGTTCGGGTCTTCTTGAAAGGGGGCAAAAACCTGAACCGAGTAGATGGCTACATAGAACCTCAAATGCCCTGCTTTTTCTGGCAGTATATTTTGCATTCTTCCTGACGGGCGATTTTTATTATTTCGGGTATCCATTCCTTTTTGCAGGAATCGGCATCATCCCGTTCTCCATCGATCCACTGCTGTCCCTTTCCCGGAACAGGCAGGTTAAGGAGCTTTCAGTGTGGATAAGAGACAGTTCAACTTCATACATTACCGGCTTTTTTGTGTTGGGATTAGCATATTCCATTCTTGAAATCCCGAAACCTTATCAGGCAAACGAGTTCATACTGTTCTTCCTGCTGATGGGCACGGTGGTTCTGATCATGTATGCTTTCTGGAGAGGATATTCCATCGGGACAGGGAAAATTGAAACGCTTTACAACACAATCTACATGAAACACAGGTTCACGCCGAAAGTGATATCAGAGACCGAATCCGATCTCTTTGCGAATTCCGTGAAGGAATTTGTAGTCCATGGAAGAAAGCCGGACCTGCTTATAGCACTCTCCCATATGCTGGGATCTGCCGGAACGAGCCTGGAGGATACCGAAGCTATTCTCGCCAGGCTGGCAGGGTACGGAGGGTTGGGGGAATCAGCCGTCAACAATGCCTTTACAAGAAGGTCAATACAGAATGAGGTGTCTCAGAGGCTTGACATGATCAACAGTGTTGCAGTGGTGATTAAAAAAAGATTGGAGGCGAATGCATGAGCACAAAACAGTTGGAAGAGTACAGAAACAGCATATTAGACGCAATGACGGAGATATCAAAGTATTATGTAGGAAATCCGGAAACTGTGGTCAAAATCATGGCAGCAGTCCTCTCTTCAGGACACGTGCTCCTCAAGGATTTTCCAGGGATCGGCAAGACATTCATAGTAAAACTGTTTGCCCGCGTTATGGGCATGACAAGCAAGAGGATCCAGTTCACCCCTGATCTTCTGCCTTCCGATATAGTAGGAACGAAGGTATGGAAACAGAATTTGGGAGAATTCCAGACAATCAAAGGGCCTGTTTTCGCGAACCTGATCCTTGCCGACGAGATCAACAGGGCTCCTCCAAAGACCCAGTCTGCGTTGCTTGAGGCGATGGAAGAGAGACAGGTGACGATAGAGGGTGAAACGATGCTGCTTGATCGCCCCTTTATAGTTCTGGCGACACAGAATCCGGTGGAACTCGAGGGTACTTATCCCCTGCCAGAAGCGCAGATGGACAGATTCATGATCGAACTCACCCTGGGATATCCTACAGACGACATCGAAGTGCTCAGAAGGAGGATTTCCTGGCAGAGCGACGATCCCAGTTCGACTGCCAGCATAATGCTTGATTCAAAGGAACTTCTTGAAATCCAGAAATACGTAGAATCCGAAATAAAGGTGGACAAGGACATCCTTGAATATATATCCGAATTCGCAAAATGCCGCACGGACGAAAGGGTACTTGCTGGGCCAAGCCCGAGAGGCTTGATCTCACTGCTCAGGATATCCAAGGCGATCGCCTTCATAGACGGCAGGGATTTCGTGATTCCAGACGACATCAAGAAAGTGGCAAGGGACGTACTCGGTCACAGGGTGATACTGAAGCCGGAGCTTACCCTTGAGGACATAGACGGGGAGCGTATAGTCAGCGAATACCTGGTGAAGATCCAGGTTCCAAAATAGGTTAAAATGGTAAAGGAATGGAGCAAAAGCCTCCTTGCAATGATACTCGTGGGTGCACTCTCCGGGACAACGGCCATAATCACCACGAATCGTTTCCTAGCCACCTCCATTCTGTTTGTCGCATTCACGATCATCGCCCTTTACTCTCTTGACAGGGAAGGAAAATTCTCGGTGGGCGCAGTTTTTCCATCCAAGGCAAAGGCGGAGGATCCTATAGAGTTCACAATGCAGGCAAGGTCCGAATCAGGTTTCGGGTTCTATCTGGTTGAACTGCCACTTCCTGAAGCCTTCCTCCTGCGGGAAGGATCAAACATCCATGCGATTTTCAAGGGTTTCAGGAAAGGGTCCTGGAAATTTACATTCCGAGCCGCGGGGATGAGGCGTGGTACTTTTCTGCTCGACCATGTAAATTATACTTATTATCCCGCACTTGGGGTGATAAACAAAAAGGACGGAAAACTTGAGACAGGAGGGGAATTGGAGATTCTTCCCAAACTGAGCATTCCAAAACTCCGGGTTAAAAGATTAAAAAGCGAACAGGTCTCTCCGAAGAATTCGATCTCGAGAACTGGTCCGATTTCTTCTGATTTTGAGTCGGTGAGGGAATACCAGGCAGGAGATTCATACAGGAATATCAACTGGAAGGCAACCGCAAGAAATTCCTTCTCAAATCTCATGGTAAACCAGTACGAGAGGGAGGGTGAAAAGACATTAATTTACCTTCTGGACCGCAGCTTTCCCATGTCCAGGGGTACTGCGGAGGAGAACCCCCTTGAATACGGAATATCCTTCATATTTGCCCATTCTAGGGCACTAATGAAGGAAAACATAAACACAGGCTTCTGGACTGCACAGTCGGGCAGGGGATTTAGCAGCCAATCCGTCATGCCATCATCAGGGATAGAAAATGAGTACAGGTTTCGTAAGGCGCTATTGAGAACAGAACCACTGGCATCCAAATATGTCGTCTATCAGGTTGACCCAAAGTTCTTCACCGTTGTGAGGGAGACGAGAGCGACGGTGCTTTTCATAACATCAGTGTGGAAGGAGAATTACGAAGAACTTTCGCGCTTCATCAGACGGATACGGAAATATTCAGGAAATGTGCTGCTTGTCAATGTCTTATCTTCAGGGATCATCATGAAGCACATACTTTCCGGGATAGAGGCCTTCTATGGAAAAAAGACAGCGTTGAGAAATTCATCCAGGTTTCTGGAAGAACTGCCGCGTATCAGGAGAGTAGACTGGGACCCAATCAATGAACCGCTTGGATATCTTGTGGGTTCTGTGTCTATGGTGACGGGAATATGAACAGGCAGATGCTTTCACTGGTCTCCCTCATATTGATGATGCCTCCAGGACTGATACTTGCAGGCAGCGGGTATCCCCCAGCTATCATCGCCGGGATCACGGAAATCATATTTGCCGTTGCGGCGGGTATAATCCCATCAGAAAAGGGGGGCGGTTTTACAATATTCCTTCCCTTTCTCATTCTTGCCGTGGCAATGGCCCTTTCTCAGGGGTATCTGCAGAGGCTGTTTGGCATTTCCCCTATTGTTCCGTCAATCTATGAGAATACCGTTGCATTCCTGATGGTCTTTGTCGTACTGGGCATTTTCCTCTCAATGACATCTGGCACGAGCAAATCCATGGCCATTTCATTCAGGCAGTCTGGATTCGATGAGAAGGAATACAAATCAGCTCTGTCATCGTTCAACTCGAACGCAGCCATTCTTGGGTTCGGAATGCTATTTCTATCCATAGCTGCATACATTGCTGTTTCCCTGCTGCCGGAACTAAACATAGGATTTTTCCCGGCCGTCATTGCCTTTGGGGTAGTTTACCTCTTAATATTCAGGGCTATATTTTCACAAAAAAGGCAGATCTGAAAAGGTTTATTTCCTGGTTCTCTTGATGGTGATCGGTACCAGCCCGTTTTCAAATTCATGCATCGCTATATCGACTGGATCGATCATTGTTGAAGGCACGTCAATTATTACCGGAGCGCCCATAGATATCTGGAGAGCCCTTGCACCTATAATCCTAGCTTTTTCAAATTTAGTAAGGGCCATAATGCTCAGCAAAACGATACGATAATAAAACCTCCTATTAATATGTTGCTGCCGGCACAAAAAGATACGCAGGTCGTCTCATCATTATCAATTCCTGAAGGGAATCAAAGGTATCTAGAGGCTACTGGACAATCTATTGCCTTTCGAATAGTTGATTCCTCCCGCCATCGCTCTAGGATCGTGAAGACCATCCGGCAGTCAAATTAGGAAATGTATTGCCGGCAATTAATCCGCGTTTTCTTATCAGGCTGACTTGCTTTTGGAAGCAATTCAGGCAGTGCGAAATCTGGCAATACAGCGACCGAAAATCTTAACGAAAGAGACAGTTGAATTCTTACTATGTAATAGCACGTTTTAATAACAATACCTGCGTTACGATTCTGTATGTACAATTATGTACTTATCCCGGGCGCATGGCTGGGCGGCTGGGTCTGGAGCAAGGTGGATCCATTTCTGGTAAGGAAGGGAAATAGCGTGTTCCCTATTACTCTTACAGGGATGGGGGATAGAATTCACCTCGCAAGACCTGAGATCGGAATGGATACCGCAATAGATGATGTCCTGAATGTGGTGAAATTCAACGACCTGGATGACATTGTACTTGTTGGACATAGTTTCGCGGGTAAGGTCGCAGCAGCTGTTGCAGACAGGATACCTGAAAAGATCAGGTTAACCGTCTATCTGGACTCCTTCAGGCCAGCTGATACGAGAGAGCCGCAGGGAAGTTTTGATCCAACGGAGGAATTCGGCCCCCTTCCGAAAGGATCGTTCAGCGTTCCTTTCTCGGAAAAAGTGCTAGAAAGTATTGGAAAGGACGTTACTGGCGAGAACAGAAAATGGATGCTTGATAAATCCACACCATGGCCTATAAGATTTGCCCTCGACCCTATCGTACTTTCCAGATCTACCAGCAATAGCAGGGTTGCCTACGTCTTTTGTACACAGACGGGTGACCCGGTGGACGAAATAATTCAGGGTAAATGGGGCAAGTTGCTTGGCCCATACCGCATAATGGACACCGGGCATTATCCCATGGTTACAAAACCCGGGGAACTCGCAAAACATCTTCTGGAATTTTCAGAAATTTGACGCTGGATAATTCTTTCCATGGGAATTTCAGGGCCCCATAGTCTCATCCCTGAAGGCGATGATCCAAGGAAGTTTTGCAGACCAACGTGACCACAAATACTGCCCAGAATCTCCTTTCCGAATAACAAGGGAAAAACCGGGTCTAGGCCATCAGTGCTCAGCCCCTATAGACTCTACGATGGAATGGTGATATCTATCGCAATACTGGCAAACGACAGCTTAATCATTTGTTACCTGGATTTTGACATGAGTGTGAATAAATCACTAGGAATCAGCAACATTCACTTTATAGAGTCAGGTCTCACAAAGGATTTGCTGCTACACAATCGATTCTGTTCACATAAGACGATCCCAGGTAACGATTCATCAAACAACACGACTGGAAATCAAATGTCATCGGGATGCTAAAACGAATTGCGATACCGTTCGCGAACCAGGTTGCCCTGATGAGTTCTTATCCCCTACTTGAGATTGCTTCGGCAGCATCGCAATTCCCTTATTACTGCGGTTATACTGTTCCTGAGGAGAAATGTCCGGTATTGTTCCATAAAGGAAAGATGCCAATTCGCCTATTTTAAACGGCACACCCATATTCCGCTGTTCAGCGTCATCAACTATATTATATAGATAAAGTTGCTAGCTGCCATAGGGTTCTTATATGGGCTACTCAACCTTGAAAGGTATTGCTGCAATAGTCGTGGCGATTGCTGTTGTTACAATGTCGCTGACCACCGTTTCGTCTGCAGATCCCAGCGGTAGCGCAGGCACTTCGGGGTTTAACATCAACACGCCGGTTCATATAGCGGCATTTAACCATTATTCACCTTCGTGGAAATCTACGATTTCCGGAGATCCAACGATTATAGGCCCCCCGATTCTCGGCGGCCAGAATATTAGCGTATTACTGAGTCTGTATCCTTCGAACCTCTCAGAGCTGACCTATTTCCTGTCAGGTATTAGCAACCCCATATCGGGTTTTTATCACCACTATCTCAGCCAGGCACAGTTCATTGCACAGTATTCACCTTCACCCCTGGTATATTCCTACCTGGAGAAGTATTATGCAGGGAAAGGGCTCACAATTACAACCTACAAAGACAGAATGACAATGGGCATCTCGGGAACACCTGAGGAAATCGGCAGTGCATTCAACACAACAATCGTCCAGTATTCTTATAGGGGGCTATCATTCTATGGCCCAACTGCCTCGCCGGGCATACCATCTGCAGTGATGAAATACGTCGCGGATCTGAAGGGTTTTTCTGACTTTTCAAGGTACATCATTTCTACCCATTCGGGATCGGTTTATTCCGCGGGCGGTGCCACATCTGCGGGCTCTTATAACGGGTACCTGCTTCCTGCCACATACGATGGTCTTCAGCTGATCTTCGGCCCTGATACGCAGATGGCCTATCAGGAACAACCTCTGCTCAGTCAATACGGATATCCTACGGGGCAGTCTGAGGCAACGATCCTCTGGAGCGGTCAATATACGGGAAGCACCACTAACACGCCATTTGGAACACTCAACCAGGACCAGTACGTTGGTCCATTCGTGTATGCGGATATATATTCGTACTACAATGAAACACTCCCTTCCGGGCAGCCTCACAGCACTGTGGTTGCCGTTCCGCTGAACGGTGCACCTTCTCCCGGGCCATTTGCGTCTTATGATTCAACTGGAGCAACACTGGAAAATACGCTGGACCTGGAAATGCTGGGCAGCACCGCACCAGGATCGACAATTTATAACGTATATTGGAACGTGCCGACCATCAGCGGCCTGGACTCAGCGTTTTCCTATATCCTGAATTCTCTTCCCAGCGTTTCTGTCATCTCCAACTCATGGGGATCAGGCGACCAGAATGATACTGCCTGGTATAACAACCTCATGGAGGCCCAGGCAAGGGGAATAACCGTACTTGTGGCAAGCGGAGACTCGGGAGACAATACCGGCAGTTCGAAGGCATTCAACACTCTGCTATGGTATCCTGCCACAATGGCATACGATTCCTTCGGAGATATAGCAGTTGGGGGCACGAATCTTTCGCTGACCAACACACTGGCCATAGAAAGGCAGTCCAACTGGTATATCCCTAAATCTGAAACCGCCCTTGGTGGGCCCTTGGGTACGACATCTGGAGTCAGTAACGTGACCAGTGAGCCGTCATGGCAGAAGGACACATCGGCAAACGTTCAGATTTCGAACAATGCGTACAATAACCACGGCAGGGGGGTACCGGATATCTCCGCTGTAGCGAACAACACCTTGATAACCATTAGCGTGGAGGGAAACCGTTATTATGCTACAAATGCAACCAGCGGCAACCCGTTCTATTACGTTTTCGGTACCAGCGTTGCCTGCCCGGTAGTCGCAGGAATAATATCAGAAATCGATCACGTCCTCCTGAAGGAGGGCCAGCCGATTCTGGGTTTTGCGGATCCCACAATTTACAATCTGGGTAACCTAGAGTATTCCACCAACCCCCCACATGGAACAATGCCATTTTCTCCGGTGCTTTACGGACATAACGCGATCTATTCTGCCGCGTATGGATATACTCTCCTGAATGGGTGGGGAACTATCAACGCCTATAACTTCACGACCTCGAACGAACTGCTCAAAACCTACAACGTGACATTCTATGAAAAGGGGCTCAAAAACGGTACCTCATGGCAAGTGACGATCAACGGGACCTCGTACCAGTCATCCAACATAACACTTACAGTACTGCTTCCGAATGGAACATACTCGTACACTGCCAGTGCCTCCTCCTACACATTTTCCAGTAATTCCACCACATTTCTGGTTAACGGAGGCAGCGTTTCGATCACCGTGAATTTCACTGCCCAGCCTGCTGGTTCTCCCATTGAGGCAATCATCATCTTAGGGGTTATTCTCGTGGTCATACTTGCAATAGTTGGCGCACTGGCTTCCGCGTCGAGAAAGAGGAAGGGAAATGAACCGTGATGTTTAGGCGGAGTCTTCCCATGCAGGAAGGCTAAAAACAATGCGAATGGGCCGCCGGCAACAGGCGACCTTACATTCATTCTGCTCGTGTTGGATCGATCTCTTCGGAAGTGCTTTCAGTGGCAGATTCTCATAGTACACGAAGAACGGCATAACTCAAACTCGATTACCTGTAAGCAGTGAAAAGTTTCACTCCATGCGGGGATCATGCCAATGCCTGGAACTCTGACTCCCGGGCCTGGAAAAAGACGTCAATGCAATATTTCCTTAAAAACGGCGTATATTTTGTCGTTGGGAAAGTGAATGCTCCTGGCGGCTTCCCCCTTTCTGTCCTTCATTATCTCCTCTGTACTCCTGGATGCCCTCATTATGGAGAAATATACCCCTTTCCCGTTCCTCACAAACACCATGTCTCCAGGCCTTATGCTGCTGTCCATGGAAACTATGCCAGCAGCGAAAAGATTCGCGCCATCCACCAGATGGGACACGGCCCCATCGTCAACCTCTATCCAGTTTCGTTTTGGCGGGTAGGCATTCAATGCCTGGAGGGACGGGAAGAAATTCTCTCCGCGGTACGCAAGAGGCTTGCCGTTGATCAGATAGAATTCGCCGTCCTTTCTTGTTTCAACCTCTATTTTGGACTCCGTCAGGCCGCTCATTCCAAAACCTGTTACCATCTCGATTATCGCACTGCTCTCTTTTTTGGATACGAAGTGTCTTGACATCAACATTCCTCAGATATACGCCTTCAGGGAATCAAAGATACTACTGAATGCTTCTCCTCCCACCTTCAAGAGGTTTTCCACTATCGGCCTAATCTTCTCTCCCAGATCAACGGAAGCCCTTTCAAACATCCACTCCCTCCCCTTCAGCCCGTCGGTGGCCTCAAGGAAGGCATAACAGACGGCTTCAGACTTTGCCGAAAGTTTTATGGAAGAGACAGCCTCCTTCACTGCAGCATCACGTCCATCAGCCCTGTATGCTTTGAGGAGCCTGAGCATAAGCGATGCGCCGTCCGACCAGGCGAGCACGTCAATGTCCGCAGTTACGTTCCTGGCCTGAAGCCTGTGCTGTAAGGTCTCAATCTGCTTTATCGGGTTTCCCTTCAGTCCATCCAATGTGGCGCCGGGAAACAGCGATCCAAGAATCTTCTCGGAATATTGGGGCCAGAGCAATTCGAGCAGTTTACCTATGCTGGGAGAGTCAAGCTTTATGCCTCCTCTCTCAACGATCAGAGGCAGAAGTATTCCCGTGTCAAAAGGGGCGACCTTGAATTCCTGCAGAAAGGCTTCAGCTGTATCGAATATCTTTTGCCCAATCACATAAGCGCCGCCTTTCATGGATGTATCGATGTGCTTCGTCCTTGCGGACCTGATAAATTCCCTATCTGTGATTTTTCCTGCAAAGTATTCAGCCAGGGCCTTTTCACGGGAGAGGTCTACCCTGTCGCTGAATGAGAACTTGAAAGAAAAGTCCTTTATGGGATTCTTTGACAGGATGTGTTTCAGCACCTTGCTCAGTGAGCTCTCTGTGGAGCTTTCAAATATCCTCATAACCCTGTCCCCCAGGTAGAGGACATCAAAATAAAGTTCACCCGAACCTATTTGCACAGCATCTCCGGTCCCATAAGCGATCTTCTCATCCTTCAGGCAGTCAGCAAAGAATTCCTGTCCCGGAGAGGAACCCTTGCACGATGCCAGGTAGTAGTTTGTCGAAGAGAAGACCCTCACGTCCCTGTTTGTGGCGAGCGAATAGAAAGCAAGCATCCTCCACATCGGGTTTATGGAGTTCTGTATGCCGGCAAGCACGGAAGGATCGGCATTTGCACGCTTTGCGTACTCCACGCTTCCGTACGCTGTGGTGAATATTCCCACCATCGGGACGGAATTGGATTCCAGTACTTCATGGGTTTCTGCCAGCCCCTTGAGGAACTGGTCAGATGATCTGGAAAACTTGTCATAATCCTCAAGAGACTCTATTGCGCTTAGTTTCTTCCGATAAGACGCGAAGGGACAGAACATCCCACCGTCAATGCAGTCAGGAACGAGCTTGGATGGCTCGCTCAGGGCACTCTCAATCCTCGCAAGAAGTTCATTCTGTTCCTTCTTTGACTTGGACTTAAGCTTCATCTGCTCTAACGCCTGTCCAGCACTCTCAGGGCCTCCGCCCTCACCGTAACCGGAATGGGTATCATGGACTCGACAAGCTGGACAGTCACCTCTTCCTTTGCTTTGTCTATAGACATTATTTTTGCCTTCTCCCCCTTGAATGGTCCATCAATGAGTTCAACAAACGATCCAAGTTCAAGCCCAGAAACTGCAGGCTTTGGAGTGAGGTAATGGGAAATTTCCTCGAATTTTATGTCACCTTCAACAATCCCCTTGAAGCCCTTGATGCCCTTGGCGATAAACCCGACCCTGTCAGGATGCATTGTTTCAACGAAAACATACCCTCTAAGGTCCTTTGGCGACACTATGCTCATTATCTCATTCTCAGGGTCAGGTGTGCCCGTAATCCTTCTCTCATCCATGTCCTTGTAGCTCTTGTTTGATAAATCCATGGATACCTGAAGCTCATTTCCTACGGTAGTCTTCATTGCTATGAAGACAGGCATCAGGGTGACAGATATTGTTCCCTTTTCAGCGTTGAGGCCGTCCTTCGATTCAACAAAGTAATCCAGCTTCATCGAATCCCCCTTGAATCCTCCCCTGGGTGTCTTGATGATGAGGGAAAGCGTTTCGAGATCGTCCCCCTTCACGCTGAATTCCAAATTCATCGATTTTGGCTCCACAGATGAGGAGTTGATCTCTGCAGCCTTCTTCCCTTCAATTGATATTCCCCACTCTATCAACCCCTCCTTCTGCTGGAAAGAGGTGGAAATTGCGATCTTGAAGTCCCTTTCCTTTGCATGGGTATTCTTTATCGAGATCGGGATGGTGAGAGTCCTGCCGCATCCGGCTATGATATCGTCTGATCCGACGCTGATCCATTCATTCAAAGTCTTTTCCATAAATCTGCACCTACTGGAGGCCAGTATAGAGGGTTATAAGATAGATGACAAACCCAAGAACCCCAAGGAATATGATGCCCATCCCGGTAATAAATAATATCTTCACGTATTCCTGACTCGTAGGCTTTCTTGCCATTTTCAGTATTCTGGCATACTTTCCCTTGCCTATGTTGGAAAACCTTCTTTCAACCTTCTTCTGAACATCCAGAAGAGAATCTTCTATTGCCATCTTTTACCATCCAACATTATTACCCATTATAACATTTTTCCTGATCGTATGCATGGCGATTCGCATTCAGGCACTGGAAGTAATTTACAATGAAAAAAGGGAACACCAACGGCTCAAGCAAACGATCAGCCAATCAAAATCGCATGCAAGCCTTCATCGGGTAGAATCTGCGAAGTTTAAAAAATGAACTGTGATCTACTGGCGATCACAGTCCCTTGTTCAATCATTTTTTTCCTGCAGGAATTGGCTAATTACCTCCGGACCCGTGGAATGAAGCTTCAACGCAGTGGAGAAGATGCGGTCCTTTGCCTCCCTGGGGATAAGCTCTATTGAATGCGTGGTGGACGAATCATACTTGGCCGATGGATATTTCCGCAGAAGTGCGTCCTTCAGTTCTTCAGTGCATGCGATTTCCAGGACCATCATTCCTGCGAACTTTTCCCTGGCAATTTCAGCCAGGCCCGCCGCTTTCAGTTTTTCCAGCCGCTCCTCATTTATCCATACATCTATCTTTATTCCGCCATCTTTGGTCATGATGCAAACACCTCCATCTTTTTAAGGTTGAATACAGGCTGCCTGGACTTGAGGTATTCATTTGTCACAAAGGGTGAACCAAACCCGTATTTCTCGGCGCTGCTCATTACAACGTCAAACACCTCAGGCCGCATCACCCTTTTAGTAGGCTTTACGCCGTCTGTCAGAATGCTTCTTATAAGGGTGCCGCTGAAATTCTGGCTTTGGCTTTCGTGGCTGCAGAGCGCTTCATTGGTTACCTCATTGCAGACCGGACAGTACCAGTTTTCCCTGAGAAAGACAGGTTTTATCCTGAGTTTGTCCCTCTCCGCCTTGAGCATGTCCTGCGCATCGTATGGCTTATAGAAGTTTCCCACTCCTGCATGATCCCTTCCGAACATATGATGGGTGCACCCGAGGTTCGTTCTCAGTATCGCATGGAATATTGCCTCCCTTGGACCGGCGTATCTCATGTCCCACAGCGTGAAAGTCACCATATGGACATTGTCCTTGAAGTAGCCACCTTTTCTCAACGCATCCTGGCCAAGGAGGATAGCCTCATCGATGTAGTCACCGGTTCTCTTCTCGCCTATTATTGCATTCACCAGAACCCCCGTATGTATCTCATCTACCGGCATATCCTCATTAGCTGCAAACCATGCCTGTTTCATCAATGACTCGTGCCCGGTGTGAGGGACATTCCTGGTCTGGTGAGCAACGACATTCTTCCAGTTCTTCATCGCAAACGCCTCGCGGTGCTGCAAGGGGGTCTTCCAGAACTCGGAGAAAGGCTCGTTGAACACAGGCTCGTTCACCAGATTGATCCGTCCGGCAACGAAGTCGCCGCTGTACTCCATCGTTCTTTTTACGCCTGGGTGCTTCACGTCTCTGGTTCCGTATGTCATTTCGGCCATCTTGCCAAGGTCATAAGAAAAGAATTCGTCTATGTCAAGCGTGGCTAGAGGTGCCCCAAGGTATTCGAGTAGCACGCTGTCACCTGGCTTGAGTCCCAGTCTCTTGACTTCCTCCCGCTTCACATCCAGCACAATGGGAATGCTCCAGAGGGTTCCGTCCGGCAACTCCATCCTGCTGAGGGTGGTGTCCACTTCATCCCTTCCCATAAAACCGGAAACCGGTGTGAAGAACCCGTAGGCCAAGCTAATGACCTCATGTGCAATTTCCCTCCTTACGGGAAGAACCTGGAGGCCATGCAGCTTTTTCTCCACTTCTCCCCTCATTATGTGCTCTAAGACGGGCTTGTAGTTGTGACCCAGATTGTTCATGGGGCAACACCTTCGTTACCTACCAGGACGTGCACGGGCGCCTTTTCGAAGGACCAGAGCCTGGAATCCGCATCAAACTGGGACAGTACGAAAACATTCCAGTTCTTGTCGTCGATCGAAGGGAAATCCGACCTGTAATAATAGCCGGGCCACCTTGTCTCTTCCCTGAACATCGTATGCCTCAGGACTGCCTCTGCTGTAAGAACCCTGTGGTTAAGTTCCCACGCCCTCTGCAGCTGGTGCAAATCTTCAGCCCCGAGGAGCGGAAGGTCTTCCTTTAGCATGCTCAGAAGCTCAAGACCACGGTTCATGTTCACCTTGTTGGTGGTGTACAGCGTTGAGACCCCGCCGGCATACTCGTCCATTATCTTCTCGAGCCTCTTAAGTCCCTGGCTTGGGTACAGGTAATATGGAGAAACAGTTCCCTTTGTGATGAAAGTATGTCCTATCTCGTAATTTTCAAGGGGCTGGAAAACTTCGCCTTTGAGTCTTTCGATCGTCTGATCATCGATAGCCGGTAACCGGTCCTTGCTTTCATGCACGAATTTGGCCGCGCTCTTTCCTGCGATTCTGCCCTCCGCGAACGATCCTGAAGAGAACTTGTGCGCAGCTCCTCCCGCTGCATCGCCAGCTGCGAAAAGACCGGTGATGGTGGTCATGCGGTTCCAGCCCCACTGGTAATCCTCGGGCGCAATATCCGAGGGACCGCTAACCCATGCCCCTGCATTGACGGCATGGGATCCCATGATATACGGTTCGGTAGGGACAAGCTCGGACCACTTTTCTTTCGGATCGGTGTTCTGGGATGCCCATACCATTGCCTGGCTCACGGTCATGTCAAGAAAGTCTTCCCAGCCAGCTTCCTCTTTTTCCTTCGTATCAAGCACCTTTTCAGTGTGCATAATTATGGGGTTCTTTCCTTCCTTGATCTCCTCGATCATCAGATGGTTTCGGAGGCAAGTCGGCATGGGCTTGGCATCTGCGTACTTGCCGTATTTAGCCCTCAATTTTTCCCTGTCATTATCATACAGTTCGCCATTGGAGTTGGTTGCGTATGACTTCAGGTAGAGGAACCACGAACCTACCGGTCCATAGCCATCCTTGAACCTGGTGGGCACAAGCCTGACCTCCATCTGCACCATCTTTGCGCCGGCCATTATTGGTAGGGCATAGGCGGAACCTGTGCTCCAAGGGGAGTACCATGTTCTCCCCCAGCCTTCCCCTACCGATCTCGGGCGAAAGATGTGCGTCGCTCCGCCGGAGGCAAGGATAACGGCCTTGCTTTTGAAAACCCAGAAGGATCCATCCCTGACATTGAACCCAACTGCCCCGGCAATCCTGTTGCTGTTCTTCGGATCCTTGATCAGGTGTGTTATCATGATCCTGTTGTAGACTTCCGAGGCTGCCTTTTTTGCTGCCTCCGCGACTATCGGCTTGTAGCTTTCCCCGTGGATTAGAATCTGCCATTTGCCCTCCCTCAGGTATTTCCCGGAAGCATCCTTCATTATGGGCAGGCCCCACTCCTCAAGGAGATGGACAGACGAATCCACATGTCTCGCCACATCGTAAACCAGGTCTTCCCTGACGAGGCCCATCAGATCACCTCTCACGTACCTGACAAAATCCTCCGGGGTGTTCTGATTCCATCTCATTCCCAGATAAGTGTTGATAGCGGAGAGCCCCATGGCAACGGCTCCACTGCGATCGATATTGGCCTTTTCTGCAATGACAATCTTTAGATCCTTTCCCCATGTCCTTGCCTCATAGGCTGCACCGCATCCCGCCATTCCCCCTCCTACAATCAGAATATCTGATTCAACTGTGTGCACTTGCATATCTCATCGCCCTCCCTTGCCGGTTTTGATCCTTATAGTCGGAAGATCATTTCCCGTGAGCAATCCTTCAGGTTCCATGGAAAGCTCCTGCCCATCAATGTCCCCATTCCCATTGAGGTCCGGTATTTCTATGGAGTTCCACTGGGTTGTCCTTATGGGAAAACTGAACTCCTTCTTCCTGCTATCCCTGTACTTTATTTTCCACCCTATCGTGTTCAAATTCTCATCCCTGGATACTGAGATTTCAGATCCAAGAGGGGAGATGTCCGCATATGGCCTGACCTCAATTGCGTGCTCCGGACAGGCTTTCACGCATGAGAGACATTCCCAGCACATGTCCGGCTCGATGTTATATGCCTTCTGAAGCACCGGGTCTATCCGCATAATGTCGCTTGGGCAGATCTCTTCGCACTTTCCGTTGTTCTTGCATTTTGAAGCTATCACAAATGTAGGCATTTTCAGCACCTCCACGAATAGTCACTTGCGCATAATCCAGGAAATTTTGGCAGTTTTCCTATACAAATTTCCACGGCATCCGAAGATCTGGTGCCGCAACCATGGCCTCCTCCCGCAAAAGTCGTCTTTTCCATAATTATCTATCCTAAATCGTAAAATGAGTAATAAGCCACTTACCGAATCCATGAGGTATCATGTGCAATAGCTCTCTAAGGATCAAAAAAAAAGGCAATCCACAGAAACATGTCATCGGCCAGCGAATCATGGAAATTTATAAAGGCCCGCCTCTATTGGGCCGACGACAAGAAAACTGATGGCGACGATGGCAAGGATAATCAGAGAGACAAGAGCAAAGATTCTATCCCCGTTCAGGGCGAACTGCATTGCCGTGAAGCAGGTTCTCGCAATCGGTATTGCAATCAGTATAACAATACCAGATGCCAGCAGTACCGAAGCAATTTCCTCCGTAAGGCTGCTTTTCAGGCCAAGCTCAATCAGATCAGCTCCCCCGTTCCACCCGTTCGTGGTAACGTTGATTGAAGTCCATGCATCGCCCGTCTTGAAAACCAGAATCAGCGCCCCAGCGATCAAAGAGGAGAGACTTGCGATAACCCCATAATACAGAATTCCGCGGATTGCAGATTTGATCCTGGTTTCATTCATATGGCAACTGCCCCCTTCCCTATCATCTCTATGCCTACGGCGACTATCACTAATATGAAAATCGCCCTGAGGATGGTGGGCCTGGCGATTCTCATCATTTTCCTTCCGTAAATGGAACCGATCACAATGCCTGCCGCAACCGGGGCAACCAGAAGAGGGTAAACATACCCACACAGAAGATAAACACCTAGGCTGGCGGCTGCAGTTGTTCCCAGCATGAAGTTGCTGGTAGCGACCGTAACCCTGAAGGGGAGCTTCATAACCCCATTCATTGCAATTCCGTTGAATACTCCTCCGCCTATCCCAAGCAGCCCGGACAGTATTCCTGCGATGAACATCAATCCCAGACCTTTTCCAACGCTGTCCGGGGAATAGTACACCTGCGCTCCGTAAGTGGGATCGTAGTAGCTCGAATCCAGATCGAGCGAGGAAGAAGTCCCTTCCTTTCGATATGGGAATTTGCCCTCGTTCGTTCTCCGCATGGCCAGGTCTAAGGCACAGAATATCATTGCTATACCGAAGATCACAAAGATGATCCATTCATAGGACCCTCTGGTAATCAGGACAGTACCAATGGCGCCCAGAATTCCTCCAAAAGCGGTCATAGTTACCAGCAGCGAACCGACTCTGTAATTCGCAGGGGAATCCTTGCCATACGATGTAAAACCTGCTCCGCTGGAAGTGGCTATGACTGCTATAAGGCTTGTACCGGCAGCAAATGCAGGAGCAATGCCAAACAGCAGTGTCATTACCGGCACAATAATTATGCCACCACCAATTCCGACCAACGATCCCAGATAACCCGCAAGGAAAGCGATCGCAAACATTATGACATAATAGGTTAGAATCGGGACCATGGTGGTTCACCTGATTATTTTAGTCATCGTAAAATGAAATATGAACATCCTACCTTATGCGTACGTAGTTGCGATCTTCTATTTGTTATTGGCAGAGGCCCCTAACGGTCACATTGCAAGATTCAATCTAAGAAATGGGTAAAACGGTTTTGCGGCAATATAATGATCATCGGGTCAGCAGGAATAGGTATAACCCATTTCCATTCTCTCAAATTCCTTTTGACATGCGCATCTTAGCATAAAAGAACAGTTTTCCTAAAATAGTATTCGCGGCAGGTGCGAAAGCTTAGGTTGGCAATACCTAATGGATGAGGGTATGATAATACAATCGCTCATGGGATCACAGAGCACGTACAACGCCAGCTACAGGGGCATTAAGAACGGCCAGGTGGAGGCCATAATACAGGTGCGCAGGGAGGACTGTATACTCACGAAAATACTGGCAAAGGAAAACTGCAGGATTGAGCGCATCGCCATTGGGCCAAGTGAGACGCTGCATAAAATCTCGCATTCTGGAAACACATCGTTCCAGGAAAAACTTTCAAAAAGCCAGATCGGGTACAAAAAAGCCGGGAAACATTCAGTTTGGGTGGAAACCCCAAGCTGTTCATCGTGTTCATTCTTCTCTTCATCGTTCACTGAAGTGCTTGGATCAAGGACATTGTGCGATGACAGCGTGCAATACAGGTTGCTGCTTCCGTCGCTCAAGGGGCTGAGAGCGCTTGAGACCAGGATGAAGGCTGCGAATCTGTCATACACTATTCTGAGAGTGTTGCCCTATGTGCATCAGGAGTTGACAGATAGGCAGAGGGAAATTTTGAACATAGCCATGGAATCGGGGTACTTCGAGAGCAGGTCAAGGATCTCGCTGACCGAACTCTCCGAGGTTATTGGGATCACTCCCTCTTCCCTATCCGAGATTCTGCGCAGAAGTCTCAAGAAATTGGTTAATTTCTATTTTGATCACAGGCCATAATACCTGGGCCTTGAATAGGTGCGTGAGCATCCAAACTGAAAGTTTCCAAAAGGGCGCAAATACGGCCACGGGTATCAATGCTTGAATATCAAAATTAATCCACCGTTAAACAAAAAGTGCATGCAAGTAAGGCGGAGATTGTCTAAAAAGGATTAAATATCCCGCTCCCATTGTGTAACTTACGCATCTTCAGATGCGTGATTAAAACCCAGTACTACGGCAGAAGGGGGACTGGTCATGTGACCTGTATGAACCCGGATTTCCAGTGCTGGAAGAAATGGGGTTTTGAGGTTACTGTGACTCAGAACCGACTGGAAGTAAATGGTGCAAACTGTGGCTCGCCAATTCTAACTTTAATAAAGGCAGATTAATCTGTTAACTCCGGTTGATCCTGCCGGCGGCCACTGCTATCAGGTTTCGATTAAGCCATGCGAGTCAAAGGATCGCAAGATACTGGCATACTGCTCAGTAACACGCGGACAATCTACCCCCAGATGGAGTATAACCTCGGGAAACTGAGGCTAATCCTCCATAGTCATCGTATGATGGAAGGCTTCGATGATGAAAGCTTCGGCGTCTGAGGATGAGTCTGCGGCCTATCAGGTAGTATGTGGTGTAAAGGACCACATAGCCTTAGACGGGTACGGGCCCTGAGAGGGGTAGCCCGGAGATGGACTCTGAGACACTAGTCCAGGCCCTACGGGGCGCAGCAGGCGCGAAAACTGTGCAATGCGCGAAAGCGCGACACGGGAAACCTGAGTGCTCTGACTTTGTCAGAGCTTTTCCTAAGTCTAAAACGCTTAGGGAATAAGAGCTGGGTAAGACGGGTGCCAGCCGCCGCGGTAACACCCGCAGCTCGAGTGGTGGTCACTTTTATTGAGCCTAAAGCGTTCGTAGCCGGCTTCGTAAATCTCCAGGAAAATTCCTCTGCTTAACAGAAGATCTTCTGGAGAGACTGCGGAGCTAGGGACCGGGTGAGGTTGAAGGTACTTTCTGGGTAGGGGTAAAATCCTGTAATCCTGAAAGGACGACCGGTGGCGAAGGCGTTCAACTAGAACGGATCCGACGGTGAGGAACGAGGGCTAGGGGAGCAAACCGGATTAGATACCCGGGTAGTCCTAGCTGTAAACACTGCCCACTTGGTGTTGCATCTCCTTTATGGGGGTGCAGTGCCGTAGCGAAGGTGTTAAGTGGGCCGCTTGGGGAGTATGGTCGCAAGGCTGAAACTTAAAGGAATTGGCGGGGGAGCACCGCAACGGGAGGAGCGTGCGGTTTAATTGGATTCAACGCCGGAAAACTCACCGGGGGCGACCTTTAGATGAGAGTCAACCTGACGAATTTACTCGATAGAAGGAGAGGTGGTGCATGGCCGTCGTCAGCTCGTACCGTAGGGCGTTCACTTAAGTGTGATAACGAGCGAGACCCCCATCTTCAGTTGCCAGTGTACAAGAGATTGTGCAGGCACTTTGAAGGGACCGCCAGCGCTAAGCTGGAGGAAGGAGGGGTCGACGGCAGGTCAGTATGCCCCGAATCTCCCGGGCTACACGCGCGCTACAAAGGACAGGACAATGAGTTGCGACCTCGAAAGGGGGAGCTAACCTCGAAACCTGTTCGTAGTGAGGATTGAGGGCTGTAACTCGCCCTCATGAATGTGGATTCCGTAGTAATCGCGGGTCAACAGCCCGCGGTGAATATGCCCCTGCTCCTTGCACACACCGCCTGTCACACCATCCGAGCTGGTACTGGATGAGGGTACGTTCGAGAGGGCGAATTCGAATCTGATGTCAGTGAGGAGGGTTAAGGCATAACAAGGTATCCGTAGGGGAACCTGCGGATGGATCACCTCCATAAAAAAAGGCGAGCCACGGGCACAAACACTTCCATTCACAGTTTTTTTATCATTTGGATAAGGCTGCAGGCTGATCAGCCTTTGGTTTTTTGTCAGTCAGTATGGCAATACGGCTGGGACGCAGGTACCTTTGCCACCTCAATTAGTGGTAAATCACAGTTTGGCGGAAGACACTTAAGCTTTTTCTATGAGATAGTGTTTTTAAACTTATGAATACAGAGCTTCCTCCGGGCATTGTGTAGAGGCAAGGAAACATAATGTTTATAAAAGTTTACAAAATACTTGACCCCTGAGGGAAATTAATGACAAGATTCGTTCTGGTATCCGATACTACATTAAGTTACGAATACAGGAATTTCCCGCTGCTCGACTTTCTACCGAGTGCACCCAGCAGGGCCATTCCTCCAGCAATCTATAAATTTCTGAAGGGGCCTCCGCCGGAGGTGAAGCCGAACGGCGAACTGCTCAGGGCGCCCTATTCCGTAAGGAAACTGCAGGCATCCCTCCTGAGGAAGTTTGACAGGAAGGACATCGCTGTTGCGCACGACGACTATCTTGCGAATTTCATAGATGACAAAACCGAGGTCATCGGCATTTCGACAATGGATCCATTGGGCGTTGGCCCGACAACAATGTCATATTACGCTCTCAGGGGCGGAAATATGATGGCCTGGGTCAGGAAAGACTGGGACAGCCTGCTGGAAAAGGTTAACAGGGCGAGGAGAGGCAAGAAAGCAAAGCTCATTGTCGGTGGTCCAGGTGCATGGGAGTTTACCATCCTCAGGGACGAAATTGAAAAATACAACTTTGATTATATTTTCCAGGGAGAGACAGATGACATAGCTCCAGCGCTGTTCGAACAGGTTGCAACAGATAGCATTGATAGCACGATGTTTTACAGGGGCTACATGTCCTACGACGATAATTTCAGGAAAGTTATCAAGAAGGATGATAAGTTTCTCGCAAGGGGTATGAGCCTTACCCCTTACCCTAAGCTGGATCAGATCCCATTGATATCAGAGCCCTCGGTCAAGGGAATGGTAGAGGTTATGAGGGGATGCGGCATTGGCTGTGACTTCTGCGAAGTGACACTCAGGCCACTCAGATATTATGAACCGGAGGAAGTTGTGAAGGAAGTGACAATCAACGCCAGATCCGGGCAGATAAACGGATGGCTGCACTCGGATGAGATATTTGCCTACAAGCATGGGAACATGTATGAGCCCAATGAGGAAGCACTCACTGATCTATTTTCCTCCGTCATGGCTGTGGACGGAATTGAAAGGGCAAACCCAACGCATGGGAGAATCTCCATTCCTGCCGGTTATCCGGAGATGCTGGGGCGTCTGTCCAAGATTCTAAAGGCCGGGCCAAGGAACTGGATCGGAGTCCAGACTGGTGTGGAAACCGGAAGTGACTCGCTCGCGAAGAAGCACATGCCAAACAAGACCCTGCCGCTCAAGATCGGGCCGGATGGATCATGGGCTGACATCGTTTGGCAGGGAGTGTATAACGAGACAAAGTACTACTGGAGGCCAGCATTCACTATCCAGGTAGGGCAGGCTGGAGAAACGGAAGAAGACTACTGGGACACTATCGGGATGATAAACAGGCTCAGTTATTCGTACTCTGAGAACAGGCCCTTTGAATTCACGATCACGCCCTTGGTGAACGTTCCTCTTGGGAGGATAAAGTCAAGGAGCCTTAACAAAAGCATGCTTACGAAGAGCCAGCTAGCCGTATATTATGCCTCTTACAGGCATCTTGCCAAGATGGCAGTTAGGGACGGCTATGGCAATACCGAAGGGAACTTTTTTGCAAGGGCGGGCACAGGATCTATCATCTCTTTCGGTGGCCTGATGATGCTGAAATATATCGAAAGGTTGGCAAGGAAGGCCGGCGTGGATCTGGATAAGGTGAAGAATTACTCAGTCCCCAGAGGCAAGGAGATCCATTCACTTAACCAGGCAATCCGTGCCTAGTGAGCATGAGAATAATTAGATACCCTGACGCTCTTGAAAGTTCCTTCATTCCTAACAAACTGGCGTACAGGGAAAAAGAGATATCCACCATATCAGGCCTTGTGTTTTCATCCCTGATGCGCGGTTTATCCACACCGCTCTGGATTTACGGACCTGCCGGCGTGGGTAAGACAGTCACGTTAAAGTACCTCCAGAAAGCTACGACCGAACCCAGGATATTTTACGAAAATGCTCTCTCACACGGATCGATGCGGGCAATACTTGTATCCGTTCTCGGGCAGCTTGGGAAACTGGTTCCGCCTGCAGGGATCACATACAAGCAGATCTTCACTGCTCTGAGTGAGTTCCGCAAGGGGGCCGGCAAGTCCATGGTCATAGTGATTGACGAAGCTGCGCATCTTTACATGGAACCGGAAGGCATTTACAACCTTAACAGGGCACCGGAGCTTTATGGACTTAACATCTCGCCAATCTACATTTCCATCGAAGCGCCTGAAATCCATTCCTCATTCAGGGAGTTTTCAGGTTCGTTGAGGATGGAGTCCCTCAGGTTCAGGAAGTACGATGCCGGGGAACTGTATGGAATAATTCTTGACAGGGCAAGGCGATCGCTTTCTGATGGTTCGTGGAACGAGGAAACACTGCGGTACATCGCCGAATCCGCTGAGGGCTACGGCAGTGCAAGAGTTGCAATTGAGGTGCTGCAGAAATCCGCCCTGATTGCGGAGCACAGAGGATCAGAAGCAATCGAACCTGACGACATCCGCAGTGCAATATCAATGATTGATCCCTTCGTTACTGAAAGCAAGCTGTCCGAACTCAGCGACAGGGACCTGATAACACTTCTCGCAATCTGCAGAATCCTCAGGCATTCTGTCAGCACAGGCGTCAAGGAAATTGCGCGCGAGGTGAGATCCGTTTCAGACGAATTCCCTGTGAGGAGCCAGGATTTCAGGGTTTACGATAGCATCAGGAGACTTGAAAGACTCGGGTTCATAAAGGGAAAGATAGTGGGAATGGGTGACAGGAAGGGAGTTTCAAAAGTCATACAGATCAGTGACATACCTGTCAGCGTGCTCTCGGGGAAGATTGAGAACATCCTTTCGGTCATGGCGGGATGAAGCCAGGTTCTTTTCTGCCGATTTTATCATGAAATCGAATGGCTCGAAGGATCTTTCCAGCATTTTTATGTACATTTCACGATCGAAGCCATGCCCTTCACCGGTTTTGCTGAAGATCCCGCTACGCCTATCCGCGACAACCGCGTCCACGCTTTCGCCAGGATTCAGCTCTATGCCGGATTTCTTCAGGTCACTGAGCAGTTTCCTGGTTACGGTATTCACGGCGTACTCCTCCGGCCTTCTGGTGATGTGGAACCTTAAGGAAAGGTCTTCAGCATCCGCCAATTGCAATTTTGCCGCAAACTGCTTTTTCATTTTTTCCAACTCCTGTTTTTTCGCCAGTACCTCTGCGTCATTGCTGCATGAGGAGAACAATGAAGCTGCGGATCTCTGAAAATCCTTGCATATGCCGGGGACGTTTTTCCTCCTTAAATCGAACCCCCTGATCTTGAACGTGCTGTCATATCTCCACCCTATGTATGATCCCGGAGATCCATAACCATCTCTGGCAGGGGGAAACAGCACCCATTTGTATCTGCTGTCGACCACTATGTCGATCCTGGTCCTGTCCTTTATTCTCTGCAGGAGTTCCTCTATCACGCCATCTCCGGAAACCCACAGGGAATCGACAATCCCATGTACGATCCTGAAGCCCATTTTCTGTGCCTCCTCTATGGCAGCAGAGAGAGCCCATCTGCCTATTGCCGTTATTGACTCATGCACCTCTATCTTCCCGAACTTTGCGTTCTTGTATCCGGTGTATCCGAAAGAGGTGAGCAGGAGCCATTTTAGGGCTGTATCCCTGTTTCTGTAGGTCGGATTCTTATCCCTTACTGACTTGTAAAACAGCCTTCTTTCCAGGAGTTTTTCCAGGGCTCCGGAAAGAAACCCCCTGGGGGAACTCCGCACCCTGTAGCCCAGTTCCGGAACAACATAATCACCGTCGCCAAAGGTCTCAGGGGAAAGATTGTATCTCACGATTATGCTGGGATACATCGAAGAGAAGTCAATTTCCGAGGTGTTCCAGTAGAGACCTGGATCCGGCTGAAGCGTCAGCCCGCCACGATCAGCCAATCTAAGGAGCGAAAGAGGTTTCGGGTTTTCATGGTCATCCTTGTATGATGGCACCAGTATCCCGAATCTTATGGCTTCAGATAGTTCAAGTGCAGAGACAGCAGTCCCAGGTGTCACTATGGAGGCAGTCTGAGGAGGAAGCCTGGATATTCTTGAGACCTCCATGATGCCGGCGATCCCTGCCTCGGAATAAATGAAAGAATCTGAATCGATGCATATCTTTCCACGGATGGAAATTCTTTCTCCGGTGTAGTGTATCTGGCCATACGATTCATAGGTCTCGCCTCTTCTCCTGTGAAAGTCAACCCTTCCAATCCCTCTCTCATTGAATTCATTCAACAGCTTTGTGAAGCCGGAGGAGCGGTTAGTATAGACCACAATGATTGATGAGGAAATCCTGTCGTAAATTTCAGAATAGAGGCCGTTATCAATATCCAGGAAAGTTTTCCCGTCCAGTTTGATCTTCACAATTTCATGGCCGGACATTATTGGCGTTATGGACGTTGAGGGTATTTCAGGGTCTGGGGATTCAGGCGATGCAATATGGAACAGCGTGTAAGATTTCTCCGAAAGGTACCGGTGCGGCATATTAAGGTCACCGTTGAAGAGCTTTATCTTCCTCCTCAGCCCCGAATCCTCCAGGAATTTCCTTATCAGTCTGATCTTTGATGGGGGCAGCCTGATCTCCAGCCCTTCAATTTCTCCATAAATGCTTCTTCTGGTGCTTTCGGAGACCCTTATCCCCCTTACTAATTCGAGTTGATCCCTCGCAAAGCTCAGGTCATGCAGATTCCCCGAAAGAAAGACCCATGTGACATACCTGTGATTCTCGGTCTTTACTGTCCCGTCCCTGTAGTACCAGAGGGAAACAACATCATTCCCGGTTGCATTTATCAGTACCGGAGGATCATCGATCGTTATCCCACGCTTTTATTGTCACGTATCATCTTGAAAAGCTCGAAAATTATCGACATAAGGTACCCGGTCTCGGTGTTTACCGCCGAAAAATTCACCTCCGGGGCATGCAGTCTTCCAAGGCTGAGCAGGCTGTTAAAAAGGTCCCTATCCTCCACACTCATCAAGGCGCCCATTTTACTCAACTCAAAAGTTATGGCATCGATTTTCTGCCTTACAGTGGGAGTGGTTCTTCCCATAGGTATAACCCTTTATTCCGGTCAAGTTTCGGGTGATCGAGGGCAGCCTTCTGCATGTAAAGGGAATGGATCCCAAGGTCTCCGACTATGTTGACTGCAATTACTGCACCCTTGAAATAGGTCTTGATCCTGATTATCTCCATAATAGACTCAAAGCATTCCCTGGACCAGTTCCTTATGATGCTGCCCCTGAGAACGATGTAAAATGCATCACTGTCATTGGTCATCAGGACATTTTCAAGCTGATATGGGGTAAGTATCCTGACAGCATGGATCTTATCAGTATCATGGCGCGGTAGGTAATTTTCAACATCCAGTATTATGCCATCGGAGGCAAGTATTGTGATCTTGCCGCCTCTTGATACAATGGAGGAAGCGAATTTGAATGCGTCTTCACTGCTAAACAGATCGGACTTTTTCACCTGCAATATTCCCTTCATAGATTAATATATGGTCGATATAGAATAATATGTTGCCATGGGACAAAAATGTGCAAATGGCTCTATATGCGCTTTTTCCATGATATTATGGTCATCGCATGCCAGCAGTTCTGAGAACAATTAAGTAAAGATAAGCAATTGGCAGATCGATAAAAACAGGATGCCGGCACGAAAGGAGAGGATAAGCGACTGTTATGGGGCGACCGTGGACTATGAGTGGAAAAGGCTGGTCCAGGATACGTACCACAAGCTGGAGTACCGCACCACACTTTTATACCTGAAGAAACACCTTCCAGGGAACGGTCTTATCCTTGATGCAGGAGGGGGCCCCGGAAGGTACACAATCGACCTCGCCAAAATGGGATACGAGGTTGACCTGCTTGATCTGACAGAGGAGAATATTAATTTTGCAAGGCAAAAGATCAGGGAAAAGAGGGTGGAGGGCAAAGTCAGGGAAACAATGGTTGCTAACATAACCGACCTCTCCCGGATCAGGGATAACACCTACGACGCAGTGATCTGCATCGGAGGCCCAATATCACATATCGAAGGAGAAGAGAACAGAAACAAGGCAGTTTCAGAACTCAGGCGGGTTGCAAAGGAGGGTGCGCCAATATTCATAGGTGTTTTCGGGAGGATAGGTGCACTTATGCTTTCCGTGCAGTTCTGGCCAGACGAAATAGGCCTGCCCAGTTTCAGGGACTTTTATGAAAAGGGAGACGACAACCGCTGGCATGGGCGGTACTACGCGCATTTTTTCCTGCCTGAAGAACTGGAAGATATGGTGAAGAGGAACGGTCTCGACCTGATAGAAACGGTGGGTCTGGAAGGAATAGGCGCAAATGCGAAATACGTAAACATTTTTTCCAGGAAGGACAGGCCAGGATGGCAGAATTTCCTGGAAGCTCACGACAAGCTGGCCGCCCATCCCGCTTCAGTGGGAATGAGTGCCCATATACTGGCGATCAGCAGGAAGCGAAGGACTGGCGCGTAGAGAAGGGCAAAGGCGTTTACAAAACGGCATGGAAATATAGGAACGAAGTCATCCTGTGGCATGTCCATGAAGGGAGTCATAATGGCGGGCGGCAAGGGCACACGCCTCAGGCCAATAACGTATTCCATACCGAAGCCTCTTGTGCCCATTGCAGGCAAACCCTGCATCAACTACGTTCTTGAATCATTTCACCGGGCAGGGGTCGACTCCTCGATAATAACTACCGGCTACAAATTCGAGTCGCTCATAAAAGGTGTGCTCGAGAACCAGATACACAAGGAGCGAACATTGTTCTCAGTGGAAAGGGAGCCTGCCGGAACGGCAGGCAGCATAAAACTTGCAGTGGAATTCCTGAGCGACACGTTTCTGGTTGGAAGCGGGGATGTGCTGTCCGATTTTGAGCTCCGTGACCTCATCGCGTTTCACAGAAAAAACGGCTTCAAGATCAGCATAGCCCTAACCACAGTCGAAGATCCAAGTCAGCTGGGGATTGTCGAAACCGACAAAGGCAGGATAGTGAAATTCCTGGAAAAACCGTCAAAGGGGGAGACATTTTCCAACCTTGTCAATGCGGGGATATACGTTGTAGAAAAGGATGTGATGGAACTTGTGCCGGACGACCAGCCTTACGATTTTGCCAGGCAGCTTTTCCCGCACCTGCTGGAAGAGGGGATGCCAATCGGGGGGCTGGAAGTCAACGGGACATGGGTTGACACTGGAAGACCTCCTGACCTGATTAAGGCAAACCAGAAAATGACTGAAAAGTACGGAAAATCCATTGGCAGTTATCCGGGCAGGATGATCATGGGCAGGGAAGTGAAGGTGGAGGATGAGGTCAGGCTGACCGGCCCGACTTACTTAGGCAGCCGCTCAGTTTACAGACGGGGGGCAACAGTGACAGCTTCGGCTGTTTACGATTCTGCGACTGTAGGCTCAAAAGCCGAGATCATAAATTCTGTTCTCATGCACGAAAGTTCCGTTGGGGACTCATCAATCGTCGAATCTTCAGTCATAATGCATGGAACGGTTATAGGAAACAACTGCGAGATACGAAAGAGCGTTCTTCCACCCGGAATCAAGATAGAGGACAATTCAAGGATATACAATGTGTCCCTGTCGCCCACAGCCACAGAGGAAGAGTAAAACAGGGCTTAAAGCAAACCCGCTTTCTGTAGGACGAGTATGTCCTCTGTAGTGAGCTGCTCCCCGTTCTTGAACTTGTCAAACAGCACAGAAGCCCTCTTCTGGAGCTCACCCTCTTTCTCCTTTTTCCTTGTTGACCGATCTTTTGTCCTCAGTGTGAAGATTACCTTTTCGAGATCCCTGAGATCATTCTTTGACTGGATGAAGGCTTCATGCTCCTTGTCTGATTCCTGACCGAATTTCACAAAAAGTTCGTGCTCCTCATCGGATTTTCTTCTGATCTCGTCCAGTTCCTGCAGGGCGGTGTTGATCTTTTCGCTCAACTGCGAAATTTTGGATGAAATCTCTTCAATGGATTTCTTCATGCCCTCGGCCTTTTCCTTCTTTTCCTTGATCTTTGATATCAGATCCCTGACCTGGGTGTTCCCTTCCAGTTCCTTTTCAAATCTGCCCTTAAGTTTCTTAATCTCGTTATTGAGTCTCCTGATCTCCGTTACAACCTTCTTCTCCTCGTCCCTTCCCAGTTCAGTGGTCTCCTGCCTCTTGACGAGTCTCTGGAGCTCCTTCTCCTTCTGCCTTATTTCGGATGCATCTACGGTTTCAGTTCCCACATTTTCCCTGATCTTCCTGTATTCCCTTCTCAGCTCTGAAAGATCCTCGAATTCCTTCTCCTTTTCGGGCCTGAGTTTCTGGACTTCCTCAATAAGCGATCCCTTTTCTGCAATAAGCTGTTTGGCGGCTTCCCTGAGCTCTTTTACCTTTGCATTAAGTAAATCCCTTTCGTCGGCATGAATGGAAGCCTCCTCAGAAGCCTTGTCTCTCTTTCTGATGTGCTCTTCCACTATCTGTCTTATCTGTTCCCTCTTCTGCTCAAATTCGTCTAGAAGCTCAGTCATATCATCCCGTCTGCGCCAGAAGCCAAGGATGATTTCCCATGCTCTTATATATCTTTCGTGAAAGTCATAATGCCATTATGACGTTATCCTGAACTTTTTAGGCATGGCAAAAAAGAGAGAATGGTAGGTAAAACTAATAAGGGGGTTGTGCACCCCCTGATAAAAGTTTAAGGTTTTCTCTTCCTGTATAATACCAGGACTGCTGCAACCACAGCCACTATCCCTATTCCTGCAAGTATCAACCCAACATGGTCCGTGGTAAGCAGAGGTGTGGTGCTGCCAGTGGATCCAGACGATGCGATCTCCACGGTATGTGTGGAAAAGTGCGGTACGTGTATGAGAATCAGCAACCCGCCTGAAACCTGCACTGCGGCATAGTATGCGTTCAGGTCGCTTGTCGCATCGATTGTGCCATTAACGGTTGTGGCCGTGACTGACTGGCCATCGATTGTTACCGTCACAGTCGAGGTGTTGGATATGAGGCTGTTGCTCACGTAGATTGCAACCAGATTGCCCCTGTGGTCAATGGAAGATACAGTCAGCGTGACCTTTCCGCTACCGGCGTTGGTAAGGGACATCGAGATGGAACTGTTGTACTGCAAGGACAGAGCATTCGGTGACCCGTTTACGGAAGATATCTCCATGATGCTTCCAACCTCGTTGTTCACTATTGCCTGCTCTATGTAATGCAGAGCCCTCTCGGAAGATCCCTGAAGCCCGACTGGCGCCACAAACTGGATCCTCTCCATGGTCTGGGTGCTTATGGATATGAGATTTCCGTTGACGTTAACCTGACCGCCGATTACGAACATCATGCCCCTGAAGCCTCCGCCATGGACGTATATCGTGGTCCTTCCCGCCTGCATTGAATTGTTGAGCCCCATCGTCATGTTGGCGCTTTCCGAGTTGTTCTGGAAGACCGCCGATTCATTGATCCCTTCATTCATTCCGCTGGTTGTATTGAACACGGTGACGTTTAGGGTCATCGGTACCGCAAAGGTGATCGTTCCGTTGTTTACCAGGAATGTGGACTGGATCGCAGGATTGTCATGAATCGCGAAGATCGATGTGTTTGTGGCGTATACGAAGAGCCCTCCGATTACTATAGGTGTGTAGAACGGAATGATCGGTATCTTGTCATTGGACTCCAGGGAACCATTTCCTGATACCGTGATGGAACTGAATATATTTGTGTTCGTCCACTTTGAGGTGAAATCAGTTATTGTGCCGTCATTGAAGTAGAACGAGAGATGAGCACCGTCCACGAAGCCAGTGGTGTTATTGTAGGTGAATCTGGACGTGTCCATTATCCTTGATTTCAGGTAATCAACGAACCCCACCTTGGACACCAGCCCTACGAAGAGTGGTGGAGATACGGAACTGAAGGTGACGGTGTTGGAACTTTTCTGAACCGAGTTGGAATTGCTGAAAAGTACTGCGACTGCTCCATCCGGAAGAACCATCTGGTAGACGCTCATGGTTGACGCGTTCATCCTCTGGTTATAGAAACCGCCGAACCATGCAGTTGCGTTGATGTTCAGGCTGACCTTCGCAAGGGCATAGTCAGTAACATATGTGATTGAGGGCGTAAGTCCCGTACCCACAACGACCAGCATCCTGCCGTAGTCTCCACTGAATACTGATCCATTAGCCAGCGAAATGGCGTCTGAAGGGAACATCATACCGTTCATTGTCGAACTGGCACTCTCATTCACATAGACGCTGGAAGCCAGCGCGATCGTTCCGTTGCTTGTTACGTAGCCAACATTGTTCAGGACCGAAGCCGATGTGCTGTAGTCAAAGCTGAAATTTCCAGCTTGTGCAGAGTTCCCTCCGGTCAGGGGAGCGCCTGCGAAAGATATGGTTGAGAACCCAATAACCAGTGCAAGGATCAATCCAAGCACGGGTAATCTGTTGTTCATAGGCTTTCATCTACAGTATATATATGCCCTTAATGGTACAAGTTTGTACCAATCCGCAGGCATTTACGTATACCCGATAATATTATAGAACGTATCCCTCTCGGCGGGAATCCGCCCAATCTCCCTCACCAGGTAGGAAAGTTCCTCCGTGGTGGTGATTTCCTGCCTGTTGGTTGCCTTGTATATCTTTTCGCTGAAAGCAGTGCCCACGAGATCGTTGCCTCCATAGTTGAGAGCCTCCTGCGCTATCAGCTTTCCCATTCCCACCCAGTAAACGCTGATGTTTCTAATTGCACTGCCCATTATCAGCCTGGCCATTGCAATAACCTTCAGATCCTTTGCCCCGTCAGATGGTCTCCTTACCTTACCCATCTTTTCCAGAGGTGTATTCTCGAGGCTGAACTTCAGCGGGATGAAGGAAAGGAAGCCGGGTTGCTCAATCTGGTTGTTTCTGAGTCTTATCATATGATCAAGAATGTCATCCCACCCTTCCACATGCCCGTAGGTGATCGTGGAATTTCCCGGAAGGCCCAGGGAATGGATGAGCTTCGCATCTTCAAGCCACTTCTCTCCGGAAATCTTCTCCTTGGTGGTGATCTGTTTCCTCACTTTCTCGTTGAAAATCTCTGCCCCTCCGCCGGTGTGGGCGTCCACTCCGGAAGCTTTCATCCTTTCAACAACCTCCCTGATTGAATTACCGGTGACTCTGGCAATGAAATCTATTTCCGGTATCGTCAGGGCTTTAAGGGTCACATCTGGGAGCTTCTCCTTGACAGTTCTGAAGACATCCTCATAATATTCCATAGGCAGATCAGGGTTGAACCCGCCAACAATGTGGATCTCCGTTGCGTGCTCGTTTCTTGCCTTCTCCAGCTCTGAACGGATACTGTCAATGGTCAACTCGTATCCCCTGTCCGTCCTGCCTTTGAGTTTTATCGGAACGTAAAAGGCGCATATCGGGCAGCTGGCAGCGCAATAATTGGAATAGTTTATGTTATAGGATACTGCATAAGTTACGACATTCCCTGCCTGAACCGAGGTGAGTCGGTTGGCAATCCTCCCCATGGAAAATAGAGACAGTTCCTCTGAGAGTGACTTCGACTCATTTAAGGTGAGATTTCCTTCAGCGGCCCTCTCAAGCCAGTATTCCTCCTTTGAAGAAATGGAAAGCATCACCCAGTATATCCGCAATAATTATTAAGATGTGGTCAACGTATGCCGGAAGCCGATATTTCCGCGTTGTATCGTGACACGGCTTCCATGGGATCATCGGACTGGTATATTGTTCGTCCTATTATCACATAATCCGCCCCCGCCTTTATCGCTTCCACGGGATTGCCTCCCTGCGCTCCTATGCCCGGCGAAAAAATCCTCATTTCTCCAGCATCAGCCCTGAGCCTGGCTATTATTCCGGTGGCGTTGCCCGGAGCGACTATGCCGTAGGATCCCACCGACCTGGCGACTGCAATCAGGCGCTCGGATAACGGATTCAGGAAGGCTTGGGCACCCGGATGGGACATCGCAACAACAGTTATGAGCTTCAAGTCAGGCGAAACACCGGTTATTGCGCGAAGCGAATCCTCGCCGGTCACGGCATGGGCTATTATTCCATAAGCGCCATGGCTGTGCACTTTCTCGGCAATAAGCCTGTTGGTATTCGGAATGTCAGCGACCTTGAAGTCGCATATCGCCCTGGAATACCTGGAGATTTTTGAAATTATTCCTGCTCCCTCCTCAAGAACAAGCGGCCAGTTTATCTTGACCCCAAAAATATCATCAGAAAGGTTCCTGGCGAGATCGACAGCTTTGTGTTTCTCCTGGGAATCTATGGCGACAATTATGCGGCTGTTTCCCATCCGTACCTTCTCCTCAACGGGATTCAGTATTTAGTTTTTCATTCAGTTCAACGCCTCCATGATCCCAGGAGAAATGAAGGTGATCTGGAGAATAGAATGATTGCCAGCAACGGATCGCCCGACACTGTGAGTTACAAGACATTTGACTGGGTTAATATTCATGTATGTTCTACTTCTCCCAAAATGAAGGTCCAGAGCGAAGATGCCGCATTGATATTGGTGGACATACAGAATGCATGGAAGAGTGAAGCCTGGGGCAGAAGGAACAACCCGGAGGCAGAGAGGGTAGCCGGACGCTTGCTTGAAGACTTCCGAAAGAAAGGGCTCAGGGTGATTCATGTGAGGCACGAATCCGTTAATCCTAAATCACTGTTCAGGAACGGCAAAGATACTTTTGGGTTCCAGGATTATGTCATGCCTCTTTCTGGCGAAACCATCATCACAAAGCATGTAAACAGCGCCTTTATAGGTACAGAACTGGAGGAATTGCTGCGTAGGGAAGGAATAAGGAGTATTCTGATATGCGGCATGGTTACCGACCATTGTGTGAGCACTACGGCAAGGATGGCTGGCAACCTGGGCTTTGATACCACAATTATCGAGGATGCATGTGCAACATTCGACAGGAAGGATAGTGCAGGCGAAGTTATACCTGCTGGCATCGTCCACAGGGTGAATCTTGCATCTATCAGGGGCGAATTTGCTGCCGTAATCAAATCTGGCGACATTCAGATGTGATCAGAATTTCTTCAAGGCAGGTAACTTGATGTAAATCACAGGGAGCTAGCATTACCAACCATTTGCACATTTTTCACTTTCTCATAAGGCGATAATATCCCCGGTCAGTTAACTGAGGATCATGAATTCATCAGCTGGCAGAGGGCAATCAGGCATGGATCACGCTGCATATGGGAATAATGAAGATTCTAAGGTCTTCACCGTTTACATGGTTCCCGGCAGGCACCCCTATCATCCGAAATTCCTTGATGAGTCGGACATTTCAGTCGAATCAATTGAGTATGAGGTTTTTGCAGAGGATCAGCAGAACCTACAACACTGAAAAATCGCAGATAAGCCGGCGCACCAAATGATCCCCTTTGGATCAGATCTATGACGGGGGTTAATTTATCTTCTGCCAGGGAACGCCTGGAGTATGGGCAATTTGATTTTCTGCCTCGGTTTTAGATGCATCGCTCTTGAGTTATCGCTCTCAGGGCAAGAACAGTGATATTCTCAATTTCTCTTTTACCAAACCATTCTTATCCATCGATTTGTTCAACGAATGGATTGTCAAAATGGTTCAGGTATACTCGTATTCCGGTAACAGGGTTGAAATTCCTGAAACCCCTGAAAGAATAGTTAGCTTCAGCCCCTCGCTAACAGAAATTGTCTTTGAACTTGGTCTCGGAAACAGAGTGAAGGGGATTACCGCATTCTGTGTCAGGCCTGAACAGACAAAGAACGTCAGAAAGATCGGGTCCTACGGCTATGTAAGAAGAGAAATACTTGATCAAATCGATCCGGATCTTGTCTTGACCATATCGGGTTATCAGGATGCATTCTCAAGAGAACTTTCTCAGCATTATCCGGTCGTCTGTTTTGAATTACCATCAACAGTCAACGGGATATTTGATCTCATCACAAAAGTCGGCCTCGTGGTGGGCAATGCAGAAGGTGCACGCGTTCTCTCAATGTCCCTTTCACAATATATGCCCTCCAGCAAACCGGCAAATAATTTGAAAGCCTACATAGAAATTGATCTGGCATCGCCCACATCATTCGGGTCGTTCAGTTACATTACCGATGCCCTTCGCCTGTTCGGACTCAGGAACATCTATGGCGGTGTTAGAAGGGAATGGCTGACACCGGACTTGAATCACGTTAAAGATGAGGATCCGGACGTCATTATCTATGAACCCAAGATGTTCTCGAAGTTCAGTGATAGAGACGCGATCGAATTGATCCATAGGAGAGGCTGGGAGAAATTGAAGGCGGTATCGACAGGCCATTTCTATACAACACCCGGGCCTTACGATTTCTTTGCGCATCACGGCCCTTCTTTTCTTAAGGAAGTCCTTCCTTGGCTTAACAAAAAGATTTCCCAGATCTGACAGCGCAGCTGCAATTGCGGCACTGAAGAAATCCCATTCCTTTGTTTCTTGGGCTGTACATATGTTACCACTGAATATCCGGTCATTCGTGTAGTGCCACTGCACGATGCCTGAACACTGGAACTGGCAAATCTTTTGAAGATCCAATCCGTAAAAAATAGTGAAACATTATGTGAGGTACGGGGGTCAATTACAGGAGAGCAATGCTGTCACTTTGACATGACCAGGAAAAACGATTTAAGTGTGACGCCCCGAACGGGATTTGAACCCATGTCACGGGCTCGACAGGCCCGTATGATAGGCCGCTACACTATCGGGGCGTAAAACAGGCATTAGACCTCTTTATTTATAACTTCCTTAAGCAAAATCCCAAACTTAAATGAAAGATCACGGTTTCGCTGAGACAGATAATATATTGCAAGTCATCCGCATGCAATATTGAAAATCCCACGATACAAGAGGTGGTTCCAATGTTTGAATTTAAAGAATTGAAAAGTGTTAAGGATGCCAGGCTGATTGTTCCAGCAGTGCACAGGGATGAAAGAGGTTTTTTCCTCGAATCATACAAGAAGTCTGATTTTCAGAAAAACGGGATATCAGAGGAATTCGTCCAGGATAACCATTCAAAATCCGCGAGGAATGTTCTCAGGGGGCTCCACTTTCAAATGATGCCTAAACCGCAGGGAAAACTTGTTCGCGTTTTGACGGGATCAGTGTATGACGTAATTGTGGATCTGCGTCCAGGCTCAAGCACTTACAAAAAATGGGAAGGTCTGAGACTCGATCCATCCCCCCAGAAATTGCTGTGGGTCCCACCCGGTTTTGCCCACGGATTCCTTTCGCTGGAAGACAACACGGAGTTGATTTATAAAACAACCGCTGAGTATGACCAGAAACTTGACGCGGGCATCAGATGGAATGACCCGGAACTGGCGATTGAGTGGCCTATCGCTTCACCTTTACTTTCACCAAAGGATTCATCGCTGCCGGCACTAAGGGAAATTTTGCCCGAAAAGATATACAGAGTGGGTGCAACATGAAGATCATAGTCACGGGAGGAATGGGCTTCATCGGATCAAATTTCATCAACAAGCTGGTTTCGTCCGGGGGCAGCGTAGAAGTGGTAAACGTGGATAAAATGACATATGCTGCTGATCCGGCGAACTTGCAAAAGCCGGAGACAGTTGAGAATTACAAACTGGATATTTCAAGATTGACCGGCAGGGAGCACTTCTTTGAAAATGCCGATACTATCGTTAATTTCGCAGCCGAATCCCATGTTGATAGATCAATAAAGAATTCTAAAGATTTCATCCAGAGCAATGTTGTAGGAGTCCACAGGCTTCTGGAAATCACTAGGAAGCTGGATTTGAGGTACCATCAGATTTCCACGGACGAAGTTTACGGCAGCCTGCCTCTAAATTCCGGCACGAAGTTCACTGAGAACAGCGCTTACAGCCCGAGGAATCCATATTCGGCGACGAAGGCATCAGCAGACCTGCTGGTGAAGGCCTATTATAACACCTACGGAATCAAGGCAACTATCTCGAACTGCAGCAACAATTACGGTCCAAACCAGCACCCTGAAAAGCTGATACCAAAGACAATCCTCAACGCGCTGAACGGCACGAAGATCCCGATATACGGTTCAGGAAGGCAGGTAAGGGACTGGATCCATGTCGCGGATCACTGCAATGCGATCAGGATGATAATTGAGAGGGGAAAACCTGGAGAAACTTATCTGGTTGGTGCTGACGGTGAACGCAGCAACATTGAGGTTGTGAGGAAGATTCTTGAGATCATGAACAAACCAGATTCACTGATTGAATTTGTGCAGGACAGGCCCGGTCATGACCAGCGTTATGCGATAGATTCCAGGAAGATCAGAAGGGACCTTGGCTGGCGTCCTGAAGTCGACTTCGATCATGGGCTCAGGGAGACAATTCAGCATTACATTGTCAGCAGGAAACGGTATGAGGAAAAGGTTCTGTAGAACATGAAAGTCCTCGTTCTGGGTGCCAGCGGCTTTGTCGGTTCCTTCCTGGAGGGTAAGCTGGAGGCAGACGGGGCATCAAGGAGCATTTATGGTCGAGACCCTGTAATAGACGTGACCAGTGCTGACGGGATAAATGCCTTCTTTGCAAAGAGAAGATACGGAACAGTAATCAACTGCACCGGCTTTACCAACGTCGACGGCTGCGAGGCAGATCCGGAACGTGCAGACCTTCTGAATGCCAAATCTATTGAATTCCTTGCAAATGCGGCGACTTCCAATGGTTTCAAGTTCATTCACATTTCCACCGATTATGTTTTTGACGGCAGGACAGGCAGGTACGCTGAAACGGATAAGCCAAACCCGATCAACGTTTATGGAAAAACCAAGCTCAGGGGGGAGTCGTTCCTGGATATGGGCAGGGACCTTATCCTCAGAATTTCAACGCCATTCGGGCAGAACGTGTCCCGGAGAAAGAAGACCTTCCTGGAATTTGTCAGGGAAAGCCTGGAGGCCGGCCAGAAAATAAAGGTGGTCACGGATCAGTACACCACTCCCACTTCACTGGAGGATATAGCGACATTCGTGAAGGCTGCCATAAAGATGGATCTGTCAGGGATTTATCATCTCGGAGTGCAGGAAAGGGTAAGCCGTTATGAATTCGCAATTGCCGTGGCAAAGAGGTGGGGACTCGATCAGAAATTGATCGAGAGGAGCAGGCTTTCTGACCTCAAATTTGCTGCACAGAGGCCAATGGATACAAGTTTTAACCTTTACAAGGCAGGAAGGGCAATCAGGATCTCCCATCTCGAAGATGCGCTCGCCAGGCTTTGAAGTCTATTGCCCGCGTTTCGCTTTCCTTTCCCTGGCCAGGTTTGATGCTGTAAGCAGATTGTCTATGGTTCCAGCATCTATCCATGGTCCCTTTATGTAACCATGCGTAAGCTTTCCTTCCCTGAGATAGACGTTATTCAGGTCAGTTACCTCAAGCTCACCCCTGGCGGATGGCTTAAGCATCCCTATCTTCCTGAAAACAGTGCTGTCATACAGGTAAAATCCGGTAACCGCGTAATTGCTTTTAGGAGCATTTGGTTTTTCCTCTATATTTATTATATCCCCGCCCTTTCCGAACTCCGGCACGCCAAACCTTTCAGGATCTGGCACCTCCTTAAGAAAAATCCTGCAGCCTGAACGAAAGTCTGCTATTTCCCGAGAAACATCGTCAAACAGCACATTGTCTCCAAGTATCACTGCAATGCTTTCCCCGTTTGCAAAAGGTTCTGCCAGTCCTATTGCCTCCGCAATTCCGCCGGCACCTTCCTGGAGGACATATGCAAACCTTGCTCCGAATTCGCTTCCGGATGCAAGCAGAGCCATGAAATTCCCGGCATGTTCCTTGCCCGTTACGATTATAATCTCCCTGATCCCAGCCTTCAGCAAGGTTTCCAGCGGATAATATATCATGGGCCTGTCGTAGACAGGCAGCAGGTGCTTGTTTGTCACCTTTGTGAGTGGAAGCAGTCTGGTTCCGGTGCCGCCGGCGAGTATGATTCCCAGCATTCACTCAGGTAAGAGGCGGATTGATTTAGATTTTCCTTATAATCTGCATTGCAGGTCTCCTTTCCCCAGGCTAAACAGATTGCACAGTCTCACCCGAATCATACGGATGCCGGAAATTTAGAATATTGGTTTCGGATGCAATAAATTATGGTGTCCCTGGCTGCCGGAGACAGGCTATCAATTGAAATTTCGGAGGTCGGGGCATACCTGAAAAGAGTCCAGTTTGATGGGCACGACGTGATGAAAATATCGACGGACGGGATAGAAACCCATGGCGGATGTGCCCACCTCATACCATTTGCGAACCGGGTCAGGAACGGAAGGTTTTCCTTCCAGGGGAAAGAGTATGTCCTCAGGGCTAACAGCCCACCGAATGCGATGCATGGCCTGATACGGGGATTAAATTTTGACGTCAGAGCCGGAGGAAGTATGGCAGAATGCACCTCAACCCTCAAAGAAGACGGTTTTCCATGGGTTTACGCTGTTAGGATAAGATACACGATAACGCAGGAGACAATCTCGATAGACTATGAGACGACCAACATGTCGCAAACCCATGGGCCGCTCATGATCGGGGCACATCCATACTTCCTCTTCAATGGCAAATGGGAGGCAGAGTCCAGAGGATTCCGCGAACTCGTCTGCAATGACGGGTACTTTCCAACCGGCAGGATGCTGGAACCTGTGAGTCTCCTGAAACCGAGGGAAGGCGGCTATGACACGCCGTATCTCGTTGAAGGGGCACTGTCCCTTGATCTTGGAGACATCCGGCTTGAACTCAGCAACAGGGGAATGCCGTACTTCATGTTTTACGACGGAAAATACGGCGGAGGAAGGTCGATTGCAGTCGAACCGATGACGGGCGCACCTGACTGTTTTAACAACGGAATGGGTCTGGTTCAACTTGCACCCGGCAGAGGATTCTCCTGTGGCTTCTCCATCGGAATTTCATGGAAATGAGGTAAGCGGTATCAGGAAGCAGCATGTTATGATGGAACAATCCGTCCCCATGACTGCCGCAATGCATCCACTGAACTATGGATCGTCTATCAGAAGAGAGACAAAGCAGTTATTAATCGACCCGCAATGGAAGCAGGCTTCGAATGCCGGTACGGGAAAGCGATTATGCAGAAATTGCCAGACGAGCCCACAGTGCAGGCATAGGCAACACTCCGTTGAGGGAAGTCTACAGCCGTGGCGATGTCAGGATAATCGCAAAATTTGAGGGATTCAACAGGTTCGGTTCCGTCAAGGACAGGCCAGCATTCTTTATGCTGAGTGCAGCTGAGATAGAAGGCAGGCTGGCAAGAGGAAGGGAGGTAATAGAAGCCAGCTCAGGGAACACAGGCATCGCACTGGCATACATCTCGAAGGTGATGGGCTACAGGGCAACCATATTCGTACCTGCGTCCAGCAGTGAGGAAACCAGGGAAAAACTGATTGGATCCGGGCAGGAGATAGTTGAGGTGGAAGACGAAAACAGCAGGCAGGGGAGGATAAACATCGACGCATCCCTTAGGAGGCTCAAAGAGGCAATGCAGGCCGATCCGGATCGTTACGTCAATCTTGACCAGTATTCCAATCCGTCGAATTTCAAGAGCCATTTTTATACCACCGGCCCGGAAGTGGCTGGTAAAGGTGAAGAAATAGAGTATCTCGTCAGCGGGATCGGAACAGGCGGTACAGTGACCGGGCTCGGTATGTTTCTGAAACATGCCAATGCCAGAACCAGGGTAATAGCGGTTGAGCCGGATCCAGATCATCACATACAGGGACTCAAAAACCTGAAAGTGTCCAGCGTGCCCAGGATACTGGAAGATAACATGAACATCATAGACGATTGGGCCAGGGTTGGAGACAGTGCTGCATTCCAGGGTGTCACGGAACTGAAGGGTATGGGGTTCAACGTTGGACTCTCTTCCGGTGCGAATTACATGGCCAGTGTTTCCCTTGCAGGAAAAATAAAGGCCGGCACAATCCTTACGGTATTTCCAGACGGCGCTGAAAGATACCAGAGCATATACCGTCAGAAGGGAATAATCTGAAAAGCAGGAATCAGCGGTTCCTGAAGGAAGGTTTCCTCTTTTCCAGGAAAGCCCTGACTCCTTCCCTGGAATCCTCGGTCTCGAAGATCTTCCCAAAGGCCTCTTTTTCGGAATCGAACAGGTCAAATTCCTTTCCCCTTACGAGGGATTTGATCATGCCGACGGAGACCAGGGCGGACTTTGCATAGGTTTTCGCTCTTTCAATGGCATCCTCCTCAGGTTTTTCTGAGACTTCACTCACTATCCCGAGAGCTTTTGCCTCCCCCGCATCTATGGTCCTTCCGGTGGTTGCAAGATCGAAGGCTCTCGTCTCCCCAACGATCCTCCTGAGCCGCTGTGTCCCCCCCCAGCCGGGCAGTATCCCCAGGGTGACCTCAGGCAGCCCCATTCTGGTATCGGGAGAACAGATCCGGATATCGCAGGCCAGGGAAAGTTCGAAACCACCGCCAAGAGCGAAACCGCGAATTGCAGCTATAACGGGCCTTTCATAGGATGCGATATAATCCAGTGCGATCTGACCCCTGACCGCGAAATGGTAAGCCTCCGCAGGCTTCAGTGACTGGAATTCCTTTATGTTGGCGCCGGCCGAAAAGGCCCTCTCACTGCCCTTAATCACGGTTACAAGCAGTTTATCGGAAAGAGCGCCGGCTATATCTTCCAGCGTCTGGACGTCAAGCGGATTCAGCTTGTTCTCCTTCCTTATGGTGATGATTCTTATCCCGTCTCTCTCCTCGCTGGATATGTTTGCTGAGGTATCTGCCATGCCGGGAGATCACCTCAACGGGTAAAAAATCATTCATCCTGTTTCCTGGTTGCAAGGTATGAGGAAAACGCGAAAAGCCCAATGCCAGCCAGCACCATGAACACGATCTCCAGAAGGACCTGAGAGAAGGCGTTGTAGAGCAGTATATCCTTCAATGCAAGGTTGAAGTATGTCAGCGGGAGGACATAAGCCACAGTCTGGAGATAGGATGGCAGCACGGATATCGGGTAGAAGACTCCAGAAAGGAACAGCATGGGGAAGAATATTGTATTTGCCACCAGCGATGCGCTCTCCTCATCCTTGGTATAGAGGCCGGCGAGCAACCCAATGGCAGTGAATAGCAGCAGCCCGGAGAGGATCACCACCACGGACAGCAGGATTCCAGGAATGGAAACCTGCAGGGATACGTTGAAAACAGAGACCCCTATGCCGAAAATGATCAAGTCGGAAATCAAAGTAGTGACCGCATAGAAAAGCGTTGTGGCAGCAAGCCATTCCGGCTTGGACAGGTTTGCGAAGGAAAGCTGCCGGAAAATCCTGTCCTTGCGGTAGTTTGGAACCTCATAAACCATGGAGAAGATACCGTTGATAATGGTGTAGCCCAGAAGGGCAGGAATGTAGTAGTCGACAGCCTTCCCGAGGCCTGATACAGAAACCTCCTGCGTGTACACTGTTGCGGTGGTAGAGCCCGTTCCGGTGAGAATAAGGTTGAGTATCACAGGTTGCAGTGTTGATGCAGTCTGATCCCCCGGTTCTGAATAGTACTGCACGACAGCTGACCTGTTGCTGATGCTTGAGGTAAAATTCGCCGGGAATACAACTCCAATGTCAATGGAATTCGCCTTCATGTATGAGGTGATGTTTTCACCTGCCGGAACAATTGAGACGCTGAATAAGCCTGATGCGTTGAAAGCCGCCAGGGAACCCTGAATATAAGGGGAATCCGATCCGTCGTTCTGTACGGCAATGGAAGTCTTCCCAATGCCCCCTGATCCGAATATGGAACCGAAAAGGAGCATCAGGATGACGGGAAATATAATCAGGAAGAAAGGCCCGCTTCTGGTCCTGAAAAATAGCTTGGTGTGGAGCCTGAAATAAAGTAATATCCGTTTAAGATTCATCAGGTTCAGCCCCCACAACCCTCATGAAGACATCCTCAAGGTTTTCCCGCTTCAGGTATATGTTGTCAACCATAATCCTGCTCTTGGCAATAGAATCCAGCACCGAGAAAAGGTCATCGTTGCTCATGACAGGCATCTCGTATACGCCTGGCGATTTCATGACCAGCCCCTTTGGCAGCGCAGTTTCCGTTGCATGATCCATGGCCAGGGACACTACAAGCGTATCATGAGTCTTGTTTTTCTGCACAAGTTCTTCCGGCGTCCCCTCATCGACTATGATCCCGTGATTTACTATGGCAACGCGATCTGCCAGCTTCTCAGCTTCTTCCAGGTAGTGGGTGGTGAGGAAGATGGTCTTCCCAAGTGACCTCAGGTTTCTCATCACCTGCTGAATTGACTTCCTGGAAATCGGGTCAAGTCCTGCTGTGGGCTCGTCCAGGAAAACAAGCTCCGCATCGTTGCTGAGCGCGATTGCAATTCCGAGCTTCTGCTTTTGACCTCCCGAAAGTTTTGAGAAATACACGTCCTTCCTGTCAACGAGTTCTACAGTCTTGAGAAGTTCAACAGGATCCATGCCACTCTCCAGGGAGCCGATGAAGAACTCGAGGGCTTCAAGCGGCGTAATTCTCTGCAGGAAATTGAAATCCTGGGGGAGGACCCCTACCCGCTTTCGGAATGTCTCGTCTATTTTTTCGGGGTCATAACCGAGTACGGCAACATGTCCTGAGGTCCTCTTCCTGACGCCTTCCAGGATCTCCACCGTGGTCGTTTTGCCAGCACCATTTGGCCCAAGCAGGCTGAAGACCTCACCTGCATTGACATGAAAGGAGATTCCCCTTACGGCTTCAAGCGTACCGTACCTTTTGGTCAGGCTCTCGACTTTTATGACTTCGGACATCTGAATCTCTCTTTGCACATTAGGGGCTGGAGGATCACATCATCTCGATTGAAATTGAATGTGCTCCCCCTCCTCCGTGGCAGAGGGTTGCGAGCCCATATTTGCCCCCTTTTAACTGCAGCGCATTAATAAGTGTTACGATAATCCTTGATCCGCTGTTTCCAAGAGGATGCCCCAGTGCAATTGCGCCCCCATGCACGTTAAACCTGCTATCTTCAATACCGAGTTCCTTCTGCACCACAATCGAGGCAACGGAAAAAGCCTCATTGTGTTCTACAAGGTCGTAGTCTGAAATTTTTCTTCCGAGACGTTCAAGCAGATTCCTGGTAGCCGGTATTGGGGCTTCCACGTAATCCCTCGAATTCAATGAAGCCTGCGAGTATCCCTCGATCCTGGCAACAGGCCTGAGTCCGAGTTCGTTCACCGCCTTTTCCGAGGCAAGCACTAACGCCGAGGCGCCGTCGGAAAGCTGGGAGGAATTGCCGGCGGTAAGTATCCCGTTTCTGTCAAAGGCCGGCTGCAGTCTTGCAAGGTCCTGCATCGTCGTGCCTCTCAATCCCTCGTCTTTTCCAAGGGAGTCCATCTTCACTATTTCCCTGTCGAATGCACCAGATTCGTAGGCCTTTATAGCCAGGTTCTGGCTTCTGACCGCAAACGCATCCACCATTTCCCTCGTGATTGCATACTTTCTAGCGGTAAGCTCTGCCGATGCACCCATATGCTCAAAGTAAAACGCGTCCATGAGCCCATCCCTGAGCATGGAGTCGTCAAGCTTGAAATTCTTGAAAAGGAGTTGCTTTGGCCCCCATCTCAGATCAGGCGGAAGCAATAGCGGAGCATTGCTCATGCTTTCCATCCCGCCAGCCACTATTATATCCTTTTCTCCCAGAGCAATCTCCCTGTCTGCATTCTCGACAGCAAGCATTCCGGAAGCACACACTGTATTTACTGTGTATTTGACAACAGAGTCTTTCAACCCTGCCAGCATGCTGGCCTGTCCCGCAGGGTTCTGTCCGTTACCAGCCTGTATGACATTACCGTAAATTACTTCCTCCACTCTGGCGGGGTCCAGTGAAGCACGTTCAATCGCGGCCTTGATCGCGGCACCGCCAAGCTCTGTGGCTTTCAGCCTGCTGAGCGATTTGCCAAATTTGCCGATTGGGGTGCGTACCGCAGAAATGATGTATGAATGAGTCATGGCTCATTCGGATTGCCGGAAACAATTTAATGCTTTTTGGGAGGATCAGGAATTTTCTTCGGCAGGTGCGAAATCTTCCATCTCTTTCTTAAGCCTGCTCTCCTTCTTTATCACGAACCTTGTAACGTATCCGGAAACTGCATTAAGGGTCTTCTTCGTAATGTCCTTGCCCGCCCTCTTGATTATTTCCCTGTTGTGGTGAAAATCGTTGTTAAACAGGGCGGGATTCTTGTTAACCAGCATCTCAGCGATGCGCTTCACATTGGAAGGTCTTATGCTACCCATTTGCCGGGGTGGATTCCGGCAGCATATAAAACGGTTTCAGTCATCCGTTCTTGGAACCGTGAGTACAGGTATATCAGAAATTGAAATAAGCTCAGAGCTCACTGAACCCAGGATTACCTTGCTCAGCCCCTTCAGTCTCCTTGTTCCTGTCACGATAACATCTATCGCGTTTTCCTTCGCAATTTTATAGATGATCCTGGAAACAAGATCTCCGGCTGAATCCGCGGTCATGTAATCTGCCCTGATGTTGTATTCCCCGGCCTGCTTTTTGGCCATCTCCAGAATACCGTTTGCGACCTCGGTCTGGTTCTGGTACACGGATGACGGCACAAACGAGTCGAAGGCAACGGAGGACCCTATCACGGGCGGGATAACGTACAGTATCATGAGCCTGTCAACGGCATTGAAGAATCCGGAAATGAATTTCAATGCGCATTTTGCTGGAGGCGTCCCATCATAGGCAAGCAGCACTTTCACGTTACTTTAACCGGACCATAGTTTATAATTATTTCTCTACTTCTGCCAGAATCGTTTTTTGTCGAGGTCTCCCTTCAACTGTTCAAGGAGTTCCTTCTGGGAAGAGGACAGATGCTTCGGCACCTCCACCCTCACCTTTACCAGGAGATCACCGTTTCCCGAACCCTTGAATCTTGGGAAACCTGCTCCCTTCACCTTCACCACTTCACCTGGCTGGGTTCCTGGCGGCACTTTCAGGTGTACTCTTTCGTTGAATATTTTCACGTCCCTTTCTGCACCAAGGGCGACATCCGGGAAAGAGAGCGTTTCCTCAACAATGATGTCGTCACCATCCCGTTCCAGGGTTGAACCGTTTTCGACCTGCAGCACAACAAAAAGGTCTCCGGTCCTTCCATAGAGTGACTGGCCGCGCCCCTTAAATCTTATCTTGAGGTTGTTCACCGCACCCTTCGGTATCTGTACCTCCAGGCTTTCTGTTGCTGAAACTGATCCAACCCCATGGCAGACCGGGCAGACCACCCTTGGGATTTTTCCCCTGCCTCCGCAGGTTCTGCAGGTGATTATTGTCACCATATTGAAAAAACCCTGCCCCTGGACCACACGTTCCTGGCCTGTCCCTCCGCATGTGCTGCAGGTGGTCAGGACGCCGTCTTTTGATCCAGTACCGTTGCAGGTTGTGCAGGGGACATTTCTCCTGTATTTTATCGTCTGCTTCCTCCCGTAATAGGCATCTTCAAGATCTATTCTGACACGGACTGCCAGGTCAAGATCAGGACCCTCATTTCTGGCGCTTGTGAACATGGATCCATTGCCGAACGATCCGAAAATCCTGCTAAAAATGTCCTCGAAATCCGTAAAGTGGGTGAAATCTTCCCACCTGAAATTGGATCCGTCTCCCCCGAAGTTTACCTGACCGGTCCTGTCGTACATCGATTTCTTTTGCGGATCGGAAAGCACCTCGTAGGCCTCGCTAATCTCCTTGAACCTCTCCTCAGCTTCCTTCTTGTTTTCAGGGTTTGCATCTGGGTGATATTTTCTTGCCAGTTGCCTGAAAGCCTTTTTGACCTCTTCTGCAGACGCGTTCCTGTCAACGCCCAAAATTTTGTAATAATCCTTGGCCATCAATCACCGGCCCTACTGCTGGTCATTTCCCTCAGTGGTTTCACCAGTGCCCTCCTGGCTTTTACCCGTTTCAGCATCAGTGTGTGGAGCGGCGTCGGCAGAAGTCTGGTACAGTTTTGCCCCGATCTCCTGTATCTTCTTTGAGAGCTCTTCCTGCTTTGCCTTGATCTCATCATAATTCTTCTCTTCTACAGACTTCTTCAGATCGGCGATGACCTTCTGGATATCATCCTTCGACTGCTTGTCGATCTTGTCTCCGGAATCGCTCAGGGTCTTCTCCACGGTATAAATCAGTGTCTCCGCGTTATTCACAGTCTCTATGTTTTCCTTCTTCCTTTTGTCCTCTTCCGCAAATTCCTGGGCCTGCTTCTTCATCTTCTCCACTTCTTCCTTGCTGAGCTTGTTTGAAGCAGTTATTGATATGCTCTGTTTCTTCCCGGAACCCTTGTCATGCGCAGTCACGTTAAGTATGCCGTTGGCATCGATATCGAACGTGACCTCTATCTGTGGGATCCCCCTTGGGGCAGGAGGTATTCCCACAAGGTTGAACATGCCTAGCGATACGTTATCGGAAGCCATCGGTCTTTCTCCCTGAACGATGTGAATTGTCACTGCAGTCTGCATGTCTGCAGCAGTCGTGAACACCTGGGATTTGTTGGTGGGTATGGTGGTGTTTGCCGGAATTATGGGGGTGGAAACTCCACCCAGCGTTTCAATACCGAGGGTCAGCGGTGTGACATCAAGAAGAACCACATCCTTTATGTCTCCTGAAAGGACTGCCCCCTGCAATGCTGCGCCGACTGCAACGCATTCCATGGGGTCCACTCCCCCTTCGATTTTCCTGCCGAAGTAATCCTCCACAAATTTCCTTACGTAGGGCATTCTTGTCGGACCCCCAACAAGAATTACCCTTGTCAGATCCGACTTGGATAGTTTCCCTGCACTCATCGCGTTTTCTATTGGTGCTCTCGCCCTCTCCACTATGGGGGCAATCAGCTTCTCGAGATCCGACCGGGTGAACGCCATCTGCAGATGTTTTGGGCCGGATGAAGTATTCGCAATGTATGGTATGTTTATTTCTGTAGACAGGGTTGAGGAAAGTTCTATCTTTGCCTTCTCTGCGGCATCCTTGAGCCGCACGTAAGCGTTCTTGTCAGATTGCAGGTCGATACCCTCCTTCTCCTTGAACTTGGCAATGAGATACTTGATGATTGCTTCATCCATGTCGGTTCCGCCCAGCTGTGTGTCGCCGGATGTGGAAACAACCTCGAATACGCCGTCACCAAAGTCCATTATTGTAACGTCGAGGGTTCCACCGCCAAGGTCGAAGACGAGGATCTTCTGGGACTGGTTCAGCTTGTCAATTCCATACGCGAGCGAGGCGGCCGTGGGCTCATTTATGATCCTCTTCACTTCCAGTCCGGCAATCTGCCCGGCATCCTTGGTTGCCTGCCTCTGGTTGTCATTGAAATAAGCAGGCACAGTAATCACCGCCTGCGTCACAGGCTCTCCGAGAAAAGATTCAGCATCCTTCTTTATCTTCTGCAGGATGAAAGCGGATATCTGCTGTGGTGTGTATTCCTTGCCAAACGCATGGAATTTGTAATCAGTACCCATCTTCCTCTTGGCTGCAATTATCGTGCCCTCCGGGTTAAGAAGCGCCTGCCTCCTTGCAGGTTCGCCGACCAGCAGGTCCCCCTCTTTTGTGAAGGCCACGTAACTTGGAAAGGATTTTCCCCCTATGGAGACGCCCTCGGAGCTTGGAATCATTGTTGGCTTCCCGCCCAGAACCACTGCAGCCGCTGAATTACTAGTTCCCAGATCAATCCCGATTATTTTCGACACTTTTTTCACCTTTTCGTAACTATTACCTTTGAAGTGCGCAGTACCTCGTCTCCAAGCATGTATCCTTTCTGAATCTCTTCAGTTACTGTACCTTCATCCCCTTCCTGAGATACGCCCAGCACCTCATGCAGAAATGGATCATATTTTTTTCCCTTCGCCTCAATTTCCTTGAGGCCGTGCCTGGAAAGGACAGAAAGTAACTGGTCTCTGAGAGCCTGCACGGAGGCATTGTCCGTAGCCTTCATTGCAGCATCCATCGCATCCAGAGTCTGCAGGAGATCCATCATGATTGATTTGTTTAACCTTTTTCTTTCCGAGGCCAGCTCCTTCTCCCTTGCCTTCAGGAGATTGTCGCTGTCGGCAAGAGCCCTGAGCATCTTATCCCTCAGCAGGTCAAGTTCCTCCCTCAACCTCTTGTTCTCCGCTTTCTCCTTCGCCAGCTGTGTTTTTGCGCTTGACCTGTTGAGGTCCCTTGCAAGTTCAAGTTCCCTGGATACAGGATATTCCACGCCTGAAGAATCCGATTCTATCGGAACGCGCATCTGAGGTATATATGTCCTTCAATATTAAACTTGCTAGTGGGGTTCCGTTAAGCCCTGCGGGGGTCTGATCAGCCTGAATTGAAGGGGTATGGCGCATCATTCCTTCTCAGTTACCTTTCCCGCGGAATCTTTGATTATCCGGGAAGATGCTTTCCCGATGGGGAATATTCTAAGCTATCTACTGCTTTCGTTTCCTGATCAATCCGGTATGGAGGAACGTTGATTTCAGCCGCATGCCTTCCTCAGAGAAGTCTGGGCGCTATGATATTCCACATCAACAGGAAAAATACCAGTAACCCGAAGAAGTTCGATAGCTTTCTTACTCTCTCCTCTGTAAGAAAACTGAGCGATTTTCTCTTAGATGCAATTGTGAGCGTATCCTTGAAGAACTGACCACCGTCGAGGATAAACAGGGGAAGAGCGTTCGTCAGTCCAAGGAGGAAATTCATCCAGAACAGCCAGTAAAACGAATTGACAATTATCCAGTATGCCGCAGGGGAGAATGGAACAGAATAGAGAGACTGGAGCGAAGAAGGCACGGGGGAAAGACCTTCCAGTGGAAGTATGATAAACTGGATAAGGCCGTTGGGAAATGTGGATGGGTCAACAGCCATCCCTCCAAACTCGATGTATGACATCTGTGACAGGGATGCGTACTCCAGGCCAGCATAAACCACGGTCACTCCCAGGAAACTCTGGTTCCTGTATGACGGGGAATTCTCCAGGGGGTAGTACTGGTTGTAGTAGTCGTATTTCGAAGCGGTTGTAAGCGAAGTGTTGAACACATGTCCAGTGGAAACGTCCATAGCTTCTATTCTTATGCTGGTCCCAGGAGCTATTCCGTCGAGTATGGAATTCATTGCGTTCTGGTTCCACAAAGTCCGGTTCTGTATCGATATCAGCACGTCTCCGGCGGACAGATTGCTATCTGATGCCGGATATCCCGCCAGCAGCCCGTAAATCATAATCCCGGCAACTGCGGTGGTATTGAACAGCACCTTGCCATTGTATACCGTGACATTATAAACCATCCCCGGAACCAGATAGGATGAGATGCCAAGGCTGGAAAGATTGTTTCCGGAATAATTTCCGAAGCTGGTGATTTCCATCCCTGTGAGGTTGTTCACCGAAACCGCCTGCGGTTCAGTGCCCTGAAGATAAATGCCGTCGTGGGTGGGGGTAGCCAGTGGCGCCATCACTGAAATCAGGAGAAGGAAGAAAATTATGGAAAGGACTATGTTTGTGGCCGGGCCGGCGGCGAACACTCTCCTTCTCACAACTGAAGATACGTTTGTCATCTCCGTTTCGTCAGGTTCAACGAATGCCCCTATGGGCACCACGAAAAACAAAGCGCCCACAGATTTTACAGTAATGTTGTGCTTCCTTGCAAGGACGCCGTGCATCAGCTCGTGTATTACGACACCGACCACCAGTGCCAGGGTACCGTAAAATATCGGTATGAATGGATTAATGCCGGGGAGTGCGATATAATAGGAAGCGGGTTGATTTACGATAACCTTGATCGAGAGCGTCAGGTATACTTCATAGAACAGGAAAACAAATGCCCCAAGCATCGTAACCATGACAATTACAACGGAGGCCCTTGAAACAAGTTCTTTCGGGAAGATCCTGGAGAACTTGTCAAGCACCCCGCGGTTCTTCGGGGACTTGATCATCAGCGCAGGGCCAAGAAGGGAGAAATGTGCGCTTTTCCTAATTCTTGGCGCAAGCTCAAAGATGGCGGCAATCCATATCAGGACTATAATGAGGGCTGCATAGAGTCCGTTGATCATTCAAACATCGACTGATGGGTTAGTTAAATGCCAATTAAACCCTTTCGCATCATTCATGGTCCGTGAAGAGGAAGGCAGAAAGGAATGCCCCAATTTCTTCTGTGGCCTGTAAGGCCGCACGCCTGCCTGATTTCATGGAGCCGGTCTTAAAGGTTAAGCATTACCAATAAATAATAGATTAAATTAACGTGTTATGAACCATGACCTGCAGGTCGTGCTTTTGCTCTTCGCCGTGTCAGTGATCATCGGAGTGATTTCGGGGCTGATCATTTATGACCTGTATTCGAGCTTCTACGGCGGCAATCCAGGATTATCGGAACTGGATTACACGTCTTCGTTTCTTGCTACCGGGATAGCCTCTGCTGCCTTCACCATTATGCTGGTCTTTTACCCCGTCATCAAGAAAGGGGTGCCCAGTGGCGGGGATGACTTCAAATGAACGAGGAAAGAAAGGGAAGACTGGAACTGTATTTCGTCGCGGCCATACTTGTCGTTTTGCTTGGCAGCGCTGCCGCAAATTACGCTATGATCGTGGCCAACCCCAACTCTGTCCCTTCAGATACGCAACCTATTCCGGCGGGGTCCTACGTCGTGAGAGTGATTGCAACCCAGTGGACCTGGTCATTTGAGTATCCGAACAACACCACAAGCGTGGGCACTTTCACGGTTCCGGTAAACACAAGCATCACCCTGGTTGCTACATCCGTTGCCGGTGCCCAGGGATCAGCCGTAATACATGATCTTCTTATACCGCAGATGGACGTGCAGATATACGCGGTCCCGGGCCAGAACAACACAGTCACATTTGAACCCACCCACACCGGCAGCTATTATTTTGAGTGCGTGGAGTACTGCGGAGAGTTCCACTATGAAATGAGAGGATACATGGAGGTCGTATCCTGATGAGTGATTACGTAACCACCCTCACAATTTACGGCGGTATAGCCGCCGTTTTTGCCATTGTTATATTTGCGATTTATAGCCTCCTCAGCACGAGGAAGGATATAGTCTCGAAGCTGGCCTCGCAGGATGGATATGACAGCGAAGGACAGTATGTGCGGGACACCCTGCTCACAAAGCCCAGGGAAATTGGGCTGTCGATTTTCGTGAACGACGACGCCAAGAGCATAGGTTTGCGTTACATTGTCACCAGCATCCTCTTCTTTTTCATTGGGGGGGCCTTCGGCCTCACGATGAGGCTGTCGCTCACCTCGCCAAACCTGACATTCCTGACGAGCGATGAATACAACGTCCTAATTTCCCAGCATGCAGTTTTGATGATTTACATGTGGGCCGTAGGAAGTGCGCTTGGCTTCGGGTACTACCTCCTGCCTTCCCACATCAAGGTGATCAGGGACATCAGGGGGGCCCTTTCGTCTGCCGGCTACTGGTTGTGGCTTATCGGCGGATTCATAGTCCTGCTTGCGCAGTCTTCCCCGAGGTGGTATTTCTATCCGCCGCTGTCACTCCAGTTGAACCAGAATGGAGGCGGCCTTTACGACTGGCTTTCTGTCATCGGCATAGAAACCGTGCTCATAGGGCTGATGATTACCAGTATTACGATCCTGCTGATTGTGATCTATGATAGATCACCAGAAGTAAAGAGGGAAAATTTCAGCCTTTTCACCTGGTCAATCATTTTCACAGCGATAATGATAATCGTTTCCGCACCCCCACTTATTGCCGGATTCGGAATGCTCTTCTATGATTTCTTCAATCCGATTTTCTTCACGGCTTCATCTGGGTCGGTCCTGCTGTTCGCAATCCTTTTCTGGTTCTGGGGGCACCCCGTCGTTTATATCGCGATAATACCATATTTCGGGCTGATCTACGAGATACTTCCGAAATTCACGGGCGGGAAGATTTTCAGCTACAGATCCGGCGTTTACGGATTGGGGTTGCTTCTGATCCTTAGTGAGGTAGTATGGGGGCACCATCTCTTCAACTCCGGCCTGGGTTTTGCCTGGGTGCTGTTCTTTTCGACCACCTCATTCCTTGTGGTTATACCTTCAGCAATAACAGTTTTCAATTACATTGCCACGCTGTGGTCCGCAGACAAGATCAGGTTGACTACTCCAATGCTTTTTGTCATCAACGGGATAGTTGATTTCATCATTGGCGGTGTGGTAGGCGTAATGCAGTCATCATATGCCGTCAATGCCGACGTCCACGGGACATATTTCGTGACCGGGCATTTCCACTTCATTTTCCTGGGTATCACCACAGGGGTAAGCTTCGCGGCTTTCTACATGCTGTTCCCCACCATCAGCGGGGGGCGAACCTACAATGTGCGGCTGGCAAGGCTGCATTTCTATTTTACGGCGATCGGTTCCCTTATTATGTCGAGCTCATGGATAATCGGGGGGGCAATGGGCATGCCGAGAGCCACCGCTGGTTATTTTGCATTCTTCCTGCCATATCAGCTCGGTTCCATAGTGGGAGGTTTTATCGTGGGCATCGGACAGATATTCTTCCTGTGGAACATTGCCGCGAGCTGGCTCAAGTCCCCGTCAGTTGATAACCAGAACCTGCTGGAGACGCCCAGCCCGATAGCCATACCATCCGGGGCGGGTGAGGGGCAGTGAGCAGCAAGGCGACAGGAATAATATTTGCAGTGCTGATCGTCGTTGCTTCAGGATTCTTTCTCTCTTACGAACTCAACGTGCCGCAGGTCAACTCATTCAGCTTCCCGCCTGTTCCATCCAATGCGACGAGATTTGTTGACATAACTCTCTATGCAGAGCAGCCGGGCTGGGATTATAACCTTGGTCCGTCTCACGCCAATCCGACCCTGGTTTTCCAGGTAGGTACGGTTGTCAATTTCACAGTCATTGAGGCAGACACCCTGATTCATAATCTTGCAATCAACCCGGGCACATCCGAAGCTTCAAACGCCACAATTGTAGCCAGCATTGCGCCGCCTACAGGGTCTATACAGAAGGCGCAGGTATATTTTGATTCCACGGGAATATACACGTACTGGTGCACGGTTCACCCCACCACAATGGTTGGTTTGATTTACGTCAACAAGACGGTGTCCAGCGTATATTCGCTTCCGCCGCTTCCGAGCGGTTATCCTGTCAATTATAGCCAGACGCTGACAATAGGCAGCAATTCCATCACAAACTCCTCTGGAGGAGTCAATCCGTCACTGTATTACCCGACTGGATCTGCGGTCAATTTCACCATCGTACAGGGAACAACCGCCAATTCATCATTCAATATAGCTGCCGGTTCAGCAGAATCCAGTTTCAATGAAACTGCCGTAAACTCGACAGTGCTCACCAATGTTAAGGGGACAGGTGCCAGTTTCGTGGCATACTTCAGGGATGCCGGGGTCTACACATACTGGAATGCTTACAACCCGCTTAAAACAGAGGGGCACATCTATATTGCTGATTACCAGAAGACCGTGCTTCTTAACGTTACCCCTGCCGGAATAACTCTGAACGGGAGTCTGCACTTTGGCATACCCGTAATGAACAGCAGCAATCTGGAGCTTATGATATCCGACAGCGGAAGCATCGGCTACAATATCAGCATTTCAGGAAATGGGCTGCAGCCGGCGTACGTGAAAGGCAATGCCAATACCATATTCAACTATTCATTCCAGTCACCCGTTCTTGCCGCCTTATCGACCACCACCCCGGTGGTTTCAAGCAACAGCATCTTCGTGTTTGTCACCGAGGTGAGCGTCGCCCTCAATGCGACTCTCTCCGGCTTCGTCTACTCAGGGCTTACAAACCCGAACCTTTATTTCACACAGTATACCCTGGTGAACTTCACCCTGGTCAACAGCGACAACCTGAACAATACTCTGGTGATAAATGGCGGGACCTCAGAGAACCAGTCCGGTTATACAACTGTGGCATCTGTAACTGCAGGGAACCTCTCTTCGCAGGGTTATTATTTCTTTGCGTACTCCGGGAATTACACTGTCTGGAATACCTACCATCCGCTTGCGGATGTCCTGCTAGCCCAGGTTAGCGCTTACACGGCATCCGCTTCCCAATTTCATGTAGCTCAAAATGGCGGAGCACCTTCATCAACACCTTCGATATTCATGGCAGGTACTGCATGGGGTTCAAAGAAATACTGAGCGTTTCGAAGGCTGAAATAACCTTCCTGGTGCTGGTGGTGGCAGTCACCGGGTTTCTTTCCGCACCTGGATCTTCTGGCAGGATAGCCACGCTTTTCCCGCTTCTGCTTGCAGGTGCTCTCGCCTCCATGTCCGCAGGCATATTCAACAACATTTACGACATGGACATTGACGCCAGGATGCGTCGCACCTCGTCAAGGAAATTCTACCTTGACAGCAGGGGATCCAGACGATTTTTTGCTTATGCGACTGTCATGCTGGCCGCCTCGATAATTGTCGGGCTTTACTTCGTGAATCTTCTTGCCACCGCGTTCATATTGCTCGGTTTTGCCAGTTACGTTTTCCTCTACACTGTCCTTCTAAAGAGGAGGACATCCTGGAACATCGTGATCGGCGGGATAGCCGGGAGTTTTCCTGCCCTTGCCGGATGGGCCGCGGTGAGTGACAGCGTTTCATTTACCGCCCTGTATATAGCGATGCTCGTTTTCATCTGGACCCCGACTCATTTCTGGAGCCTTGCAATGGGGCTGAAGGAAGATTACAATTCCGCGGGCGTGCCCATGCTGCCTTCGGTGGTCAGCGAGGGCAGGGCTTCCGGTTATGTCCTTGCAAACACCGCCGTACTGGTCGGATACACCCTCCTTCCGCTGTTCATATCCCAGATCAGTGTGGGGCAGCTCTACCTTCCGGCAGCGATAATCATGGACGCTTTCATGATTTTTCTCGTGCTTAAGGCGCATCTCAGGCTGCCTGACAGGAAGTGGTTCAGGGAGGCGTTCCACTTCTCCAACCTCTACCTTCTGGTGATACTGGTATCCGTATGGTGGATCGTTGCATGAGGCGGACCATTGAATTCTATCCCATAATCGGCGCTGCATCGCTTTTCACGGGTTTCTGGATATCATATTCCGCCGGCAGTCTTTACGTGCAGCAGGGCCTGATGCCGGAATTCATGGCAGTGTTCGGACTCCCGATAGTCGTTGCCGCTCTGCTCTCCTTGATGGATGCAGCACGTGCTGCCAGGACCTATCTTATGATCCTGTCCTCATTATTTTCACTGCTTTTCCTGATTGCATTTGTTCGCAGCGGCCAGTACACAGTAATCGGGCTTTACGCGATTCCTGTGGTGCTGTGCATCTACTACGTAATAGAAATCGATCCGGCCTGGGGGCAAAGGGCAGCGGTGTTCCTGTTGTCTTTCCTCATACTTGCATACCTGACAACGATTTTGAGGATTGGATCAGGAAGCAGCCCTTTTCCTATCACCGCGATATCGATCAACAATGACGAGGTACCGCAGGGCATCCCTCTGCTTTTCCAGGATTCACTGGTCGTGATCACTCCTGCATATATCCTCACAGTCAGCGTGCAGTTCCTGCTACTGCTTGGTGCTGAGGCAGCACTCCTCTCCGAGAACTTCATGCTCATATACAGGAATTTGAAGCTGTACGCGGGAGAAACGGGTCCCTCCACAGCCACCGGTGTGCTGGTTCTCGTTCTCGGCTGCCAGTGTGAAACCATTATTGGATCAATTCCGGTGCTGTCGGCGGTGATCGTTTCGCTGGTCCTTTTGCCGCTGAGCGCCGCCGGGATCATCCTGCTCATATTCTCCAACATCTTCCTGCGGGGTTTCCAGCGCGATGGCGGAGTCAAAATGATGGAGTTTGCGGACTCATTCCGCAACAGGAGAACAGCAGTTCTTTCCGGGCTGGCCATGGTGTTCCTCCTTTTCGTTTCCACAGCAGGCGCTTTCCTTTCATGGGAACTTGACATCTTCTACTTCTACGGGCTCAACTTTGCCATATACGTGATCACGTACCTGCTGATCGCCGGGCTATTTTCCGAAGGGCCCGGGACACATTCCCAGAGATCGCTGGCTGCATCTGCCGTTGTGGCTTCAATGGCATTGATGGTGATCTGGCTGGTTCCCATTATGCAGGTTCATGCCTATAGCAGCCCGGAGGTCTTCGGTGCGATGGAGATTTCCTCCTTTGCGGGCGGCTTCATGCTTGCCTTTGGCGCATCCAGGGCTGGTGGAGTCTACAGGAACATTGTCCTTGAAATGGTTGCGATGATGTTTACGCTCACCGGGGCTGTAATACTCTATTACACAGACATATTCCAGTCAGGGTTATGGATGGGTTTTCCCTTCCAGGACCAGCTTCTGTTTGCGGTCACCCTCACCATCGTATCGTTGCCATTCCTCTGGTTTTTTAACTACGTGTCCATAGAGAGAAAGTGCAGTCTTGATCCACATGCCGTTTGATCTGGAGAAAAGCAGGGCAAGAAAATCACTGGCACTGGTGGCAGCCGGAGAGACTGCAATATTCGCCCTCTTTTATTCCGTGATGCTGCCCTATCCGCTTTCAGGGACCGTATATCCTTTCTATGCGGTTCTTACCCCGGTCATCATTGCATGGATGTTTCTCTCGAACCGGGACATGGCAGGGTCATGGCTGAAAAGCCTCGGAAATCCTGACATGTTTGTCTTATTTTTTGCGATCCTTGCCTGGATGTACGTATTTTCTGCGAGCCGCATAAACCCTTATGCAATTTTCTGGGAGCAGGCGTTCACTGATGAATTCAACTTCAGGCTCTTCCTGATACCATTTCTCGGAAAGTATGTGGGGAAGGAACGGGCAACCGTAATCCAGTCAGCCCTGTTCCTTCTTTATTATATGGGATTGCTCTTCTTCTATCCGGCGGGTTTTCCCGGGATCTATTATTCCCTCTTCATAATCGACATGTTCTCGATGGGCGTGCTGTACGGAGTGATCTACCTTGTGAGGAATTCGATATACATCGACCTGGCGCTGCACCTTTCCCTGTATGCAATGTCGTTCGTCGTGGTATCGCTGGGCTGGATACCCTATCTATTCCTGCCGTCCTAGGCGTTCCCTGATTTCCTCCGGAACCTGCCTCTTTTTCCCATGATCATCAATCAGCACAGCAATTGTCCTGCATCTTGCCACGGGGTCCTCTGAATTAAGGATATACAGGGCCTGGGCAAACGTGAGGCTGGTGTTGCCCACGGAGGATATGCCTGTCCTGCATTTTGCCGGGATAAAGGAATCGTGATCCACTGTCTGCCTCAGGGTTACCGGCCTAAGGTAATCCACGTCAATATGGGCGACCAGTATGCGCGTCCCAAGGAAGGCATCAGAAAGAAGCCCCTTAAGGAGGTGGACCCTGCCAAGCTCAAACAGCGACAGGTACACGGCATTGTTGAGCACCCCCTGATCATCAAAGTCGGAATACCTGAGCTGCAGGGGAAGCGAATCCCCGTCAGTATCCATCCAGCCTCACCCTGACCGCGGAGAAAAATGGTTCACAGGAAAAATCTGCAATTCTGGGGGATGGGCATGGGAGCCTGACCATATCGGACATCGGCGTGAGATCATGGATCTTCTGTGCGGCAGGCCTGAACGCGGCATTATCGCCTGTATACAGCACCGTGACAGGAACCTCTATTCCGGGAAAAACCTTGTGCATGACTTCGCTAAATTCGGGGTTAACCAGGAAGGCTCGTTTCGGCAATCCCAGCGCCGCCAGCTCAAGCGCGAGCAGAGAGGCAGATTCGAAGCCTGCGATGAAAAACCTGGTCACGCCCGGGAACCCTGCACTCAATTCCGCTGCAATATCCTGCGGTTTTCCTCCAAAGTTCGTCAGGGAGGCAGAAGCCGCAGGCATGAGGAGCTTCTCAGAGGCGATTCTTGTCAGCTCACTTTTTAGCTGACCGGGAGAGAGTATAACGAAAAGCCGGCCACCGGGAGAAATTTCGCCATGTATGGTGATCTTCATTAAACTGCCATATGGGACGTATATTTTCATTTATCCCCACCACATATGGAAGTGTGGACAGGAAGGAATCTTCCCTAGACATCTGCGCGCTCTTATCCAGATATGCTCCGATCCTTGAAGGAGCCTTCATCAAGAAGGTGTACCACATCCCGCCGAATCTGTTCATCCTTCAGCTTAACAGGCCAGGAAGCGGAAGGATTGATCTCTTTCTCTCGCTTGAAAAGGGTATTTATGTTTCCACCAAGGAGGGGGAAGTCCAGCCCACCCAGACTGCCATCAACCTGAGAAAGCTGATCCTGGAAAGAAAGATACAGAAGGTTGAACAGGTCAACTTTGACCGCGTGGTGCGCATCGACATTTATCCTGACACTTCACTGATCATTGAACTGTTCAGGGAGGGGAACCTTATCGTAACGGTAGGCGAAAAGATCGAACTTGCAGTTCACCAGAGGGAATGGAAAAACAGGAAGATCATCAAGGGCGAAAGATACCTGCCCCCTTCCTCCTTTGATCCGGTCAGGGCTGACCTGAAGGAGATAGAAGCGATCTTTGCAGCGAGCACCGGCACTGTCGTGCAGACTCTTGCCTCAAGAATGAACCTCGGGGGCGACCTTGCGGAGGAACTCTGCTTCAGGGCGGGGATGGACAAGTCAATCCCTGCCAGAGAGGCACTTTCGGCAATTCCAGTGCTGATGGCAGAGCTGGCAAAGCTTCTTGGTGAAGCTTCGCAGGGAAAATGTTATGTTTACGAGAACGGCGGCATGATCTCCCCGATAAGGCAGCACCATCTGGATGCTGTAAATTTCAGGGAAGCTGAGGACTTCAACGAGGAGTTAAGAAAGAGGATGGAGGAGCTGGTGGACGAAAACCCTGAGGACGTATCCCTGAGAAAGAGAATAGAGTCCCAGCAGCGAACAATCGCGGAATACGAGGCTAAATCGTCCCATCTCGCAGCAATTGGCACCATAATCATGTCTGCCCTGCCTGAACTAGAAAGGCATATCAGAACAGCAAAGGCGATTGATTCCGGGAAATCATCGCAGACACTCCCTCCAGGGATAATTCTGGACAGGGGGAGAAAAATAATCCAGGTACCGCATGGCGAAATGGTAATCGATCTGGACATCCGCAAAACTGCGGGAGAAAATGCCAATTCATATTTTCAGGAGAGCAAAGATTACCGGCACAGGGTTGAAAATGCGAGGGAGGCACTGCAGGAGAGCATAAACTCATCCAGGAAGGAAGAGTCGGCAAAGATCACTCGAAAAAGGAAGTTCTGGTTTGAAAAATACAGGTGGACCTTCACTTCCGAGGGGAACCTCGTGATTGCCGGCAAGGACAGGAAAACCAACGAATCCGCAGTTAAGAAGCATCTGGAAAGCACAGACATATACGTGCACGCAGACCTCTATGGTGCCCCAAGCACGGTAATAAAATCTATTGACGGGAAGAGACCTGATCAGAAGAGCATAGAGGAGTCCTGCGCTTTTGCAGTCTCATTTTCCAGGGCATGGTCAGCAGGCATAAGCTCAGGATCAGCCTACTGGGTATTCCCGGAACAGGTGAGCAAGACCCCGGAATCTGGAGAATACGTGTCCACTGGTTCCTGGATAATCAGGGGGAAGAGGAATTACATATTCAACCTGCCCCTCGTGCTTTACATCGCCCCGATAGAATATGAGGGAGAGGTGCTGGCGATGGCATCCCCGGTTGAGGAAAACCAGAAATTTATTAAGAAATCTGTCAGGATAGTGCCGGGAAAGAACTCAAGACGCGATGTCGTGAAGAGGATTGCTGAAACGTTCAATGTACAGCCGGACGAGGTTGACTCAATCTTTCCACCGGGAAGCAGCATCATCTCTTAGAGGCTGCAAGCCCATCTTTCAGCCTGGAAAGCACAGATACGTCAAGAGGATCAATTCCTCGGAGCACTCCAAGATGATATGAGAGTAAATCGCCGTAGGCAATCAGGAAGAATATCCTCTCGATCAGGGTACCGTCACTGCCGATGACATGGAATTTCCTGCCGGTTATCTTCTGCGTAAGATCGATCCTCAGGTTTATTCTCGGATCGATTGAACTGAAAGCAATCAGCTTGAACCTTTCCTCATCGTACGAAGGCATCCAGGCAGTATCGTTGTGGTTGGCTTCAGGCAAAAAAGTGGAATATGCAACGACCTTTGAATTTTCGTTGAACTGGGTTCTCCATCTCAGCGCAACCCCCCTGAATTCAGGCGTCCCGATGATGACCGGAGTCCTGTTTTCGGAAGCGAGTTCCTCTGCAAGGCGTTTTATTTCAGCTTCCCTGTCAAAAGCAGAGACGATTGCACTTCTGATTCTGGCAGCGTCCTGGTCGCCAATATTCATGAAACCGCGCAGGAGAGGCATGATCATGTACCCAATTGCAGACCTCGGCTGCAACCCGCCGGGGATTTTAATAACAGTTCCGGAGGAGCGTGAAATGGTTCCCCCGGACGCTATTGCCACCGTTGGGCAACCCCTCTCCCTTGCCTGTTCAAAGCAGGAGATGGTTTCCTCGGTGTTTCCCGAGTAGCTTATGGCAATCACGAGGCATGACGAATCTGCAAAAGCAGGAAGAGTGTAGCCCGATAAGGGAATGACAGGAACACGGTCATATATGTCAGAAAGTATCTGGCCGGCTATGCCAGATCCTCCCATCCCTGCAACTATGACTGATTTGAATTTCTTTGGATCAAAATCTATGGAATCTCTGGAAAGAACCTGATCTTTCAGGCTCAGAATCTCTTCTCTCATCCCCATGCTGTCACCATATGCAACCATGATTAACAATTTTCGTTGGTCGACTGCAGGAAAGAAAACCGATGGAGTAATGAATTATCCGTACATGTTCTCGGTGACTGATTTCTCCGAGGTTGCCGATGCCTTCCTGTACTGATCCATAAGCTCATTCAACTGTGCGTGGAAGTCCTGGGCGCTCTGCTCAAGTACCGAAGGATCGACATTCAGCGAAAACGCCTGATTAAGCTTCTCGACAAGTGCCAGCACAGATCCAGGGTCAGGAAGTTCAGTGGAGGTCGGTGTGATCAGCGAAAGCCCCGACATCTTACGGGACATGCATTCATTGAGTATTGCTCCACCCAGCCCGAAGATAAGAGCTGATTTTGCAGGGAGTATCCCAAGTTTTTTGAATTTGTTCAGCACATCCTCGTTGCCAACGCAGAAAACGTCGTGCTGGTCAACTATCGCTGGGGCCGGGGTGCCGTCAAGAATCACTATTTCCCTGGGATCCTTGTCAGAAAGCCAGTTCATGAGCGCAGATGAAATCTCGTAAAGCCCCTCGTTGTCCACCGGTATTTCCCCTATCATCACCACAAGGTCCGCGGCCCTGTTGGTATATATGCGGTAAGGCGTTCTCAGTCTCTCGCCGACGAAAACCGCCACGGGTGGTATATGCGTGGATTTGATATGAGCCACCTGATGAAGCTTGAGGTTCTCGATGATGTAACTCACAGCTATGAACCCGGTCGGGGTTGCTCCGACAAATCCTCCCACCACAAGCGGGTTGTTAAATTTCACACTCTCAAGATCTACCACTACCGTTTCGTTTGATCCCATTCCACCCCACCGGTTTAAAATCTTTAACGTGTTCTTATATATTTGCGACAAGTAGAAATTTAATTGATTCAAGTCATCATAAAGCATCGTGATATGTCCAACATGCGGAACTGAGAACCCTTCACGGAGGAAGAAGTGCAAATTCTGCGGTTCGCCTCTTGTCAATGAAGCCTCGGTTTTCAGTGTGGAAAGCATTCCAGCTAGTTCATATGCTGCCGGTGTCCAGGGAACGGAACAGGTGCAGTCGAATTCTGGCATACCCGGTTTGTCGCTGGATGCTGGAGAGACTATTATCAGGGAGTATCATCCCTCAGAGGAATACATTTCAAAAAGAGTTAAAATCGCGGTTGTAACCAGTTTAATCGCAGCGGTGGCATTTGTGGCGCTGTTCATTCCGCTTCTGTTGATAGGCAGTGGAGCAATTCAAATTTTGCCGCTGGCCCTGTTTTTATACTTGATATATGTTGAAGCCCCGCTCACATCTTCAGCGATTTCCATGAGACGCTTGAAGGCTGTCAGGTATTGGATAACCAACAGGCGAGTGATAATAACTGATGCCCGGAAAGTAAGCAGGTTGCATGAGTTCCCGTTATCGTCTGTTGAGAAGGCTATTGTCTCCAGCAGGCCGCGCAACAGTGAATATCCAACTGTCATCTTTGTCCTGAAGCGCAGCTTCGGGGCTACTTCCCAGAATGGAATGCCAGCCAGCACTTATCCCATGGGCAGTGACCCGAGCGAAGGGGGTTACAAATGGTCAGGGCCTGCCTATATCAGGTATAGGCGGATAACGCCCCTCAGCTCTTACCGATTGAGATCATTCTTCTGGATCAAAAGGGATGATGCAGAGGGAATCCAGCAACTCATTGAAAACCTGAAAAATGGCAGTGTTTCAACTCCAGTCAGTAATACCCAAAAACTTAATTGAAGTATTTTTATGGCTGATTCACAGCTTAACAGGAATTAAGCCTTCCCGCAAGAAAATAATCGCAACTGCAAGCGCCAAAGAAAATATGCACTCCCTCTCACGGATTTAAGAAAATCCTTATATCAGGTATGAATTGCCATGCCGCATTAAAAGTCGGTGAAATTAATGGCGACACAGAAACCACACATAAACCTGATAACAATTGGACATGTCGATCACGGAAAGTCTACCCTTGTCGGGAGACTTATGTTTGAGCACGGAGAGGTACCTCCGCACATCATTGAAGAATACAAGAAGCAGGCTCAGGAAAAGGGAAAGGCAACTTTCGAATTCGCATGGGTAATGGACAGGCTCAAGGAAGAGAGGGAGAGAGGAGTAACAATTGATCTCAACCACAAGAAATTTGAGACAGACAAGTTCTACTTTACAATTATTGATGCCCCTGGCCACAGAGACTTCGTCAAGAACATGATCACGGGGACGAGCCAGGCGGATGCTGCAATTCTCGTAATATCCTTCAAGGAAGGAGAAGGCATAATGGCACAGACCAGGGAACACGGTTTCCTTGCCAGGACAATGGGCGTGAAGCAGCTCATAGTTGCAGCCAACAAAATGGACTCAACCCAGCCGCCATACAGCGAGAAGAGATTCAAGGAAATGAAGGCCGAAGTGGAGAAATTTCTCCTTTCGATCGGGTACAAGGATATCCCCATTATACCTATCAGCGGCTACAAGGGGGACAACATCACGAAGCCAAGCGAGAACCTAAAGTGGTACAGTGGCCCGACTCTGCTGCAGACCCTTGACTCGCTGAAAGTGCCGGAGAAACCAACTTCCAAGCCCCTCAGGCTCCCTATCCAGGACGTATATTCCATCACAGGAATAGGAACAGTGCCAGTGGGCAGGATCGAAACGGGCATACTGAAAATTGGGGACAAGGTTATTTTCCTTCCCGCTGACAAGCAGGGAGAAGTCAAGACAATTGAAATGCATCACGAATCCATGAATCAGGCAGAACCCGGGGACAACGTTGGATTCAACGTCAGGGGAATTGCGAAGAACGACATCAAGAGGGGAGATGTCTGCGGTCATGTTACCAACCCGCCAACCGTCGTGAAGTCTTTCACTGCCAGGATTGTGATCCTTAACCATCCGAGCGTAATAGCAAACGGTTACAAACCCGTATTCCACGTTCACACCGCACAGGTCGCCTGCAGATTCGAGGAGATTATCAGGACGCTAAACCCGAAGGATGGTACGCCCCTCCAGGAGAAACCAGATTACATTAAGACTGGGGACGTGGCGCTGGTCAAGGTTGTTCCGGACAGGCCCATCGTGCTGGAGAAGACTGCTGATATACCGGAAATGGGCAGGTTTGCCATCAGGGACATGGGCCAGACAGTGGCTGCTGGCCAGTGCATAGACATCGAGAAGAAGTGAGTTTATGGTTTCCTACAGGGCAAGAATCTCCTTGAGCGGGACAGAACATAAAATAGTGGATTCCGTCTGCAATGAAATTAGAGGAATAGCGCAGAGGACTGGCGTCGAGATTCATGGCCCTGTTCCATTGCCTACCAGAAGGCTCATGGTACCGGTGAGGAAAAGCCCTGACGGAGAGGGCTCACCAACATGGGACAGATGGGAAATGAGGATACACAAGAGATTGATCGACGTTGATGCAGATGAACGGACCATCAGGCAGTTGATGAGGATTCCCATTCCAGATGGAGTCCAGATAGAAATACAGATCAAGAGTTAGGTTTTTTTCAGGGCAGAGAGGATTCAATTATGGGCCGAAAAGAAGACAACATTGCCAAGGCAATGGATATACTGAAGGATTACAGCAGGATAAGAAACATTGGCATAGCCGCTCACATAGACCATGGCAAAACGACGCTGAGCGATAACCTGATTGCCGGGGCCGGTATGATGAGCGAAGAACTTGCTGGAAAGCAACTCATGCTTGACTATGATGAACAGGAGCAGGCCAGGGGAATTACAATAAACGCTGCAGTTGCCTCCATGGTGCACTCCCATGACGGCGTGGACTTTCTGATAAACCTCATCGATACCCCAGGCCACGTGGACTTCGGGGGAGATGTGACCAGAGCCATGAGAGCTGTGGATGGCGTTATAATTGTGGTTGACTCTGTAGAAGGAATAATGCCGCAGACCGAGACCGTCATCAAGCAGGCACTAAGGGAGAGAGTGCACCCTGTACTCTTCATAAACAAGGTTGACAGGCTGATCAACGAGCTCAAGCTTAACGTTGAAGAGATGCAGAAGCGTTTCGTCCGCGTCATAAACGACGTCAACAGGCTAATCCAGAAGAACGCACCAAAGGAATTCTCTGAGAGCTGGAAAGTCAGCGTCCAGGGCGGCACGGTTGCATTCGGGTCTGCTTTCAACAACTGGGCAATATCGTCTCATTCCATGGTGACGAACAAGATATCGTTCAAGGATATACTGGATCTGGTTAAGAACGGAAAGCAGAAAGAACTGGCCCACAAGAGTCAGCTCCATCAGGTGGTCCTTGATATGGTTATCAAGCACCTCCCCAATCCAAAGGAAGCGCAGGCTTACAGAATTGCACAGATATGGAAGGGTGACCTTGAATCTGTTGTAGGAAAGGCAATGGTCAATTGCGACCCCAACGGCCCAGTTGCAATGATGATCACCAAGATAATAATTGACCCTCACGCAGGAGAAGTTGCCGTTGGGAGAATATTCAGTGGATCGCTCAGGAAGGGAACCGAGGTCTACGTCAGCGGCGGTGGGAGTACGAAGGTGAAAATACAGGTACTTGCCATGATGGTTGGTCCTGACAGGATCCAGGTCGATCACCTCACATCTGGAAACATAGCCGCAATGATAGGACTAAAGAATGCAATTGCCGGATGTACTGTCTCCACCGATGTTATAGATCCATTTGAACCAATGGTTCACTACACGGAGCCGGTGGTCACGCTTGCCATAGAGGCAAAGCATACAGCGGATCTCCCGAAACTCATTGAGGTCCTTAGAAATGTGTCAAAGGCTGATCCATCTATCGAGGTAGACATCAACCAGGAAACTGGAGAACATCTGATTTCCGGAATGGGAGAGCTTCACCTGGAAGTCACCCTTTACAGGATCCGCAACGATTACAAGGTGGACGTGACTACCTCTGATCCAATCGTTGTTTACAGGGAGACTGTTGACAGGAAAGGTGGTCCCTTCGAGGGAAAATCCCCAAACAAGCACAACAAGTTTTACTTCATTGCAGAGCCGCTCCCAGAGGAAGTGATTTCCCTGATCAAGGAAAATAAGCTCCCGCAGGGTACGAAATTCAAGGACAAAAAGTCAGTTGCAGAGATGCTACAGAACGCTGGCCTGACAAGAGAAGAGGCCAGGGGGCTGGTGGCCATTGAGGGGATGAACCTCATGACCGATATCACGAAAGGTATCCAATACCTGGACGAGACCATGGAACTCCTTATAGAATCATTCAAGGAAATCGTTGCCAGAGGCCCGCTTGCCAATGAGCACGTCTATGGGGTAAAGTTCAGCCTGGAAGATGCAAAGCTGCACGAGGACAGTATTCACAGGGGACCGGCGCAGGTTATCCCTGCGGGAAGGAACTCCATTTACGGTGCGATGTGCCAGGCTAAGAGGATATTAATGGAACCAATTCAAAAGGTGTTCATCAGCGTCCCCATAGAAATAATGGGATCCGTTACAAATGAAATACAGCAGAGGAGAGGCATTGTAGAGGAGATGAATCAGGAAGGGGATGAGATGCAGATCAATGCCAAGATACCGGTTGCCGGCATGTTCGGTTTCGCATCTGCCATAAGGAGTGCCACTGGTGGCAAGGTTCTCTGGAGCTCAGAAAACGCAGGATATCAGAGAGTGCCTGCTGAATTGCAGAAAGAAGTGGTTACGAAGATCAGGGAAAGGAAGGGAATCAGGCCGGAACCATACGACGAAGCATATTATGCCGGCCTGTGACCTCTTTTTAAGGAGAAAATCATAAAAGCTGGCAATTTCCTGGATGCAGTTGCAGAAGGACAGGGTACGGAAAATATTACCGCTTTCTGCTCTTCCTTAGGCGTCTGCAGATCCAGCCTTCAGGAAGGGCTGCCTGTTCCAGATTTGGAACCCTTTCATCCTTTATCTTTGGATAGATGTTTGTGCTTTCCACCGCATTATGCACTGCCAGTATTCTCTCCATCTCGTCGAGATATTTCGGCGACTTGCGTACCTCCCCGGAAGCGGTTTCCTCAAGTATCCTGTCCATAAGCATCCAGAGGGACGCATGTTCCATTTCAAGGCCAGAAATTGGCCCCTTCAGATTACTGTCAAGACCAATCAGATCCGGAAAAATTATCTCCTCCTCAATGTAGATGTGCCTTCTGATGTTGTTCACGAATTCCAAAAAGGAATCTTTATCCAACTGTCCGCGGATCATTGAAATACGGGCTTCTACCAGTTTCCCATGTTCCAGATCGTGGTCTCTCTCGAGCGATTCCCTGATGATCACTCGTGGTTAATGTCACAACATACTTTGATATTTCTACCGTTTCCTGCACCTGAAGCGATTAACATGTGGGAACTGCGATTCTTTCTTGGCAGGCCTGGTGGCAGTTTTAAATATTTACCAGCAATCAAAGGCAACGGGGCGCGTGGCCCAGTCCGGATAAGGCAACAGCCTCCTAAGCTGTAGATCAGGGGTCCAAATCCCCTCGCGCCCGTAAACTACCTGTTGCGCCAGAAGACGCATCAGCGTGCTGCACTGGCTTTCTTCGGGTTCTGTGTTCCGGCCGCAATCACCGTCTCATATATCCGGATCATCAGATCATTTCTGCCATCCTCTCCAGAGAGCTTTGAGTACACAATTGAAGGGTCGATCTGGAACTTATGGCTGATCAGCTTCGCCTGCACTATTCTGAGTAGACCATTCAGAGCTTTTGGAATGCTGTTCTGGCAGGCAGAATCGATCTTCAGAATCACCAGGGTTGTAAGGTCAGAGGAGGCATGGTGTTCAAATACCTGTTTGACGCTGTTTATCATTGCGTCCACAAATGGAAAATCAGTGAACTTTCCCGCGAACCTGCTTGCATCTGCCCCAATATTGCCCAGATCATTCCTGATAATGGCTGAAACAAACCTTGCTGCAGTTGCCCACCCTTCATAGAAATGATCGGAATAATTTGAGGCAGATTCTTCGATATTGCCCAGGCATCTCACTGAATCGTCTTTGTTGCCGACCGCAAGAAATGCCAGGGCGCCGATCATGTAAAAATACGGCAGGAAGCTCTCACCCGGGTCCAATTTGTCCAGGAAATGACTGAGGTCAGTGCCATTTGATAAATCTCCCCTGAAAACCCTGATGACAGACTGGAATGAAGCCATTACTTTTGAGGCCTCATCATCATTCAGCTTCTTCGCAAGGTCAGTTGCATCATTTAGGGAATTCTCAAGGCCGAGAAGATCAAGATCGAGCAGGGATGTTACAGCGACGGTTCTCCTGTAATATAACTGCATCGGCAGGTTGCCTGTTATCCTGAGCAGGTCAGCTTCAGTACGGAGATATGATTTTGCCTCATTTATCCTGCCGAGATTGTACTGTACATCAGCCAGAGAAGAGACGGTAAATGACCTTACGGCAATGTCGCCGATGGAATATGAAATCCTCAGGGCATTGATGTACCCGGATACCTCCTCGTTATACTGGCCCCTGGAGTCCAGGATAAACCCCTTGTTTATGATATTGTACATGAGTTGCGTTTTCAATCCGTGTTCTTCGGAGACAACCATGCTCCGGTCATAGCTCTGGATCGCTTTCTCCTGGTCTCCCATCGCGAGGTAATTGTTGCCCATCAGCGTCAGGGCCTTGCCTGAGAGATCAAAGAAATTGTTTTTTTCAGACTCCTCAAGCAGGGATTTTGCCAGATCCATGGACTTCTCTCCTTCTCCACTGTTGAGATAAACCTCGCTCAGGATCGAGATCGCGTCCAGCCTGTTCCTGACGGTAATTTTAGGCCTTTTAAGTACGTCCTGCGCCATAGCCTCAGATTTGGAATATTCTCCCTGCAGGTTGTAAATAAACCCAAGGAGTATATTTCGCTGGATGCTGTATTCTGAATCTTCCAAGAGAGGCTCCAACCCCTCAATGGCCTTTGCAGCGTATCCCAGGTAATACAGGTGGGTGCTCCTTATGAGCTGCAGCTGTCCTATGACCTTGCTGTCCTGAATGTTGTTCCTTGCTAGATCGATGAACCGATCAAGCTGATCAAGTGAATGGAAAGACTTGACAATCGACATTCCCATGTTCCTGACAATCCCGCTGACTGCCTTTGTGTCCCCATTCAGAAGTAACGAGATAAGCTGCAGATGCAGTGGCAGCTTATCAAAAAGTTTATGGCTCCTGACTTCGAAAAGCACGTTCTCCGGTAAAGATTCAGCCCTGTTTTTAAGGAAATATCTGTAAAAACTTGTGCTCACGAACTTCACCTCTCCGGAAGCTATGTCCACAATTTTTTTTGTCTTCAGCTCTTCCAGTGCTTTTGGAGTACCATATTCCTTCGCGGGGAGAAGCACTTCAAGTGTTTCAAGGCCAATCGAACCCGATTCCATGGAGAGGAAGTCAAGAACCAGCAATTCACTGTCTGATAAGGAGGAGAAAGTGCTTTGGTAATACTCTTCAACCGACCCAGGGATCGGAAGAAATCTGAATACTGCCCAGTCGATGGACTTGGATCGATTTATAATACCTATTTCTGAATAATATTGCAGCGTGCGATCTATAAGCCACAAGTTCCCGGAACACATCTCAAAAACTTCCGAGATAAATTCCATGGGAAGGTCATATCCAAGGCTGCGGATCAGGGAAGTGACATCTTCAATCGAAATTTCCCGAAGCTCCAGAAGATCAATTTTCGGTTCCTTTGAAACCAGGGTCCTGAAGAGATCGTAATCCTTCCACCCGCCGGTGGAATTGACCACGGTTCCTATCAGAATAAACGATCCCCTGGATTGAAGTTCTGCGAGACGTATGAAGAGCGCCCTGCTCTGGTCGCTTCCCTCCTCAAGATTCTCGATCATTACCACGATTGTGGACGGATATCCTCTCTGGGCGTTGCGCTCGAACGATGAAACCAGTTCGTCAGGATCTGAAAGCCTTGAGGTTTCTCCAATCTGGGAAAGGATGTCATTGAATTCCTGATATCCGGTCTGGTTCGATCCAGGGAAAATCTTTGTGTGAAATACCCGTGATCCGCTGGAGATCAGGGATTCCTTGATAATTCGCGCTAATGAACTGTTTTCTGAAGCATCCCTTCCGCTTATCACAAAAGATCTGAGGTCCCTGCCAGGGGCTTCCGTGATCTTCCTGTACGCAGATATGACGTCCGTATAGCTTATCAATTCAATACTGTTACAGCATACTGCTACATATATTATGGCAGGACGGGTGAAAAACGGTTACGTTCCCCGGCCAGGGAACTCACGGACCAGGTACACCAGACACCAGAACTGGCTTTGCACCTGAAGTAAATCTTACACCTGAAATAATTCACTTGCACCTAAATTCCCCATAAATGGTCTCTTAAGTGCAAGGCCACCAGAACCTGCCTTGCTGAATGAATATTACAACTCGAATTATCGGGAGTTACCAGTACAATTCTCAGTGAGCTTTCCCATCTCCTTCCCGGGTAGCGGGGGCTTCCCGCTGGAATACCTTTCCCTGTGCTTTCAGAGATATTGGATCACTTCACTGCTGCTCTCTTTTCTCACAAGGGTGAGATGATTGACTCAAGGAAATAATTCCATAAGAACCGCATCATGCTTTGGGAAGAGGCTCGAATCCATGATTCATTCAACAGAGCACCGGAACCAAAATACTTAAGTACTCGTTGTAAATATCAGGATGACAACGTATGGTTGTCAAGTAGGTGAATGAAATGGTAGGAAAAAAGAACAGAGACAATGACGACTGGCGCAGGGATTTCTTTGGAGACTTTTTCGGCGACTTTGATTTCGATTTCAGGAGGCTTAATGACAGGATGATGAAGGTCTTCGGCAGACTCAGGGACAGCATAGAGGAAACTGGGGATGAGCCCTTTGTCTACGGGTTTACTTACCGGGTGGGATCGGATGGCAAGCCAATATTCCAGGAATTCGGGAACGTTCCAGGGCTTGTCAGGACTCCAAACCTTGTTGACAATTCGTCCAAGGGGGCAAATATCAGGGAGCCCATAACTGATCTGAATGAGGACGATGAGAAGTATTACATGACGTTTGAGCTTCCAGGGGTAACTAAGAGCGACATTCATCTGGAAGTGAACGAGAGCAACATCATAGTCAGAACCAACGACGAATCCAGGCAGTACTACAAGGAGCTAGAATTCCCATCTCCCATTAATACAGACTCGGCCAAGGCAAAGTTCGTGAATGGGATACTTGATGTCTCAGTGACAAAGCAGAAGAAGGGAAAGCCGTCCGGGAAGAACATTGACATCGAGTGAAGACCCACCCATGGATGAGCTGATAGACTATTTCCTGTCCGCCATTGAAAACGAGACGCGAAGGGAGATACTCAGGATGCTCACCATGGACCCTTCATACGCCCTGGAGATGAGCAGGAAGATCGGAATTTCCCAGCAGGCAATTAACAAGCAGCTCTATTTCCTCGAAAAGGCTGGCCTGATTGCACTTGACGGCGTTATCCCAAGCAGCACCGGTCCGCCAAGGAGAATTTACAGGCCAACCAATTTTCATACCCTTGTTTTTGACTATTCACCGAATTTTGTAAGGGTCAAGCTCTATGACCTGACTGACGAAGATGAAGACGCAACCCTTTCCTCAATAAAGAACGGCGAGAAGCCCATATCCATGCTCAGGGAGATCGATCAGAGAATTGACAAAATAATGGAGGAGAGAGGAGAATTGCTCAAGGTGAGGGATTCCATCATCTCTGCGCTCAGGGAAGAAATTGGGAGAAAATATTCGGACTCCGTCAGCAGGGAGGCTGCCCTGCGTTACATTGACTCTCTGGACGTAGTGGATGTTGCGAGGAAGACCGGCATCCCAGTATCAATGGTACAGGCAATAATCAAGGAAATAGATCCCTAAGGTATCTATTCCTCCATTCTTGGTGCAAGATAGAAGGCGCCGTTGATGAGGGAATCCCTTCCGAACCTGAAATCTACCGTGAGCGGATAGTCATCCCTGAAGCTGAGCTTGAACTCCTCGCATGACTGGAGTGCCCGTGTGAATTTTATAAGATACTCTATTGGATATGAACTCTTGACTGGGTTCTCGCACCTGATTTCCTTGAGCAGATCCTTAGGCAATATGAGCTCAGATTCTTCTGTCTCGGAGCTGGATCGGGCCTTGAATTCGGTTGCCGTCAGCGAAAGGCGAATGGAATCAGAAACATCTTCTGCAGCCCTCAGCCCCTTGTCAAACTCCTGCTTGGCAAGAACGACAAAGTAATCTGAACTGATCTTCGGAATCCTGGGAATCGTCACGGCGTTTCCGTCAAGAAGATTTATGGTCTTGATCACAGCGCCTATTTCAAAGGCGATCTTGTCCTTTTCAATTCTCATGGTGATCTCGTCGGAATCCCTGGCAACCTTGAGTACGTTTTTGAGCTTCTCAATGTCAATAGCCAGCTCCTCGTCCCGGTCAAGGGAATATTCAGCAAACAGCTCCTTGGGTATATCGAGGCTTATCATTGCCACATGAGATGGATCCACCGCCTTGATGGAAATTCCCGTTTGATCGAGTTTGAATTTTGTTTCCGTGACCACGGTATTGAGCAGATCTGCTATCTCTTTTAAATTCTTGACAGAAAGGGTTAACCTAGACATGATATCATACCTTACCTTATCAGGCTCGTTAATCAACACTGCCATAATTAATGGTTTTGATCTGAACTGCTCTGTTTAACAAATTCTCCCGGTACCCTCCACATGGGATTCCATCCCGATTATTTTCTTTGTCCTCACGTCAGCAGTTATTATGACGACGGGATGTTTTCTTTTCCCTGCATACGGATCACCGTATTTCATGATACGGCATGATCCGGCGTTGCTTGTCTCCAACCCTGTACTGTGCCGATCTCCGCGTATTCCATACCGGATATGTCCAGGCCAGGTTTCAGATCGTGTATGCGGTGCCATATGGTGGTATAATCCCCGTA
>JAKATN010000035.1 GCA_021818715.1 Thermoplasmata archaeon
GACCGTGCTTTCGGTTTCTCTGGTTATTTAAAAAAAAAGGAAGGGGTGTTCAGTACCAGCCCCTTGACTTCATTGCATCTGCGACTCTCTTGACGGATATAATATAAGCGCCCATCCTTGGATCGACCTTGTATTTGTCCGCCATGGCGAGCACGTCGTTTGCCGCCTGGGTCATTTTCTTGTCCAGCTTCTCGTATACTTCTTCCTGCGTCCAGTAGTACCCGCCAACGTTCTGCACCCATTCAAAGTATGAGACCGTAACTCCGCCAGAGTTGGCCAGGAAGTCTGGAAGAACAAGAACTTTGTTCTTGAAGAATATCTCGTCAGCGTCAGGTGTAGTAGGTCCGTTCGCGAGTTCAAGGATGACCTTTGCCTTCACCTTGGAAGCGTTAGATCCCGTTAGCTGGTTCTCTATTGCCGCAGGAATAAGGACGTCCACCTTGAGTTCCAGGAGTTCCTCGTTGGTTATGTTCTTGGATCCAGGGAATCCCTGTACGGTGCCCGTCTTCTTCTTGTGATCTAGCAGTTTTTCATAATCTATGCCATTCTCTGAATAGATTCCGCCCTTTGTGTCCGATATGGCGACGACCTTGGATCCGGGGAAGTGCTCATTAACAAGCTTGTGGGCAAACTGCCCTGCATTCCCGAAGCCCTGGACCGCTACTGTAGCCTTCTTCATGTCAAGTCCTATCTTTTTGGCTCCCTCTCTCAGGACGTACATCCCGCCCTTTGCGGTTGCGTCTCCCCTGCCGAGAGATCCTCCGAGGTCAAGCGGCTTGCCTGTGATTACGCCAGGAGCAGAGTGTCTTACTACATTCTCGTATTCGTCCATCATCCATGCCATTATCTGCGGTGTCGTGTAAACATCCGGCGCCGGAACGTCGATCTCTGGACCTATGGAATCAGCTATAGCCCGGATGTACCCCCTGCTCAGCCTCTCCAGTTCTCCAGCGCTCAGTTTCTTTGTATCGCATATAACTCCACCCTTTGATCCTCCATACGGAAGGTCAGTGACTGCAGTCTTCCAGGTCATCCAGGCGGATAGAGCTTTAACGGTTGAAAGTGTCTCCTGCGGGTGAAATCTTATACCACCCTTTGTAGGGCCCCTTGCATTGTTGTATCTTACCCTGAAGCCGGTGAATACCTGGGTCGATCCGTCATCCATTCTCACGGGTATCCTGACCTGCAGAATTCTCTGTGGTTCACTAAGCAGGGCGAGAGCCTGCTTGTCTAGATTCATTATTTTCGCTGCTCTGTTCAGTTGCTTCACAGCAATTTCAAATGGGTCTAAATTCTCTGTCATGTTTTCACCAATTGCCCTTTCGATCAGGGCAGCCTGTAATTACTTGACAATAGTTTAACCTTTGCTGCAATATCTAAGCCATAAAATAATCTGTTGAACTCACATCAATAATATTCTCTTATTTCCCTGTAATCGAGAGAAACGGATTTCTCCATTGATGCGAACACAAACCTTGCAAGGCGCATGTTGGTTATGAGAGGAATGTTACGGAAAATGGCAATTTTCCTTATCTGGAATGAGTCCTTAACCTGGTCCGCTACCTCACTTGGCGTGTTAACCACCAGAGATACCTGATTCTTGAACATGATCTGGTCGATCCTTGGCTCCCTGATGTCGTCTATCTTGTAAACGACAACGCTCTCAATCCCGGCACCAAGAAGCGAATCGTGTGTTCCCGCAGTTGCATATACCTGTCCCTTGAACTTCTCAAGAAAAGGCTTGAGGTATGGGATTGACACCTTGTCGCGATCGTTGATACTTATGATTACTGAGCCCCCTTCCCTGAAACGCGATCCGGAAATTGCCATGGCTTTGGTTATAGCCTCCTCCGGTGTTAACCCCGCTCCCATTCCCTCACCGGTCGACTTCATCTCCGGGGAGAGGAGGGGATCCAGATCCTCAAACCTCTTGAATGGAAAGACGGGTATCTTGATGAAATAGGACTTCATTGCAGCATTTGCCCGCCGATCGATTTTCTTTCCCAGCATAGTATCCACGGCGATTCCGACCCAATTTACTCCCGTCGCCTTCGAGACAAAGGGGATTGACCTGCTGGATCTTGTATTTAGCTCTATTACGTAAACGCCTGATTCATTCGACGCAAGCTGGAGGTTTGACAGCCCGATGAGTTTAAAGGCAGGCACAAGCAGGCCGACTATCCTCTCTATCTCACCCATGACGTTAGGGGACACAACGGATTTTCCCATGATCATAGTGGCGTCTCCGGAGTGAGTCCCTGCTTCCTCAATGTGCATGCACACACCACAGATTGCAAAGGATCGCCCATCCGATACAAAATCAACGTCAATCTCGTCTGCGTCCTCAACGTACCTGCTCACAAGTATGGGAAAGCCGGGGCGTTCCCTGAAGAGTTCCTCCGATCTTTTCATCAGCGATTCACGGTCACCGATTATGTCCATAGCCCTGCCGCCTATGATAAAGCTTGACCGCAAAATGACAGGAAGGTTGATTTTCCAAAGCTTCTCGGACACTTCCTGCAGATTTGACACGGTTGTGAATTCCGGCTGCCTTATCCCGAGCTGCTTCAGTACTTCAGCGAAGTATGTCCTGTCTTCAGCGTGGGATATGTCCATGGGGTTTGTACCGAGAATTATGTCCGGTCCAAAAATATCAGATAGTCCCATTGCCATGTTCTGTCCTGTCTGCCCGGAAAACTGGATTATTATTCCAAGCGGCTTTTCCGCATGAACGATGTTAGAAATGTGCTCCAGTGTGAGAGGCTCGAAATAGAGTATGTCCGAGATATCAAAATCCGTTGAGACTGTTTCCGGGTTTGAATTGACCATGATCGTGGTATAGCCGTCATTGCGGAGTTTCTTTATTGCCTTCACCGCCCCATAGTCAAATTCAAGCCCCTGTGATATCCGGTTAGGTCCAGATCCTATGATCATGATCTTTGTACCAACCCTGGAGTTGTTTCTCTCATCCTCGCTTTCATACGTTGAATACATATACGGAGTTATGGCTACAAATTCCCCGGAACATGTATCTATGGACTTATACTGTGGAAAAATATTGTGATCAAGCCTGTACCTGAATATTTCAACTGCAGAAACCTTTGTGAATGAGGAAATAATGGTGTCAGAGATACCCAGCTCCTTGAACGAGAGAAGATTTTCCGGGACTGTTCCAACTTCAAGACTAGACAGCATATCCACAATATTCCTGAATTTCCAGATGAAGTAAGGATCATATCCACTTTTGCTTGCGATCAGCCCTATGTCAAAGTTCCTGAAAAGCGCCTCAAATATGGCATATATCCGGAGATCACTCGGAATGGATATATATTCCCATATCCGATCATCTGATTCGTACATCCGGATTTTCTCGGACATCTCGTTATCAAGCGACGAGATAGCCTTCATCGTTGCTTCCTCAAATGTTCTCCCGATGCCCATCACCTCACCGATAGACTTCATCTGCACCCCAAGCGTCCTTGCAACGTGAAACTTGTCAAACGGCCATCTTGGGATCTTTACAGTAACATAATCAAGGGAGGGTTCAAATGCAGCGAACGTGTTTTTTGTGATCGGGTTGCGTATTTCATCAAGATTGTATCCAACAGCGATCTTCGATGCTATTCTTGCAATTGGGTATCCGCTGGCTTTTGAGGCCAGGGCTGATGACCTGGAGGTACGCGGGTTGACCTCAACAATGAAGTACTTTTCACTCTCCGGATCCAGGGCAAACTGGATGTTGCATGCACCTACTATGCCTATGGAAGAGATCACCTTTATTGCCGCTCGCCGCAGCATATGGTACTCGGCATCACTCAGCGTCTGGGATGGCGTCACCACTATGCTTTCACCGGTGTGCACTCCCATGGGATCGAGGTTCTCCATGTTGCATACTGTAATGCAGTTTCCAACGTGGTCACGTATGACCTCATATTCAATTTCCTTCAGGCCCAGAAGCGATGTTTCAACCTCCAGCGAATCTGACATGTATGACCTGAAGAACCATTCACAGAAACGTATAAGATCATCTTTGTCTCTAGCTATTGACCCGCCAGAGCCACCCAGGGAGAAAGACGTCCTGGCGATCACTGGAAACCTGCTTATGATATCAGCCTGCTGCTCATAATCCGCAGAAGTCAGAGTATAGGACTCGGCCACCGGTTCCCCGATTTCCATCATCCTTGCATGAAATTTTTTCCTGTCCTCTGCCACCGAAATCGACTCCACCCCTGTTCCAAGCACCTTCAGGGAAAGCTTGCGGATCAATCCGGAATTTTCAAGATCCATGGCCAGATTCAGGGCAGTCTGTCCACCCATTGAGAACAGGACAGAATCGACTTTTTCAACTTCCACAATGCGTCTGACCGCTTCTGCATTAATGGGCTCGATGTAAATGCGATCAGCAATGTCAAAATCCGTCTGTATTGTCGCCGGGTTTGAGTTCAGCAGGACCGTTCTCAGCCCCTCCTCCTTCATTGAAAGACACGCCTGGGATCCAGAATAGTCAAATTCTGCTGCCTGTCCGATGACAACTGGACCGGATCCAATTATCAGGACCGTCTTGATTGCACGATCCCTAGGCATAATAATCCTCCACTACCTTTGCCATCAAGGCATAGAACTGAGAATAATCCTTCGGCCCCGGGGATCCTTCTGGATGATACTGGACCGAATACACGGAATTTTCGTGATCGTACAGCATCTCTATCGTTCCGTCGTTTATATCCCTCTGTCCTATTTTGAGGGATGTTCCTGCAATTGAATCCGGATCTACCGCATATCCGTGGTTGTGTGATGTGATGAATATGTTCTTTCCATCAGTTACGGCATGGTTGGTCCCCCTGTGCCCGAATTTCATCTTAATGGTTCTGCCCCCGCCAGACAGGGCAAGAAGTTGATGCCCGAGACATACGCCGAATATTGGAAGTTTACCCGTATTGCTCTTAAGAAATTCCCTCACCTTTGCAAGGGCAGGATGGGAAGGGTCTCCTGGGCCATTAGACACAAAGATCGCGTCATATTCCTTCTTCATATTGGAGAAATTTTCGCTGTATGGAACAACAGTTAGAGAGAAGATTTCAGATATGCTCTCGACTAGACTCGTTTTTGTGCCAACGTCGATATATAGGATATTTCTCTTTCCCACCCCTGCAACAGTGTATGATGACGTGGTGCTAACGGGACCAACCAGGTCTGCGGCCATCGGATCCGGCCACACATCGGGGAACTCCGGGGTGTCGGAAATGTAAGCTTTCATGACGCCATGTTCCCTTATTTTACGGACAAGCAGTCTGGTGTCTACTCCATCTATTCCAGGCACCCCGTTCTCCTTGAGGAACCTGTCAAGCTGGGTTCCGCTCTCCCCGGCATAGAGGGTCGAGTGCGCATCCCTGGTTATCACGGCGGATACCTGGGCGCGATCTGATTCCATTTTGCCATTTTGTAACGGGTAATTGCCAATTGTCGGCGCAGCAAAGACGAGCATCTGTCCCCTGTATGATGGATCGGTTATGGACTCCAGATATCCCGTCATTGCTGTTGTAAAAACGATTTCTCCGTAACTGCCGGAATCATGACCAAAACCTGACCCCTTTATTACGGTCCCGTCCTCAAGGATGAGAAATCTATGAGACAAATAGAATCCCCCTCGTTTCTGGAAAAAGCTCAGGATCGGGATTCCAATTCAACTTATCACTACCGATTGCAACGTAGAATAAAAAAATAACGTTTCAATTCCGGGGGAAATGGTTCGCGTCTGCTGGCTAATCAGGAAAATTTACGCGACCCCGCGGCTAGAGATAAAAAAAACAGTCGCTGAGCCTAAGAATTGGATTCGATGACATGATGAAGACATACTTATTCCCACTTCTCATGCCGTGCTGATAAAATGAGAGACTATGCTGTGATTGGAGGGGGGCACATAGGAAGGGAGATAGCGCGATTTCTTTCGAATAAAGGGTCATGCATGCTTGTAGACCCTGACAGGAGAGCCCTGGACCAGGTCTCCTCTGTTGAGAAGATAAAGGGCACGGTTGAGACAAATCCTGAGATTCTGTCCAGCAGCAATGTTTTCGTCGTCGCCTTGCCAGGAAAAATTGCGAAAAACACTGTTGCTAGGCTACTAAAGGACGGTAAGAGAGTTGTGGACGTTTCGTTCTACCAGGAAAACCCTTTTATCTTTCAAGCAAGTGTGCCTCCGAATTCTGTTTATATACCGGACTGCGGGTTTGCCCCGGGCCTTTCGAATATAATGGCCGGCTATTTATTCACAAGGTTTGACGCGAAGAAAATCGGGATATATGTTGGTGGGTTACCTTCCGAGCCGAGAAAACCGTTTCTACATAGCGTAACATGGAGCGTAGAAGGACTCATAGACGAATACATAAGGCCAGCTACGCTCATTAAGAACGGGATTACCGTTGAAACAGATCCTCTTGAAAAGACATTCAACTATCAGCCACGGGGACTTATGAAACTTGAGGGATTCTACTCTGATGGGCTCCGCACCTTGCTCAGCACGCTCCCTGTCCAGGATCTTTTCGAGATTACTCTTAGATATAAAGGGCACCTCAAAAACATGAAATTTCTCAAGGAAATGGGTTATTTCAAGGAAGAAAATGAAATGTCACCGAGAAAAGTGACAGAGAGGATTTTCTCACAATTTAACGATACCCATGACATATCTATTCTCGACGTCGTTTCTCTCGACAGGAAAGAGCACAGAATTGAGCTAAGGGACTACGGAGATGACAATTTGACCTCGATGGCCAGGCTCACGGGGCATACAGCCGCAATTACTGCGACGTTGCTAACTGAATACCCTGAGATCAGGGGTTTCGTACCACCGGAAGAGTTCGGGAGAGACGAGAAGAAAATGAACCGCATCCTTAACGAACTCAGACAGGAGGGTGTGAAAATAGAAATGACCTGAATTCTGCTATGTCCGTGTTTAGTGCTACCCATAATATTTTTTAGATCGGGGTAT
>JAKATN010000036.1 GCA_021818715.1 Thermoplasmata archaeon
GCAAAGGGAGACAGAAAGATGGGGAAGAGAATTCTTGTCGACAGGCTGTGGCCCAGGGGAGTCACGAAGGATTCCTTGAAGATTGACCTTTGGCTTAGGCGCATCGCACCTTCAGATGAGTTGAGGACGTGGTTTTCGCACGATCCCGAAAAGTGGCCAGAATTCAAAAACCGCTATTTTTCCGAACTGAAATCAAACGCCTCTGTTCAGGAGCTTCTGGATGCCTGCAAACAACAGGACGTAATCTTCGTTTTTTCGGCAAAGGAACAGAGATACAATAATGCCGTAGCCCTGAAGGAATTCGTGGAATCTAAAATTGCCTGATTTGAGATCATTGCTTCACTGATTGCAATGCATGGGACTGCAAGATGCAGCTATGATTGACCTTTTGCGGAGCATGGAATTCTGAAAACATGCTATCCCTAAAAACATAGGGACAAGAAAAGTACCTGGCGGTTCAATTGAGGTTTAGTGACAGAAAATGTTTGAAACAGTTGCTGAGGCAATAGTTGACTATCTGGCAGCAGGTGGGGTGGAAAGGATATATGGGGTTCCCGGGGACTCCATAGATCCGCTGGTTGAGGCTATCAGGAGAAAGGGAAAGCTGACATATGTACAGGTGAGGCATGAGGAAGGCGGAGCATTCGCCGCATCTTTTGATGCCAAATTCAACGGGAGGCCATCTGCCTGTTTCGGTACTTCCGGGCCTGGTTCTATCCACCTTCTTAACGGGCTATACGATGCGAAATTCGACAAGGCGCCGGTGATCGCAATAACCGGCCAGGTAAGAAGGGATCTCGTCGGGCGAGATTACCACCAGGAAGTGAACATGCCAAAATTATTTGATGACGTCAGCGTGTTCAACCGGTTCATGATGGATGCAGAATCCGCATCGTATCTTGTTTCCAGGGCAGTGAGCGAATCTGTAAGGCTTGGCGGTGTTTCCCACCTCAGCGTACCGGTTGATGTGCTGATGGAAAGGGTTGAGGTACCTGAGATTGAGGCAGTTAGATCCCCCGGATTCAGCTATTCGCCAGATCTGGATCAGGCTGCAAGGTCAATAGAAGCCAGCAGAAAGCCGGTTTTGCTGGTCGGATCAGGATGCCGCAATGATGCCGCACTGCTTTCCGATCTTTCTCTGAAGATAGGAGCTCCCGTAATCTATGCATTGCTTGGCAAGGGGATCCTTTCAGACGATGACCCTAAAGTAATGGGCGGCCTGGGTCTTCTGGGAACCAGACCGTCAGTTGACGCGCTTGAAGGTTCAGACCTGATAATTGAGATTGGCACCACCTTCCCCTACACGAAATTCATACCGAAGGGGAAGAGGATCATTCAGGTCGACATCGATTCCGGTAATTTAAGCAAGGAAATTCATGCTGATGTTCCGGTGCATTCAGATGCCCGCACTTTCATGACACGGATAATGAATATGGTCATGGAAAAGGAGAAAAAATACTATGCTGAACTTGAGGGAGGCAGGAGGGACTGGGAGGCGAGGATATCGGGCTGGGAAACCAAGAAAACCACCAGGATAAACCCTGCAGAGCTGAGCAGGGTCCTTTCAGAGGAAACTGCAAAGGATGCCGTGATAGTTACCGATACTGGCAACTCCACCGTCTGGATAGCCAGGCATTTTCGCGCGTCATCCGGCCAGAGGTTCCTCTTCTCAGGCGGGCTTGCGTCAATGGGATGTGCACTTCCAGGCGCTCTGGGCGTTTCACTGTCCACGGGGAGACAGGTTGTCTCAGTGATAGGCGACGGCGGGTTCTCAATGACGTCAGCGGAACTGTCAACAATCAGGAAATATGGAATACCTGTCAAGATGCTGCTGTTCAACAACGGAAAGCTAGGGATGATAAAATTCGAACAGGAAGTCCTTGGATACCCTGAGTGGGGAGTGGATCTTGTAAATCCGGATTTCTCGGTTCTGGCTTCAGCGTACGGAATAGAATCAATGCGCATTGAAAGGGGCGCGAATCTCAGGAATGCAATAAGAAAGACGCTGGACAGCGATGGTCCATTCCTTCTGGAAGCAATAACCGATCCAGGTTTCAGGCCAATGCCGCCGCATGTTACCATGGAACAGGCAAAGGGCTACCTGGTTGCAGGCCTGAGAGAACACATGGGTTACACGCCTGAAATTAAAACAGAATAAAGAATGATGAGGTGGGCTGAAGGGCCGTACCTCTCTCTTGGTTTTGCGTTAGATCAGAAGTTGTTACTTCCTGAGGTTGTTGATAATCCTTGTATATTCCTCCTCGGTGATTTCTCCCTTTGCGTAGCGTTCCTTTGCAATCTTTTCCGGTGTGCCTGCGTTCCAGTCAAAGTGTGAGTGACTGGTCTCCATTGCTGTGCTCACCAGGAAATATATTATCAGCACTACAAACACGAAACCTATCACCATCGCTACCGGAAAGAATATCCAGGCACCAGAGAAACCAGCCATCATTCCATAAGGGTAGGTATAGTTCCCGCTGGCATAGTGTCCACCATAAAATACGGACATCGCGACCGCTATCCCGATAACAACAATCACCATGGCAAGCAGTATCCATATGAGTCTGTCAAAGTGTCTCATGTTTATTCAAAAGGCTGGAAGAGTTCTTAAGGTCTATCTGAAATTGCTTTCAACAAGGTGCAATTCATTGGTGACACCCTTCCTGATCCTTAACAGAACTCCCTTGTTTTCAAGTGCGGTTATTGTCCTTGAAACAGTGGCACTGGAAAGTGTAGAGGCTGAAACAAGGCTGCTCTGCAGAATACTCCCTCCATGATCCCTTATGAGATCAATTATTTCACGTTCTGCAGGGGAGTAATAGCTTTCAGGATCGGTCTGAACCTGTTCCTTCAGGTTGTAATCCACCGCCGTTGCCCCTAGAATAATAGTTTTTCCAGGACTGGAAGCCGAATTCAAAATGGACTGGTAGGATCGTATCAGGCCTCTCAGGGAGAGGGCAAGCGCAATGGCGCTTCCTGCGACGGAAAATACATAGAGGTACAATATCAGGAAGGAAAATCCGAAACCCGCATACGACAGCAGTACAAGGATTCCGGTGGAAACAACAACGATGGAAACAATCAGTATGAAGGCAACGGAATAGAAGACCAGCGAAGTTCCTGGGCTATCTGAATGCCCTGGCTTGGCATCCTTCTTTGGTTTGGTAGACCGGTTTTCCATTTGCCATCACCTCAGTTTAAGGCATCTATGTGCTGTATGAATAAGAGCGTAACGGTATTACCACCACAGCGTCAATATTTCTTCACTAACCAGCCATGCGAAAGGCAGCAAATCATGTGCCGCCAATGAGGATCATTTGGCTCACCTGAAAGGTGATAATGTACCAATCGCTTATGATCGCGTGAAGACTCACGCAATAGAAGCCTACATCGTGGACGCTGTCAGAACCCCCATCGGGAAAAGGAACGGATCACTGAGTGCTGTGCATCCCGTTGATCTTTTTGCGGGACTGCTGAAAGAATCGGTCAAGAGGAGCAGAATAGATCCTGCTGCGATTCAGGACGTGATAGCAGGATGTGTTACGCAGGTGGGCGAACAGGGAGCGAATATAGCCCGAAATTCAATACTTTCTGCCGGCTTTCCCGAGGCTGTCCCCGGAACAACGGTTGACAGGCAGTGCGGATCCAGTCTCCAGGCTGTGCAATTCGCGGCGCAAGGTGTGCAGTCGGGATTTTACGACCTAGTTATTGCCGGGGGAATAGAATCAATGAGCAGGGAAGGGATAGGTACAAACATTTCATCCGATCGAAACCCCATTACCAGTGATCTGGAAAGAAGATACTCGCTTGGTGGAAACTGGTTCAGCCAGGCAGTGGGGGCAGAATCCATAGCAAACAAGTATTCAATAACACGCGATGAGATGGACGAATTCAGCTACAGGAGCCACCGACTTGCTGCCGGATCGAGAGATCATTTCAGGCAGGAGATTGTCCCTGTAAGAGTCAGATCGCAGACGGACGGGTCATCCGATGAAACCATAATTGAAAACGACGAAGGCCCGAGGGCAAATGCCGATCTGCAGAGGATGAAGGATCTTCCCCCCGCATTCCAAGGCCTCAAACTGATTACTGCCGGGAACTCGAGTCAGATAAGTGATGGGGCAAGCGCAGCGGTAATTGCTTCCGAAGAAGGCCTTGATCGAAACAACCTGAAGGCTGTAGCCAGATTTGTTTCCTTTTCAGTTACTGGAGTAGATCCGGTAACTATGCTTACAGGCCCAATCCCTGCAACAAAGGGCGCACTTGATAGGGCAGGGATAGGGTTGGAGGATATTGATATTTTCGAAGTCAATGAGGCTTTTGCGCCTGTTCCCCTTGCCTGGCAGAGGGAATTTGAAGTCAACGAGCAGAAGGTGAACCCGCACGGTGGCGCGATTGCCATCGGCCATCCACTCGGGGCTACAGGCACAAGGATACTTGCGACAATGATCAACAACTTGAAATCTGCAGGAAAAAAGCGTGGTCTCATTGCAATCTGCGAAGGCGGCGGTATGGCAAATGCCGCAATAGTTGAATTGACCTGAAAAACTACTCATACATTGCCTTCTGGAGTTATAAACGGCTTGGTTGCATTATCGATAGCACCGGCCAGTTAGCGTGCAGAACGGTTTGCTGACTCTGAAACATAAAGTTGCACCTGTAATCAGCAGTTTCGTCTAAAAACAGGTCAGCGTACACTGATATTAGCACTGTGGATTTCAGGGCGATCTTCTCAATCCCCCATGACGTACACCTATGAATGTATGCGAATTCGGTTGATTCAGCCAGCCCTTACCTTTACTTTAACCAGACAGGAAAAACTGCTTTCCCAGCTTGAAATTAGTCCGATTCAGGCTCCACGTTTTCTTCTGCCTCAGCCTCTTCAGAATCACTCTCTTCTGGTTCCTCAGGCGACCATAAGATCGCCAGAATACCCCCCATGAGACCAAGGATTAGGCCAACACCAAATCCCCAGTATCCCCCATAGATGCTTGCGATTGAAAGTATCGATATCAGTATGCCGTAGATCATGTGGTTTTCCGGGTGAATTTTCAATCTGTAGCTGAAGGTAAGAATAAGCGTTCCCCAAACAAGCCCAAGAATTCCTGACAGTGATCCAAGAGGGAAGAAAGGCAGGACTTCATAGAGGTTGATAAGTAACAACAAGCCCCCAAGAATGACTGGGAATGCACTCACAGCACAAAAAACGTAAGCAAGTTTCGGAAAATTTGATCCTTCCTCCACGCGCCAGCAATTATTATCCTGATATTAATCTGTCTTCGGTTCGATTCAGAAATGCCTCTAATTTTTGACCTTTTGCAAAATGTACCCACTCGCTTTAACTTATTTTATCAATCTTCAAGGGATAGCCGGTAAACCGGTCAATAAGGCTAAATATAGGTGCATTCAGGTTGAGGTATCCTGCGATGAACCAGCGGCCGGCATTTTCCAGAAGAAACGGTAGTAAACGAAAACGTTAAAAAAGCTTATTGCCGAGGCCAGTTCAAATGGGATTAGTATACCAAGATAGTCCTGTACGGATCCTGAAGCTGCAGTAGCTCCTGCTGCAGGTAGCAGCCTGGCCGTCTGATTTACACCTGTCGCTGAGGCACGGTATTCCTCATCCACGAGCGTCATCATGAGGGCCTGCTGTGAAGGAAGGGACATGGCTCTCAATGCCGTGAAAACAATGTAAAATAGGGAAGCAGCCAGAATTCCAGGTGCAAATGGGAATACCACAAGGAAAACCGTGGAGAAGGTTCTGGTTGCCATTATCAGCCTTACGAACCCAATTTTCTTGGTAGCATATGGGGTGAGAGTGGTAGCTGCAGCCGTCAGGAACCCTCCCACTGAAAAGAGATCACCGATCTGTCCGTTCGACATGTTGAAAGTAAGCCGTAGAATGATGGGCAAAAAGGGAATTATTAATCCCTGCGAAGCACCGTTTAGCGTCCCTGTTGCACTAAACATGGAGATTATCTTTCTGTTCCTGGAAGTCTTGGCAGTCTTTTCCCTCCTTGCTACTTCACTGTGTTCCGGTCGCTTGAAGTCCTCATGGACCGGAAGAATGGCAATGGCTGACACAAGAGAGATAATTAGGGCCAGATAAAACAGCGTATGATAACTGTGAATATTGGAAAGTAATGCACCGGTGGAACCGGAAAGTGTGGAGATTATTGTGAAAATCGAGAATACCCTGGTCCGGTTCCCGGATGAAGTTTTTTCAGCCAGGAGTGCGGTCTGCATGGGAGCGGCTATCGCCCCTACCCCTCCTCCGACAAGACCGCCGGCAATGCCAAAACCCCCCATTGCAGCAGAAACAACGAGCAGCGGGAAATAAGTGGACACAAGCACTATAGCCAGCGATCCTGGTAAAAGGAGAAGCGACAGGAGCAGGAGGCTCTTCCTTCCATACAGATCCGCCATCCTTCCAGTAAAAAGTGTAAGAATAGGAGTGGCAAGCGCACCAGCTCCGAATATAATTCCTACAAGGGTAAGCGAAAGACCCAGCCGGTTGGTGTAATATAGACCAATTACAACGGCAATGAATCCGGCTGCAAAACTTCTGGTTGATCTGGAAACCATCAAAAGCAATAGATTCCTTCTGTTACCATTGTTGGCATTGCCTTCTTCAGCCATTCAGGGCATCACTTTTTGCAAGCTGGAATGCCCAGATTGTTAATTAAGATCAACCATCTGTCCGAGCATGATTCATGGAAGTACAATTGCGGCATATGAGTCAACAAAACTTCTACTTTTCTAATTCAAAAAAGGTTGAAAATGTAATGCGCTAGAGATAAGCTACCTTCATCATCTGGCTACTAGCCATTATGCATTGAGGCAATACTGAAACATTTTCTACTTCGTAATTCCTGATCGATCCCCATTTATGAAATGCGGAGGGCCG